>CAZSZO010000013.1:0-80612 GCA_964611125.1 uncultured Phycisphaeraceae bacterium | reverse complement strand
CCTCGAAGAACGCCTGCCGCAGGCCATCGCCAACGCCCCGCCGGGAACCGCCGCGGAGATGCGCCGCGAGGCCATGCAGATCAACATGGCCGCCCCCTCCCGCGGAACGCCCGCCTCCGCCGGGCGCGGCGGGCAGTTCCCGGGCTACCAGGTGATCGGCACCCTCCCCGGCGGCGGCAGCGGGGCCAAGCTCTACGTCGCCCGCCCTGACGAACGCAAGCTCCAGGCCTTCGCCCGCCAGGCCATTGGTCCTGTCGGCGACGTGGTCATCAAGAGCTTCTCCCTCGCACAGGGCTCCAGCCTGCCCCAGATCGTCCGCGAGAACCACGCCCTGGCCGCCGCCAAGAAGCTCGGCCTGGTGCTCGAGCACGAACTGAACAACGAGCGGTTTTTCTACGTCATGCGCTACGTCCCGGGCGACTCGCTGGGGATCGTCACCCAGCGCCTGCACGCCGCGTCCTCCGCCGCGGGTCTCGAGGGCAAGGAGCTCTCCAGCGCCATCGGCTACGCCTGCGATCTGCTGGGCACGCTGCACGAGTACCACCGGTCCGGCCTCTGGCACAAGGACGTCAAGCCCGACAACGTGATCGTCGCCGGCGGGCACGCCCACCTGGTCGATTTCGGCCTCGTCACCCCGCTCCGCTCCAGCATGACGCTCACCACCCACGGCACCGAGTATTTCCGCGACCCTGAGATGGTCCGGCTCGCGCTGCGCGGGGTCAAGGTTCACGAGGTCGACGGCGCCAAGTTCGATATCTTCGCCGTCGGCGCCGTGCTCTTCTCCACGCTTGAGAACTCCTTCCCCGCCCACGGCGGGCTTTCGCAGATCACCAAGTCCTGCCCCGAGGCCCTCCGCTGGATCGTCCGCCGGGCCATGACCGACTACGACAAGCGCTATCCCTCCGCCCAGGCGATGCTCGCCGACCTCGCCATCGTGGCCCAGGCCGCTCAGGCAGGCACGCTCGCGACCCTCCGCCCCGCCGACCTCCCCAGCGTCAAGGCTGGCGAGCTGGGCGAGTCGGTCGCCCTCGCGGGCCTCCCCGGCGTGATCGGTCCCGACGCCATGGCGACCCCGCTCCCCCACGCCCCCCCGCCGCCCCCCGTCGGCCGCTGGCACGGCGTCCCCCTCGCCGGCACCATGGCTGCCATCCCTGTCGACCGCGCGGCGGGTATCGATTTCCTCGGTTCCCCGGTACCCCCACGCGTAAACCCCCCTGGCCCCCGCGGGCGCCCACGCCCGGCGGGTGGCCGCTCAGCCGCGGATCAGCTCGCCGCGGCCCGGGGCCGTGTGCAGGAGATGCGCCGGCGCGCCGCCAACCGGCTCGGCCGGCAGGCCCGCGTCCGCACCGGCGCCAACTACGGCGTCGCGATCGTGACCCTGTTGGTTGTCATGGGCGCCGCAGGAGGCCTGGGCGCGCTGGCGATGCTGACCTCCTCGGGCCGGGTCTCCGTCCCCATCGCGCGGATCGAGGAAGGCGGGCAGCGCATCGAGATCTACAGCGACGGCCGCACCATGATCACCCAGACGACCGGCGAGGACGGCGTCATGGATCCTGTCGATCCTGCCGATCCCCTCGATCCTGTCGATCCCGAGGCGCCCGATGCGCCCGCCGCCCCCGAGGCGCCCGAGCCTCCCGCCCCGCCGACGGGCGCCCCAGCGGCCAGGAATCGCCCCGGCATGACCGGGCACATCGGCCTGAGCTGGCCTTCCTCCGCTGGCTCCCAGCCGGCGCGCATGATCGCCAGCGAGCCCCTCAAGCAGGCGACCGTGCTGGTGATGCAGGAGCCGCTCGGCAGCAACACCCAAGCTCAGAAGCTCCAGCAGCGGCTTGCCGAGACGCTCAAGACCCAGGGCGCCCGCGTCCTGCTCACCGGCGAGGGTGACTCGTCGGCCGCGACCGAGCTCGAATCCAACCTCCGCGTCGCCGTGGGGCTCAAGCCGCTCGACAGCCCCGACGCGGCCCGGGCCGTCTTCGAGTGGTTCAACACTCACCCCAGCGAGGTCACCGCCGTGGTGTGGACCATGCCCGACCCCAAGTCGCCGGGCAAATCGAAGGTGAAGATCTTTAACCGCAAGGACTCGCCCAAGGAGCTCACCGCGGCCCTCACGGCCGCGGTCAGGAAGGCCCGGAAGTAGCTGGCAGCGACGGCGACAGCACTGTATGTCAGGCCCGCAGGTCACGGCCCCAGGTCAGCAGACGTCCGGTCCGCTCGTCAGGCCCGCCCCGGCATCGCCATCTGCCCGATCGCGTACCGCACCGCGCCGTCCGACAACAGCGCCACCGCGTCGTACACCGGTAGCGGCGAATTCTGCTGGCTGATCAGCAGCGGCGCCTCGGAGCACCCGAGCACCACGCCCTCTGCCCCGCGCTCGGCCAGTCGGGCGATCGCATCCACCATCCGCCGGCGCGAGGCCTCCACGATCTCGCCGTGGATCAGCTCGCGGAAAACGATCGCATCGATCGCCTCCGCATCGCGGGCGTCGGGGGCGATCACCTTCACGCCCTTGAGCCCGAGCGCGGTCTGATACGTCGAGCCGAACATGACCATCTTGGTCCCGATCACGCCCACCGTCTTGCGGCAATCGGCCACGATCCGCTCGGTCACCAGGTCGGTCATCGTGAGCCAGGGGATGGGCGACCCGACCTCGGCGAGGTGCACGCCGTGCTGCATCACGTTGTCGGGCGTGATGCAGAACTCCGCGCCCGCCACCGCCAGCAGCTTGGCGGAGCTGCGGAGCAGCTCGCCGATGGTGTGCCAGTCGTCGCGCATCAGCGACTGGATGTACCGCTCCAACGGCTCGCCATGCATCGAGACCACCGGGTGCCCCGTATCGCCCACCAGGGCGCCGGCCCGCCGGAAGATCTCCCGGTAGCACAAGGCGGAGCCTTCGGGGCTGACGGCGACAATGCCGATATGCTTGGCCACGCAGCAACCTCCGTCTGCGGACCGGCCACGGGGCGGCCCAGCCGGGGATGGAAAGCCTGGTGGGGCGGCAAGTCAACGCGTCACGACCGAAATGCCGCGCGATTCGCCCACCCGACCCTCCCAGACCAACCTCCGGCGGGACGCCCGCTCCAGACTCTCCCCGTTCGGAACTGTTCCAGTCCACATCAGGTCAAAGCCTGGCATGAACGACCCGTTCGACATCCTCGGCATCGAGCCCCGCTTCGACCTCGACCGCGCGGCGATCCAGCGGGCGTACCTGCGCAAGGCCGCGGAACACCACCCCGATCACGCCCAGCCCAGCTCCGCCCAGCCCAGCTCCGCCCAGCCGGACCCTGCCGCGGGCGACGCCGCGTCGGCCCGCCTCAACGCCGCCAAGGCCGTGCTCGATGACCCCGAACAGCGGGCCGGGGCCCTGCTCGCCCGTCTGGGCGGCCCCGCCAAGGAGCATGATCGCACGCTGCCCGACGGATTCCTGCTGGAGATGATGGAGGCGCGGGAGCGGATGGAGTCGGAGCGGAACGACCCCGCAGCCGTGGCGTGCTGGGAGGACTGGGGCGAATCCCGCCGGCGGGCCCACATGGCCGAGGCGGCCCGGCTCTTCGCCCAGTTGCTGGCCGGGCCGCAGCAGCAGGCGGCGGCTGGCCCCGGCGTCCCCGCACCCGGGCCGGGCGCCGAATCCGGCCGCAGGGATGTGCTGCGCGCGATCCGGCGCGAGCTCAACGCGTGGCGCTATATCGAGCGGATGCTCGAGCAAC
Organism: uncultured Phycisphaeraceae bacterium; assembly: GCA_964611125.1. GTDB lineage: Bacteria > Planctomycetota > Phycisphaerae > Phycisphaerales > UBA1924 > JAEUIX01. Next base: position 76,908 of record CAZSZO010000013.1, on the reverse strand, counting down.
TCGCTGAGGATCCCGGCGCGGCCCCCCACCCATGAGCGCGACGGTCGTAGCCATTCTGGCGATCCTCCCCCTGCTGCTCGCCGCGGCGGCGGTCTTCTCGGCGGCTGAGACGGCCATCTTCAGCCTGACCTACAGCGATCGGGTCCGCCTGCGCAAGCAGCACCCGAAACTGGCGCGGGTCGTCAGCCAGCTGCTCGCCCGCCCGCAGGATGTGCTGGTGACGCTGCTGTTCTTCAACATGATGGCGACCACGTTGTACTTCGTCCTCACCTCGCTGCTGCTGCTGGAGGCGAGTGAGACGGGAAACCGCCTGCTGGGCCTGGCGGTGAGCGCCATCAACCTGCTGCTGATGACCGTCGTCGCCGAGGTCGTCTCGAAGATGCTCGCGGCCCGCCAGCGCGTGGAGTTCGTCCGCCTCCTCGCGCCGCTGGTGCTCTGGATGATGGGCGCCCTCGGACCCGTGCGGAGCTTCGTGGTGCGATCGGTCGTGGCCCCGCTGACGAGGGTCTTCGTCCCCCCGGAGGGCGAGGACGACTCCATGCGCAGCATGACACCCGAAGAGCTCGCGGCGGTGCTGCATGTCGGCGAGCAGGAAGGGGCCATCGACAGCGACGAGCAGCGCGTGCTCCGGCAGGTCATCCACCTCGGCTCGCAGCGCGTGCGCGATGTCATGACCCCGCGAACCGACATGGAGTGGCTGGATGAGAAGGCCGCCCCCGATCAGGTGATCGACCTCACCCGCCGCAAGCGGCTCACCCGCCTCCCCATCGCCCGCGCCGGCGGCGGAGGGCTCGATGAGCAGGTCATCGGCATCCTCGATGTCAAGCGGTACCTCGCCGCGTTCGCCCGCACCCACACGCCGCCGAAGCTCGGGGCGTTCCTCGATCCGCCGCGCTATGTCCCCGAGCGCGTCTCGCTCGACGGGCTGCTCGAGCAGCTGCGCCGCTGGGGCGCCAAGGTCGCCCTCTGCGTCGACGAGCACGGCGCCATCGTCGGCGTCGTCTCCGCCCGCGATGTCGTCAAGCAGATCGCCGCGGAGCTGCGGGGCGACTTCGGCGCGGGGGGCGAGGCCCAGCAGGTCGAGCAGGGCGGCGAGCGGAACTGGCTGGCGCCGGGCCGATTCCCCGCGCGCGACCTCATGGAGATGTTCGGCCTGCCGCGCGACCCGCGCGTATCGACCGTCGCGGGATTGGTGCTCTCGCTGCTGGGCCGGCTTCCTCAGGTGGGCGACGCCGTCCGGGTGGGCAACCTGCGCCTGAAGGTCGAAGCCGTGACCGGGCGCGTCGTCGACCGCGTGCGCGTCGAGATCGTCCCGGAGTCGGCCGAATCCGGCCCCGATCCGGGCGCGGCCCGCTCCCGGCGCGGCCAAGGGAGGGTCCGCGCATGATCTCCCCTTTGCACCTGCTCGGCCCCGCCCTCGCGCTGACGGTTCTCGGCGCGGCGCCGGCGGCCGAGACCACGGCCCTCCGCCCCCTTGGCGCGGGCGAGGCGATCCTGTACGTCGTCCTGGCGGTGCTGGGCAACCTGGGCGCGGCGCTCGCTGCGGGCGGTGAGATGGGCGTCTACTCGCTCAATCGCGTGCGGCTCAGTCTGCGCTCCCGCGGATCGCTCGGCCCGGGCGGGCGGGCCGACGGCCGGGCCGCGATCCTGCGCGAGGAACTGGAGCACCCGGCCCGCCTGCTGGCGACGCTCCTCATCTGCTACAACGTGTTCAGCTACATCGGCTCGGTCGGCCTGACGGGCCTGCTCGACGGCACGGGCTACGGCGAGTGGGCCATCATCATCCTCAACACGGTCCTGATCGGACCGGTGCTCTTCGTGTTCTGCGACACCCTGCCCAAGGAGGTCTTCCGCCTCCGGGCCGACCGGCTCACCTACTCACTCGCCCGCCCGCTGCGCTGGTCGCGCCTGATCCTCACATGGACCCTCATCCTGCCGCTCGTGCAGGGGACCGCCAGGGCCCTGTCGCGGCTCGTCCGCGGCGGCGACGAGGCCTCCCTCCAGACCGCCCGCGAGCGCATCGCCAGCCTCATCAAGGAAGGCGCCCAGTACGGCGTGATCAGCGAGGCCCAGGTCGGCCTGCTCGACCGGGCCCTGGCCCTGCGCGAGCTCACGGTCGTCGACGAGATGACCGCGTGGAGCAAGGTCATCAAGCTCGAAGGCGAGATGCCCGTCGGCCGCGCCCTCGACATCATCGCCGCCAACCCCTACTCGCGCTTCCCGGTTGTCAGCAGCAAGGGCGGCGTGCTGGGCGTCGTCGACACGCTCGACATCTGCCTCGCCTCGCCCGACGCCAGAGCCGGACAGGCGACGCTCGCCGGCGTCGGCGGGCTGCTCAAGCCCATCGCCCGGGTGAAGCGCGACGTGAGCGTGCGCGAGGCCCTGCTGCAACTGCGCGACGAAGGCGCCGCCATGGCGATCGTCACCGGCCCCGCCTCCGAGGCGCCGCTGGGCATCGTCACCGCCAAGGACCTCATCGAGCCGCTCACCGGCGAACTCGAAGTGTTCTAGTCGCGACGTCCGTGCGCTCGTCCCTGGAACCAATCGATCCCCATCTGAACTCTTGAGCGTGCGGGTTTACCTGTCAAGAGGCTGCGCATGCAATCGCTTGATAAGATCATGGCGATTGGAGATGAGATCAAGACAACTGGGGATACGAGCCCGCAAGAAACACCAATTAGCAAAGCTGGTGCCGCCAGGCTTCCGATAGCGCAGATCGCGCAGAGCAACCAGCGTGGTCCTAGCGGCGCGGTCTTAGTGGAGGACATCTCAATTGCCCTCCGTATCAGCCGCCGTTGGGATCAGTCTTTCCAGCCCGGTCAATGCAGCTTGAATCCGGATAATAGCAGCTCGTTCGCCAGCTTCGATTTTCTGCATCAACTCAGGTACACGCTCGGCAGCCGCTATCTTCACATTCAACGTTGCGCCGATCAAGGGGCGGCCATTAACTCCGGTAAGTACACCGCCACCGTCGCTTGCAGCAACTTCCTCTTCGGTTGGCTTATCCCAGACCCAAAGTCGCCAATCGCTTCCGCCTGAACGTGACCACACAAGCGAGTGCAGTCCGTCTTCGCTTTCGAACTCAACTCCAGCGCTGAATTTTCCTGAGCGTCCCCCAAGAACTTTCTCAAATTCGTCGAGCCGTGTCGAAAGCCTGGTGGCTAGTCGAGCGAATTCCGAAGACTGGTGATCGCCTTCATGGCCAGCTGAACTCTGAGCGGCGCCGGACCCTCTAAGCAACGAGATCGCATTGACCGGAGCGGGTGAGAAAACTGTACCCGAGGTCGACTGAGATGTCTTGAGGGGAAGGGGACGGGCGGGCGGCGGAGGTGTCCTGACAGGCGCTGGGGGGCGGGCAGGCGGCGGACGATTCGTACCGTTCGTACCGTTCATTACTTCCAAGTCTTTCTCTGAGCTTTAGGGCCCAGGAGAACACATTCCAGACTCGCGTCCTCTCAACAAAGAGCGGAGCTTGCCTTGGGCTCCATCGTACCCTCCTGCGGACGGCCACGCCACCTCGGCCTTTCGCTGGGGCGCGAATGCGCGGGCCGCCAGCTCACGCCAGCGGGTTCACCCACAGTCCGGTCGCCAGCTTCGGGTAAAAGAACGTGCTCTTCTGCGGCATGAGCTGATTCGCCCGGCTCACGTCCTTGACCGCCTGCAGCGGCGTCGGCCGCACGATCACCGCCAGCTGCGCGAAGTTCTGGCCCCCGCCGGCGCCCGTCTCGGCGCCCGAGCCGATCGCCTCGACTTCCTGGATCGTGTGCGGAAAGGCCCACTTCACCGGCTGGCCGCCGTTCAGCTTCGCCTGGCAGAGCTGCTCCACCAGCACGTACTGCGTAAACGCCACATCCAGGTCGCGCCAGGCCCGGGGCTTTTCGCCGAAGCGCGCCCCCAGCGGGTCGGCCGCCAGCGGCGTCACGATCGCCCCCCAGCGGCTGGCGAAGTCGTACACGCCCACGCGCGGTCCTTCCCCGCCCCCGCCGCGGGCCTCACCGCCGGCCAGGGCCGACTCGATCGCGCGCAGCCCGCCCGATACGGCCTCAAATCGCAGCATCGCCGCGCCCTCGGTCTGGAACCGGGCGATGCTGTAGTCGGCCATCCCGCCCAGCACCCGGTGCGTCGGCCAGATCACCAGCCCCGGATCGCTCATGCCCACGAGCACCATCATGCACCGGCGTGCGGGATGGTCCGCCGGCACGGCGCCCGCGGCCTCCAGGCCCTTGAGGTAGTTCAGCCCGGTCGTGTACCGATGATGCCCGTCGGCGATGAAGACGTCCTCGCCCGCCAGCGCGTCCTGGTACGCCTTGATCGTCGGCGCGTCGGCGACCGTCCACACCTCGTGCAGCGTGCCATCATCCGTGCGGGCGGTGTGGTCGGGGGCGCGCGCCGCCATGATGCGGTGCAGCAGGGCCGTCGCCAGCCCGCGGTCATCCGCGTGCAGGCCGAAAATCGGCGAAAGCTGCGCCTTCGTCGCCATCATCAGGGCCATGCGGTCCTCTTTCGGACCGCTGAACGTCTCCTCGTGCGGCAGGATCCCGCCACCCGGCCGCGGGCCGAAAGGCAGCGTCTCCACACAGCAGCACATGCCCGACCGTTGCACCTGCCGCCCGCTGCCCGCCCCCGCCCCACCAGAATCCTTGAAGGTCTGGCGGTACGCAAACAGCGCAGGCTCCGCCAGGCGGCTCAGCGTGCCGTCCCGCAAAAAGCCCTGGTACAGCGCCGAGGCCTGCTCGTACGCCCCGGCGGGCCCCAGCTCCTTCGGCGGAGTGTGGGGAAGGTCGATTGCGACGATATTCCGCCGGTCCTTGTTCAGCAAGCGCTGCTTGCCGGCGGTGTCAAGCACGTCGTACGGGGGCGCGACAACATTCGAGAGGTCAGCCCCGAGATTGAACTGGACGGCGCGGAACGGATGGACTTGCGGCATGCCGCCAGTTTAGGAGCACCTCTCCGCACCGTCGCGCCCGCCCGCCCGGTCAGTTAGCAACCCGCGAAGTACGCCGCGACAAAGTCCGCGAGGTCATCCGGGTCGACGAAACCGTCTTGGTTGAAATCCGCCGAAAGGTCCCCGACCGGCGACGAGAAGTACGCCGAGATGTAATCCGACAGGTCGTCAGGATCGTTGTTGCCGTCGAGGTTGAAATCCGATCCCGGGCAGTACCTGGGCGGGGGGGGAGGCGGCGGGGGAGGAGGGGGGGGCGGTGGCGGAGGCGGCGGTCCGCTTGCCGGCGGCTGGAAAGGCTGCGGCGGGATCGGCATCCAGTCGATCGGCGTCGGCGCCGAGCCCAGGCTCATCGTCTGCTGATCGGCGGTCTGCGCCGAGGCGGCCAGCAGCGAGGGCGACACCCCGAAAGCCCCCTGCAGCGGCTGAAGGTTGACCCCCGTCACAGGCTCGTCGAACATCGTCGAGAAGATCACCATCCCGGCGATCAGCGAGCCGCGCAGGCTCGGATGAGCCAGATCGGTGTCGTAGAGCGAGGGCGAGAAGCCGAGGCTCTGGAACGCATCGCCCACCGGCGCCACGCGGGCCGACCCGCCGCCAAGGTAGTAGTTCACGTCCGCCGCGGCGAGGCTGTAGGTCCGCCTCAGTTCATCCTGCATCTGAGGCGGCCCGCCCGGGAACGCCGCCGGAGTCCTCCCGATGGGCCCATAGAAGTAGTACCCCGGCCCGCGGGCCCAGGTCTCGAAGAGGATCGCCCGACACTCCGGGCTGTGCTGCCGGACCCGCTCGAGCAAGCGCACGCAGTCGCGCCGCGTTTCATCGGGCTGCCCCGAGTGCGTCGGCCGCACCGAGAAATCCTGCAGGACGACAAAATCCCACTGATCCCCGGGGGCGATCCCCGTGTTGATGATGTCGGTGTTGAACGCCAGGTGATAGGCCAGCGACTGCCCCCCCACCGCCGCGCTCACACACCGGTTGGGGCGGCCCGAGGCGGTGATCAGCGTGCCGACGATGAACTGCTGCCCGGCGTTGTACTGGGTGTAGCTGTTGCCATAAAAGAGGATGTTGAGGCGCCGAGCAGGCTGCGCCGCGGCCTGAGCGGCGCTCAGCAGCATCACGCCCAGTCCCACGACGACGAGCACGCACCAACGGCTCAACAAGAGCGTGGGACGATCCGCAGAAACACGCATGGGGATCTCCAATGGTGGCGAGCGGCGCGGGAGAGAGCCCGCGTGGACCCGAGTGGGCCTAGGCCGATACGTCAAGAACCGAGCAACGGAGCCGCCTTCAGCCCAGTATTCTAGAACTTCCTGTTCTCACAATACCCCATTTTGGCTACTTGTGGCAGATCGCCACGACCGCGGGCGGCAGATTTCCCCAGATCACTTCACTCCGCCGGTAAGTCCTGAACCGCGCCTGCAGCAGCGCGTGGAATCGCCGCCCCGAGGCCGTCATCAGGCCAAACGTGTAGCCGAATGTGACGAACGCGCCGCCAGGCCGCAGCACACGCAGCGTGGCGTCCAGAATCGCGTGCTGCACCGGCTGGGGGAGGGAAACCCACGGCAGGCCGCTGATGATCGTGTCGACACAACCATCCGACTGGTCGGCTGGGAACCCCTCCTGAACGACAAATCGTTCAACATCCGCCGCGGACCCCTCCCGCACGGACAACCCGGGGTACCGAGCCCGCAGCACCCGGCACAGGTCGGGGCTCAACTCGATAGCGAAAAACCGGGCCGCCGGGGGCAGCGCCTTCAGAATCCAGCCGGTCATGGGGCCGGTGCCGGGGCCGTACTCGACCACCGTGGCCGCGCGGGAGACCTCGCCCAAATCCACCATCCGCCGGGCCAGTCGGCTCGAGCTGGGCGCCACCGACCCGACCTGGGAGGGCTTCTTGAGGAACTCTACCAAGAACCGCCGGGCCTGCGCGGCGGGCGACGGCGCCGGGGCTTTGGTCATGGTGGAGCGTACGCGGCCGGCGGCGCGCGGCGGGCGAAGTCCGCCGGCTCAGGGGTCCTTGCGCGCCTCATCGCCTTTGGGGCCGGGCCTGGGGTGGTGCGTCTGCGACGGGTCGATAACCGCTTCGGGATCGACGGGCAGGCTCAGGGCGAACTCGGCGCCCCTCCCGGCCTTGCTGCTCACCGCGATCACGCCCCCGTGAAGCTCGACAATGCGCTTGGTGACGGCCAGGCCCAGGCCAGTCCCGCGCAGGCCCTTGGTGGTGAAGAAGGGCTCGAAGATGCGGGCAGCCTTCTCAGGCGGGATGCCCGGCCCGTTGTCGATCACCGACACGCGCACCAGGCCCCGGGCGGCGAGCTTCGGCCCCGGCGGCGTGTACCCGGCCCGGACCGTCACCACGCCGTTCTGCGGCTCCACGGCCTCCACCCCGTTGGTGAGCAGGTTCATGAGGGCCTGATGGACCTGGCCCGCGTCGACGGGCACCGGCGGCATGTCGGGGTCGGCGTCGATGATGAGCGCCACGCCCTTGGTGACGCAGGCGTCGCGCAGCAGGCTCTCGCAGTCTTCGAGCAGCCTGGGGATGTTGGTGAGCTCCACTTCCAGCGTCAGCGGGCGCGAGTACGCCAGCATGTTCATCGTCAGCGAGATGATCCGGTCGAGGTTCCGCTTGAGGATCCCCCAGCCGCCGCTGGCCACCTTCAGGTCGCTCCGCTTGAGCCCCATCTCGACCACGTCCGCCCCGCCGCGCAGCCCCTGCAGGATGTTCTTGATCGAGTGCGACAGGCTGGCGACGGTCTCGCCCATGGCGGCCAGCCGCTCGGCCTGGAGCTTCTGGCCGTAGAGCTCGGCGTTGGCCAGCGCCAGGCCCGTGTGCTGCCCGATGGCGTTGAGCAGCGCCAGCTGCTGCTCGGTGAAGGTGTAGTTGGCGATCGACGAATCGATGTAGATCGCGCCGAAGGTCCGCTCCCGGAACCGGATCGGCGAGCAGATCGCCGAGCGGATGTTGAGCTGCTGCACGCTGTCGCCGGCCTTGAATCGCGGGTCGGTCCGGGCGTTGGAGCACAGCACGCCCTCCCCGTGCCGCACGGCGTGGTTGAGAATCGTCCGCGAGACCGCGATCTGCTCATCGTCTTTGGTCACCGGGGGCACGGCGAACCGCACCACCGCCGGCTCGGGCCGGTCGCCCTCCTCGCCGCCGGAAAGCAGGATGAACCCGCGTTCGGGCTGGAACTCAGTGAAGACCAGGTCCAGCACGCCCTCGAGCAATTCCTGCCGGCCCGACGGACGTCCGGTGAGGGTGGTCACGCGGTAGATCACGCGCAGGTGGTCGATCGCCGCCTGGCGGGGCTCCGGCTCGGAAAGGATCACCGAATCCTCGTTGCTCGGGAGCGTGCGCTCGAAGGACGTCTCGGCCTCGCTGGGCTTGAGCAGTCGGATCCGCCCCGCGCCGGGCGACCGGTCGGACCGGCCGAAGACAAACAGCGTGGCGCCCACACGGATCTGGTCCCCCAGCCGCAGCTTGGTCCGCTCGCCGATCCGCACCCCGTTCACCCAGGTGCCGTTCTGAGACCCCAGGTCGCGCAGCCACCACTCCCCGTCATCAGGGGTGAGCTCCGCATGGCGGCGGGAGACCGTGCTGTCAGTGATCGGCAGGGCCTCCGACGACCGCCCCACCAACTGGGGCTCGTGGTCGGGCAGCTCAAAGGTCTTGCCTTTATCCGGACCTTGAATCACGGTGAGGATCAGCACCCCGGACGATACGGGCCGCACGGCCGGCCGGACGGGCGCCGATGCCGGAAACACCGGCCCAGTCGCCCGAACCGGCGGGTGGGCAACCACCCCAATCGACACCCCCCGGCCGGGCGGCCGTTATGGCGGCCTTCCCACCTGTCGATAACCCGAGTTGCATGATCGTTGATGGACCAGACATGCTGGGCGAGCGGCTGCGGCGGGCATCGTCGATGCTCCACCGCGTGCCCAAGCCGCTCCTGCTGACCCTCGGCGTCGCCCTGGTCGCCCTGGTGGCGACCGCCGACGAATTGCTGGGTCAGAACGCCTCGCTGGCCATGCTCTACGTGGTCCCCATCGCGCTGGTCACGTGGTACAACGGCGGTGGCTGGGGGCTGCTCTTCGCGACCTTCGCCGGCCTGCTCGACTCGTTCCTGGCGTACACCTGGCTGCCCAAGGGGTCGGCGACCTGGGTGGTCGCCTGGTGCTTCGCCGCGCGGCTCATCTCCTTCAGCCTTTCGGCGGGGTTGATCTGGTGCCTGCACAGGGCCCTTGAGAATCAACGGGCCTTGGCCAACACCGACCACATGACCGGGATCGCCAACACCCGGGCCTTCCGCATGGCCGCGGCCCGGGAGTTGGCCCGCTGCGCCCGCGGCGGGGCGCCGCTGTCGGCGATCTACCTCGACTGCGACAACTTCAAGGCTGTGAACGACCGGCACGGCCACGCCGGGGGCGACCGCCTGCTGCGCGCCGTCGCTCGAACGCTCACAGCCAACCTCCGCCTCACCGACCACGTCGCCCGGCTGGGCGGCGACGAGTTCGCCCTGCTCCTTCCCGACGCGGGGCCCGCCGACGCCGGGCCGCTGGTGGCCAAGCTTCACGAACTGCTGCTGGCCGAGATGGTCCGCAACAACTGGCCCGTGACGTTCTCGATCGGGGTCGCGACGTTCATCAGCCCCGCGGGCTCGGTCGACGAACTGCTCTCCAGAGTCGATGGCCTGCAGTACCAGGCGAAGTCGACGGGCAAGAACAAGATCGTGCACGAGTTGGTGACCGGCCCGGTGCGGCTGGCGGCGTGAGGGGCTGCGGCCGGGGCCGCGCGGCCCAAAGCACACAGCACACAGCACACAGCACACAGCACACAGGCAGCCCGACCGTCAGGGAGGGCGTTCCGGGGAATCTCACGGCACGCCGCGCGGTCGGACAGCGCTCAACGTTCGGTTGAACAGGCTTCCCGAACGCACTGTGCCTGTTGTGCGCGGACCAGAACGCCCTCCCTCACGGTCGGGCTGCATATGCGCAGTGCGCTGTGAACCCGGGCCAAGCCGCTTACCATCCGCCCCATGCCCCTTCGTCTGCACAACACGCTGACCCGTCAGGTTGAGGACTTCGCGCCGCGGGACCCGCGGAGGGTCACGTTTTATTCCTGCGGGCCGACCGTTTACGACGACGCCCACATCGGCAACTTCCGGTCGTTCCTCGCCGCGGATCTGCTGCGCCGCTGGATCGAGTCGCCCTTGTGCGAATTGGCGGACAGCGCCGGCGGCTCGCACCGCGGCCCGCGCGAAGTGGTCCATGTGATGAACATCACTGACGTCGGCCACATGACCGACGACGCCGAGGGCGGCGAGCATGGCGAAGACCGCATGGCCGTGGCCGGCCGACGGCTCGCCGAGGCGAAGAAGTCCGGGGCCATCCCCGCCGGGGTGAACATCGATCCCACGGACCCCTACCAGATCGCCCGGTTCTATGAAGACCGATTCCGGGAGGACGGCCGCCGGCTGGGGCTGAAGCTGGTGCTCGACGCTGACCGCGACGCGTCGGTGATGCCCCGCGCCACCGCGAACGTGCCCGGGATGATCGAAGTGATCCGCCGGCTGATCGAGCGCGGGCACGCCTACGCCACCGGGGCGCCCGGGGCCCGCGTCGTCTATTTCCGCGTGCGGTCGTTCGCCCCCTACGGGCGCCTCAGCGGCAACACCCTCGACGCCCTTCGGGAGGGCGAAGGCGGGCGCATCGCGGCGGAAAACCAGGCCGCCAAGGAGCACCCGGCCGACTTCCTGCTTTGGAAGGAAGACCCTCGTCACATCATGAAGTGGGAGAGCCCCTGGGGCCCCGGCTACCCGGGCTGGCACATCGAGTGCACGGTCATGAGCGCCGCCCGCCTCGCCGGCCCGGCCGAGCTCGCGTCCCTCACCCTCCCCAACGGCCAATCGCTCATCGACCTGCACTCCGGCGGCGAGGACAACATCTTCCCCCACCACGAGTGCGAGATCGCCCAGAGCTGCTGCGCCTTCAACGAGGCGCCCGACCAGGGGTCGTTCGCCCGTCTCTGGTTCCACCCGCGCTTCCTGCTCGTCGAAGGGACGAAGATGAGCAAGAGCAAAGGGAACTTCTTCACCGCCCGCGACCTGTTCGCCCGCGGGATCGAACCCGGGGCGCTGCGGCTGGAGTTGATCAAGACCCATTACCGCAGCAACGCCAATTTCACTGAGCAGGGCCTCAAGGACAGCCAGCGGATGCTCGACCGCTGGCGCCGCGTGCTGGGCGCCCCAGCCTCCTCCGCCGGCGCCCCGCCCGCAGCGCTCCCGACGGTGGGGCCCGCGGCGGAGTTTCTCGCGGCCTTCGGCGCCGCCATGCAGGAAGACCTCAATATCGCCGCGGCCGTCGGGGCGCTCAATTCATGGGTCGGCGGGCTGGGTGAACCCACCCCGGACGATCGGGCCGCGATGGGCGCAGTGGACGCGGTGCTCGGGGTGCTCAGCCTGGCCCGCCCCGAGGCGGTGCAAACCGAGATCGCGCTCTTCGGCCCCGGCGTCACCGCCAGCGCCGAGGTCGAAGACCTGCTGCGGCGCCGGCGCGACGCCCGGGCCGCGAAGGACTTCAAGGCCTCCGACGCCATCCGCGATCAGCTCGGGGCCATGGGGCTGGCGATCAAAGACGTCGCCGGCGGCAAGGTGGAAGTCACCCGCCGCTGAAAGGCGTCGCCGGTCAAGGGCACGCCGCGGCGTCGAGGTACCAGCGGAGCACGCCCCGGGCGGGCTTGATCCCCAGGATCGGAAGCTCCGCGGGGCTCACGCCGGCCTTGCTTGCGGCCACGATCTTGCTGACCATCGCCTTCTTCTTCTCGCCGATGACCATCACCGCCAGCACGCGGGCCTGGTTGAGCAGCGAGTAGGTCATCGTGACGCGATCGGGCGGGGTCACCTTTGGACCTGAGTTGATCAGCACCCAGCGGCCGCCGTCCTCCTGGGCGGGCGAGCCGGGGAACAGGCTCGCCGTGTGGCCATCGTCGCCCATGCCCAGAAGCACGAAATCGAGCCGGTCCTCCCCCCGCTCGCGCCAGGCGAGGGTTTCCTTGAGCTGCTTCTCGTAGGCTGTGTCGGCATCGTCCTGCATCGCGAGCATCGGATGGGCCTGCTCAGCGGGGATCCCCGAATGCTGGACCAGGATGTCGTCGATCTGCCGCCAGTTGCTCTTCTCGTGGTCGAAGGGCACCCGCCGCTCATCGACGATCCACATGTGCGTGCGCGTCCAGGGAATCGCCCGGCAGTCGGGATCGATCATCAGGTGGCGGTAGAGCGGGAACGGCGTGCTGCCGCCGGAGAGGGCCATGTGGAAGTCGCCCAGCCGGCGCACCGACTCGAGGGACGACGCCGCGATGTCGTGGGCGACGGTGTCGATCACCTCGGCGGGGGACGCCTTGACGATGACCGTCCCGGGCAGTTCGGGCTTGGCGGGCTCAGGTTCGATGGCATAGGGAGCGACCATGGGCGACATTGTGACCAGTCGGCGCGCCATTTGCCAGTGTCGGCGGGGGCCCCCGGGCCAATTCGCACCCGGCGCCGACAGGCCGCGCCGGCCTCCTCAACCCCGGCGGGCGCTATGCTGGCTGGCCCCATGCTCTCCGTCACGCCGAATCCCGAGATCACCTTCAAGCTGCGGTACGAAGACGCCGAGCTGGCGGTGGTCGAGAAGCCGGCGCGGGTGGTCACCCAGCCGGGCAAGGGTCACGACACCGATTCGCTGCTCAACGGGCTCTTCTCGCGCTGGGGCAAGCAGCTCCAGAACCTGGGCGCGGCGCGCGACTTCGGCCTGCTGCACCGGCTCGACCGGATGACCTCGGGTCTGCTGGTGGTGGCCCTGCGGCGCGACGCGTACGACGCGCTGCGCGAGGCCTTTGAGAAACGGAAGGTCAGCAAGTTCTACTGGGCCGTGTGCGGCAAAGCCCCAAAGGGCGAGACCGGCGTGATCAAGCGGCCGATCCAGGAAACCGAGCCCCGCGGGAACGAGACCAAGACCGCCCGCATCTCCTCCGCGGGAAAGGCGTCGGTCACGGCGTACCGGCTGCTGAGCGTCTCGGAACGGGGCGCCCTGATCGAGGCCCGCCCGCTCACCGGCCGGCTCCACCAGGTCCGCGTGCACCTCGACAGTATCGGCTGCACGGTCCTTGGTGATGATGTTTACGGTCCCAAGGCCCTCGCGGGCATGGCCCCGAGGCTGGCCCTGCACGCCCACCGCTTGGCCTTCACCCACCCAGCCAGCGGCGAGAAGGTCGACGTGCGTTCAACCTTCCCAAAGGACCTGCGGCCCCTGCTCAAGCGGCTGCTGCTGGAGCGGCCCGACCTTGACCCGGCCATCGAGCATGAGGTCTAGCGCCCCGGCGCGGGCCCGGCGCGGGCTCGCGAAACGTTCGCGGGTGACGGGCCCCAAACAGCGGGCCGGAAATCCACCTTAACAGGCGATCCCATCCCCTCCCAGCCCCCCACTTGCGTCTGCCGGAGCCTCCGGCTAGCATCCGGCTCGACCCCCGCAGCGAAGGCTGTGACGCCCTCACTGGAGACTCCCCGATGCCCCTGCTTCGTCGCTCAGTGCGTCCCGCCCTCGTCGCGGCGGCGTTTGCCTCCATGACCCTCGCCGGCTGCAACAACGCCCCCCCCGGGAACACGGGGGGCACCTTTGACCCCAACCAGCGGACCAAGATCGACGCCCGCGACCCAGCCGCCGATTCGGTCACGCTGCTGGAGTTCGCCCGCAGCTCGGGTCAGGAGCTGGCCCTTGAGTTCCTCTCGATCCCGGCGATCCAGAACTCGCAGTTCCAAGTGGTGATCGAGCTGGGCTCGATCCAGAACAACACGCGCACCCCGTCGTCGGATTTCGCCCAGGTGCAGCGCCGCGTCTTCCTGACGCTGGCCCAGTCTGATCTGGTCCGCAAGGGCGCCCGGGTGGTCGAGCGCCGGGCCCGCGTCGCGGCTGACGCTGCGGGCGTGAGCGTGCCGCCGCAGGTTGACCCCTTGGGCCGCGAGGTTGCCACCCAGCCCAGCGGCGGCATGGCCGACTACCCGCTCGAGGCGACCTACTTCCTCCAGGGCACCTTCAGCGAGCTCTCACGCGGCGGTGGCCGGCAGAGCACCTACCAGTTCGATGTCACGCTGACCAACGCCCGCAGCCGCGAGATCGTCTTCGCCAAGATCATGGATTCCAAGCAGGATCGGTGATTCCCCGCAGCCGCCCGGCCGCGTCCCGCCGGGCGAGCCGTCATGCAACTCGTCTTTGTCGCCGCTCAGTCGATTCGAGGAGCCAGGATGCACGCACCGATTCGTCGCCGCTCACCCTTCCGTCTTGCTGGTGCGGCAGCGCTGGTCGCCGGGCTCAGCGGGCTCACGTCGGGGCTGGTCTCCTGCGCCCCGCCTGCCGCGAAGACCACGCAGGTCCAGCCGTCGGACATGCAGCTGAACACGCCGCAGATCGTCGAGCAGCTGGCCGGGAGCGACTTCATCCGCAACCGCCCGGTGGACGCCCCGCCGATCGTGCTGCGGCCCGACCCGATGGAGAACCTGTCGGACAACCGCGTCTCGACGGGCGACCAGTGGGTGGCGATCTCCAAGGTGCTCTTTGACCAGCGGATGATCGAGCTGCTCCGCTCCAAGAACATCACGGTGCAGATGCCCCCGCTCCGCAGCGCCTCGATCGCCCGGGCCGGCCTCACCGTGAATGAGCCGCCCGCCCAGACCAAGCCCACGCACGTCTTCCGGGCGCGGCTGATGTCGCTCACCCGCGCGGGCGGCGGCGAGACGGTGGCCTCCGACAAGACGCAGCGCAAAGACGTTTTCACCTTCGAGTACACGATCGTCGACCTGCGCACGCGCGAGATCGCCTGGTCAGGCCAGAGCGAATTCGCCCGACTGGCCCATGGCTCGCTGATCGACTGACGCTGATCAACTGACGCGCTGCGGGCGCCGCCCGCGGTCCGCCACGCTCCGCTGCTGCAACGCCGATGGCTCACGCTTCTTCTTCGTGGGGAACCTCTGCATGACCGCCGAACTCCGCCGCAGGCTCATCGTGTCCGTGATCGTCGTGGGGCCGCTGGGCCTGGGGGCGTGCACGCCCTCCTACAAGCGCGACGAGCAGACGATTCTGCTCGCGCGTCAGGGCCAGTTCGGGCAGGCCCGCCAGCTGGTGGAGGCCCGCGCGACCAAGGACCAGAAGGATCGCTCGTTCATGCTCGATCGCGTGAAGGCGGTGAACATGGCGATCGCCGATGGCGTGCCCGAGGCCGCCGAGCCGGTCGCCGACCGGCTTTACGACTTCCTGCGGACTCAAGGCGTCAACGCCGACACCGGCTTCGGCGCGTTCGTGGTGGGCGAGGGCAACGCCCGGGTGTGGAAGGGCGAGCCGTTCGAGCAGGCGATGGCCCTGTCGTACATCGCCGTGCTCGACGGCATGAACGGCGACTGGGGCAACGTCCGCGCGGTGGCCAACAACTCGCTTTTCCAGATCCGCGACCTCTCCAAGGCCCTGGCCAACGGCGCCAAGGCCAAGGTCACCAACCAGGGTGATGCCCAGCTCGCCGAGCGCGAGCGGGCGATCGCCGGGCTCGCCGCGGCGGACCAGGCCGCGAATCGCGACCCAAAGACCAGCACGGACTCCATTGGCGAACTGACCACCCCGGCGCCGTCGAACTTCGCGCTCGGGTACGTGCTCAAGGGCATCGCGACGCGCCAGCTTGTGGGGGCCTTCCCGGGCGAGGCTGAAGAGGTCGCGGCCCAGCTCAACGCCGTCGCCCCCAACCTGGGCGAGTTGTCAGAGAAGATCCGCAGCGCCCAGTACAACACGGTGTTTGTCGTCGATTACGGCGTGGGTCCGGAGAAGTACCGCACCGGGCCTGACATGGCCATTTCGCTCTACAAGGCTGTCACCCCGAGCGGTCAGCAGCCGCTGCTGCTGTCGGTCGACGGCAAGACCGAGGCCTTCCCCGTCGTCACCGACGTCAACGCGATGGCCATGGACCTCCGCTGGAACAACCTCGAGGACATCCGCCTCGCCAAGTCGTACATCGGCACCGGATTGCTCGTCGGCGGCGCGGCGATGGTCGTCGCCAGCAACAACTCGACCGTCCAGGCGGTCGGACTGGGCCTGATTGCCTTGGGGGCCCTGTCCAAGGCGACGGCCGGGGCTGACATCCGCCATAACGAGCTCCTGCCACAGCGAACCTATGTGGCCCTGGCGAACCTCACCCAGCCCAGCGGCCGGGTGGAGTTGATGGTCGAGGGCCAGCCCTCGACACAGATCGTGCTGGTCGGGCTCACCCCCCCGCTCCCGGGGAAGGTGCAGTTGCGGTACATCCGCCTGGCCGATGCCGGCGCGGGTCCGTGGGCCACCTCGGGGCAGGTGCTTTTCGGTAATGATGAAACTGGCGAACCAGCGTCGGACAACTTCCCGTACATCCTGGGAGGGGCCGATGTGCGGTCGCCCAACGACGATGTCCTGTCGTCCTATCAGCGCAGCGGATATTTGCAAGGGCTGACTTTGAACGACCTGATCGATCTTTACAAGCAAGAAGGGATTTCGATCGCTGGTTATTCCAGCGGCGAAATCGGGACTCACATCCTTGAGGGTGGCGGCTGGCTTTACACGCCACGCGTCGGCACGGCGGGGTTCGCCCGCCTGTACGGGATGGCTCGGCCTCCCTATGTCGCCAAGTCGCCGGCGGTGCGGTCGCTGGCGGCCGACGCCAAGGCCAAGCGCCGATAGGGTCTGCTTCGACCGAGGGCCTAAACTCGCGCCTCGTCTGCATCCGCCGCTCACCCTGACTCGAAATCGAAATCGCTCACGGAGGTTCTATGCGGTTCTCGACCATGCTCCCCACGATCTCCCGCCGTGCTTCCCGCGCCCCGATGCCGCTGCTCGTGGCCGGGGGGCTGCTGGTCGCCGGCCTGGCCGGTTGCGATACCGGGCCGCGTCCGCCCGCCGGCGCCTTCCAGGACCCGGTCCTGGCGAGCAACTACCCCAACGTGACGGTCGATCCCGGGCTGCAGAAGTTTCTGGTGGTCGATTACAGCCTGATCGTCGCCCAGCCCGCCACCGAGCAGCGCCCGCTGTTCGTGCAGGTTCCGGCCCGCTCGCAGGCCGACAACGAGTTCGCCATTCAGTACAACTTTGAGTTTTACGGCTCGGACAACCGCAAGCTGGGCGAGACCGGCTACAAGACCGCCGTGATCCCGTCGCGCCGGCAGATCATGCTGTCGGGCAACGCCATCACCGAGAAGGCCGCGGCGTGGCGGTTGGACGTCCGCTCGGCCCGCTGAGGCCCCGCCTGGCAGCGCTCAACAGAATCTCCCGCTTCTCCGCCCCCAGTTTCCGCCAATCACATCGCCCCACACTCGCACGAGGTGCATCATGGTTGCCTGGCGCCCGATCGCACGGTTCTTCAGCGCGCTGGCCGCGGCTGCGCTCTTGTTGGCCCCCGCCGCCCCCGCCCTGGCCCAGCAGAAGCCGCCGCCGCCCGAGGTGGTGGTCCCGCCGCCGCCGGAGGTCAACATCGGCCCCTTCAAGCAGGCCTATGAGGCCGCGGGGCGGCCGGTGGTGCTGACGCTGGTGGGCTTCTCGACCGGGGCCCGTGAGGCCCTGCGCGTCGAGAAGACCCTCTGGGACACCGACGCCACCGGCTTCACGTTCCAGCTGCGCTCGGCGTTCAATGAGTTCATCAACCCCCCCGAGGCGGATCTGGAGCTCGTCTCGCCGACTCAGCTCTCCGATGCGGTCAACCGCATTCAGGCCCAGCTCAACCAGCGCAAGGAGCTCGAGGCGATCGCCCTCCTCGCCGAGCAGTCCCGGGCTGAGCTCATCATCCTGATCCGGCTCTTCGGCGATCCCGGGGCCGGCGTGCCCAACCGCGGCCAGGTGGAAGTCACCAACGCCCGCGGGCGCGAGCTGTTCAGCTTCCCCTTCCAGTGGACGCTGGGGACCGACACCGTGTCGATCCGCAAGGTCGCCCGCCTGCTGGCGATCAGCTTCACCGAGGACTACGCCAAGCGGGCCAACACCGCGTCCAAGCGGTGGACGCTGCGGATCTTCGACCTCAACGACCCTGAGATCCTCACCCTGCTCACCGACCGCCTGCAGAATGACACGCGCGGGATCAAGAGCATCCGCGCCCGCGCCGGCAGCGCGGGCACGCGCGACGCGTTCCGCGAGTTCGAGGTCAACACCTCCCTCGACCCGCTCGCGCTCGAGACCGCCGTCACCCGGGCCATCAAGGAGCGGCAGCTCGCCGCCGAGACCATCAGCACCGAGGGCGGAGTCGTGAACCTGCGCGTGCGGGCCGCCCGCGGCGACAACGTGGCGACGATCCCCGTCATCCGCGAGTGCATCGAGGTCATCACCGACAAGGACAACCCCGAGGGCCGCAAGCGTCGTGATGAGCTCGCGCTCCTCTACACCCGCCGGCAGCAGCCGTCCTTCGCGGTCCTGATCAACCGCCGCCCCACCACCGAGCGCGAGCGCCGCGACGCTGTCGCGGCGGCGGGCGGGAACATCAAGGCCGAGAACCTCATCCTGGTGACCGGCCAGGGCGTCAACCAGGTGAACGGGGGCGGCGGCGCGACCCCCGCGCCCGCGACCGATCCAAACGCCACCAAGGATGTCGAGTTCCAGACCATCGGTGAGATGAACTACATCAACTACTCACTCGAGACCAATGTCTACGACATGCTGGGAACCGAGCTCTTGAACTTCAACCGGCGGGTCGACGGCATGCAGGCCCGGGCCCGCCTGCGCGAGGTGGCCCAGAACCAGAAGACGGTCTTCTCAGAGGAGGAGCTGCCCTCGCTCCTGCGCCAGGCCGATGTGGCGGAGTTCTACATCCTCGCCACCGGCACGATCATCAAGGATCAGGGTGATGAGTTCTACAACCTGAAGTACTCCTTCCGGCTGCTCAACCGCAACGGCCAGGTGGTGGCGACGGCGCCGGATGTCATCGGCTTCGCCTCGCGCAACACGGCCAACGAGGCGGGCGTCCGCATCGTGACCAAGGGCGCCGGGAACAACGCCAACATGCCGGCGTTCACGGTGCAGCAGATGGCCCAGCAGGCGGTGGCGAAGATGGCGTGCGAGCTGCTCAACGAGTGGCAGCGGAACATCCAGATCAACGTGACGCTGAAGGGTCTGGGCGCCAACACGGACTTCCTGGAGATCGAGCGGATCTACCGCGAGAACGCCAAGGACCTTCAGATCATCGGCGACCCGCGCAACCAGAACGTGGGCGGCGGCCAGGGCACGCTGGACTTCACGATCTCCTACCCCAGCAAGCTCAGCTTCACCGATGTGCAGCGCGAGATCCTGCGGCTCAACGACAAGCTGCCCTTCGACCTGATCTTCGAATCGGGCGACGTGTCGTCAGGAATGATCGTGAACATCAAACGCCGGTGATCGGTCCGCGGGCCGCCGGTCAATCCAACGCGGCTTGACATCTCGCCAGCGACGCGCGGAATGCCGCGAGAAAGGGATGATTGGGCGGCAGGGTCTTTTCGCCCATCCCCACGGCCTCTTCGAGCTCCGCGAGCGCGGCACGGGGTCCGACAGTGTCGAGCCGGGCCTCACCCGATCGTCCGAGTGCGCGGGCCAGGAGCGGTGACCCGGTGGGGGCGCTCTTTCGGAGCATGGCGATCGCTTCGTCAAACGCCGCCCGCGCTTCGGCAGCTTCGCCCAGGTCATGCTGAGCACGGGCGTGGTTCAGCAAGACGCTGACCAGGGCCGGGTGAGCCGCCGGGAAGTTGTTGCGGACGTTCTGGAGCGCCTCGCGCAGGAGAATCGCCGCTTCGCCTGGTCGGCGCTGGTCGAGCAGAATCGAACCCAGGTTGCTCAGGTCGCGGGCGATATCGGGGTGACCGGCAGGAAGGGCCGCGCGATGGATGTCGAGCGCTTCGCGGAGCAGCGGCTCCGCCTCGGCCCCTTTGCCTTGGTCGAGCAGATACGAGCCGAGGTTGTTGAGGACCCAGGCGATCTCCGGGTGTCCCGACGGGAGGCTCGCGCGGTAGACCTGGAGAGCCTCGCGGGTGAGGCGCTCGGCCTCGGGAAACTGCTGGCGAGCCCGGAGCGCCGCCGAGAGATTGCTGAGGCAGTTGGCGATCCTCGGATGGCCGGCCGGGAGCGACCTTCGATAGGCCTCCAGAGCCTGTCGAAAGAGGGCCTCCGCCTCGGGAAGCTTGTTCTGGTCCTGCAGCGTGAGGGCCAGGTTGTTCATGCAGTCCGCCGAGGCCGCCAACTCCGCAGGACCAGCCTTGCGGTAGAGGTCGATCGCTTCGCGCAGCAGCGGCTCAGCCTCATCCAGCCGATTCTGATCGCGCCGCAGCAGGGCGAAGTTATTGAGGGTCAGGGCCACATCAGCGTTCCCGTCGGGAAAGACCCTGCGTTGAATCTCCCGGGCTTCTTGAAAGAGCCTTTCGGCCTCGGCTGTCCTGCTCGTCTCCCGCAGGAGCGAGGCAAGCGCGTTCTGGGTTCGCGCAATGTCGGGTCGTCCCGCCGGCCGAACCTCGCAGCGCAGCTCCAGCGACCTGCGCATGCTCGACTCGGCGTCGGCGAATCTCGCCAAACCGCGCAGCGTCGCGCCGAGCGCGTCGCGCACGCCGGCCTCGACCAGGGGCTGGCCACTCAGCGCGCCGGCATCCAGGGCCGCCGCCGCGGCCTGCATCGCCTCCAGCACCGTCACCTTGTCTCCTCGAAGCTGGCCCGGGTCTGCCGCACCGATCATGTCGGTCTGGAACTTTGCGACGGCCTCGGCGATGGCGGCCTGCCTCTGCGCATCCTCGCGGGCGCGGTTCGTCTCGCTGAGCTGCGAGCGCAGTGCGGCCTCGGCGCTGATCGCTCGCGCCAGCGCCAAGCTTGTCGCAACCACCCCGGCGAACAGGGCCGACAGAACGGCGCCCGCCGCCGACGCCATCAGCCGGTGGCGCCGCAGGAACTTCTTCGCCCGGTACGGCCCGCTCGGGGGCGCGGCGAGCACGGCCTCACAGGCGAGGTGCCGCCGGATGTCCATCGCCAGCGCGTTGGCCGACTCATAGCGGCGATGGCGGTCCTTCTCCAGCGATTTCATCACGATCCAGTCGAGTTCGCCCCGCACCAGGCCGCCGAGCTTGCGCGGCTCGCTGCTCCGGCTGGCGGCCACGCTGGCGATTCCGTCGGTGTTCTCGCTCAGGCGGGTGCTGGGCTTGGGCGGCTCGTCCTCCCGGATGATCCGCTGGATCTCCGCGTACGCCGCCGAGCGTAGCTCCCGGGCGCTGAAGGGCGTGCTGCCGGTGAGGAGCTCGTACATCAGCACGCCCAGCGAGTAGACATCGGTTCGCGTGTCGATGTCGGGGTCGCCCTCCGCCTGCTCGGGGCTCATGTACTCAGGAGTTCCGATCAGCTGGCGGTGCTCGGTGAAGAGCGTCCTTTCTGTCAGCTTGCTGGCCGTCGCCTTGGCGACGCCGAAGTCGATCACCTTGGCGCGCGGCCGGCCATCCTGCATCGAAACCAGGATGTTCGAGGGCTTGATGTCCCGGTGGATGATCCCCTTGGTGTGTGCGTGCTGCACGGCCTGACAGACCTGCTCGAGCAGCTCCAGCCGATCGTGGATCTTCAGGCGATTCCTGTCGCAGAACTGCACGATCCCCTCGCCCGCCACCAGCTCCATCACGAAGTACGGTCGCCCCGTCGCCGTCGCCCCCGCGTCGTACACCTTCGCGATGCCGGCGTGGTCCATGAGCGCCAGCGCCTGCCGCTCCTGCTCGAAGCGCGCCACCACCTGGCGCGTGTCCATGCCCAGCTTGATGATCTTCAGCGCCACCTTTCGGCAGACTGGCCTCTCCTGCTCGGCCAGAAAGACCGAGCCGAACCCGCCCTCGCCGATCAGCCGCACGAGCCGGTACGGACCTATGCAGTCGCCCCGGCTCTCGCCCGCCGCCCCCTCGGCGATCGCCGCCGCCCCCGAGTCGGACGTGGGGGACACAAGAAAACCCGCCGCCTGCTCGTGCGCCTCCAGCAAGTCCGCAACCTCTGACCGAGCCGCCTCGTCGCCGGCGCACGCGCCCTTCAGATACGCCTCGCGCGCTGCGCCGGTCAGCGAGATCGCCTGCTCGAACATCTCCCGCACCTTGCCGTCCATAGTCTGCGCACCTCAGTCGCCTTGCTGCAGCCGACGAAACAGCCACGCCCGCGCGAACGCCCACCGACGGTCCACCGTGCTCCGCGAAAGCCCCAGCACCTCCGCCGCCTCCTCAACGCTCAAGCCCGCGTAGAACCGCAGTCGGACCACGGCCGCGCCCTCAGGCGAATACCCCTCCAAGCGACGAAAGACCTCATCGAACCTCAAGATTCCTTCGGGATCACGCTGCGCAAGGTCCTCCACGTCCGCAATATCGGCCACCGGCTCCCGTCGGACCGCGCCGCCTCCTCGCTTGACCCGCTGCCGCACCCGGGCATGATCGACGAGAATCCGCCGCATCGCCTCGGTCGCGGCAGCGTAAAAGTGCCCCCTCCCCGTCCACGCCGCCTCGCGGGGTCCGGCCAGCTTCAGATACGCCTCGTGCACCAGGGCGGTCGCCGACAGCGTGTGCCCCGCCCGCTCGTTGTCCAGGCTCCACTGCGCCGCCCGGCGCAGCTCGTCGTAGAGGAGCGGCAAGAGACGCTCCACCGCCGACGCGTCGCCGGCCGCGGCGGCGGCCATCAGCAGCGAGGCTTCTCTAGGCTGACTCGGCGGTTCCACGCCGTCAGCTTACTTGAAGTTCGCCCAGCGGCGTCCAAAGCGATGACGTAGATTCGTTCACTTTTCACGGGAGCTGTCGACGCTGGTCCGATCGCAATTCGTTCATCGAGCGCGATTCCGCCTCGTGAACCGGTGGCTGACTGATGAACCGGCCGCCGAGCAGGCTAGCTGACCGCGCGGTTGGCCGCCTCAATGCGAGTCCCTATGCCCACCCGCACCCCACCCCCACCCCATCGCGGGCCTCTGGCGGCGCACAGACGCCTGAATCCAGCGACCTGCGACCTGCGCGGCCCCCTCTGGGCCGCTGCCGCGAAGGCGTCGGCAGGATTCTGATCAATTTCGTGAGGCGGTCTCTCCGGATCCAACGCTTGGGGATGCAGCCGCCGCGTCTGTCGGCGGGCCCTCTTTCCAACGGATCGTCCGAGCCATCGCGCTCGGCGGGAGGTCGACTCGATGAAAGCGCATCAAGGTTTCAAGAAGGCTCTTCTGATCGCCGCGTCGGCGATCGCCTCGGGGCTGGTCGCCCCCCCGGCGCTCGCTCAGCCGGCCAACAACAACTGCGGGGCGGCGACGCCAATCCTGCTCGGTCAGACCCTGCCGGTCGACACCCGGGGCGCCTCCAATGACGGCGGGACGCCGCCGTGCGCTCAGTCGTATCAGGTGAACGCGCCGGACGTCTGGTACGCATTCACCCCGGCCCAGGCGGGCGAAGTGACGATCATCCTGCGCACCCGCGGCGACGACATCGGCGTCGCGGCGTTCAATGGCGTGCTGTCGCTCCATGCCGAATGTGGACAGCCCGCATTCGCTTGCAGCCCCGCCTTTTCCTTCCGGACCTATCAGGTGGACGTTTCGCTGCAGGGGGGCGTCACCGTCCTGATCAGGGTCGGCGCGAGCAACCTCGCCAGCCTCGGAACCGGCATCGGATTCATCAGCGTCTTGCCCGCGCCTCACCGTCCGGCCAACGACAACTGCGCCACGGCGGCGCCCGTGGTGGCCGGCCAGGCCATGTCCTTCGACAACGCCGGCGCCACCAACGACAGCTCCGCATCATGCGATTCCTACCGTGGTCCGGATGTGTGGTTCACGTTCACCCCACCGATCACCGGCAGGGCCAAGATTCAGGCCTGCGTCCAGGGATCGTCCCAAACGGCGATGTCCGCCTACGCCGGTTGCGGCCAACAGCAACTCGGATGCGGCCTGCAGGATCAATGCGGCGGAAACGGAGGCCTGCTCATCGTTCCCGCGCAGGCCGGAGTCCCCATCCTGATCCGCGTGGACGCCGTCGGTTTCAACGCCAGCTCGTCGGGCAGCATCTTCGTGCGCCAGGACTCCGGCCCCCCCGTCAACGGCAACTGCGCCGGCGCGACGCCGATCGGCGCCAGTGAGACGGCCTCTTTCGAGTTTGACAGTTACGGCGCTCCCGGCAGCTTTCAGAGCAGGAGCGCCTGGTTCTCCTTCACGCCCGCGAGCGCGGGCTGGGCGACGATCTCGACATCCAACTGCGAGTATTTCGAGCTCTACGACGCGGGCTGCGCCTCCGGCGGCCGCCGACCAGATTCCGGACGCGTCAGAGTCGAGGCTGGCCAACAGCTCCTCATCCGCGCCGTCGGCGGGACGTTCGACCGGTTCATGGCCCCCGCCAGCTCGCTCTCCATCAGCGCCCTCGAGGCGGCGCCCGCCAACGACCTCTGCGCCTCGGCGACCCCGATCGCGCTGGGCGATTCTCTCGCGTTCGACACCACCCTGGCCCAATACGAAGGCGCGGCGAGCGGCTGCGCCGAGGGCGAGAGCCCGGACGTTTGGTTCTCCTACCTGCCGGTCAGCTCAGGCCTGGTGACCATGACGCTGTGCGGCGGCTTCGACGCCCAGCTTGCCGTTCACCCCGGCTGCGACCAGCCGCCCCGGGCTTGCGCCGATGAGCCCCTGGGCGCCTGCGAGCACTTGAACGTGCGGGTCGAGGCGGGCGTCCCCGTGCTCGTCCGCGTCACCGGACGCGCCGCCGCTGTCGGCGCCGGAACCCTGGCGATCTCGCCGCCGCCGCCGCCCCCCTCGAACGATCTCTGCAGCGCCGCTACGCCGATCTCGCTCGGCCAGGCGCTCGCGTTCGACACCTCCTTCGCCTTCGGCGAAGGCGCCGTGAGCTGCGCGTTCTCCTCCGGTGGGCCGGATGTCTGGTTCGCCTACACGCCCCTCGCGTCGGGCGTCGTGACCGTTTCGCTCTGCGGAAGCGCCTTCGACACCGCCCTCTCGGTCTTCGCTTCCTGCGGCGACCAGCTGCCCATGGCCTGCAACGATGATTTCTGCGAGGTGACCAGCCAGCTCGACGTCCCCGTGACGGCGGGCCGGACCATGCTCATCCGCGTCGCGGGCTACGACCGCAGCGCGGGCATGGCGACGATCGCAATCCAGGCCGCCCCGCAACGCCCAGCCAATGACGACTGCGGCTCGGCAGCGCCCATCGCCCTTGGCCAACTGACCGCCTTCACCACGCGCGGCGCGACCAACGACGCCAGCGCCACCTGCGACTCATCGCCCGTGGTCGCGGCGCTCCCTCCTGATGTCTGGTTCTCGTACACGCCGGTCAGGACCGGCGCGATTGCGGTCTCGGCCCTTGGCTACCAGGTCGTACTGACCGCCTTTGACGGTTGCGGCCAGACTGCCTCCGCATGCAGCGCTGGTCGGATCGAGTCGGCCGCCGTCGCCGGCCGACCGATCCTCATCCGGGTCTCCGGATACGAGGGCGTCACCGGCGACGGGCAGATCGTCATCGGCGAGGGTGGCCTGTCCGCAAACGGCATCACCATCGTTCGGGGACCCGAGATCAACCCCGCGAACGGGCATCGGTACTACCTGCTCGACTTGGCGACGTGGACCGACGCCGAGGCCGCGGGACGGGCCTTCGGCGCGCCGCTGGCGACCATCAACGATGAAGCCGAGAACGAGTGGCTCCGATCGAACTTCGGGAGTAGGTTTTACGGAAGCCTGTGGATTGGCCTGAACGACGTGGCCGAGGAAGGGACCTTTGTCTGGGCTGGCGGTGAGGCCGCCTCCTACCGGAACTGGCAGGATGGCCAGCCCGACAACGCCGGGGGAGTCGAGAACTTCGTCGAGTTGATCGATAACGGCCAATGGAACGACCTGCCCAATGACGGTTACGCCGACGGCCGACTCGCCATCCTCGAAGTCGCGCCCTGCCGCGTGGACTTCAACGCCGACAGCCGCCTCGACCCCGATGATCTCTCGGACTACATCTCCTGCTACTTCGCCCAGCCGCCCTGCGATCAGGCGAACTTCAACGGCGACGGCGCGATCGATCCCGATGACCTCTCCGACTTCATCACCGCGTACTTCGCCGGCTGCTGAGTTGACAACACTGCATCTTGGCACTGCGTGATGGTTGCAGGGCGACTCCGCGTTGGCGGAGTCGCCCTTTTCGTTGCCCCGCGTCGGACGCCGCGGTCCACGAAGATGCGCAGAGACGGCTCCTCAACCTTCATTGGTTGGGGGCATGACTTCGTCACCTTCCCGGTCGCGGGCGGCGTGGCGCCCAAGAAACGCAGCCGACCGGCGAGCCGCGGCGGAGACTGAAGCGAATCGGTTGCCTGGCACGTGAAAACACCCAGAAACATCGGCCCGACTACGCTTGCCTCTCGCACCCGGTGGGGTGGCAGAGTGGTCGAATGCGCCGGTCTTGAAAACCGGTAACGGCGTCAGTCGTTCAGGGGTTCGAATCCCCTCCCCACCGCTTCCCGGGCTCTGGGCCCCAAGGGCCGCACAGGCCCCAGGGGCCCGACCAGCCCCACGGGCTGGTCGGGCCGCCGGGGTCGCCCAGCCGTCGGGGTGGCGCTGGGGCGGGCCGGTGCGGAACCGGCCGCAGGCCGCCACTCCATACCATTGACCGATGCCCACAGACGCCCCTGAACGCCTCTCCGCCCAGGTCCTCATCGTCGAGGACGAGCCCGAGCACGCCGATGTCATGGCCGAGGCGCTCCGCCGCCCCGGCCACGTCTGCACCATCGTCAACTCCGTCGAGCGGGCCCTCGACGAGCTCCGGCACGGCTCGTTCGATGTCATCATCACCGACCTGCGCATGCCCGCCTCGGCGGGGCGCGACGGCGTCGCCGTCGATGGCGGCGACGCCGGGCTCATCGTTCTGCGGGCCAGCCGCAAGCTCCAGGCCCAGAGCGAGACCATCATGGTCACCGCCCACGGCGACGTGCCCACCGCCCGCGCGGCGTTCAAGGACGGGGCCTACGACTTCATCGAAAAGCCCCTGGACCTCGAAGTCTTCCGCAACCTCGTCAACCGCGCCGCCGAGACCGTGCTGCTGCGGCATGAGGCCAAGGGCGACGCCGACCTCGTGCAGCACGAAGGTTTCGAGGGGATCATCGCCGGCAGCGAGCCGATGCGCAAGATCCTGCGGGCCGTCAGGAGCGTCGCGGCCAGCAGCCTGCCCATCCTGATCACCGGCGAGAGCGGCGCGGGCAAGGAGCTCATCGCCCAGGCCGTGCACCGCAATTCGCCCCGGGCCAAGGGCCGCTTCGTGGCCCTCAACTGCGCCGCCGAGACCGAGACGCTGCTCGAGGACCAGCTCTTCGGGCATGTGCGGGGGGCCTTCACGGGGGCGGAGAAGGACCGCGAGGGCGTCTTCGAGTACGCCACCGGGGGCACGCTGTTCCTCGACGAGATCGGCGACATGCCGCTGAAGATGCAGGCCAAGCTGCTGCGCGTGCTCGAGACCGGGACGGTCGTGCGCGTGGGGAGCAACGACCCCCGCCAGACCGACGTGCGGCTGGTGAGCGCCACCAACAAGGACCTGCAGGCGCTCATCGGCAAGGGCGAGTTCCGCGAGGACCTCTACTTCCGCATCAAGGGGGCGCAGGTCGCTCTGCCGGCCCTGCGCCAGCGGCGCGAGGACATCCCGCGGATCGTGCGGCACGCCATCGCCCGGGCGTGGAAGATGATGGGCTTCGGCGAGGGGGCTGGCCGGCCGATGCCGGAGATCACCGACGCCGCGATGATGCGGCTGACCAGCTACAACTGGCCCGGCAACGTGCGGCAGCTCCTCAACACCGTGCAGAACATGGTCGTCACCGCGGTGGGCGAGGTGGAGATGGGCCCCAACACTCAGCTCACCCTCGATGTGCGGCACATTCCAGACGAGATCCGCGTCGGCGACCCGGCGGACGGCGACCAGGGCGACTTCGGCGGCGGGGGGGGGGGCGGGGGCGGCAATGGCGGCTCGCTCGCCGGAACCAGCCTGGAGCAGATCGAGAAGCGGGCCATCCGCGAGACGCTCCGCCTCACCGGCGGCAACCGCGAGCACGCGGCCAAGCTGCTGGGCCTGGGGGAACGGACGCTGTACCGCAAGCTGAAGGAGTACGGCCTCCGCTGAGCCACCGGCAGCCCGCGGAAATCCCCGTTATTGGGTGTATTTTGTGTTTGGCGCGCAAGGTCTCCATCAACGACCAGAATCACTGCCGATTCGGGCGGCGCGCACTCGACATCTCACTCCGCATGGTGCATAGTTCAGACTGATTCGTTCTATCGGGCGAACTTTTAGGAGAGAGACCCCATGCAGACTCGTCTGTCCGTTGTGGCCGCATTGTCGGCCGTGTCCCTGTTCGTCGGCGCCGCGGGCGCGACGATCATCACCAACCCTAACGATCCCCGCTCGTTCCAGGGGGCCTCGGTGGGTACCTTCGCCCAGCTGTACTTCGGGGCCGACAACCTCGCCAACCGGCAGCAGGTGGTCGACCAGCAGCTGCTCGATGACGGCGTCTTCAACCCCGTGGGCTACAACCCCGGCGTGCTGCTCTCGACCCCCTGGTCCAACGGGTTCGTCAGCACGGGCTTCTCGCACGACCTGACGGGCGTCGGCGGGTACGACTACACCACCCCCGGGGCGAGCCCCTTCGTGGCCGCGGGCGCCATCGATAACCAGTGGATCCAGTCCAGCGGCCGGATCGGCGACACGGTGTTCGACTTCGGCGGCCCCGTGATCAACGCGGCGGTCTTCCCGGTGATCGATCACGGCCCGCTCCCCCTCGAGGCCATCGAGTCGACCGTATACCTCTCCAACGACCTGGTGAACTGGACGCAGGCCCGCGTGCTCCGCGTCTTCCTCGAGGGCTTCAGCCCCAACCTGGGCATCCAGTGGGACGGCTTCTCGTACGTCGTCGGCACCGGCACGAGCGACACCTTCCGCTACGCCTCCATCATCCACGGCGGCCCCGGCGGCCTGCTGAGCGATGGCGACGATGAGATCAACGGCGTCCTCGGCTTCAACGATGTCCCGGCGCCCGGCGCCGCGGGCCTGCTGAGCCTGGGCCTGCTCGCGGCCGGCCGCCGCAAGCGGTGATCCGCCCGGCCGCGATGCTGATCGCGTTCGCGGTTGTGAGAGCTGACCATCGAGGCTTTCGAGCATCGCCGCGGGGCCCCTTGGCCCCGCGGCGTGCGTTTTTGGCCAGGTGGCGCGCTCTCCGGCCACCCAGCCCCAGTACGCTTGATCATGGCGCGCGAAATCGAACGTAAGTTCCTGCTCACCTCCGACGCGTGGCGGCCGCTCGCCAGCCCGCCCGGGGGCGTGCTGATCCGGCAGGGCTATATCGCCACGGGGGGAGCGGGTGCGGGGGGGGCGTGGGGGGGCGGGGGGACGGTGCGGGTCCGCATCGCGGGGGACCAGGCGTTTCTGACCATCAAGGGGCCGTCAGACCCGGCCGGGCTGGCCCGCGATGAATATGAGTACCCAATCCCGGTCAAGGACGCCGGTGAGCTGCTCGACCGGCTGTGCCGGAAGCCGCTCATCGAGAAGCGGCGCCATCGGGTGGGCACCGGGGCGCACGGGGGTGTCGGGGGGGGCGGGGGCGGGGGCGTGTGGGAGATCGATGAGTTTCTGGGCGAGAACGCCGGGCTGATCGTCGCGGAGATCGAACTGGCATCGGAAGATCAGGCTGTGGAGATCCCAGCCTGGATCGGCGCCGAGGTGACGACCGATCCGCGGTACCGCAACTCGAACCTGGTCGAGCGGCCCTACAGCCAGTGGCGTGCGGGCTCACCGTGAGGGCGGCTCAAGGTGTTACTTGTTCTTGGCGGCGCTATCTTCGATCGAGCCGCCGAGGTTCTTCACATCGCTGCCGAAGCCTTCGGTGGTGCCGCAGCCGGCGACGGAAACAAGCGCGGCGGCCACGAGCGTGCCAAGCAGCCAGAACGTGCCATGGGCGGTCAGAGAGCGGGACAAAGTTGATGAGGTCATGGATCTGCTTTCTGGAATGAACCCCGGCCGCGCCGGGGAGTGGGCGGAGCGGCGCGCCGCACTTCCGCTTCGCGTAGTCCGAAACCAATCGAAGGCGCCGGCTTCCGCCTCACGCCCTCGCACGCCCCGCCCGCCTCCTCCAGCGGCCACCCAGGGGATCACGTTCTGGCGGGTGAGCAGACCTCAACACTCAGTGCGTCGGCGGCTCAGACCGAGGCCCGCTTGCCGACATCGCGCCGGGCGTTCTGGACGCGGTTCCAGGCGTCGCGCGTCGCCCGCTTGGCCTGCTGCCAGGTGAGCCGCGACTCGCCCTTGACCTTGTGCCAGCCGTTGGCGAGGTCGTTCTCAACGCTCTCGAAGACGCCGGGGTTCTCGGCGTTCTGGTAGCTCTCCCAGCCGTAGCGGTAGGCGGGGGCGAACTCGGAGTAGGTGAATGACGGCGTGGCGTTGTGGCCGCCCTCGTGCGCGCTCTCCCAGTACTTGGCCTCGACCGTGGGGTTGATGGCCTCGGCGGCCGAACTCCCGGCGACCGCGCCGGCGACGGCGCCGACGGTGGCCCCGACCACCGCGCCAATAGGTCCGGCGACAGCCCCGCCGAGCGCGCCGATGGCGGCCCCGGCCCCGATGGCGCCGACCGCCGTGCCGACGGGGTGCGAGCCGTGAGCGCCAGTGATGGGATCGGGGTTGGTGTTGGTCTTAGGAATCGCCGGGGGGTTCACCGGGGGGTTCATTGGTGTGTTGGGATGGTTGTTCATGGCTAAAGCTCCTGTGGGCGTGATGGTGGGTTCGATCGGAACGGTGCTTCGGGCGGCCGTCGGGCGATCCGCGGCCAAAGGCCTGTTGACGGGCGTCCGGCGGCGGCGACCGCAATCCGAAGACAGCTCCCGATAGATGATGGCGCGCGGGGCCAGCGAGGGCTAGAGCGGAGGATTCCTCCATTCTCGAGCCGCCCGGCTGAGGTCCGCGCGTCAGCCCGCCGATCAGGCCTGCGCGAGGCCTTCGCGGATGGCGAAGCGCATGAGGTCGGCGCGGCTTTCGAGCCCGAGCTTCTTCATCATGCGGCCCTGGTGGGCGTCGATGGTCTTGGCGCTGCGGAACAACTGCGCGCCGATCTCGCCCCGGGAGAGGCCCTTGCCGATCAGCCGGAGGATCTCCTCCTCACGCGGGGTCAGCGAATCGAGCAGGGTTTTGGGCGCGCCGGAGAGGGCCTGGGCGCCCCGCTCGACGGTGGTGGATCCGCCGTGGTCGTACCGCACCGGCGCCAGGAGCGGGCGGCACCGCTCGCGGACCTTGGGCCCGAGGACGAACGAGCCCGAGTCGGCGCCGGCGACCTCGCGGATGCCGCGCACGATGTCGCTCAACTCGTCGGACTTGGCGAAATAAGCGCTGACCCCGGCGCGGAAGGAGGCCGAGATGAACGCATCGCGGATGTGGGCGCTGAGGACGACGACGCGCACCCGGGGAAAGGCCCGGCGCATGCGGTCGGTCTCCTCGAAGGCGTCGGGCCCGGGCATCTCGATATCCATGATGACCACGTCGGGGCTGAGCCGCTCGACCGCCTCGGAGAGCCCCTCCGGGGAGGGGAGGCGCCCGACGATCTCGATCCCGCCGTCGACGGCGAAGCGGGCCTTGAGGCCCTCGATGAGGATCATGTGGTCGTCGACGCACAGCACGCGCAGCGGGCGGCCGGCGCGGCCGGGCGGCTCGCCGGCGGAGTTAGGGCGAGCGGCGCGGGGCTCGGCGGCTCGGAGCGCCAACTCCTGGATGGACCGCATGGCGTTGCTTCTGGAGATGCGAGGCATGGGTTTTCTCCTGGTGGGCGTCGGTGACGAATCGCCCGATTCCCTGACGGATGGACTCAAACTCGTGCGGCGATTCGATGGTGAGCGGAGACAGCGCTTCCCAGCGGACTCGGGACGCGGCCGGCGGGGGCCCGAGCAGCATCACGACGCGGGAGGCGCGCCGGGCTCGCCACGCGCGGGCGGAGCGCAGCGATCTCATGCTCGGCTCGGTGACCCAGAGGTCGGCGCCGCCCGGGGGCTCGCCATCAGGATGCGCAATGGTCAGGCCCGCTTCGAGCAGAATCTGCGTCACGAGCGCAACGGTGCGGTGGTCGCGGGCCGTGACGGCGGCCGACCGGCGGGGCGTCGGGCGGTCGGGACGCCTCCCTGCCGCCGCGGGCAGCAGCATGGTGACGGTGGTGCCGCGACCGTGAACCGAGGCGATCTCGATGTGCCCGCCGGCGTGGGTGACGACCTTGCGGGCGAGCGCGAGGCCCAGTCCGGTGCCCATCGCGCGCGGCTTGGTCGTGAAGAAGAGGTCAAAGGCCCGCCGCCGGACCGCGTGAGTCATGCCCCGCCCATTGTCCGAGACGCCGAAGCGGACCGCTCGGCCGTGGTCGGCCGGCTTGGCCCAGACCTTCACGCGTTCCTGCCGCCGTCCCTCGGGCATCGACTCCCCCGCGTTGACGAGCAGGTTCAGCACCGCCTGGGTCAACTGGTGCCGTCCGATCTTCACAAGCGGCAGGCCGACGGGTATCGACACGGTCACCTTGACGCCCGACGGGAGCGCCTTGCAGAGCAGCGAGCCGACCTGACGCCACCAAGTGAGGAGATCGGTCAGCTCAGGCGCCTCGCCCGTCTTCACCGGCGAGTCCGCCAGCCCTTCGGGCTGGCTCGAGAGAAAGTGCAGCCCGTTGCAGAGATGCTGCAAGTACGCGACCGCCCGCCGCAGGGCCGCAACGTGGCCGTGGGCGACGGTCGACATGCCGGAGTGCTCCAGGGCGTCCAGGCGAGCCCGCACAGGCAGCAGCACGTTGTTCATGTCGTGGCCGAGCCCCGTCGCGAGGGTGCCCAGCGAGGCCAGACGGTCGGCGAGGTGGAGCCGCAGATTGGCCGACGCGAGGGCGCGGGTCTGCTCGGTGACGAGCGACTGCAGCCGCGTGCGCTCCGCAGGCGAGTCAGCCCGCACGTCGATGCTGCCGCTGACGTCGCGCACGATGCCGATGAAAAACGGCGCTGAGTTTGCGGGCAGATCTGCCCGCGACACCGAGAGCTCGATCTGGATGAGCGCGCCGTCCTTCCGGACGGCGTCGAAGCGGCGCGTCCGCTGCAGGGCCTTGGCCCGGCTCGCATCGCGGTAGCGATCGAGATACCGGTCGAGATCGGTGCGCCGCGGCTCAGGAATGAGCGCTCGAACGTTCTTGCCGAACAGCTCCTCAGGCGTCCAGCCGAAAACATGCTCAACTGAGTCGCTGGCCGACTGAATGACGCCGTCGCCATCCATGGTGATGATCGGATCCAGAACCGCTGCGGAGGGTTCGCCGCCAACGGCCGACCGTTCCGGCATGCCCAACTTGGCCGGCATGCCGAACTTGGCCGGCATGGCCGGCATGGCCGGCATGGCCAGCTTGGCCAGCTTGGCCAGCTTGGCCGGCACTTCGGCCGGGCCGCCGACGGCAACTTTCCGGCGGGGAGCGGGCATGCAGCAATTGTAGAGGACAGGGGACGCCCCGCGCCCAGGATTACATCCGGCATCGCAAATAGAGGAAGTATTCGCTCATCAGCCTGCTCCGCGTCCGCTAGGCCTTGACCGCCGTGATCACTGCGTAGCGGCCGCCGCCCAGAATCGCGTCGCTGTTGGCCAGGCTCAGCACATTCCGCCCCCGGCTTCGGGGCGGCGCCAAGAAGCTCATCAGCTTGACCGCCCAGGCGGCCGGTCGCGCCAGGAAGTCGGCCCCATCGCGGGCTGCCGCGTGAACTTCGCGCACCTGGAAGCCCGCGCCCCAGAGCAGCTTGATCAGTTGCGGGGTGAGCAGCGCGACGCGGACGTGCGCCTCAGGGGCGTCGATGGTCTGCTGGCAGCCTCCGTCATTGAGCGCGTTGTCGAGCGAGCCGTAGATCAGGAACCTCAACCGCTTGCGGATCGACGAGTAGTTATTGATATTGAGGAACAGCCGTCCCCCCGGGCGAAGGATGCGGAAGAACTCGCTGATCGCCCCGCCCGGGTTGTACAGGCGGTGGAGCGCGTTGGCGCACACCACGGCGTCGAAGCTGGCGCTCTCGAAGGGAAGGGCCCGGTTGAGGTCCACGGCGGTCATCGGCGCCCGGCGGATCTTCAGCAAGCCGGGGTCGATATCGGCGCACTGGACGTCCCAGCCGTGGGCCCGCAGGAACTCCGCCAGCACGCCCTCGCCGCACGGTGCGTCGAGCACCCGTCCCGGGGGCTCGCTCTCCAGCAGGCGCCGCAGCGTGTCGTGGCTGCGGCGCGAGCCGATGGGCTTGGCTTGCAGAAGCCGTCCGGTGTCCTCCGCCGCGAAGCGCCGGGCCTGGCGCACGAACGCCGCGCGATCCACCGGTGCGCCCTGGTCTGCTCGCGGGCCGAACCCCGGGCCCCGCTCGCGCTCGCCCCAGTTCGACAGATAGCGTTCCAGGAACGCCTCGGGTTCGTCCGGGCCCATCCCCGCTGCGACAGCCGAGCCCGCCATGCGGGCCGCGTCGGTCAGGCGTGCCCGCGCCGTGGCGGGGCGCCAGTCCGAAAGGTCAATCGCCAGCATCCCGCGCTCGCTCATCAGGAAGTTGGTCAGCCCCGCGTCGCCATGCACCAGGCCCTTGCGATGGATCATGCTGAGGAATCTCGCGCCTTCCTCGAGGATCTCCGTTGCGCGGGTGCGCGCCAGGATCTCAAAAGCGTTGGGGGCGTTCACAAAGCGGGTCACCACCAGCCCGCTCCGCCACAGGCCCGCCCGCCGCTCCTCGCCCCACGCGATCAGATCGGCCGTCGGAGCCCCGGCGTCGTGAAAGGCCTTGTAGCCCGCGGCCTCTCGCACCGCGCGCCCGGCCCGCAGCCGCCGGAGCACGTTGTGGGCCCGCCGGCGCGCATAGATCTTCACAAACGCGTCGCCCTGACCCGCTGCGTCGCTTTGGCCAGACCCGCCCACGCTGGCCAGAGTGCAGCCGGTGAAGCCAGGCTCTTCTTCGGGTAACGGATGGCGGAAGTACTCGCGCCGGCCCGGGGTATAGCGCTGACGCACGGCGCCCAGCAAACGGTCAACCCATTGGGGATCAACGCCATCGCGAAGCGCGACGGTGAAACCGCCTTGCCGAATCCTCATGCATCCACCTTCCTGCAGCCTCAGCGATTCGGCGTGGGCCGCCGAGGCCGGTGTTCCCCTCAAAGATTACCCTCGGAACGATGCACTTCCCAGCCCCATGAGCCCGGAGAGTTGCGACGACCCGTTTCGCGGCGTCAAAGCGGACGAAATCGCCAGAGTGCGTGAACGAAGCCGCCGGCCTGATATTGCCAGGTTGGGGTCAACGGGCCGCCCATTGCGACGCATTCAGCCTGCGAGGCTCACATCCTGCTACGGGCACCCGGCAAAGTACGCCGCGATGTAGTCCGCCAGGTCGTCTGGAGTGGCCTCGCCGTCGCCGTCCCAGTCAGCCCGCGGGCATGCGGCGATAGAGAAAAAACACGTAATGAAATCAGCCAGATCGTCGGGATCGAGGGCGCCGTCACCGTTCACGTCGGGCCGGCACGCCGGCGGCGGCGGGCAGGTGACGACGCTGACGGCGAAGTCGTCGACGGCGGCGAAGATGAAGCTCCCGCCGAAGTTGTTCTCCGCCGTGAACCGCACCCGGAGCGCAGGCGTCGGTGCGAGCCCGAGGGTCGACAGCCGCCACGACGCGAATCGCCAGCCGCCGTTGACGTTCGGGTCATGCGCGCTGCCGGGGCCCACCACCTCGGCCTGCCGCCAGCTCGCGCCGTTGTCGGGCGAGACCTCGACGGTGAAGCGGTTCTGGTACGGCGCCAGCCCCGCGCCATTGACGTACCAGCGCCAGTAGCTGACCTGCGCGTCGAGCGTACCGGAGAGGTCGATCGGCGGGCTCGTCAGGCGGGTGCGGCCGTAGGTGAGCTGCTGGAAGAAGCTCCGTCCCGTCACAAAGCACGCGCCGCCGGGCCCCGGGGTGTGGTCGTCAGCGGGCTGAACGACCCGGCCCGCATTCGAATACCCCGCGGGGTCGGCACGCTCCCAGCGACCCTCGCCGGCGGTGTCGGGCCCGACGGTCCACCCCTGATCCGAATCGAACGCATCGCTGAGGCGAAGCGACTCAGCCCCAGCAGCGGCGCGGCGGGCGGCTTGCGGGGCCCCGGGCGGATCCAGGCGCTCGCCCTCCGAAGTCTGGGCCGAAAAGTAGTACCGCACCACCGAGCCGCAGTTCGCAGCCGGCAGCAGCGCGCGGAACTCACCCTCGGCAGAACCCGCCTCCACCGGAGCCTGCGTGAACGGCCCATCATCAATCGCCCAGTGGAGCGTGACCGATCCCGGGACCAGCACCACCCCGACCGGCGCGGCGGTGAGGCGGATGGTCGACGGTTCGCCTGCGGCGCGGGGCCCGGGCAGGCCGTCGGGGTAGGTCCACAGCACCGTGCGCGGGATCGCGAACGACTCGACCACGCCGGTGTTGATGGTGGCGGCGGGGACCGAGGCGCCCTCGCCCATGCCGCGCAAGGCGAAGCCGCGCCAGAGGGCATCGGCGCCGGCCCCGCGGCTGCGGATGACCTCGGCGGCGAGCACCGCGTCGCGGGCCTGTAGAAAGGTCGGGTTCGAGGGCGAGAGCTTCATGCCGTCGACCACGAGTTGCATCATCGCTTCGTTGGCGCTCGGGCCCAGCCGCTCATGAAGCAGGGCCCGGGCCTGCCAGAGGGCGCTGCACCACACTTCCCCGGCGTTGTGCACCTCGTCGGCGAGGTTCGCCAGCGAGCCGTACGCGGGGTTCAGCGGCGGGGACGCGGGCAGGCTGACCTGACGAGGGTCGATGTCGGCCAGGGTCAGCGGGTTCTTCGCCAGATCGACAGAGTACGGATACCGGCGGATGCCAAAGTAGTAATTGTCGCGAAATGACGCCCTGCCGAAGAGCCCGGGGGCCACGAACGGCGAGAATGGACTGACGCCAGCCGGGTCGTCCCCGGGGAGTGCGCAGAGGCTCAGGCCGAAGAAGTCGCTCCACCCCTCGCCAAGACCGCCGGGCTGGGCGATGTTCTCAAGGCCGCCGTGCAGGCGGATGGAGAGTCCGTGGGCGAACTCGTGGAACACAAGCATGGCGTCGAAGACGCCGTCGCGATCGGGGTGAGGCCCGGACCATGCGTACATCTGGATGCGGGCGCCGGAGCCGTCGACGCCGCCGCCATTGAAGTTGGCGTTGTCGGCGCCAGAGCCATCCAGACAGTCGAGCTGGATCGCGTCGCCGCCGACCCCGCCCCGTCCGAAGTTGCTGGTCTGAAAGTTCCCGGCCGCCTCATCGAAGCCCAGGGCATAGAGCCGGTCGTGGAACCGGTTGGCCAGGTAGAACCCCTGCGCCACGCCGGCCTGCCGGCTCGCGCTGGGCGGCTGGGTCAGATCGATCGGGAAATCGAAGGTCCGCTCTGGGCCGCCGCTCGGGCGCGGGAGGTCGGCCACGTTGTCGCTGTTGAGATCCAGGTGCGCCGCGACGTTGTTTCCGAGCGTTGTGACGCCTGAATCCGGGATCCAGCCATCGCGGCTGAAGGGCGTGATCTCCGCTGGCTGGATGGTGATGAGGTCGCGCAGCACGAAGGGCGGCTGGAACCCATCGGGCGTCTCACGCCCAGGAAACAGCGGGGATGGACTGGCGCCCGTATAGACGCGGAAGGTCATTGGCAGCGTGGAATCGCGCACCAGCCGGTCGGTCCGCTTCAGGATCGCGCCGTCGATGGCGTCGATCACGATGTCGTAGGTGTGCCCCTCGCCCGGGACGGGAACAACCACCAGCCACGCGGGCCGAATGGTCTCGCGCGTCAGAGGGAAGAAGACCCGGCGGGTCGTGACCGGCTCATCCGCGCGCAGATCGGGCGTGGTCCAGAACGTTTCGCCCGGGGTCAGCGCGGGGCCGGCCCGCCCGGCATCCGGCCGCGGAAGATCGGCGGGGGAGACGCCGGCGCTCAGCATCCCGAGCAGCAGGGCCTCAACCTCGCCAACCTGAATCTCGCCAACCTCTACCTCGCCCGGCAAGCCCGCGTCAGGAAGCGGCAGCATCGTGCAGGCCAGGTGCACCAGCCCGCTGGTCGGCGTGACGCTCGCCCGCAGCTCGCATCCCAGGACGTCAAGGCCGCTGAACTGCTGCTGAAACGTCAGGTGCGTCACGCCGGTGGAGGCGGTCACCATGTCGCGCGTCACGCGGGCGCCGGAGAGCAGCGCGGGCGTCACCTCGAACACATCGACATACTCGGCCAGAAAATCAGCGACGACCTGCCGGGGCGATGGGCGCACGCCCCGCATCGCGCCGCCCCCCATCGCCACCCCCGGGGTGAGAGGCGCCAGCGGCGAACCGACGCTCCCCGCGGCCCCGAGCATCTCATCACGATCGATCCGCAACCCCGGGACCAGGGCCCGCAGGCGATCAACGCCCGGGGTCTGGCGCGCGAGGGCGCCAGCCGCGGCCTTGCGGACCACCGGCGTGGGCAAGCCGTCGTGCAGGCGGATATCCAGGAACGGGAGACCTTCGTGCGCGTGGGCGCGCCCGGCGTCGGCGGCGGCGTCAGCCAAGGCAGGCGCAGACGACCAACCCGCCACCAGCGCGAGGGCCAGGGGGGTGAAAGGACTCACAATGGAGCGAGCACGCAACGCACGGGTCACTGAGTGTTCAGTATAGAGCCGATCGCCCCCGGCGCCAGCATTCCGAGGCGGCGCCGCGCAACGGGCGCGCGCAAGGGGCGCGGGGGGGGACCGGGGGCGACCGGGCCCCCGCGCTGCGCGGGGGGTGTACCCTGCGGCATGATCACCGTTTCGGCCCGTGTTCATCGGTTCGAGGTCCTGCCCAAGCCGGGGACGGCGGATCCCCTCGGCGAGGCTGTCCGGCGCGACGCCCGGGCCCTGGGCATCATCGCGACGTCGGTGCGGGCAGCGCATGTGTACCTCGTCAAGGCCGCGCTCACGCCGCAGCAGGCCGAGGCGGTGCGCGCGCAGCTGCTGGCCGACCCCGTCACCGAGACAGCGGTAACCGGCGCATCGCCCGTTCCGCCCATCACCGCCGGGAGCGTGGTGGAGGTGCACCCGCTGCCGGGCGTGATGGACCCGGTGGCCCAGTCGGTCGAGTCGGCCATCCGCGACCTCGTCGGCGTCTCGGCCCAGGTGTCAACAGGCTGGCGCTACGACCTGACTGGCGTCTCCGCCGAGCACGCGGCGAAGCTCGCGCGCCGGCTGCTGGCCAACCCCGTGATCCAGCGGGTGGAGGCGCAGCCGTGGCAGCCGACTGATTTCGCCCACGCCCAGGCCCACGAGCAGGTGGCCCGCTCGATCGCGATCCTCAAGCTGACCGACGACGAGCTGGTGAAGCTGGCCCGCGAGGCCCATCTGTTCCTGTCGCTCGACGAAATGAAGGCCCTGCAGGCCGAGTACCGGCGCGTCGGACGCGAGCCCACCGATATCGAGCTCGAAACCCTCGCCCAGACCTGGTCGGAACACTGCGTCCACAAGACCCTCAAGAGCACCGTCGTCTATCGGCCCGGCAAGGGCCCCGGCCAGACGGGCGCAGTCCAGACAGGCGCCGGCGAGGACCCCATCGGCTGGCGCGGCCGCCCCGGGCACACCGTCCACCCCGACGGCTCGGTCACCATCGCCAACCTGCTCAAGAGCACCGTCGCCGCGGCCACGCACGAGCTGATCGCCGATGGCGTCGACTGGACGCTGAGCGTCTTCGTCGACAATTCCGGCGTGATCGCGCTGGATGACCGCTGGGGCGTGTGCATCAAGGTCGAGACCCACAACCACCCTTCGGCAATCGAGCCCTATGGCGGCGCCGCGACCGGGGCGGGGGGGTGCATCCGCGATGTCATCGGCACCGGCCTCGGGGCCCAGCCGATCGCCAACACCGATGTCTTCTGCGTGGCCCATCCGGACCACTGGACCCAGCATGGCGAGGGCGTGAAGGGCGGCGCGGCCTCGACAGGCGGGCCCGCGAGCTTGCCCGCCGGGTGCCTGCACCCGCGCCGTGTGCTGACGCAGGTGGTCGCGGGGGTGCGCGACTACGGCAACCGCATGGGCATCCCCACCGTCAACGGCGCGGTGTGCTTCGACGACCGGTACATCGGCAACCCGCTGGTCTTCTGCGGGTGCATCGGGCTGATCCCGCGCGACAAGGTGAAGGGCGCCGCGCGAGCGGGCGACCGCATCATCGCTGTCGGCGGCCGCACGGGGCGCGACGGCATCCACGGGGCGACCTTTTCCTCGGCGGAGCTGACCGACACCCACGCCGATGAGTTCTCGCACGCGGTGCAGATCGGCAACGCCATCACCGAGAAGCAGGTGCTGGACGCCATCCTGCGGGCCCGCGATGAGCACCCCGGAGGTCCGCTGTATCACGGCATGACCGACTGCGGCGCCGGGGGCTTTTCATCGGCGGTGGGCGAGATGGCCAGCAAGCTCGGGGCCGAGGTGCACCTCGAGCGGGCGCCGCTGAAGTACCCCGGCTTGTC
This sequence comes from uncultured Phycisphaeraceae bacterium, assembly GCA_964611125.1. Taxonomy (GTDB): domain Bacteria; phylum Planctomycetota; class Phycisphaerae; order Phycisphaerales; family UBA1924; genus JAEUIX01. Next base: position 36,504 of record CAZSZO010000013.1, on the reverse strand, counting down.
GTACACCGAGATCTGGATCAGCGAGGCGCAGGAGCGCATGGTGCTGGCCGTTCCCGAGGCGAATGTGCCGGCGCTCAAGCGGATCTGCGATGAAGAGGGCGTCGAGATGGCCGATCTGGGCGTCTTCGGCACGCCGGGGCAGGACCTGGTCCTCAACTACCGCGGGAAGGAAGTCGGGCGGCTGTCGATGCGGTTCCTGCACGATGGCATCCCCATGCCGACGCGCGAGGCGGTCTGGTCGCCGGGCCCGCAGGCGGGCGCCGGCGGGCCGCGCCAGTCGGCCCAGGCGGCCCAGGCGGCCGGAAGGGGGGGCGGGTCGGCCGGTTCGGCAGGCGCCGGGTCGGGCAGCGCTGGGTCGGGTCGCCCAGCCCTCAACGCCGCCCGTTCGCTGCTGGCCCTGCTGGCCCATCCCAACATCGCCAGCAAGCACTGGATCATCCGCCAGTACGACCACGAGGTGAAGGGGAACACCATCGTCAAGCCGCTGGTGGGCCGACTCGGGCGCGGGCCGGGCGACGCCAGCGTTCTTGAGCCCGTGGCCGGGTCGGGGCGCGGGATCGCCGTGGGCTGCGGCCTGCAGACCGGGATGGGTGATCCGATGCTCGCTGGCGACCCCTATCTGATGGCCCTGGCCGCGATCGACGAATGCGTGCGCAACGTGGTGTGCGTCGGCGCCGACCCGGCCCGCATCGCGATCCTCGACAACTTCTGCTGGCCGTCGTGCAACAAGCCTGAGAACATGGGCTCGCTCGTGCGGGCCGCCGAGGGGTGCTACGACGGCGCCAAGGCCTACCGCACGCCGTTCGTCAGCGGCAAGGACTCACTCAACAACCAATTCACCACCGAGGCCGGCGTCACCATCCAGATCCCCCCCACGTTGCTGATCACGGGCCTGGGGATCGTGCCGCGCCTGGAACGCTGCGTCACCATGGACGCAAAGGACGCCGGGAACCTGCTCGTGCTGGTGGGCGCCACGGGCACGGCGATGGGCGGCTCGCACCATCAGGCCCTCGCCGCGCTGGCGGGGGAGGGTGTCGGCGATCCCTCGATCCCGCGGACCGACCTGGCTCGCGGGCCGGCCGCCGCTCGGGCCGTCGGAGCGCTGATCGAGCGGGGCCTCGTGCGGGCGGCCCATGACTGCTCCGACGGCGGGCTTGCCGTCGCCGTGGCGGAGATGCTCTTCGCCGGCAGCATGCCGCAGAGCCCGCTCGGCGCCGAGATCAATCTGGGCGTGCTGCCTTGGGATGGGGGAGCGGGCGGAGCCGGCGATGTCGCCGCGGCCCTCTTCGCCGAGACGCCCAGCCGGTATGTTCTGGAGATCCGCCCGCCGGACCTGGCGCTCATGGAGGATGTGCTCGGCCCCCTCCCGCACGCGGTCATCGGCAGGCTCACCACCTCAGGCCGGTTGGACATTCCGCTCGCCGCGCTGTCGGTCGGCGTTGAGGAACTCGCTGCGGCGTGGCGCGGCCCGCTGGACTGGTGAACCTCTGGCGTGGTCAGCGAGACCGCGAGCGCTCCAGGGCCCGTTCGTGCGCCACATACCCCCGCCAGAACGTGTATCCCGCGCCCATCATGAAGAGCCCCGCGCCTCCGCACAGCACCAGCGACCACCACTGAACGTGGCCGTCCAGGCGCGACCACCCCGGCCAACCGGGCACGTACTGAATCCGCACCACGCCCGTCTCGGGGGCGACCCAGTCGTCGTCAACGGCGTCCGACTCCTTGCGGGCCGCGCCGCCCTCCAGCTCGCTGAAGACATAGTGGGCATAGCTGCGGATCGTGGAGCCGCCATACCGCTTCCGCTGCTTGACTTGTTCAACTTTTGTGAACTTGGCGTCGGTCGTGACCCCGAACGCCAAGTAGTTCGCCTCAGCGTAGCTGTACGCGGCCGCCACGATGAAAAGCACAATCGCGCCGATGAACAGGCGCATCTTGAAGTACTCGCCGAGCGTGTCCATGGTTCATTCTCCGTTGAACAGTCTGAGTTTACCCGAACCGCTGCATTTCGCCACCCGTTTTCACGCAAAGGCCAACGCGTGCACAGGACCTCTGGCCCGGAGCCTCGGGGCCCGCGGCGCTCGCCAGCCGAGCGAGGATCCGCAGAGACCTCGGTAACGTGGTACCCTGCCGTCATGGCCAGGAGAACGTGGAGCAAGCCAACCAAGGAAAAGGCCCCCTCGGCGCCCACGGTCGCCCCCAAGCCCGCCCCCCCCAAGCCCGCGCCGGCGCCGCCCGCGCACCTTGCGCCCACGTCCGTCACGCCGGCCAGCCCGGCCCTCCCAACCTCCCTTCCTCAGCCTCCGCCGCAGGCGCTGGTCTCGCCCAGCCCCACTTCGCCCGGCGCGCCAGCCGGGCCGAGCGGGCCGACGGACGCGAACGCCCATCCCCATCTCCCCAGCCCGCCCGCTCCAGCCGCCGCGCCGGAGCTACGCGGGTCGACTGTCGGGCCGACCGACATGGCCCCTCCCGAGCATTGGGTGACCACCGGCGCTGGCGGCTCGCCCCAGGGCCTGCTGCTGGAAGTGGCGTGGGAGGTCTGCAACCAGCTTGGCGGCATCTTCCAGGTTCTGAAGTCGAAAGTGCCGTCGATGGTCGACCGCTGGGGCGAGCGGTACTGCCTGATCGGGCCGTGGGAGCCGGCCAAGGCGGCCCTCGAGTTTGAGGAGACCACGCCCACGGGCGTCATCGGCCGGGCCGTCAACGCCTTGAGAAACGAGGGGTTGCACGTCCACCACGGCCGCTGGATGATCACCGGCCGCCCGCGCGTGCTGCTGATCGAGCACTGGCAGGGCCTCGCGAAGCTCGACGCGACCAAGTTCCGCCTGTGGAACGACCACCGCATCGGCGTCCCCGCCGGCGACGCCCTCGTCGACGGCGTCGTCTCGTTCGCCGACGCCGTGCGCCGCGTGGTGGAGAAGATCTGCGAGCAGGCCGGGGCCGGCTGGGGCATGGACGACTCGGCGGACGCCCGCATCGCCTCTTCGGGCTCGGCCCGGCGCGTGGGTCCGGTGCTGCTGCACTGCCATGAGTGGATGGGCGGCCTGACGATCCCCATGGTGCGGAAGCAGAACCTGCCGGTGGGGGTCATCTTCCAGACCCACGCCACATTGCTCGGCCGCTACATGGCCAGCGGCGACGACGGGTTCTACGACCGGTTGCAGCGCGGCTGGATCAACGACGCCGAGGAAGCCGCGAAGTACAACATCGTCTTCCAGCACTCCGCCGAGCGGGCCTGCGCCCACGGGGCCCATATCTTCACGACTGTTTCCGATGTCACGGCCGAGGAGTGCGCCGGGCTGCTCGGCCGCCGACCGGAAGTGGTCGTCCCCAACGGGCTGGACATCCAGCGGTACAACGTCGGGCATGAGTTTCAGACCATGCACGCGCAGTTCAAGGAGCAGATCCACCGCTTCACGATGGGGCACTTCTTCCCCTCCTACTCCTTCGACCTCGACCGCACGATGTACTTCTTCACCTCCGGCCGGTTCGAGCCCCGCAACAAGGGCTTCGACCTCTGCCTGGAAGCCCTGGCCCGGCTCAACGGCGAACTGCGGGCCAGCGGCAGCGATCTCACGGTCGTCTTCTTCATCATCACCCAGCGGCCCACCCGTTCGCTGCACCCCTTCGCCCTGCAGCAGCGCGGCGTGCTCAACGAGTTCGGGGGCGTCTGCGACCAGATCATGAAGCACCTGGGCGAGAAGCTCTTCCGCCTCGGGGCCACCGGCCAACGCGCCGAGCTCGACAAGATGATCGATGAACACTGGGTCCTGCGCTACCGGCGCGTGCAGCAAGCCCTCAAGGTCGACCGCCTGCCCCTGGTCACCACCCACATGCTCGATGAAGAGGCCAAGGACCCCGTCCTGACCCAGATCCGAAACGTCTGGCTCTTCAACCGCAAGGACGACCCTGTCAAGGTCGTCTACCACCCCGAGTTCATCAGCCCCACCAGCCCCCTGTGGGGCATGGACTACGAGCAGTTCGTCCGCGGGTGCCACATGGGCCTGTTCCCCAGCGCTTATGAGCCCTGGGGCTACACCCCCCTCGAATGCCTCGCCATGGGTGTGCCCGCTGTGACCAGCGACCTCGCGGGGTTCGGGTCGTACGTCCTCCGCAAGTTCGGCGAGCACAATCGGCCCGGCGTCTGGTGCATCCGCCGGCGCGGCCGGTCGTTCCACGACGCGGCCCAGGAACTCTGCCAGTACATGCTCGAGTTCTGCCGCCTCGACCGGCGTGGGCGGGTCGCCCTGCGCAACCAGGTGGAGGCTCAGAGCTGGGAGTTCGACTGGTCGGTCCTGGGCGAGGCCTATGTGCGGGCCCACGACATGGCCCTGGAGCGGGCCTTCGGCGTAACCAAGTGACCGGCGGCCAACTGGCCAAAGGCACGAATGGCCAACTGGCCAATGACCATCACATGACCAACTGGTGAACAGGACAGGCGCGGATCGCTCATGCCCAAGCCCCCTTCCAAGCAGAACGCCACCGAAACCCCGAGCCCCAGCGCCGCCCCCGGCGCCGGCGACAAGCCCCACGTGCTGCTCTTCACCGACGGCGCCTGCTCTGGCAACCCCGGCCCCGGCGGCTGGGGGTACATCCTCAAGCACCCCGGCACGGGCAAGGTGAAGGAATCCAGCGGCGGCGAGCCGCAGACCACCAACAACCGCATGGAGCTCATCGCGGTGATCGAAGGCCTCACGGCCCTGACGCGCCCGAGCCGCGTCGACCTCACCAGCGACTCGCAGTACGTCCTCAATGGCCTGAAGGACTGGCTGGAGGCCTGGAAGGCCCGAGGCTGGCGCACCGCCGCCAAGGCGCCAGTGAAGAACGAGGACCTCTGGCGCCGTCTGGATGAGCTGAAGCAAAAGCACGAGATCGCCTTCCACTGGATCCGCGGGCACGCCGGGCACGAGGAAAACGAACGCTGCGACCAACTGGCCGTGCAGGCGATCGCCCGCCTGCGCACCCAGGCGTAAGACCCGGTCACGCCGCGGCGGGGCGCGAGCGGGCCGGCCGCCAGGCCGGTGCTGAGGCGCCCGCCTGGGCCAGGTTCAGCAACGCGGCGCAGTCAGGGTTGCGCCACAGGTTGAGCCGCTCGACAGCCTGCTCAAGCTCCGGCCAGTTCACCAACTCGCTCACCAGGCCGCGCTCCCCGCACAGCTCGGCCCGGGCGCAGAGCTGCCAGAGCACCAGCGATGAATCCAGCGGGTCACCCACCAGCCCCCTCCAAGGCAAGGAGCGGGCCGCAAGCCGCCCCTGCGCCTCAAACAGGGCGTAGGCCCCGGCCCGGATCGCCGCGCGGATCCGCCCCGGCAGACCGGGCGAGAGGTCAACGCCGGATCCGCCAACCGAATCCGCCTGCTGGAGCACATCAGCCAGACCCGCCAGCGCCGCCGCGATCGCCCCCGCGCCGCAGGGCCCTTGCGCTCCGGCGGCTACCGGTCTCTCTCTTCCAGCGGGGCCGGCGGGGTCGGCAAGCTCGTTCAGCGCGTTCACCGTCAGCCGAGCGAGCGCTTCGATGGCTGGCGTCGGCTGGTACGACAACTCCACCCCGCGCTGCAGCGCGAAGCCCAGCGAAGCGAGCCGGACGCCGCCCGCCTCGCTGAGCCTCGCGCGTGCCGCGAGCGGCAAAGGGCGACCGTTGCGGAGCACCTCATCGAGAAGCACTTCATGGCGTTCCTGTTCGGCCAGACGGTGGAGCTTCGCGAGGTGCAGCATTGGGGAGCCTCCTTGCAGTTGATCGCTTTTCGATAGGCAATCAAAAACCGATCACGGCATCAGTATACGGCATCTGATCGGTTCGTCAACCGCTCCCGACCAAATTTGTTTGGTTTTCGATCTGTTTACGATTTGGGTTCCGGTAACCCCATGCTCTCAGGATTTTGCCGACATCCCGCCAGCTTCGGTGTATGCTCCAGGCAGGTTTGCCCACCCTTGGAGCTTGGTCCGTCGACAGCAGGAAATGCGCCTGCGCTTCCGACTGTCAACTGGCCTCAGCCCGAGGTTGCGATTCGGTCGATAACCGAACATGGCAACGACCGGCAAGGTGCTTTCCCACGACCAGCTGCTGGCCCTGCGGGCTTCCGCCCGCGCTGAGGGCCGCGCGGTGGTCCAGTGTCACGGCTGCTTCGACATCGTCCACCCCGGCCACATCCGCCACCTCAGGCAGGCCCGCGGCAGCGGCGACATCCTGCTCGTCTCCATCACTGGCGACGCCGCGTACAGCAAGCGCGGCGGGGCCCCGCTGATCCCCGAAGAACTGCGGGCCGAGAACCTCGCCGAGCTTGACTGCGTCGACTGGGTCTACATCGATCCCCGCCCCACCGCCCGCGACCTGCTCGCCGAGGTGAAGCCCGACGTCTATGTCAAGGGGCGTGAGTACGAGGCCAACGGCGACCCCCGATTCCAGGCGGAGCGTGAGACCGTCGAGGCCCACGGCGGGCGCGTCGTCTTCAGCTCCGGCGATGTCGTCTTCTCCTCCACCGCCCTCATCGCCAGTCTCGAGCGTTCCGCCGACCCCTACCACGCCCGGCTCTCGCAGCTCCTCGACCTCGACGAACTCGACGGCCCGCGCCTCAATGGGCTGCTCGGCGCGATGCGCGGCAAGCGGGTGCTGATCATCGGCGAGACCATCCTCGACCGCTACGTCCTCTGCGACCAGCCCGAGATCGCCAGCGAGTCGCCGGTGATGACGCTCCGGCCCCTTGAGACCCGCCACTACGACGGCGGGGCCGCGGTCATCGCCCGCCACATCGCCGCGCTGGGCGGGCGGCCGGTGCTGCTGACGGGCCTGCCCGACTCCCCGCAGGGCGCGGCCCTCCGGCGCCGCCTGACCGGCGAGGGGATCGAGGTCCGGTCGACGGTCATCGATTGCCCGCTGGCGGAGAAGCAGCGGTTCCTGGTCGGCGCCCAGAAGGTGATGAAGCTCAATGCGCTCGAGCCGATCGTCCTGGACGCCGCCCGCCAGGATGTGCTGGTGCACCTGGCCAGCGAGGCGGCCGACGGCTGCGACGGGGCGATCATCGCCGACTTCGGCAACGGGCTGCTCTCGGGCCCGATGGTCACCCGCCTCTGCGGCGCGGTGCGCAACCGCGTGAACATCCTCACTGGCGACGTTTCGGGCAAGCGGGCGGGGCTGCTCCGCTTCCGCGAGCTCGATCTGCTGTGCCCGAGCGAGTCGGAGGTGCGCGAGAGCTACCGCAATTTCGATGAGTCGATCCCCACCGTCGCCTGGCGGCTGCTGCAGGACACCCAATCACGGGCCGCGTTCATCACGCTGGGGGCCGACGGGCTGATCGCCTTCGACCGCCTGAACTCACCCATCGACGACACCAATCCCGCCGCGTCGCGCCTGCGGAGCGAGCACGTCCCCGCCCTCGCGGGCCACGCGGTCGACCCGCTGGGCTGCGGCGACGCGCTGCTGGCCGCGGCGACCCTCGCCCTGTGCGCCGGGGGGCCCCTGCTCAGCGGAGCGTTCCTGGGGGCCATCGCCGCGGCGTGCGAAGCCCAGCGCCTGGGCAACGTGCCCATCGGCGCGCCGGAGCTCCGCAACGGACTCATCCGCGTCCATTCCTCGCGCCTTGCGTGGTCCGGCCCCGTCGGGGGCGACGGGCTGCGCGGCTCGGTCGTCCGCTCCATCGGTCCGTCAACCTCCGCTGCGCCCGCATCGGCGTAGCCCGCTCAGCACTCAGCAGCACCAGCCCCCACCGCCGCCATCGCGACGCCCCAGGCCCCAACCATGATCACCTACGTCCTGCCAACCCGTAACCGACCTGAGCGGCTCGCCGCGACCCTCGAGGCCATCTCACTCCTGGGTGACCATCGCTCCGTGGGGGGCGCCGAGGTCATCGTCGCCGACAACGAGTCGACCCCGCCCGCTTGGGCGCCCTCATGGCTCCCCAGCGGGGCCCCGGTGAAGCTGCTCCGCCGCAAGAAGAACGAAGGCGCCGCGGCCCGCAACGCGGCCGTCAAGGCCGCCGACCCCGCCAGCGAGTGGATCGTGATGCTCGATGACGACTCCCACCCCCTCGACACGGGCCTGCTCGACGCCCTGCGCGATGCCCCCGCGGACGTGGCCGCTGTGGCGGCCGAGATCTACCTGCCCGCCGATGCGGCCGGCCCCAACACCTCCGGAGGGCCGGTGGGCGGCGAACCGGCGCTGGAGTCGGGCCTCACGCTGTGCCGGCATGAGTCGGGCGGGCTGCCCGAGGTGTTCATCGGCTGCGGCGTCGCCCTGCGCCGCAAGGTCTTCGAGGAGCTGGGGGGCTACGACGGGTCGTTCGACTACTACGCGGAGGAGTACGACCTGGCCGCCCGCATGATGATCGCCGGCTACCGCGTCGCCTTCGATCGCCGCTTCCGCGTGATGCACCACAAGGTGAAGCAGGGTCGCGACTTCTCACGGATCGTCCGCCGCCTGGTGCGGAACAACGCGTGGGTCGCGCAGCGCTATGCGCCCGACGGCGCGCGCATCGGCGAGATCCGCGAAACCATCTCGCGCTACGGCAAGATCGCCCGCCAGGAGCGGGCCCTTTCCGGCTACCTCATGGGCGTGTGGGACCTCGCCTCCACGCTGCGCAGCCAGCCCCGACGGGCCATGTCGCAGTCCATGTACGACCGCCTGACCGGCCTGGCCGCCGCCCGCACCGCCTTGGCTGCGGCCCACGCCCGCGAGGAACTCGGACGCGTCGCGATCATCGAGCGGGGCAAGAACGCCTGGGCGGTCGAGCGGGCCCTGCACGAGATGAAGGCCACCCTCGTCAGCGAAGAAGCCAAGGCCCAGACGCTGGTGATCGGCACCCTCTCGCCCGGGCCGATGCTCGACGCTGTGTCGCGCCGCACCGGCGTGCTGGCCGATGGCAAGCGGATCGTGGCGCCCTGGGTGGAGGCGCAGCGCGAACTCGCCCAGCGGAGCCAGTCGTCGCGCCGGCGGAGCCAGCCCTCCGCCGCGGTCGCCTAGGGCGCGGTCGCTCAAGGCGCGGTCTTCGGGCCGGAGGGCCCGGCCGCCGGGCCGGAAGCAGCGTGCCCGGTCCAGGCGACCCATCCCACGCGGAGCGCCGCCAGCAGCAGCGCCAGCCCGAGCAGCCGCACGATCATGGCTCCCCGCACGCGATGGGCGATCCTGGCGCCGATCTGGGCCCCCACCACGGCGCCCAGCGACAGGGCCGCCGCGATGTCGTAGTTCCCGCTCAGATCACCCCGGGCCGCGAACACCGCGACTGCCGCGGCGCTGGTGAAAGCGAGTACGAAGTGCGAAGTCGCCGTCGCCACGTGGACGGGAAACCGCGCCAGGTGGACGAGGGCCGGTACGTGCACGATCCCGCCGCCGATTCCCAAGATGCTGGCGATGAAGCCCACCACCACGCTGATCAGCGCCCCCACGCCCACTGCCGGCCTGTCACCCCCGGCTGCCGCCCCAGCCACCGACGCCGACGCCGCTGGCGCCCCAGAAGCCTGCCCACCGGCGGGGCCCGCCTTCCGATCGCCCCGATACAGCAGGAACACCGCCATCGCCGCCAGCGCCGCGGCGAAGACGCCGTCGAAGCTCGCGCGCGGGATGCGATCAACCACCACCGCCCCGAGGATCGCTCCCGGGAGGGCCGCGCCGGCGAAGATCAGCCCCGCCCGATAGTCGATCCGCCCCAGGCGGGCGTAGCCGATCGAGCCCGAGAGGGCGTTAAAGAAGATCATCGTCAGCGACAGCGCCGTCAGCCGGTCGGCGGCCTCACCGGGTCGCCAGACCAGCAGGATCGGCATGAGCAGGAACCCACCCCCCGCGCCGATGACGGTGCCGAAGCAGCCGATGACCAGCCCGAGGATCAGCAGGACCGCAAGAGTCACCACGCAGGGTAGTGCGTGCGAGCGGGGCATGGTCAACCCGCTCAACGACCCCCATCCCGCCTCCACCCGTTCACCGGCCCCGGGCCCGCTCCAGGGTCCGCCGCATCGCCTCGCGCATGCGGCGGGCCTGCTCGGGGGTGTAGCCCGCGTCGCGCGGGTCGACGCGGATCGCCTCGGCCCACTCGACGCCCGACGGCTTCAGGCCCAACTCCGCCAGGCCCTTCTCGAGCCCACTCATGTGCCCTGCGCCATAGAACACCGCGACCACCTTCACGCCCGCCTCGCGCTCCAGCACGCTCCGCACGTCTTTGAGCACCACCCCGTTGCGATCCTCGACGATCACGCGCATCACGTTCGCCATCCCCCGGGGGATGCCCGCCGCGCCGCCGCCGCCGGCGCCCCCGCTCATCAGGCCCTCGGCCGCGCCCATGGTCTCGACCAGGACCATCTTGACCATCGCCCCCATCTGCGGGCTCTGAGCCACGATTCCCAGCATGAACCCCGCCACCCTGCCCATGATCGATGAGCCGTCCAGCACGCCCAGCAGCGCCGACGGGTCGGCCCCCGCCGCCTCCATCGCCGCCTGCAGCTCATCCATGCTCATGTCACTGCTTCGCCAGTTCCGCTTGGAGGAGTCCATCGCTTCAAGCTGAAACGTCAGCCCGAGCGCCTTGGCGAGCTGCGCCTGAATGCCCGGCTCCTTCTTCGCCGCGCCTGTCGGCGGGCGGACCTCAACCCGCAGGTCATCGCCAGCTTCGCCCGCATCCGCGGCGGCCTGCCGCCCGTCGGGGCCGTCGCTGGAGATCACCAGGACACCCTCAGCCCCTCTCAAGGCCACGCGGATCGGCCGCCCCCACCCGTCGGACATCGACCCTTCCAACAGCGAACGCCACCGCTTGCCCGATCGCTCGATCAGCTCCGCCGCGGTGCGGGGGAGCGCCCCGCCCGCATTCCCCTCACCCCCACCCCCCCCACCCCCATCAGCCGCGGCCTGCTCCGCCACCAGCTTCAGGAACTTCAGGCGGTTGCGCGTCGCCTTGGCCTTGGCCTCATCGCCCCCGGCGGGATCGATCGACCCCGCGCCCGGCGGCTTGACGCCCTCAAAGAGCACCAGATCAGCCTGGTCGAGTTGCTCCTGCATCACGCGATAGAACGAGGCATCGGCGATGTGCACCGCCGAGACCAACCGCACCGTCCTGCCCGGCCCGAACGCCTGCGCATCGGCCGGGGTGAAGGAGCGCGTCGCCAGCTCCAGCACCAGCACGCCGTCGTCAACCTCGCGGACACGGATGTAGCCGCGCTCGTCCGCCGCGCCGGGCTGCTCCGGTTGAATCGCCGCGCTCACGCCCGCCGGGGCGGCCGAGGCGACACCGCCACCAGCCACAGCCCCGCCCACCGCACCACCCGCGCCCCACCACAGCAGGCCCGCCGCCGCCAACAGTCCGAGCCTGTTCCAGCCCCGTCGCCGCGCGCCCGCCTGAGAATCGTTCATGCGTTCATCCTGTAAGAGCCCCCGGCGGCTGATGCGACGGCCACCGCCACAACTTCTACCGTTCACCCCACCATGCGTCGCAGCACCATCCCCCCCACCCATCCGATCTCCCCCGCCCCGACCGCCCCCCGCCCGACCGCCCCCGGCCCGCCCGGGCGGGCCCGCCGCGGGTTCTTGCCGTTCGCCCGGCTGGCCCAGGTCGCCCTCGGCATCGTCACCCTCGCGGGCCTGGCGGCGTGCTCCACCACCCGCGGCGCCTCGGCTCCATCGCGCCCCGCGAGCCCCCCGTCGTTCACCCTCTCGCTTGATGACGCTGCTGCCGACCTCGCCCGCATGGCCGCCGATCCGCGCCCCCTCAGCCGGCCGCTGGTGGTGCTGGGCGGATACCGCTCGCCGACATCACTCCCGCGGAGTCTGGCCGATGCCCTCATGCGCACACTGGCCGAGCCCAGCCGCCAGGATGTGCTCGTCATCGCCTACCCGCTGGTTGACACCTTCCCCGATGCCGCCCGACTGGTCGTGGACACCATCAACGCCCGCTGGCCCGCGGCCGACGCCGACGAGACTGTCGAAGTTGACGTCGTCGCGATCTCCATGGGCGGGCTGGTGGCGCGGCTCGCGGCGACGCGCGTGCCCATCACCACCTCCGAGCGCGCGCCGAGGCCCGGTGACAGCCCGCCCGACCCATCACCCGCCCGCCGCTTGCGGATGGCCCGCCTGATCACCCTCGCCGCGCCCCACCAGGGCTCGATCCTCGCCGACACTGTCGCGATCGATCCGATGACCTTCGACATGAAGCCCGGCTCGGGCTTCATCACCGAGCTCAACAGCGCCCTCGCCCAACGGGCCGGCGGCGAGTACGAACTCATCTGCTACGCCCGCACCCGCGACGACATTGTCGGCGCCCGCCACGCCGCGCCGCCCGGCGCCGACCCGCTGTGGCTCCACGGGCCGGGTTCCTTCAGCCACCAGACGATCCAGGAAGACCGGCGCCTCATCGCCGACATCGCCCGCCGCCTGCGCGGCGAGCCGCCGCTGGCGCGCCCGACCGGCCCGCCGCCGACGGACTGACAGCCTCGCCACCCGTGCCACCGACCGTGCCCCACGGTCGGTGCTTCCCGCGCAGCCGACAACCACAGCGCACCGCCCGCCCCTGAAGGGACGACCCCGAGGGGGTCGGCGTGGCGTTCGGTGGACACCCGTCTCCGCTCACACGCTCAATACACGCGCTCAAGCCGCGCGCCGGGGTAGAACCGCGCCAGGATCTGCTGCCAGGCCTCGCCCTTGTCGGCGAAGCCCTTGGCGCACCACTGGCACAGGCCCACGCCGTGCCCGAAGCCGCGCCCGGTGAAGAGCACATTGCCCCCACCCCCAGTCCCCCCGCCCGAGGCCACCACTTCGCAATCGCTCGAGTGGACGCGCGTCGCCTGCGTGATCGCCGGCAGGCCCGCGCCCTCCTGGTTGCAGGCCCGCCGGAGCTCCTCGCCGGTCACCAGATAGGTCTGCCCCCCGGGCTGCACGATCAGGAACCGGTTGGGCCGCCCCGCCGCGTTCACGCCCGCCTGGCGGATGCTCTCGATCCCGGTGAGGTTCTTGAGCGGCGTGCCGTTCTCGCGCCCGTAGGCCTTGAGGCGGTCGGTCAGGTCCTTCTTGGTTCGCTGCACGGTCCAGTGGTAAAACCCGGCAGGCTGGCAGGCGTGCTCGCGCGCCTGGGCCTGCACCGGCCCCGCAAGGTTGAACTCCATCCCCGCGCTCGACGGCCACGTATCGCGGGCCGAGGCCGGCCGCCCGCCGCAGGTCGATGAGTAGTACGCCCGCAGGGCCGCGGCGTTCCACGTCAGCACCACGCCGCGCGTGTCGGTGACGGCCTTGGAGGCCAGCAGATTGTCCGAGGCGCCGCCGAAGGCCTGGTCCTTGATGCCGGCCTCAAGGTCGAACCCCAGCGACGCCGAGCGGGCCCGCGACCGCTCCGCCAGGGCGTAGCTGCGCGCGGCGACGGCCTGGGCCTGATAGGCCGCCAGCGGCCAACCGCTGAACATCTCCGAGGCCACGACGCCCTTGACGTACTCCTCCATCGATATGCGGTCGATCACATCGAACGCGGCTGGCGAGACATCCGACCGCATCTGCAACTGAATCACGCCCGGGTAGCCCTTACCGTTGACGAGCACGCGGGCCGACGCCGTGGGGCGCGGGCTGCCAGCGTTGACTCCGCGGGCCAGCACCGGGCCCGCCGGGGCGCCGGCTTCGGTGGTCGCGGGGCCAAGCACGCCCTCCTCGGCGGCGATGCCGACCGCCGAGCCGCGCTCGAAGCGGGCCACCAGGCCGGTCGCGTCAGTCAGCTCCCACCCGCCCGAGTTCAGCCTCGCTTCGACCGGAGCGGTCATGCGTGCCGGCGGGCGGGGCGAGCCTGCCGAGGCCACCCACACCATCCGCACCGGGCTGGAGAGCGCCACCTTGGTCGCCTGCGCGAGCAGCCGCACCCGCACCTCGGGCTCGCCGGCGATACCGGTGAGCACCCCGCGCGGGACACCCGACGCCGCCGCTGGGGCCGTCATCGGCGCCGGCGACGCCCCACCCCCCCCACCGCTCCCGCCCTTCGCCGTCGAGCCGCCCCCGCTCGCCCCTGTCGATGAGCCCGAGGTCCCTGTCTTGGTCGCGGCGGAGCTCGTGGTCACCCGCCCGGAGTCGGAACTCTGGCACCCGGCAAAGCCCATCAAGGCGGTCAGGGCGACGGCGATCGGCGCGCGCAGCATTCGAGTAGACATAGTCAAGGATTATCGGTCGCGGGGCGCGCCGGGCTGCACAACTGGGCCCCCCTCGCCCGCTCGTGCGCAGCTCCCGCCCAGAGGCCGAGACGGCCTCGCGAGAATCCCATAGAACGAGCCTGCCAGGCCCATTGCAAGCCGCTTACTCGACCACCCGCCGCAGCTCCGCCGCGAAACTGCGGGCCGCCGTCGCCACGGCCGCCTGCCAGTCGGGGGCCTCCCCACCGCCCCCGCCTGGCACGAAGGCATAAATCACCGAGCGGCTGGCCGTCACCAGCACGCCGGACGTTCCTGGAGTGAGCGGGCCGCCGCCGGCCGGGGCCCGCAGCATCCCCCGGATGTCCTCCGCCGTGCCTCCTTGGGCGCCATACCCGGGGATCAGAAAGACCTGGTCAGGCATGCGGCGCCGGAGCGCGGCGCCATCGGCGGCCTTGGTCGCTCCCACAACGGCGCCGACCGACGACAGCCCACACGCCCCCCGCCGGGCGGCGCCGAGGGCCGCCACCTGGCTCGCGACCAGCTCCGCCACGCTGCGGCCGTCGTTGAGCAGGGGGGACTGGACCGCGTCTGAACCCGGGTTGCTCGTCCGCACCAGCACGAAGACGCCCCGCCCAAGCCCACCCGCCTCCGCCCGGCCCGCCTCAGCCGCGTTCACAAACGGCTCGAGCGTGTCCGGCCCCAGATAAGGCGAGACCGTGACGGCATCGGCTCCCAGAGCCCCGAAGCACGCCGCGGCGTAATGCTCCGCCGTGACGCCGATGTCGCCACGTTTGACATCCAGCAGCACCAGGTACCCCAGCTCGCGGGCCCTTCGGCAGACATGCTCCAGGCAGGCGACGCCGGCGGAGCCGTAGCGCTCAAAGCACGCCGACTGCGGCTTGACGACCGGAATGATCCCGGCGGCGGCCTCCAGCACACCCTCGCAGAACCGGGCGATCGACGCCACCGGCCCGCCGCCGGGCGTGCCGCAGCGGAGCTCGGCGGGGAGCTTTTCATAGACCGGATCGAGCCCGATGCAGACCGGGGCCCCGCAGCGGTCGACAGCCTGCGCGAGCCGATCGGCGAAGCTCGTGCCGGCGGGGCCTGGGACGGCGGCGGCGGGGTTCACGCTGGTCGTGGTGGCCATGGCGCGAGCGTAGCATCCTGCCGATGCCCCCTCCCCGCAAGCTGGATCTGAAGAAGGACAAGGGCCTCACCGTCGAGTGGGCCGACGGGGCCACGTCGTACTACTCGATCGCATACCTGCGGAAGTTCAGCCCCTCGGCCGACGCCCGCGAGCTGCGCGACCAGATGGCGAGCAACCCCCTGACGATCCTGCCGACGGGCTTTGGCCAAGGCGGCCCGCTGACGGTGCTGACGGCCGAGCTGGTGGGGAACTACGCCCTCCGCTTGCATTTCTCCGACGGGCACAACACGGGCATCTACTCCTGGGAATACTTGCGCGAGATCGACCCGGCGAACGGGCCGGAGCAGGCGGCGTTCAAGCGGCACAGGACGCAGTCGGAAGGGTGACGGGCCCCGTCTGGATCAGCCCGCTCGCCGCTATCGTCCGCCCTCAACCTGCTCGCTCACCGGCTTGGGCCCCTCCCCGAAGGGCGGCGCCGGGATGAGGCGGGCCTTGCGGATCACGGGCGGCCGGCTCGGGCGGTCGCTCGCGTCGACGGGTGTGCGGGCGATGGCCCGGACGACTTCGCCGCCGCGGACCACCTGGCCAAACGAGGAATAGGAGCCATCGAGCGACGCCGCGCGCTCGCGCGAGAGGCAGATGAAGAACTGCGAACCGCCGGTATCGGGTTGGGCCAGGCGGGCCATGCTGACGACGCCGAAGTCGTGGCGCAGCGGGCTGTTTTCAAGGTCGATGCTGTAGCCCGGGCCGCCCACCCCGGAGCCAACCGGGTCGCCGGCCTGAATGACGAAGCCCTCGGCGGGGGTCGGCCCCGACACCACGCGATGGAAGGCGATCTGCGTGTAAAAGCCGCCTTCGACCAGGTGGCGGAAGTTCCATGCCGAGTTGGGCGCGGCGTCGGGCCGGAGGGCGATCTCGATATCGCCTTCGCTGGTCTCGAGCAGCACGCGCTGGTCAACGTACACGCGGAGGCCTGAGAAATACGCGGGCCCTGCGGGGGCGAACCGGACGTTCAGCCCGCGCGGGTCGGTGGGGGCGGCCCGCTCGGGACTGACCATGGGCTGGAGCACCAGCGGCGGACCCAGGGCCCGCCGGCCCAGACGCAACTGGGCGTAGAGCAGCTCGGGCTTCTCAGCCTTCCACAGCCGCGGAAACAGCCCGGCGAAATCGACCACGCCCGCCAGCACGCTCGCCGAGGCGACCGCCTCGCCCGTCGCGGGGCGGAGCAGCACCACCTCGGCCTCGGGCGCCGGCCCGGCGGGCTCGCCAGAGCGTGAGGGATCGGCCGATGGGCCATTAGGTGAGGCGGGGGGGGCGGGGGGGGCGCCCGGGATCGAGACGGAGACCTCGATGCGGCCGTTCACGCCGTAGTAGAGGCGGCTGGGCGCGAGCTGGGCGCCGGCCCTGGCCAGGCCGAGCGCATCGAGCATCGCCAGGCCGACGGCGAGCGCCAAGCCGGTGACAGCCCTGGCCCGGGGCGACGGGCGGGGGGTGACGAGGCGACAGAACCGCATCGCGTGGACCTCCTGAGGGTGGTCAGCGAGCGTAGCGGCGGCTGAGGGTTCGTGGCGGAAGCGGATGAGGCTGGCGCGGCCGCAGCAAGCAGGGCGCTCAGGCCGGTCAGGGCGCGTCAAGCAGGTTCCAGGCTTCCTGAACGTTCCGATCCGGCCCGGCGTTGGTCGACAGGGGCTCCTCAGGGAGCGACTTGTAGATCGTTGAACCGGTGTCGGGGTACCACTGGACTGAGATATCCGACCGCAGCACGTTCAGGCCGGTGATGTGGTTGAAGTCGGACCGGGCGGCCAGGCCATCGGCCAGCAGCGCGGTGCGGGGCGACACGGCGAACTCCGTGAGCCCGGGCGAGACGTTCACATCGCCACGGTAGTGGATGTTGCCCGAGATGGAGCCGGCGCCGGAGTTCCAGGCGTCCGCGTAGCGGGCGAAGGTGTGCTGACCCGTGTGCGACGGGCAATAGAACACGCCCGACGTGGGCAGGTAATCGAGCGAGTACAGCAGGCCGATGCCGTCCCACTGGCGGAAGTTGTTGCGGCGGAGGGTGATCATCGCCTGCGGCAGGTGTTGGGGGTCGTTGGCGACCTTGGCGGCGAAGACGCTGTAGGGGAGCTGCGACTTGTTGGCGTCGGCGTACATGACGATGCCGATGCCGACCTGCCGGATGTTGGAGCTGCAGCGAACCTTTCGGGCGGTCTCGCGAACCATCGTCAGGCTGGGGGCGAGGATGGCCAGCAGCACGGCGATGACCGCCAGCGAGACCATGACATCGATCAGGGTGAATCCCGACCGGCGGCGCTCGGCAATTGGGTGGGCCCGAGATGTGAAGAGCCCGGTAAGACCGACACCCCGGGACGCGATGGCATCCAGCGGCGGACGGGTCTGATGAGACAGCCTGCGCAAGGGGCGGCGCTCCGGGTTGCGGTTCTCCGTATGAGACTCTAACGGTTGTATCGTTTCTTTGCAACCGCGATTTGAGAAATGACCCAACGAACAAAAACCTATCTACCGAACACTTTCCGATTGACGGTCCGTCCGAGATGGGGTACTCTTTGCGTGATCACCAGACGGATTCGCCGCCCGGGGGCATCCTGATGTGGGTGTCTTTCGTATAGCAGGAAGCTCAGCCGAAGCGGCACTTTGGAGCGGGCGGGGCGGGTGATCTGAGGTTCTGCCGATGGCCGCGTCAGCAGAAAACCAGGCGGTCGATTTGAGCCTCATGCAAGGTGTGGCGAGCGGCGATCCTGCCGCCGTAGCGAAGCTGTATGACCGATTTGGATCGTTGGTCTACCGAATGGCCTATCAGGCCCTACCGAGCCGGGACGACGCCGAGGAAGCGGTTCAAGAAGTCTTCGTGCGACTGTGGCGGACGGCTGGCCGATATGACCCGACGCGAGCGGCGCTCGTGACGTGGGTGATGCTGATTACCCGTCGATACCTTGTGGATCGGCTGCGGAGAGCCCGAGCGGCGGTCAAGACCGGGAGTTTGGACGAAAAACAGGCGAATCCGGAAAGATTTGAAACCCAATCACAACCGGCGTCGGAGCGAGATGAGCGGTTCACTTTGCTCATGCAGCGCATTCGCCGACTGCCGGAACTGCAGCGCACCGTGGTGACACGGGCGTATTTGAACGGTCAAACCCTTCGCCAGATCGGCGAGGAACTGAATACCCCCTTGGGGACGATCAAGTCGGCGCTCAGCCGCGCCTTGGTGCGTCTTCGCGAGGGGGGCGACTTGAGCGAGGAACCTGCATCATGACTTCCTTCACCCCCAACCGAAACACGCACGACCAGTCCTCGACTTGGACCGCCAAGGACCTGTTCGAGTTGGCCTCACTGGATGCCCTGGGTCTGCTGAGCGACGACGAGCGCCGCAGCTTCGAGTCCGCCTTCGCCTCGGCGCCCCCGGCTGTGCAGGAGCAGCTCCGCGACCAGCAGTCGCGCATGGCCGAGATCGACGCGATTCTGCCCCGGGTGGAGCCCCCCGCCAGCCTGCGTGAGCGGGTGCTCGCGGCGGTCTCCGCGGCGATCGGCGGCGGCGTCGCCCGCCCCGCGCGTCTGCACACCGGCGGGCGCGAGACCCCCAAGCTCCTCCCCAGCCGCGGCGTCTCTCCCCTGTGGCGGGGTCTGGCCATCGGCTGCGCTGCGGGCATGGTCGCGCTGGCCGTGGTCGCGATGCAGGTCTTCAACCAGAATCGCGAGATCGACCGCCTGGTGTCGAACAACTCGGTGATGGAGAAATTCGCCCGCGAGTACGGCGCCAAGTTCCAGTCGGCGTTCCTCTCCCCGCGCACCCGGTTCGTCAACTTCACCCCCAGCGAGTCGGCGGCGGCCCAGCCCAGCCGGGCCGTGCTGCTGCTGGACCCCGAGACGAAGTCGGGCCAGTTCTTCTGTGATCAGCTTCCCCCTGTGGATGGCGAGTTCCGCCTCGTGATCGTGGGGCCCGACGGGAGCGTCACGGGCTCGGTGGTCGCCACGTTCACCCACAGCGGTCCCGGGCTCGCCCGCGAGGAGGTCGCCAACCTCGACCTTTCCGGCGGGAAGACGCTCGCCCTGGTGGCCCCCGCCACCGACGGCGCTTCGTCGCTCACGCTGCTCCGCAGCACCGCCCACTGATCGCTCGGGCCGGTCAGCCCTGCGGGGTCGATCCGTGCTGAGCGGCCCTTGCGCCCCTGATTACCGATACGCTTGAGTGTGGAACTCACGCCGCTTCGGTATTTTCTCGCCATCGCTGACGCGGGCCACCTTACCCGGGCCGCCCGCGCGGTGGGGGTTACTCAGCCAGCCCTGTCCGCGATGCTCCGCAAGCTCGAGAAGGAACTCGGGGCTCAGCTCTTTGACCGCACCGGTCGGGGCGTGGAGCTGACGGCCGCCGGGCGGGTCTTTCGCCAGCACGCCCTCGACGCCGTGCGCAACGCGCAGGCGGGCGCCCGGGCGGTGCGCGAGGTGATGGGCCTGCAGCAGGGCTCCATCCGCGTCGGCGGCGGCGCCACGGCGACCACCTACCTGCTTCCTCGGGTCATCTCGGCTGTGCGCAAGGCCCACCCGGGGCTGCGGTTCTACGTGCGCGAGGCGGGGTCGAGCGCGGTCGCCGCAGCGGTGCTGTCGGGGGAGCTCGACCTGGGGATCGTCACACTGCCGGTGAGCGGGGGGCAGAGCGAAGGGCTGGCCCACCATCCGCTGGTCGATGATGCGCTGCGGCTGATCCTGCCGCCGCGCCACCCGCTGGGCGAGCAGCAGGAGTTCCGCTGGAAGGAGCTCGACGGCCAGAGCCTGGTGGCGTTCGAGGCGGGCACGGCGGTGCGCGAGGTGCTCGACGCCGCGGCGGCCCGGGCGGGCGCCAAGCTCAATGTGGTGATGGAGCTGCGCTCGATCGAATCGATCAAGCACATGGTCGCGGCGGGGATCGGCGTGGGGTTCGTCAGCCGCTTCGCCCTCCGCCCGGGGGAGGGGCTGGCATGCCGAGGGGGCGAGCTGTCGCGCAAGCTGGCGATCGTCCGGCGTGTTGATCGGGCGCCGAGTCCGGCGGCGGTGGAGTTCCAGCGGGTGCTGATGAACAGCGCGGGGCCGGCGCGGAACTGATTGATGCGGCCCGGCTCATTCCCTCTTGCACTCTGGGCCCTCTTGGCCCGCCCGACTCGGGTGGCCCGATCGGCGGGCCCCGTCAGGCGGCTCGCACGATCGCCCGGCCCGTCGGCGGGGTGAACTGGAACCGCAGATCGAACTCCTCGGGGGTGATGGGCTCGAACAGGTCGCCAGAGACGTCCTGCTCCTCCGCGCGCACGATGCACAGGCCGCGATCGCGTTCCAGGTCGATGGGCTCGCCCAGGTCGTCTTCTAAAGGGAGGTCGTCGGCGCTCCCGCGCAGGTGACGCAGGCCGGGCCGGCAGGGGTTGCAGGGGTCGAGCGACGTGACGACAGCGCGCCGGCCGTCATTGAGCGAGACGATGGCCCCGGGCGTGAAGGCCGGCGCCGCGGCGAGCAGGCCCTTGATGACGACGGGATCGACCTCGCGCCGCCGGCCGCGCTCGACCAGCTCGCGGAGCACGCGGACCGTGGGCGGGCGGGCGGGGCCGTCGCGCAGGGGCGACGCGGCGCCGTTGCGGAGACGGTCGAAGAGATCGGCGATGTGCGCGATGCGGGCGAAGATGTGGATCTCGTTGCCGACGAGCAGCCGCTTGCCCGCGGCGGAGTCCATGACCGGGAAGCCCTGTCCGTCGTAGCGCTGGTGGTGCTGGGCGATGACGGCGAGGGCCGAGGGCTCGACTCGACCCTGCGCGGCCTCGACGCCCAGCTCAACATGCCGTCGCCACTGCGGGTCGGCCTCGTCGCCGGTGCGGGAGAAGCGCTCGAGGGCGTCGCGCGGGATGCGGAGCACGCCGATGTCATGGACCAGCGCGCCCACGCCGAGGTTCTCGACGCAGCGGGCCTGCTGTGGGTGCAGCTTGCTGCGCTGGGCGATCAGGTACGCGTCGAGCTTGAGACCCATGAGCAGGCTGAGGAAGCAGACGTTGCCGCCGTGGGCCGCCAGGACGCGATCGGAGGTCGAGACCTCGGCGATCAGCAATTGGCGGCAGGAGTCCTCGCTGAGCTTGCGGATCAGCGATCGCACCGCCCCGGCGTAGACCGAGAAATCGAGCCGGGCGTGGGCGTCGCGGGTGGCCAGGAGCAGCGACTCGCTGAGCACGCGGGTTATCTGGGCGTGCTCGTCGGCAATCTCGGGGCTGATGTAGCGGACCACGTCGGCCAGGGCCGGGTAGTAAATCCACATCGAAGGGACCTTGAGCTCCTGCATCCGCCGGATCACCGCGCTGTCGAGCTCGAAGCCGGGCTTGAGCAGCACATGCCCCGGGAGGGCCGGGTGGTGGACCGGCATCGCCAGTTTCATGCCGCAGCGGGCCTTGCTCAGCGGAACCCTCAACATACGGAGACTCCTCAACATCAGGCATCGGCCCGAGTTGGGGCGGCGCTTACCCCGGCGGGTCGTCCGGTAGAGTCCACCCAGGCGCAACCGTCGGACTTTGACCAGCGCCCGGGGTTACCGGACGCCCGGGCGCTGAGGCGCCGGGATGCGCGTCCACCTGGACAGGCGAGAGCCCCGTCAAGGTGGACGATCTGGAGACGACGCGATCGTCTTTGCAACCAGTGTCCTTCATTTTCGGGACGCGCGGGCCGATTCGAAAGCCCGCCGCATTCCGGGCCTGGTGGGCCCGCGGGGTGGCGTGTGTGAGGACCGCCAGATGAAGATGCGCTATCTCCCCGGGCCCGTTTCTTCGTTCCTGCTCGCGACGTGTGCAGGGCTGGCGCTGGCCGCGTCGGCGCACGCCCAGGAGGCGGTCGCCGGGGCCGGCGAGGTCGAGACGCTGGGTCTGGAGTCGGGTCCCCAGGACCTGCCCGGCCGCCCTCCCCGTCCGCCGGCGCCGACCGAACCCACGCCCGAGGAACTCCCGGACTGGTTTGGCGGCAAGCCCTACTGGGAATGGTCGCGGGCCTTCGGCGATGTGGGCGGGGCCCGCACGGCCCTTGAGGACTGGGGCCTGACGATCAGCGGGTCGTACACCTTTGACTGGACCAGCGTGTGGGACGGCGGCGTTCGCCGCGGGGCCTCGTCACGCTCGCTGCTGGACATCAACGCCGCGCTGGACTTCGAGAAGGCCTTCAAGATCGAGGGCGGCACGGCGTTCATCGACTTCATGTCCACCGACATGCGTGGCGGTTCGCTGGACGTGGGCGACTTCCAGTCCTTCGACAACCTCGAGGCAGGCGCGAACGTCGACCAGATCTCCGAACTGTGGTACGAGCAGAAGCTGCTCGACGGCAGGCTGCGGATCAAGGCTGGCAAGATCGAGGCCAACGCCGAGTTCAACACCCTGCAATGCGTCGGGCCGTTCCTGCACTCCGGGGCCGGGTTCAACATCACGCAGCTGTCGTTCCCGACCTATCCGAACTCGGCGACGGGCGTGGTGGTCTTCGTCAAGCCGACGGAGCAGTGGTACATCGGCGGCGGGTTCTTCGACGGTTCGCTGGCGGTGGGCGTGCAGACCGGCCGGCGGGGACCGGACACGCTCTTTGAGGGCAATGAGTACTACTTCATCGGGGAGACGGGACTTTCGTGGTCTGAAGTCGGCCCGCTGGGCAAGGGCCGGGTCGCCGCAGGCGGGTGGGTGAATACCGCGCGGTTCAACCGCATCGACGGCGGCACGGAGCGGACCACCGAAGGGGCGTATGTGCTGGGCGAGCAGCAATTGCTGCGGCGCGGCGAGACCGACGACGACGACACCAAGGGCCTGTTCATCTTTGCGCGCTATGGCTACGCCGACGACGCGATCGCCTCGCTGGGCAACCACGTGACGGGCGGACTGGTCCTGCACGGAACTTTCGGCGGGCGCGACAACGACTCCACGGGCGTGCTGGTCTCCTTCGCCGACATGAGCGATGACCCGGCCGCGACGTTCGCCCACGACGAGACAGCCATTGAGTGCTTCTACCGCATCTCGGTGACCCCCTTCGTCACCATCACGCCTGACTTCCAGTACATCGTGAACCCATCGGGCTCGGCGAGCATCGACGACGCTGTGGTCGGCGGACTGCGGATCAAGGTCTCCTTCTAGGCGGCCGCCCGCTGACCCCCGCCGCAGACCGCAGCCGACCGGGCCCATGAACGGCCGATTCGAAAGACCGGACCTGTACTTACTCCATGAACGAGGATCCGCCAATGCACCTGACCGTGAAGTCTCGTCTGTATGTTCTCGGGTTGATCGCCGCCGCGGTCACGGTGCTGGTGGCCTGCGCGGGGGTCTGGGGCATCAGGAGCGTTGATGAGGGCGCCAAGGCCATCGCGCTCGCGGCGTCGTCGCTGCAGGACCACATGGAAGCTGACATGATGCACGATGCGCTGCACTCCGACGTGCTGTCAGCGGCGCTCGCCAAGACGCCCGAGCAGCTCGCCGAGGCCAGCAAGGACCTCAAGGAGCACGCGGAGCATTTCCGGGAGTCGGTGAAAGCCAATGAAGACCGTCCGCTCGCCCCGGAGATCAAGGCGGCCCTGGAGGATGTCAAGCCGGCCCTGGCGAAGTACATCGAGTCCGCCGAGAGCCTGACCTCGAAGTTCGCTGGCGATCGGGCCGCCGCCGAGGCGGGCATGGCCGGGTTCGACAGGGATTTCACCGCCCTTGAGGGCCGGATGAGCGCACTGAGCGACAAGATCGAGGAGTTCAACAAACAAGCAGAAGACGCGTCGAATCGGGCAGGCAGCGCGGCGATGCGACTCATGCTGGTGCTGTCGGTGGTGGGTGTCGGGGCGGTGGCCGCGATCTCGCTCCTCACCCTGCGGAGCATCGTGGGCCCGCTGGCGGAGTGCAACCGGATCCTCAAGCTCGTCTCGCAGGGCGATCTGCGCGGCCGGATGGATGACTCGCGCCAGGATGAGCTGGGTCAACTCGCCGCGTCGTGCAACGACATGACGCGGACGATGAACAACCTCATCGGCGAACTGACCGGCTCGGCCCGCGAGGTGGCGTCGTCATCGGAGCGGATCTCAAGCACCAGCGACACCCTCGCCAAGGGGATGGCCGACCAGAACACCCAGGTGACGCAGGTCGCCGCGGCGATCGACGAGATGGCCGCGAGCGTCCGTGAGGTGGCGGCGCGATCCGAGGAGGCGACAAGCTCGGCGACGGGCTCGGGCGACCTGGCCGAGCAGGGCGCTCAGAGCGTTCAGGAGACCGTGGAGGGCATGCGGCAGATCGAGACGGCGGTGTCATCGGGCGCGCAGAGCGTCAACGCGCTGGGGCAGCGCGGGCAGCAGATCGGGCAGCTGGTGTCGGTGATCAACGACATCGCCGACCAGACAAACCTGCTGGCCCTGAACGCGGCGATCGAGGCGGCCCGGGCCGGCGAGCACGGCCGCGGCTTCGCCGTCGTCGCCGACGAGGTGCGGAAGCTCGCCGACCGGACCACCACGGCCACCGAGGAGATCGCGCAGTCGATCAAGGCCGTGCAGCAGGAGACCGCCGCGGCGGTGAAGCAGATGGTCCGCGGGACCGAGTCGGTCGGCGAGGGCGTGGCCCGGGCCGGCAAGGCGAGCGAGAGCCTCAACCGGATCCGCGAGTCGTCCAAGGGGCTCGTGACCATGATCGAGTCGATCGCAGCGGCCTCTCAGGAGCAGTCGGCCGCCAGCACCGAGATCAGCAAATCGGTCGCGTCGATCGCCGAGGTGACGCGCTACGCGGCGTCGGGGATCGCCGAGGCCTCGCAGGCGGCCCGCGACCTGGCGGACAAGGCCGCGCGGATGCGGGCACTGGCCGAGCAGTTCAAGGTGAACACGGAGCAGGCCAATCAGTACGGGCGGTCTGCGAATCGCGCCTGAGCGGGCCGGGGCGGGGCCCGGGAAGCAGTTCAGGCCTCGCTTCAGGGGTTCTGGCGAGTCGGCGGGGCGGGCGCCGTTGGCGCGGGGTCGAGAAGGGCCAATATGGCCTTGCCCTGGTCGTCGCCGCGGTTGGCGGCCCACTCGCGCACGGTCAGGCCCTCGCGATCGCGAATCTTGGTGTCGGCGCCGGCCTTGAGAAGAGCCGCGGCGGAGGCGGCGTGCCCGCGCCAGGCGGCCCGCATCAGCGGGGTGACGCCGCCGACGGTGTCGGTCTGATTGACGCGAGCCCCGCGGGCCAGCAGCAGTTCGATGATGGCGAGATCCAACTCCTCGGGCTCAAAGGCGAGCCAAAGGGCCGTCTGGCCGCTCTGGTTGCCGGCGTCGACCACGGCGCCGGCGTCGAGGATGGCCTTGACCTTCTCGAGGCTGCCGGTCCGCGCCGCGAACAGGAGGGCCGTATCCCCCCATTTGTTGCGGAACTCGGTGTTGGCGCCCTGGCGGAGAATCGCCTCGACAGCTTCCATGCGGCCACGCCCCGCCGCGAGCATGAGGGCGGTGACCCCCTGCTCATCGCGGGCGTCGACATTGGCCTGGGCCTCGATCAGCACGCGTGCGGCGGCGGGCTCATCGCTCATCGCGGCGTACATCAGGGCCGTGCGACCGTCCTTCGCCTGGGCGTTGACGGTGGCGTGCTCATCGATCAGGGCCTTGACAATGGCGATCTGGCCGGCCCGCGCGGCGTACATGAGCGCGGTCATGCCCTCCTCGGGGCCGGACTGGATCTGGCGGGCGTTGGCGTCGCCGCCGGCCTTGAGCGCGGCCCGCAGGGCGTCGATGTTCGCTCCGCTGGCGGCCTGGAGCATCGCGGCGACGCCCGGCGCCTCCTTGGCCTGCGCGGGCTCGGTGTAGCTGCGCAGCGACCATGCGACATAGATCGCCACGCCGCCGATGAGCAGAATGACCACGACGCTGAAGAAACGGGATCCGCCGCTGCTGCTGGCCATGGGAGGGCTCCGGGAGAGATCGGAATCAGGTGAGAGTCAGGGTCGGGTCAAAACTGGGGTGAGGGAACAGGGCGCGACGAGCGTGCGATGCGGCAATGCCGCAATGATCGCCCGCCCAGCGGAGCCGGGCGCGCGACGCGGGCGGGACTGGCTCAATCTTCGTCCGCGTGGGGCCGGTAGGCCGCGACGACCTGGGCCTGCACCGACGCGGGGGTGTATTCGTCGTGGCTGTACTCCATGGTGTAGGAGCCCTGACCGGCGGTCATGCTCTTGAGCTCTCCGGTGAAGTTCATCAATTCCGAAAGCGGGGCGACGGCTTTCACCAGGCACATCCCCCCGGGGATGACATCGCTGCTCTGGACGCGCCCGCGCCGGTTGCCGGCGATGTCGCTGGCGATGTCGCCCAGACGATCGGCGGGGGCGGTGATCTCGACGATCACATAGGGCTCCAGCAGGGCCGGGCGGGCCTTGAGGACCGCGTCAATGAAGGCCTTCTTGCCCGCGGCGACGAAGGCGACTTCCTTGCTGTCGACGGGGTGGTGCTTGCCATCGGTCACGCAGACACGCACGCCCGACATGGGGAAACCGGCGAAGGCGCCGGTCGCCATCACCTGTCGCACGCCCTTCTCGATGGCGGGCATGAACTGGCGCGGGACCGACCCGCCGACGGTGTCGTTGACAAACTCGAAGCCCTCGGGGTGGTCGGCGGGGAGGGGTTCGACGCGCAGGTGCACTTCGCCGAACTGCCCGGCGCCGCCGGTCTGCTTCTTGTGCCGGTGGTGGCCGTCGGCCTTGATGAGGATCGTTTCCTTGTACGCCACCTTCGGGGGCTTGGTCTCCAGGTCGATCCCGTGCCGGCTCTTCAGGCGCTCCAGAACCACGCGCAGGTGCAGCTCGCCCATGCCGCGCAGCACCGTCTGCCCCGTCGCGGCGACGCGGTCCATGATGAAGGTCGGGTCCTCCTCGATCATCTTGTGCACCGCGTCAGAGAACTTGGCCTCCTGGGCGGGGTTCTTGAGCTCCACGGCGACGCCGTACAGCGGGCGGGGAATCGGCAGGCGCGGCGGCGTGAAGTGCTGAGCGGGGTCGCTGTGAAGGACGGAGTTGAACCGCAGCTCTTCAACCTTGGGCACCACGCCGATGTCGCCCGCCACGAGGGCCTCGCACTCGACGTGCTCCTTGCCCCGGAGCTTGAAGAGGTGCCCGATGCGGACGGGCTTCTTGGAATCGTTGTGGTGCAGCTCGGTCTTGTTCCGCACCACGCCCTGCAGCACCCGGAAGATCGAGAGCTTGCCCATGAAGACGTCGTTGATCACCTTGAACACATGGGCGACCACGGGCTTGTCGGGGCTCGAAAGATCGGGCTCGAACATCTGCTCCTGCCCGCCGGCGTCGCGCAGCGTCACGTGCGGCGGCAGGGCTTCCAGCGGGCTTGGACACTGCTTGTCGAGGATGTGCAGCAGGTCCTCGATCCCCGCATCGGTCTTGGCCGAGCAGAAGAGCACCGGGATGAGGTGACCGGACTTGAGGGCCCGCTCGGTGGCCTCGTGCAGCTTCACCGGGTCGAGCTTGTCCCCCTTCTCGAAATACTCCTCGGTCAGCTGGTCATCCTCGGCGACGATCTGCTCGACGATGTGCGTGTGGGCGTCCTCAACGCTCATCAGCGACGGCTCGGCCCCGGCCTCCGCATGGTCGTGATCGAAAACATCGATCACGTCGGTGTTGTTGCGGATCGGCAGGTTGATCGGGATGCACTCGCTCCCGAAGCTCTCCTGCAATTGGGCGAGCAAGGCCGGCAGATCGACGCCGTCGTGATCGATCTTGTTCACGATGAGCATCCGCGGGAGGCCGACCTCCGCCGCCAGCCGCATCACCCGCCGCGTCGTCACCTCCACCCCGCGCGACGCATCGACCACCACGCCGACCATCTCCGCAGCGGAGAGCACGCTCACGACATGCCCGAAGAAGTCCCCCGACCCGGGCGTGTCGATCAGGTTGAAGTGCTTCCCGGCGTAGGTGCAGAACGCCAGGTGGCTGGAGAGCGAGTGCTTGTGGTGCTTCTCTTCTGCGTCGTAGTCGCACACGGTGTCGCCGCCAGCGATCGAGCCCATCTTGGGGATGACCTTGGCGTGCAGCAGGATGCGCTCGATCAGCGTCGTCTTGCCGACGCCCTGATGACCGGTGAGCACAATGTTGCGGAGATCGGCCGAGTTCGCGGCGGGCATGGGGAGGCTCCTGAAGGGCCGTCCGTTCAGCGCCAGTGTACCGCGCGGCGGGCCGCGGTGGAAGCCGCCTGAGACCTGTGTTTCCGCAAGATGTGTCGCGCCGGGGCCCCCCCAGCCGGGGTTGGGCCCATGCTCCCCCCCTCCCCGATACAGCCCCGCCGGGACTTTCATCCGGGACGGGGTCTCTCATCTCAACCCCAGACGGGGCGTCGATCCAGGTAAGGTCGGCCGGGGCCAACCGCAGTCAGCCGGGGGCCGGCCGGGACTCAACCCTGCGCGTCGACCAGCAAGCCGGTCGGAACGATGTCGATCCGCCGATAGGCCTGATCCACCGTGAAGGTGAAGTTGATCTCCGGGCCATACGCCGAGGTGCGCGGGAATCGCAGGGCCAGCGTGGCCCGCGTGCGATAGGACGAATCGAGGATCGTCGTGCCCTCAGCCCCGCCGGCGCCGGTCGACTCCCCTTCGCTGGCCGCGGTCGCCGCGGTCGCCGACGTCGAGGGCTCGGCGAACTGGCCGTTTGAGGCCCCGAGGCGGGACGCGAGCAGGGTGGTCAGATCGATCTGGTCGCCGCCGCGCCCGATGAGCGCGGCGAGGGCGGAGCCTTGCCCGACATCGCCCAGCCCGACCGTCGGTGCGGAGGAGGTCAGGTTGCCGTAGCCCCTCCGACCGCCCGTGTCGCCGCCCGCCGAGCCCGACCCGCCGACGCCGCTCTGCCTCCGGAGCGGCGCCGTCGAGATGGGCGTGAGAAGCTGCGAAATGAGCTGGTCGATCCGCATGAGGGGAGACCCCTTCGAGCGGCGTGCCAGCGGTGAAGCGGGGCGGCCCCTGGCCTGAGGACCGATAAGAACAGGCCCCATGGCGCCAGAACACAGCCTGCGCAGATTCCGCGCGAATCGCCCACGGGCTGGCGGGGCTCGCTGTGTCGCGTTCGGGCGACGTGTCGCCTGCCGGCGACACCACCGCAGCGCCCCAACGATCAGGTGTGCTGCGAACGGACGACCTGGACTACCACCTGCCTGAGGGGAGCATCGGGCTCCACCCCGCCCAGCCGCGCGAGTCGGCCCGGCTGTTGGTGGCCCACCGATCCGACCCCGGCAGCC
This sequence comes from uncultured Phycisphaeraceae bacterium, assembly GCA_964611125.1. GTDB lineage: Bacteria > Planctomycetota > Phycisphaerae > Phycisphaerales > UBA1924 > JAEUIX01. Next base: position 7,072 of record CAZSZO010000013.1, on the reverse strand, counting down.
TTGAGCACCGGCACATCCGCGACCTGCCCGACCTGCTGCGGCCGGGCGACCTGCTGGTGGTGAACACCAGCCGGGTGATCCCCGCCCGGCTCCTGGGGCATCGCTCCGACACGCATGGGCACGCCGAGGGGCTGTACCTGGGCCCGGCGGCGCCGGATGCCCCGGCGGGCGCCACGGCGGCACAGGCGTCCGCCCCCCCGGGTGCGTCCGCCTGGCGGGTGATGCTCAAGGCCCGGCGCCTCCGGCCGGGACTGGCGATTGTGCTCCACGACCGGGCGGGGCGATCGACCGAGCTGGCCCTGCGGCTGATCGACCGGAGCCCCGATGAGGGTGAGCAGGGTGCCTGGCTCTGCCGCCTCGAAGGTGGTGAGGCCGGGGCGCTCGACGTGCTGGAGCGGGTGGGCCACACCCCCCTGCCGCCGTACATCCGGGCGGCGCGCAAGAAGACCCGCGAGCGGCCCGACGAAGAGGCCGACCGCCGCGACTACCAGACGGTGTACGCAGGCCAGGGCCAGAGCGGCTCGGTCGCGGCGCCGACGGCGGGCCTCCACTTCACGCCCGAGCTGCTGGCCCGCCTGGAATCCCGGGGAATCGGCCGGGCCGAGGTGGTGCTGCACGTCGGGACCGGCACGTTCAAGACCATCGAGACGGAGTTTGTGGAGCAGCACCCGATGCACGCCGAGTGGTGCGTGCTGCCGGGCGAGACGGCCCGGGCGATCGTGCGGACGCGCGCCGCGGGGGGCCGGGTGATCGCGGTGGGGACGACCAGCGCCCGCGTGCTGGAGAGTTTCGGCCCCGCGGCGGACCTGCCAGAGGCCGGAGCGTCGGGCTGGTCGCGCCTGCTGATCACCCCGGGCCGGCCGTGGCTGAACGTGGACGGGCTGACGACCAACTTCCACCTGCCGCGCTCGACGCTGCTGGCGCTGGTGGGGGCGATGTTCCCGGAGGGCGTACCCCGCCTGCTGGCGATCTACGGCGAGGCGATCGAGCGCGGCTACCGGTTCTACTCGTTTGGGGATGCGATGTTGGTGGTGTGAGCGCGGTTCGCCGGCGCGGTGGACGCATGACTGGGACACACAAGGCGCCGAGCCGACGTGTGCGGCACGACTTGTGCGGCACCCCGCCCCTGCGCCTGCTCGAATGGGATCCCCCACCGGCGCGCATCATCTTCTGAAGCCACCCCAGCCGCATTTTGGACACCCACCAGAAATCACCTGAGGACAAGGGAACCCGCATGATGGACATCTTCCAGATAGTGCGAGATGTCGTTGCCGTATGGCAGGAATGACAATAGCGCACCCAATGGCGGCCGCTGACCAGAACACCACGTTCGTAATGAGCCCAGGCCACCAAGGTCGTATTGGAACCAGACCGTGGTGGAACTCTCCCGCCTTCGACGCATACACGCGTATCAATCCCTGGCATGATGCTTCATCCAGCGAACTCCATCTCACCACGCCCGCGGCCCGACGACCAACCAGACACGGAAGGGGCCAACCGCTGGCAACAACAAAGTGGCTAGGGTTAGAAGTGTCGTCAGGCCACCACACGGGCACTTCCGCCGTAACGGGAGTCGACTCATCAGTCGCCGGCCAAGTTCCAAGCCAGTCATAACTCCGATAACCCACTCGATCGGAGCACAAATACACAATGGCATTATCGTCCCTTCTGATCGCTATCTCCCGAGAACTCCCGGAGATGGGGGACATCGCAATGCTGAGAGCTACACCAACAGCAATGAATGCTCCAGCCCCGCAGCACAAGCAGACCATTACGAGAAGTCGACGAACATGTAATCCTAGTTTGGAATCACTCGTCTTGATGCACCACAGGCAGGTCCCTTCGTTCCGGTTGATCCACCTCATGGGGGTGCTCCGTGTACGTCATTCGGCAGGGTGACACTGTTGCGCGCTCGTCGTGCCACTGAGGTCTCGGCTCGGCGAGACCTCAGTGTCCGGCGAACTGCGCACCTCGCCGGCAGTTCTGCATGATATACGCAGCCTTGCTCCATCACATCCCTCGCTCTCACATACCCCCTCCTGTCCTCCCAACCCGTCCCACGAGGGGGCCCACAAGGAAGCTCGCCCTCGCGTTGGCCCATCCACCACCGCACGCTCGGCCAGCACCAGCCCTGCGCGCGGCACGAGACCGACAGATGCGCGGGAATGTGACGAATCGCAGCTGATCCGGCGTTTCCCGCCGCTTGATCCGCCTGCGCATGGGATTCGTGAGGACCATGAGCTGAATGGTATACCCACGCCAGCCAGCAGCAGCCTCACCTGCGGGCCAAGAACACTGAGGCGGGACGCATCAGTCCAGCGTCAGTCCTCCTGGTTACTTGGCCAGCTTCAACACAGCATCAGCGATTGCGTCACGAATACGTGCCCCGGAGAGACTACTTGGGATGCGCGATAGATCGACCTGCTTAGGATTTGCCCCATGCAATAACAACAGCTCTACCGCGGCTAGACGCCCGCTCTCGGCAGCAGCTCGCAGGGGCGTTTCGCCAGTCGGTGTCTCGATCTCAAGGTCAGCGCCGGAAGTTGCCAGGATGACGAGACACTCGTGGCAATCTGAATCGATCGCCCACATGAGCGCTGTGCGACCAAAGGCATCTCGATCATTCACATTGGCGCCGCACATCACCAACTCTTCCAATACGAGCGGACGATCGAGGATGCATGCCAAAATGAGAGGCGATGCACCATTAATCCTTTGGTCAACGTGGCTCTTCGCTCTCGACTGCATCGTCACAGGATCGCGTTGACATATCGTTCGCACACGACCTGTATCATTGTTCACTACTGCCAGATGCAAAGGCGTGATCCCCGTCCATTTCCCGGCGGATAGACTCGTTAGCCAAACCGCAAGGATGGCAAAGACAGTCGCTCCGCCAATAGCAGTGATCCACCATTTCATACTTCACCACACACGCCTAGCCAAGCAACAGTCGGGCCGGCCATGCCCGGCAGGCGCCGTTCTTCGGGTGGGGGGAGACGAAGTCGAGTCGCTACCGCGGTACAACGCGACCATGCGCCAGTCCTCCGTGTACACCAGATGGTACACCGGATCTGACCCGTTCACCACCGGATCATTCGTGGCATCGTCCTGCCCAATGGTGCGGCCGTGATCCGATGCCCAGCGCGTTGTATCAGATGCGTCCTTGGAAAGGGCTCCAAGTCCCATGATCTCGCGCCCAGCCGGCGCAGGGGACGCATCACACCACGCGAGTGGCCGGACATTGAGGTCTCGCTGAGCCGAGACCTCAATGGCACGACCGAGTTTGACTGCGGGGCAACTCAATGCCGCCCCGCCCGTCCGATCGGTTGCTGAGCTGTGACCAGCCACTCATCGCAACACCAGGTATCTAATGCAACTTCCCAGCCTGCCCGTATGAAGGGGCTCAGCCAACGCAATGCACGCCAGCATGATGCCAACCGAACTCGTGATGATTACTTGGAGCGCGACGAGCGATACGACTTGGAAGAGGCTGAGTGGAAACTTAATCACGACGCCAAAGTTTATGTATTGGTCCCAAAACATCAATGTAAGTATGAGTCCCGAGACTGCAAATGAAAGAACTACCAGAATGCTCCACCTGATCCGATTCATGTGTTTCCCCATAAACAGTTCATCTTGGACCAAGGCCGAACACTCCCCAGTCGCGAGGAAACAGCGATGACGGGCGTCACCGGTCCTCTCGGCCAAGGACCTCCCGGCGCAATTGATCGACGAATTTCGCTATCAGGCCCGGCGACGCTGGCGAAGCCACCGCCCACGGTCGGGCCAGCCATGCCCGGCAGGCGCCGGTCTTTGGGTGGGCGGGGCGAAGTCGAGCCGCTACCGCGGTACACCGCGACCATGCGCCAGTCCTCCGTGTACACCAGATGGTACACCGGATCTGACCCGTTCACCACCGAATCATTCGTGGCATCGTCCTGCCACGTGATCCGGTGGCCAAGCCCGTTGTACCGGTACTCGGCCAGCAGCGTGCCGTCGTGCTTCTTCACCTGCCGCAACCGCTTCCACGCGTCGTAGACCATCAGGTACGTTCGGCCATCGTCAGTCATCGAGCCCGTCTTGGCCGACAGCACCGTGCTGTTCGTCGCCGACTTATTATCCGTCGAGCCTGCGGTGCTCCGGCTGCTTGTGCGCCAGTCGCGTCTCGACGAAGCGCATTCGTGCGGCACAGCTCATCAGTTATGCGGCTTATGGATTGCTTTTCGGGGATGCATTCTGATTGAGATGCATAAAAGAAAGGCGACCGAGTTGATTAGCGCGCATGTCAGACACAATGCAGATAAGATATCTGCCGCACGGAGACCATGATACAGCCCTGGGTGTAGGACATACTCAGTTACAAACTTGTTCACTCCAGCCACTTGAAGCCCAGTGTCTTCGACCGTTCCGTTCTCATCGATGGGTATCACATATCCGGCGTTATCGGCAATTAGTATCGCATTGATGCTAGACCGGTCCAGGGCACCTCGACGAATCAATTCCTCTATGTTTGTTGTTGTCTGAAATATCACGCCAATAATTAAAAAGTTAATATATAAAGCTAATAAGAGGTTGATCACGCATATGCAAAGGCTAGCAGCGAGCACTGATATGAGCGCTGTTTTCAAAGACATGTCTCCTAAAATAACCGACAAAATACATAAAATGGCGCGAGATACTGGTATGGTAGTGGTGGCGAGGCTAATAGGCTTGGAGACCAATCCGACTTGACGCAACACTTGTTCAATGTGCGATCTACGTTAACTTGACAGTTGTTATACGGTGTAACAACTGCACCAGAGTTGGGGAACATCAGTCCAGGTCCATCTGGACGATTTCTATGGGGCGTTGCTGCCAGGCATTTGCGCACATCCTCCATTGTCGCACAGCTGCAAGGCAATCCGGAAGGACCCAAAACGCCATCCGGCGTCGGGTAGATAGGGTGCTCTGCTGTGGGAGTACTCGGTGAGGCCCATAAAACACAAGACGCAGTTCTCACCACCTCGCAGTGGTTATCTGGAACCCATGAGCGTGCATCCCGGCAACATATCCTATACTCGAGCATGGCGCCAGTGCGACCAAGTGTTTCATTATCAGGGACATCAGGAAAGCCAGCATCACTTCGCAGCGCTGCACATGAGCGAAGCCATATGAGACCGCTCGGGTCAGTGCGGAGCACGGGTGACAGCGCCACATAATAAAATAGGTTGACCCCATCCACGTAACCCAACGGATCGGGCTGGGTGAAGCGTCCCAGGTCCATGCGGTAGGCCCGGTGGCGGACGTGGGTGAACGCGGCGCCGACCACGCGGTCGTGCTCGTACCCCGCGTAGCCCTTGCGGTTGGCCGTGGGCGACCCGCTCAGCACGCCCGCGCCGCTGGTCAGGTAGCCGCCGCCGTTATACGTGATCGCATCGGAGATGTCGTCAGGGTCCACGAAGCCGTCGAGGTTCACATCCTTGCGGGCCGACCACCCGCCGCTGATCGCCCCGGCGTCGGTCGCGTCGAAGTCGCCATCGGAGTCGGTGTCGCCCGTCGGCAGCGCCGTGGGCACGCCGTAGGGGCTGAACTTCACCCACTCGACGAGGGCCCCGCCATCGGTGATCACCGCGCTGGCGTCGCCACGCCAGTTCTGGCACAGGTACCGCCGCTCATCGAGCCCATCCGCCGCGGCGGACCACGAAGTGCTCGCGTCCTTGTCGCGCAGGATTTCGCTATCAGGACCGGCGACGCTGGCGAAGCCACCACCCCAGATCGTCGGAGCAACAGTCGGGCCGGCCACGCCCGGCAAGTGCCGTTCCTTGGGTGGGGGGGGAGACGAAGTCGAGTCGCTACCGCGGTACACCGCGACCATGCGCCAGTCCTCCGTGTACACCAGATGGTACACCGGATCTGACCCGTTCACCACCGAATCATTCGTGGCATCGTCCTGCCACGTGATCCGGTGGCCAAGCCCGTTGTACCGGTACTCGGCCAGCAGCGTGCCGTGGCAAAACGATGTTCTATCAGGCTATCATTCTCCTTTGGTGCCACACTCAGGGCAGACCGAAGATTTAGGCAATCCTGATCGCGGGTAATGACATGCCTTACAAGCGATACCCCTGGATACACGATTCAGGCGGCGCCACGCCCGACAACAACAAAGTACGATCAAGATGTTCATGGGCCAAATGGGAAATCCAACAAAAGTCTGCATGAAGTCTCCGGAATGATGATACGATATCCAAGGCCACCATTGTATGCACCACGAACCATAATTTCGGCCATAGTACAATCCGGGAGCCCAGCATACCGCGTCCTTGGGCACCCAAGGATTGGGAGTTGCCCACATGATAGTTATACCTCCATCCGGGAACTCGATCCGATGTACTGAACTCGGAAACGTCACACCTACAACCAGGACCATACTTAGCGCCAACTGGCCCATCGCTGCCATCATAGTGAACATCAACAGCCTCTTTAGCAACACCAACCGCATTCTAGGCAACCTATGGAAGTGGATTAGAAAAACCACATGGATGACCAAATGGGAGGCAAGACGCAATCAGGCCCTTAATGTACCTTTCAGTCACATTCGGACACTGCGATCTAACGCCATTTCTTACGAGAGCTGCTAGACAATCGTCCTTGGCACTCCGAGAGGTTTCGTTGCAACAGCTGGGGAGTAGGCATAGGCGCGAATCTCCGTACACACTAGCTCTCGGCACGACGAAGGGCCGCCTGTTCCTCCTCGCGGCCGATCACATTTATACTGGCCCATGCAGTAGTCCCTGGCGTGAATGAGCTCGTGCACGATCAAATCGCAGCCTACTGTACCCGTTCCGCAGACCGTGATTGTATTCGTTGCGCAGTCATAGAAGCCTCGTACCCCTGGATCACACGATGCTCGTCTGATCGTCGGAATAGAACAGGCTCTTGCAGCCAGATCCCTGAGCAGCCTGTAGCAATAGCCGGATGTCATACTGCAGCACCAGGGATAATCCTTTGGCACAGCAAAAGCTGAGATGTCAAACAGGCCGGGCGTCATCGTCGGGTCAGAAGGCCTTGGGCCGACCCCCTGCCGATCATCCGT
>CAZSZO010000012.1:0-84241 GCA_964611125.1 uncultured Phycisphaeraceae bacterium | reverse complement strand
CTCGGAGACGGTGGTCTTGCCGGCGTCGATGTGGGCGCAGATGCCGATGTTGCGGATGAATGAAAGGTCGGTGGCCATCGTGGGGGTCCTTGAAGCGTTGAGTCGGGGTCAACGGGGGGTCAACGAAAGGTCGGCGGGGGTGGTCGGGTAAAGCTGGGTATCGAGGTCTGAAGCAGCCGGAGCGAACGGACTGGGTAGCCGGTCGCCGGGAGCGGCGCCTTCAACACCAGCCCTGCGGGAAGGGCGCCGAAGGCGATCGGAGCGGGTTTTCGGCTGCGTCGCGTAGGGAGGCGCGGGGGCCGGGGGGCGGGGGGTGGCGTGGGCGAGGCGGGCAGCAGGAGTCGCCCGGCCGCGCAGTGGCTTAGTCGCCCGGTTCGTCGTCGTCCTCGTCGTCGCTGGAAGCGTCAGACATGGCTCGAACTCACTCCGTCAACGGGCCGCACAAGCACGCAGACAGGCACGCCAAAACTGCCAGGAAACCAAGTCCCCGGACACAGGGCGAATGCTAGCGGGCGGTGGGGAACGGTCAAGCCAACGCCGGCGCCACTGGCGAACCGCGGAGCCCCGCAGCGCCCCCCTGCGCCAACCTACTGGCCTGCCGCGGCGGCGATCCCCTCAGCGCGCAACCGCTGCTCCCGGCTCAGCCGGCGAAGGGGGTCGAGCACCAGACGGTCATCCAGTTCCAGCAGCCGGCGGGCCGCCGCGGGGGCCTCGGGGCTGGCCAGGCGCACCAGCAGGCTCAGGCGGCGGGACGCCGCGAGGAGGTTGTACGGGTCGCGGCCGAGCATCGACTCAACCGCCCGGAGCGCCTCGGTGAGATCACCTAGGCATTCCTCGTGGTACCCCGCCAGCGAGAGCACCAGCGACACGGGGGCCTGGGGTCGCCCGGCCAACTCGATGGCGCTGGCGAGCCGGCGGCCAGCCGGGGTCGCCGCCGGCAGCTGGGCGCCCGCCGCGAACCGGTAGACCGTGGCCAGGCGGAGCACCTCGCGCTCGACCCGCCAATCGCCCAAAGACCGGGCCTGACCGGGCTGGCCGGCCTGGCCGGCCTGATCGAGACGGCCAACCGGTTCGGGCAACTCGACCATCGCCTTGGGAACCAGTTTCGCCATGAGCTGCGCGAGCGCGTCGTCGATGGCGCCGCGCTCCGCGGGCACCGCACGGCCCAGGGCCACACTAAGACTCTGGGCGATCTGCGCGGCCGCCTCCGCCCGGCGTGCGGCCGGAAGACTGCCGACCTCGGCCATGCGGGCGCGGAGATCGGAGATCGGGGCGACGGTCTCAGCCGCGCGCTGCAGGCGACCCTCCCAGCGAGCGGCGGGTAGCACGCCAAGCAGGCCGATCGCCCCCGCGAGAAGGATGGCGACGCCCGCCAGCAGGCGCGCAACGGCGACACCGGGCAGGCTGGCGAGGGCGTTGGAGCCCGCTGCGGCGTCGGGCGGGCGGGCCGCGGCGATGGCGATCATCGCCAGGCACAGCCCGGCTGAGGCGGGGTTGACGCCGGTGACCTCGATCTGTGTGTGGACGGCGCCCACGCACGCGGCGCCCGCCAGCGCCGCCTGGGTCAACCCCAGCGGCAGGCGCCGCAGCAGCGCCACCATGTGCCCCCCCGCGACGCACCAGGCGCCCAGCCCCGCCAGATAGACCACAGCGAGCGACGGGGTGACTGCCGCCCGAAACAGCATGATCGACGCAAACGTGGCGGCGGTGGCGATCCCCACGACGACCCGCACGAGGGTTCTGACGTCGGGCTGTCCGTCGTCGTCCGGCCGGGTCGGGCTGGCGCCGGTGACGCCGGTCGCGCTGGCGGCGCGCCCGACGGCGATCAGCAGCCCGGCGAAGACCACCGCCCAAGCAAGCCCCGCCAGCCCCAAACATGCCCACCAGTCGAAGAGCAGGCTGTGCGGGCTCGAGACTTCCTCGGGGCTGAGCGGGTTCTTGGCGAGGAGGTAGGCCTCCTTGAAGCCATCGGGGCCGACGCCGCGCAGCCAGTCGCCCACATGGGCGCCGGCGAGGTCGAAGCCCAGGGCGATGCGCCCGGCTGCCTGCAGGTAGAACCCGCGGAAGAGCAGCGAGAGTTCGCCCGAGCGCAGGCCGACCAAGCCGCGGGCGACCACGCCCAGAAGCACGAGCCCCACGGCGGCGAGGGGCGCCCACGCCAGCCCCCGCCGGAGCCACGGAAGCTCGCCGAGGCGCGGGGCCAGCAGAAATGCCCCGCAGAGAACCCCGCCGAGGACCATGGCCGCAGCGCCGCCCTTCGCGCCGGCCATTGCGACGGCCGCGAGGCTGGTGACGGCTCCCGCGAGGGTGACCATGAGCCCCAAAGGGGTCGACACTCCGGGCGTAGACCGGGCCCGCCAGGCCGCCCACGCCATCCCACCGAAGCCCACGGCGCCGGCCGCGGCGAACGTCGCGAACACGTTCGCGAGCCCGAACCAGCCCGAAGCCTCATTCTGCGTCAGGCGCCGCTCGTAGCCCCTGGCCATCGGGGAGTCGGCGCTCCACCCCTGCGCGGCGAAGATCTGACTCTTGTTGCGCTGGAAGTCGGCAACCGTCGCGGCGTGCTCGACCATCACCTGCTGGGCCCCGCGGAAGGCCAGCATGATCACGAAGCCCATCAGCACCGCAAAGGCCACGGCCCGCGCGCCGGGGTCGCGGCAGGCTCGCCAGAGGGCGAGGGCCGCGAGCATGCCGCTGAGCCACGCCGCGCCGATGCGCATGTGGCCGAGGGCGAAGAACGCCGTCCCCGAACCCCCACCCACGTCCGGGCTGCGGGAGAGGAGACCGGCGTGGAACGCCAGCGGGGCGCAGGCCGAGAGGATCAGCAGCCCTGCGGCGCCCAGCCAGAGGGTTTCGCCGTGAGAGTGGGCATGGCGCCAGCCGCGTTGGGCCGGCGCTCGCGAACCTGCCAGCAACCCCAGCCCGCAGCCGAGCAGCACGAGAACATCGCAAACGAGGGAACCAGCGGGCCCCATGCCGACGGGGCTGGGGTCGAAGGCCATGAGCGGATCAAAGTCCCAGGCCGGGAAAGTCGCCACCGGGGTCATGGCGCGGGCCAGGAGCGGCGTCAGGATCAGCACGACCGCTGCGAGCGCGAGGTGATTGACCTGCGCGGGGCCGGGGAGGCTGGCGGGCGGGTGCGAAGCGCCGGGGCGGGTCACTTGCCTTTCGGATCCGCCTTGGGCTCGGTATGGCCCTCGGCGGCGAGCGCCTGGTTGATCAGCTCCATCGGCGGCATGGGATTGTGCCCGACGACCTTGCGGCCGCAGTCCGGGCAGATGGTGTCGCCAGGCTTCCCGGCGTAGTTGTTGAGGAGCACGAACGTCGGCTTGGTCTTGGCCTTGCCGTCCTTGGTCCAGAAGCACTTTTCGGCCATGTAAAGAGACTTCTTGCCCGTCTTGGGGTTGGTCCACGGCTGCGCGCCGCCGTCGGTGATCGGGAACTCCTCAAGGACCTCAAGGGTCTGGGCGTCGATGACCGTGCGGCGGCGTGAAAGATCGCCGGGGGTTTCGCCGCCGAGCATCTGCACGACGATGATCACCAGCGCGGCGACGAGGGTAACGATCCCCGCGATGAGCTTGGCGTTGGCCCAGCGGCCTTCGTTGCTCTTGGTGGCGGGCGTGCTGGCGGCCTGGCGATCCTGGCCGCCGCCCTGACCCTCTTCAAGCAGGCTCCCCATCGACGGTTGGTTGCTCATGATCACTCCAGCACGGGCGTCGGGGGAGGGCGGGGGGGAGGGCACGGCGAGCGGCGGACGGCCACCGCTAGGCCGGCGCCGGTCGGGCTCAAGACGCGGTCAGGGCACACGATAGCCCGCGACGACCTTGGTCGGCCAAGTGCGCCGGGTGTAGTTCCAGGTATCGAGCGGGCCGTTGAACTGCGTGCCGGTGGGGAACCAGTAATCGGGCCGGGTGGCGTCGCCATCGCTCATGGTCGTGACGCTGCCGTCGAAGAACCCGACGTTGCCCAGGCACGGGGTCTCGCGGGTGCTCTTGGGGCTGGTGTTGCCGCCGTGCCGGAAGGCGAAGCGGCGGGCGTCGTTGGTGCCGGTGGGGTTGAGCGTGAAGAACAGGCGACCCGGCTCGCCCGGCGCGGCGTTGCGGTTGAGCTCCTTGGAGCCGGTCCACCAGGGGCCGAGGCCTGAGAACGCGCCGCCGTAGTTGCCCGCGAGGGAGAAATCGAAGTCCGGCCCGTCGCTGGTGGTGGCGTAGCGGTGACCCTCAAAGAACGAGACCTTGCCCGGGCCAACCCGGGCGATCTGGGGCAGATAGCCCTTGCGGTCCTGCGGATTGGGATTGAGCGAGGGGTTCCGCGACCCGAAGGGCGGCGGAATATCGCGGGCGACGAACGCTGTGGAGGTGTTGTACGAGATCATGCGGCCATCGGTGACCGGGGTGCCGCCGTCTTCGAAGACCGTGGCGGTGATGTTGTTCTTGGGGCAAGTGAACGCGGGCAGCTCGCGCATCCACTGGAACCGGGCGGCCCGCTGGGCGGGGGTGCGATCGGTGGCGCCGTCGTTGGGGCCGCCGTAGCCGCCGGAATACAGCAGCGGGCCGAGGAAGTCGTACGTCTGCACCGCGATGCCGTTGAACCGCCCGCTGGCCGCCTCAAAGCCCGTCGTCGAGGGCGACCCGGCCAGCCAGTCCTTGTTGTCGGCCGAGTAGCTCGCCTGGAGACCCGTCAGGCTGCGGACATTGGCAGCGCAGAGGAGGGTCTTGGCTGCGTCGCGGGCCGCGGCGAGTGAGGGCAGCAGGATGCTGACGAGCAGCGCGATGATGGCGATCACGACGAGCAGCTCAACAAGCGTGAAGCCCCTGCGGGCGGCAGCAGCGGCGGATGTCGGGGCGGCGGTGGTCATGGCGCTCTCCTCGGGAATCGATGCTGACGCTGGCGGGGGAGGTTCGGGCGGTGGTTCGGCCATCATCGGCGGCTGATGCTTGGCCGCCGCCAAGGGTGCTTTCGTATATTCAACGACCCCTGGCGAAGATGAACGCCGAAAGGGAGGCGTCAGGGTGTCGCGGGAGGAACCCTCACTCACGTGGAGACTCCCGGCCCAATCATCATACGAATCATGCCACCGGCGCAGCAAGGGGCCGCGATGGCTCTTGAAACGTTTACACAAAATCGGCGACCGACCGGTGGGACGATCAAGGGTTCGCCGATTTGCCGGCGTTCACCCCATGAACAGGCGGTGAACTGGGCGTCCATACCCCAGTCCAGAATGACCGCTCATTTGGGTGGTATTGCCGGGCCATCGACCGTGCCGCACAGTCGGTGCGTCCTGCCAAACTTCTAGAACACCGACCGCCGTTACTTCCCGGCCTCCTTCGCCGCGGCCTTTCCAAGCACCTTGGCGATATCGAAATCGACGAAGTCGGCGTGGTGGAAGATCCAGCTCTCGATGGTGCGATCGACTTTGTCCCCCTCGTGGCTGTGGGTCGCAACGATGTGCATGACCTCGGGCGGGATGGCGTGCTTGTAGCACAGGGCGACGCCGCTGAAGGGATGGCGGAGCATCTCGCCGTAGAAACCCTTAATGACCTTGCCAGCGGCATCCTTATCGAACTCGAGCAGCTTGCCGACGTCCGCGAGCAGGCTCCCGGCGATCAGCGTGTCGAGATTCACCGGAATGCGGGCGCCGAAGACCTCTTTCAGGACCCCGGCGATCGCGATGCACTGCTTGCAGCACGAGTTCAGGTGCTCGACAAACCGCAGGTCGATCTTCCCGGCCAGCAGCGTGAAAGGGATGGCCCGGATCTCGTCAAACGTCCACCCCTTGCCACCGCAGCCGACGGTGAGGGCCTCGCTCCACACCGCGGCGACCTTTTCGCGCAAGCCGGGGTCGGCGACCTGCATCAGGCTTGGGAAAAGCTGGGCGATATCCGCAACGGAGTGCTGCTGAGGGGTCATGGTGGCCGAGGTTACCGCAATCCTGGCCGTTCTCGGGCGTTGAGCAGCAGTCGGGGGAAGATTGACGGTAACGCGACAACGGCCGATCCGGGTCCGAACGGAATCTTAATATGTCGCAACTCGGACGTGGTCCTGTGGTACACTCTCCGTACATGACTGCACGCCAGGAACGCGCCCTGATTCGGAAGGTGCTTGCCGGCGACCGCGAGGCGGCCGGGGAGCTGATCCGTTCCCACCAGGCGGCGCTGTACGCCTACATGCTGCGGATGACCCGTCGGCCCGAGGTTGCCGAGGATGTGGTGCAGGAAGCCTTCGTGCGGGCCTTGACGCACATCGAGCGGTACGACCCGCGGTTTCGGTTCTCGACGTGGCTGTTCACCATCGCCAAGCGGCTGTATGTGAACGCCCAGCAGCGGCTGGCGCCGGTGTTCGACACCGATGCCGTCGGCGGCGCCGCGGGGATCACGCCGCGCAAGGCCGCGGCGGTGAAGACCGAGTCGGCCGACCACCTGACTGCGGCGATCGGCGATGCCCTCGAGCGGCTGAGCACCGACCAGCGCGAGGTGGTGGTGCTGTTCTATCAGTTGAGCTGGACGGTGGAGCAGATTGCGGAGTATCTCGACCAGCCTGAAGGCACGATCAAGAGCCACCTGCACCGGGCAAGGCGCCGGATGCGCGAGTTGCTCGAGACGCACGCGGTGCACGCGGCGCGGGTGCTGGAGGCGATTTCGTGAGCAGGCGGCGCCACAATCCGCCCTGCTCGATCCGCCACACGCCTGACCAGCTCCTGCGTGACACGCTGGGCCGTTCTGGGCTTGCGGCCGCCGCGCCCGATCTGGGCGAACCGATCCTGCGCCGGGTGCACGCCCGCCGCCCGTTCGTTTCGCCGGGCCGCCAGCGGGCGATCCAGCGGGCCCGCTCGGTCGGCAGCTTCATCTGTGCGCTGAGCATTCTGGCGGTCGGAGTGACGGTTTTCGATCCCGGCACGTGGTCGCGCCTGGGGCGCGAGGTCGCCCTGTCCACGGCGTCGATCGGTGGCCTGGACGCACTGGGTGAACGGCTGGGCGAACGGCTGGGGCTGGTGGCCTCATCGCGCGGGTCGCCGCTGGATCGCGTCAGCCGAGTCAACCAGAATGCCGTCGAAGTGGCAAGCGGTCAGCCGCTGCAGGTCGATCTGGCGTCGCAAACGCCCATCGTGGTGAGCCCGTTCATCGCCGCGGCATGGCCCCATCGTGAGCATTCGCCGGCAGTCGTCCAGCCCGATCACCCGACCGCTCAGGCTGCGGCGGCGATCGCCCGCGAAGCGTGGATGCTCACCCGGGCGGTGATAAGCCAGACGCCTCGGGCCGCGAACCCGGCCCCACCCTCGACGACCATGACCGATCAGGTGGCGTCGTTCCTGTCCGGCGACCAGCCGGTGGTGACGACGCCGTGGTAGCCTGAGGTCTGAGCCGGACACCACTGGGCGCGTGCTCTCGATCGATAGGTGCGATCGGCTTTCGGGTGACCTGCCGCCTAAACTTGTCCGTACGTAACGCGACCGCGGCCGAGCAACACCCGACCGCGGTTTTCGTTTTCATCAGGATCCGGTCGTTCGGGATCCAGCCGAGTTCGGGCCCTGCCCCACCCCGGCCGATATCGCCCCTTTCGCCCCCCGCCCGCCCCCCACCTCCACCCCCGCCCCCCCACCCGCGCCCCTCCCCCCTGCTTCTTCCAGGTCCACCCATGCCCGAAGCCCGCCCTGAAATCCGCAACGTCGCCATCATCGCCCACGTCGACCATGGCAAGACGTCGCTGGTCGACAAACTGCTGTTTCAGTCGGGCCAGTTCCGCACGGGCGAACTGGAGAAGCTCCAGGGCGGCCAGCACGGGCTGATCATGGACTCGAACCCGCTGGAGCGGGAGCGCGGGATCACGATCTTCTCGAAGAACTGCGCGGTGAACTACACCCCGCCGGGGACGGACAAGCATTACCTCATCAACATTCTGGACACGCCAGGCCACTCCGACTTCGGCGGCGAGGTGGAGCGGGTGCTGCGGATGGCCGACGGGTGTCTGCTGCTGGTGGACGCCTTCGACGGGCCGATGCCGCAGACGCGGTTCGTGTTGACCAAGGCGCTTGAGTTCGGCCTGCGGCCGGTGGTGATCATCAACAAGTGCGACCGTCCCGGAGCGCGTCCGCTGGATGTGCACCACGAGATTTTCGCGCTGTTCATCGAGCTGGGCGCCGAGGACATCGCGCTGGACTTCCCGGTGGTGTTCGCCTCGGCCCGCGAGGGGTGGGCGACCACGGACATCGAGAAGGGCGAGCGGACGAACCTGCAGCCCGTGTTCGATGCGATTGTCAAGCACGTGCCGGCGCCCAAGGACGACCCGGGCTCCCCGCTGCAGATGCTGATCTGCACGCTGGACTACTCGGATTATGTCGGGCGCATCGGGATCGGGCGCGTCTACTCGGGGTCGATCAGCCCCGGGCAGCAGGTGTGCACGATCAAGCGCGACGGCAAGCGTGAGATGAGCAAGGTGGGCAAGCTCTACCGCTTCAAGGGTCTGGGGCGGGAGGAAACCAACGAGGTGCACGCGGGCGACCTGTGCGCGGTGGTGGGCCTGCAGTCGTGCGACATCGGCGACACGCTGTGCGATCCTTCCCGCACTGAGGCCCTGCCCCCGGTGACGGTTGACGAGCCGACCATCACGATGGTCTTCCGCATCAACGATGGTCCCTTCGGCGGGACCGAGGGGACGAGCGTCACGAGCCGGCAGATCCGCGAGCGGCTGGAGCGCGAGCTGCAGACCAACGTGGCGATGCGGATCGCCCCGGGCCGCAACGGCGATGAGTTCGCCGTGTCGGGGCGCGGGCTGCTGCACCTGGGCATTCTGCTCGAGACGATGCGGCGCGAGGGCTTCGAGCTGACGGTGGGCAAGCCTGAGGTGATCACCAAGATGATCGACGGGGCGGTGTGCGAGCCGGTCGAGTCGCTGGTTTTCGACTGCCCGCCGGGGAGCGTGGGCGCCATCATGGAGCTGGTCGCCAGCCGGCGGGGCGAGCTGAAGAACATGGAGCAGCGGTCCGACACGCTGACGCACCTGTCGTTCGAGATCCCGTCGCGGGGCATCATCGGGCTGCGGTCGCGGGTGATGACCGTTTCGGGCGGCGAGGCGACGATGCACCACTCGTATCTGCGCTACGCCCCGGTGCAGGGCGAGACCCCCCACCGCCTGGTGGGCGTGCTCATCGCCACCGAAGGGGGCGATGTGACGGGGTACGCCTGCGAGCTGGCCTCCGACCGCGGCCACCTGTTCGTCACTCCGGGCGAGAAGGTCTACCCCGGGCAGATCATCGGTGAGCACAACCGCGACAACGACCTGCCCTTCCACATCACGCGCATGAAGCAGCTGACGAACTTCCGCGTGGCGGCCAAGGAGCAGACGGTCGTGCTCAAGGGCTCGCGCAAGCTGTCGCTGGAGGCGGCGCTTGAGTACATCGAGGACGATGAACTCGTCGAGATCACGCCCAAGAACATCCGCCTGCGCAAGCGCATCCTGGACGAAGGCGCCCGCAAGCGGGCCGAGCGGCAGTCGAAGGACAAGGCCGCGGCGGGGGTTTGAGCGGCGGCTTGTCAACGAAGGAGCGAAGGGAGCGAAGTGAAGATGGGAAATGGCGAAGAAACGGCGTGAGAAGGTGCAGTTCTCCGCCCTCCCTTCCCTCGCCCTCTGACTTCGCTCCTTCGGTGACATGTCCGGCGAGTGGCTCCCGAGCAGTGGGCCGCCTACCATCTCGACCCTGCTGCGAAACGGGCCGCCTTTGGCGAACAAAGTCGGGCGTGATCGCCCCCCCGTAAGCGCCGGTCAGGAGTTTGCTCCATGTACGCGATCATTGCTGAAGGCGGCGGCCAGCGTCTGGTTCGCCAAAACGACGTCCTGCTGATCGATCTGATCGAAGACGGCGCCGCGGCGCCCGGGAACAAGATCATCTTTGACAAGGTGCTCGCGGTGGGCGCCGGCGACGGCGCGGCGGTCGCGAAGATCGGCGCCCCGTTTGTGACCGGCGCCACGGTGGTGGGCGAGGTCATCGAGGGCTTGGTGAAGGGCGAGAAGGTCTTCATTATCAAGTTCCGCCGCCGCAAGCGGTACAGCCGCCGCACCGGCCACCGCCAGACGTACACGAAGGTGAAGATCACCGCGATCAACGGGTGATCGGGTGTGCTGACAAACGATTTGCACAGTGACCAACGCCCCGCGTGCCGAGCGCGGGGCGTTTTCGTTGGGCGGGGGAGCCGAGCGGAGCGACGGGCCGGGGGCGGCGGACGCCCAACCCGCGTTACTTGCCTGGGTTGCCCCCGCCGCCGTTTTGCGTGCATTGGCAGCCCTTGTGGCCCGCAGTGCCCTCCATGCCATTGACGGCGCCACCCGGCGTGCCGTTGGAGCCATCCGCCCCAGGCCCGCAAATCCCAGGGGGCAAACAGGTGCCCCCAGCACCCCCTCGGCCCCCGCTGCCACCCGCGCCGATCCCCCCAATTCCACCGGCGCCGCCATCCCCCGGGCCATTGCCGCAGCCTCCGGTCCCGCCGTTGCCGCCGTTTCCGCCCGTGGCGACCCCACCGATTCCGCCGGGGCCGCCCGGGCCACCCTGAAAGTTCAGACCTGCTCCGCCCGCACCACCGCTTCCGCCGTTCCCGCCGATCGCCGATCCGCCACGACCTCCAGCCCCCCCTGGGGGACCAGCACCCGGCGGTGGCGGGGCACAGCAACTGCCGCCCAGTCCACCGCTGCCGGCGCCGCCACCAACCGCCTGTCCGCCGTTGCCACCCCTTCCGCCCCGCCCGCCAAAGCCGGAAGGGGCGGATGCCGGACCGCCAGCGGTTCCGTTCCCACCGTCACCCCCGACTGCGGTTGTCCCGTTTGCCCCACCAACGCCCGCCGCACAGACCCCGCCATTGGCTCCGGGCGCCCCCGACGCGCCAGTCAGCGAGCTCCCCGCCAGCCCATCGGTTCCATCCGTGCCATTGGCGGCCAGCGGGCTGTCGCTGACCGGCAGCGGCGCGAGGAGCGCCCACGCGGCGCCGCCGAAGCCGCCGTCGGCGCCGTCCAGGCCGTTGGGGCTGGTCGGGCCCTTCACGCCGGCGCGCACCAGCGGATCGACCTCACCACCTCGCCCCGCATGGCCGCCGAAGATCTTGACGAGCGCTCCCGACTGAATGGGGCCGTGGACCTCGATGGCCCCGCCATCGCCGCCGCGCCCTCCCGGGCCAGCGTCACCCCCGCGACCGGCGCGAAACTCGAGTTGCTCGGCGCTAATCCGCCGGCCGGAGAGCACGAGCGAGCCGCCACGACCGCCCGGGGCGAAGAACTGGCTGGTGGCGGCCCCGTCGCCGGGTCGCACGCGGCCCCTGACGATCAGCGATCCGCCGGCGATCAGGGTGATCGAGGCGCCGGCCGGACATCCCGCGGCGTCGCCGTGCTCGCCCAGGAGGTCGCCGTCGATCACGATATCGCCGGCGCAGCGCACGACCAGATCCGAGGTCGTCGTCAGCGCCTCGCCCGGTGGGATCCAAAAGCGATCGGCGAACACGGTCTGAATGGGCCGGCGCGTTGCGTCGATGGGTTCATCATCCATCGGGGCGGCGGGGGCGGCCAACTGGCGAGGTTGGCAGGCCGCAAGCGTGGCTGGCGCCAGCATGCAAGCCTGCAGGCCCGCGAAGGCGACAGACACGATCAAGGTGAGCACGCGGTTCATGGCTTTCATGGCGGTCCTCCCAGGAACTCTGCAGACTCACAACCGGCTCATTTTCCTGGGCCGCCGCCGTCCAGGTCGGTGCATTGGCACCCCTTTTTTCCAGCGGTTCCGTCTGTTCCATCAGCGGCTGGGCCTGGCGACCCATCGGCTCCTTGAGCCCCGGGCGGACAGGCGGGGATCCCGCCAACACACCCACCACCCGCGCCGCCACGACCCAGCGCGCCGCCGATGCCGAAGCCGCCGGTTCCGGCCGCACCGCCATCGCCTGGGCCGTTGCCGCAGCCCCCGTTCCCGCCGTTGCCGCCGTTTCCGCCCGTGGCGACGCCGCCGTGGCCGCCAATACCGCCGGGGCCACCTTGATAGTTCAGGCCCACGCCTCCTGCTCCGCCCCGACCGCCCCGGCCGCCAACAGCCCCGCCGCCGAGCCCACCGTTTCCGCCGGCTGCCCCCGCGCGAGGAGGAAGCGGGGTGCAGCAACTGCCCGCAAAGCCTCCGCTTCCGCCGCGCCCACCGGTGGCCCGCCCGCCGTTTCCGCCCCGGCCTCCCCGCCCGCCGAATCCGGCAGGGGCCGTCGCGGGACCGCCATCGCTGCCCGCGCCGCCGTCCCCGCCGATCGCCAACGCGCCGTCTTCGCCGCTAGCGCCAGGAACGCAGTTCCCACCGTTTCCTCCTGGCGCGCCCGAGGACCCGGTTTCTGATCCGCCAGACGGCCCATCGGTTCCATCCGTGCCATTGGCGGCCAGCGGGCTGTCGCTGACCGGCAGCGGCGCGAGGAGCGCCCACGCGGCGCCGCCGAAGCCGCCGTCGGCGCCGTCCAGGCCGTTGGGGCTGGTCGGGCCCTTCACGCCGGCGCGCACCAGCGGATCGACCTCACCACCTCGCCCCGCATGGCCGCCGAAGATCTTGACGAGCGCTCCCGACTGAATGGGGCCGTGGACCTCGATGGCCCCGCCATCGCCGCCGCGCCCTCCCGGGCCAGCGTCACCCCCGCGACCGGCGCGAAACTCGAGTTGCTCGGCGCTAATCCGCCGGCCGGAGAGCACGAGCGAGCCGCCACGACCGCCCGGGGCGAAGAACTGGCTGGTGGCGGCCCCGTCGCCGGGTCGCACGCGGCCCCTGACGATCAGCGATCCGCCGGCGATCAGGGTGATCGAGGCGCCGGCCGGACATCCCGCGGCGTCGCCGTGCTCGCCCAGGAGGTCGCCGTCGATCACGATATCGCCGGCGCAGCGCACGACCAGATCCGAGGTCGTCGTCAGCGCCTCGCCCGGTGGGATCCAAAAGCGATCGGCGAACACGGTCTGAATGGGCCGGCGCGTTGCGTCGATGGGTTCATCATCCATCGGGGCGGCGGGGGCGGCCAACTGGCGAGGTTGGCAGGCCGCAAGCGTGGCTGGCGCCAGCATGCAAGCCTGCAGGCCCGCGAAGGCGACAGACACGATCAAGGTGAGCACGCGGTTCATGGCGGTCCTCCTGAGAAATTTCTAAAGACTATCAGGCGGCCGAGGTTTGACCAGCCAAAAAAAAAGAAAACATTCGCCACCACAGAACCGTGCCAGGATCGGCCATGCGGGCGGCCAAGGAGGCGACTGGGGCGTCGAATACCGGGAAAGCGCGGACCCCGGCAGGGGACGTTTTCAGCGCGTCGTTTTCCGAACTTCGGTGCGGGCGGGCTGGTCCGACCTGGATCCTGCCGGCTCAGGTCGCCACCGCCCGCATGACTTCCTCGATGGTCGTCAGGCCCAGGCGGCACTTGGTGAAGCCGTCTTCCTTGAGGGTGCTCAGCAGGCCGTCGCGCAGCGCGGCGGTCACGATGCGGGGGGCGGGCTGGCGCTCGATGATCATCTCGCGCAGGGCGTCATTGACGCGCATCAGTTCGTAGATGCCGACGCGACCCTTGTAGCCCGTGGTGCGGCACGCCCGGCAGCCGGAAGCCGCCGCGCGCATGACTTTGTCCTCAGGGGCCGGGCGGAAGCCCTCGGGGAGGTCGGCGGGCTTGATGGCGGCGACCTCGGCGGGGTCGAGACGGGTTCCGCACTGCTCGCAGATGCGCCGCACCAGGCGCTGGGCGAGCACGCCCTCGACCGAGCTGCTGACCAGGAACGGCTCGACGCCCATGTTGAGGAGTCGGGTGGTGGCGCTGGCGCTGTCATTGGTGTGCAGGGTGCTGAAGACGAGGTGGCCGGTGAGCGAGGCCTGCACCGCCGTCTCGGCGGTCTCGCGGTCGCGGATCTCGCCGACCAGAACCACGTCGGGGTCGTGGCGGAGGATCGACCGCAGCCCGGCGGCGAAGTCGAGCCCGACCTTGGCGTTCACCTGGATCTGGTTGACGCCCGGCACGTGGTACTCGACGGGGTCCTCGACGGTGATGGCCTTGATCTCGTCAGAGACGATGCGGTTGAGCGAGGCGTAGAGCGTGGTGGACTTCCCCGAACCGGTGGGGCCGGTGACGAGGAGGATCCCGTGGGGCCGCTGGATGAGCTGGTCCCAGGGCCTCAGGATCGAGGCGGGCATGCCGAGCTGGTCGAGGCCGAACATCACGGCGGACTTGTTGAGCACGCGGAGGACGACGCCCTCGCCGAAGAGCATGGGGATGACGCTGACGCGCAGGTCGACCTCCTGGCCGCCGCGGGGACGGAAGGCGATGCGGCCGTCCTGGGGCATGCGCTTCTCGGCGACGTTGAGGTTCGCCATGATCTTGAGGCGCGAGAGAATGGCGGGGGCGAAGCGGTGGATGGCGGGCGGGACGTTGGCCCGGAGCAGCACGCCATCGATGCGGTAGCGGACGATGAGCTCGCGCTCATAGGGCTCGAAGTGGACGTCGGTGGCGCGGTCGGCGATGGCCTCGGCGAGGAGGTCGTTGACGAGCTTGATGACCGAGGCCTCCTCGGCCTGCTCGAGCTCGTCCTTGCGGGCGGCGCCATCGGCCCCGCCGGCCCCCCCACCGCCCCCGGCCCCGGCGTCCTTGATGTCCTGGTCGGCGCTCAGGGCGTCGAGCGTGTCGGAGCCGACGCCGTAGTGGCGGGCGATGAAGGCCCGCAACTCCTCTTCGTCGGCGAGGACGACATCGATCGTGCAGCCGGTGAGCAGCTTGAGCTCATCGAGCAGCGAGAGCTCGAAGGGGTCGCTGGTGGCGACGGTGAGGACGTTGTCGCGCCGGGCGATGGGGACGCACGACTGCTTGTGCACGAGCTTGGGCGGGAGCGTGGCGAGGATGTCGCGCTCGATCTGCATTGTGCTGAGATCGACCACGGGCATCTGGAACTGGTCGCCGATGACCTGCAGGACCATCTCGCGCTTGACGAAACCCAGCCGGATCAGCACCCGGTCGAGCCGCTCGCCGCTGGTCCGCTGCTCGGCCACCGCGCGGTCCACCTGTGAGCGTGAAAGAAGGCCTTGCTGGAGCAGGAGCGTCGCGATCCCCATGAGTCCAAGGGTATGGAGGCCGGGCTTGGGCGCGGGGATCGAGGAGGGGCGCGGGGGGGCGCCGGGGGATGCGAGGGGTGCGGGGGTGAGCGGCCGGTGGTTCGGGTACCATCGCCCGGTCATGGCCAGCTACCGCTATACCGCGCTCACCGCCAGCGGCCAGAGGGTTGCGGGGTCGCTGACGGCCGCGAACCAGCAGGCCGTGCTGGCGGAGCTCGAGACCCGCCGGCTGGCGCCGATTGAGGTGGAGGAGGAGCGGTCGGGCCCTTCGATGCTCAATCTGCCGGTGCTGCGGGGCCGGATCTCGACGCGGGCGATGGCTGGGGCCTATCAGCAGCTCTCGGACCTGCTGCGGGCAGGGGTGCCGCTGCTGAGGTCGCTGCGGCTGCTGGGCGGGTCGAAGGCGACGCCGCGCCTGGCTTCGGCGTTCAAGGAGCTGGCCGACGCGGTGGCCGAGGGCGCCGATGTCGCCGATGCGATGGCCCGCCGGCCGGAGATCTTCGACCCCGTGCACGTCGCGATGGTGCGGGCCGGAGAGAAGGGCGGCTTCCTGGAGCCGGTCATGTCCCGCCTGGGGCGGCTGCTGAACGGGCAGGCCGAGCTGCGCGGGAAGATCATCGGCAACATGGTCTACCCGGCGGTGCTGGTGATCTTCTTCGTGGCGGTGCTGGGGCTGATCTTCGCGGTCTTCATCCCGATGTTCCGGCCGATCTTCGACCGCATGCAGAGCCAGCTCGGGCCGATGACCAACTCGGTGCTGCTGCTAAGCACGCTGGTGCGCAGCTACGGCCTGCTGCTGGTGGGCGGTGTCGTGGGCGCGGCGGCCGGGCTCTACACACTGGCCCGCCGGCCCAAGATGAAAGCCCGCCTGGCCCGCTGGCAGCTCAAGACCCCGGTCATCGGCCCGCTGGTGAAGGCGATCGCGATCGCGCGGTTCTGCCGCGTGCTGGGCACCATGCTCGCCAACAACGTCCCGCTGCTGGCGGCCATGGCGATCGCCAAGGACGCGGCGGGGCACCCGGTCCTGGCGGAGGCGATCGGCGCCGCGGCGGAGGCGGTGCGGGCCGGTCAGCGCCTGGCCGACCCGCTGGCCGACAGCGGCCTGCTGAGCGAAGATGTGCTGGAGATGATCCGCGTCGGTGAGCAGGCCAACAACCTTGATGTGGTGCTGATCACCATCGCCGACACGCTCGACGGGCGGGTCGACCGGCTGCTGAGCGCGGCGGTGAAGCTCATCGAGCCGCTGATGCTCATGCTCATCGGGCTGGTGGTGGCGTGGGTGGCGATGGCGCTGATCCTGCCGATGACCAAGATCGGACAGATGGTGTAGCAGGGGCCGGGCGACGGGCGCCTTCAAGCGGCGCGCCGCGGTGGGCGGCGCGGGATGGCTCACCCCGCCAGGTCCGCGTCTTCGGGCGGCAGATCCTCGGCGGCGGCCCGGGCGCCCTTGAACCAGGCGACGGCGTCTCGGGGAGGCTTGCCCATGCCCGGGGCGATCCCGCGACCGGTCGACTTGGCGGCCTCCATAAAGTCGGCGACTTCGCCTAGCGGCGGGCAGTTGAGGGCCGCGGCGCGGCTGCGGAGTTCGGCGATCGCCGAGTCGTTGTTCATGGGGAAACGGAGGATGTCGCGATAGGCCTGGACGAGGGCGGTGATGTGCTCGCGGGGGAAGCCGGCCCGGCGCAACGCAACGCGGTTGATCCCGCCGATGCGGTTGCGCTCGTTGGCGATGCAGAAGGGCGGCAGGTGCTGGGAGACGCCTGAATCGCCGGCGACGTGGGCGAAGCGGCCGACGCGGGTGAACTGGTGGATGACGGCTTGGCCACCCAGGAGGACGTTGCTCCCCACCTCGGCGTGGCCGCCGACCATCGAGCCGTTGACGAGCACGGCGTCATCGCCGACAGCCGCATCGTGGCCGATGTGGGCGCCGACGAGCATGAAGCCGCGATCGCCCAGAGTCGTGGGGCGGGCGATCTTGGTCGAGGCGTTGATGGTGACGTGCTCGCGGATGATGCAGCCGCGCCCGACCGAGACGCCGGCGGTGGGGTCGCCGCGCTTGAACTTGGTGTCCTGCCCTTCGAAGCCCAGGCATGCGAAGGGGTAGATGATGGTTCCGGCGCCGACGGTGAGCGGGCCGTTGAGGTACGCGCTGCCGATGAGCTCCACCCCGGATTCGAGCCGCACACGCCCGGAGAGCACGCAGTAGGGCCCGACCTTCACTCCTTCGGCAAGCTCGCACTCCGGAGCGACAAAAGCAGTGGGGTGCACGGTCGTCGGCATCGTCATGGGCTAGTGTAGACGGCGGGGCCGGTTTTGAGGCGGAGACCATGGATCGACTGCATTCCCTCAGCGTCATCGATCTGGGCCGGCTGGGCTATCGCGAGGCGTACGCGCGGCAGACGGCCTGGCTCGAGCGGGTGATCGCGGGGCGCCCGGAGCGCGACGAGCCGGACGCCCCGCACGCCGGCGAGCACCCGTCCCCGGCGCTGGGCGCGGTGCTGCTGTTGGAGCATGATCCGGTGATCACCGTCTCGCAGCGGCCCTCAGCGGCCGGGAACGTCCTCGCGCCCGGGTCCGAACTGCTGGCCGCGGGCGTTGCGCTCGAGGCGACCGACCGGGGCGGCGATGTGACCTACCACGGGCCTGGGCAACTGGTGGTGTACCCGATCCTGGACCTCAACGCCTTCGGGCTCCGCCTGCATGACTACATGCGGCTGCTGGAGGCGTGCGTGATCGACACCTGCGCAGGGTTCGGCGTGGCGGCGGAGCGCGACCCCCTGCCCGACCGCGCCACGGGCGTCTGGGTGGCTCGCCCGGGGGAGGCGCCGGCCAAGATCGCGGCGATGGGCGTGCGGGTGCGGCGGTGGGTGTCGATGCACGGGCTGGCGCTCAACGTGACGACCAACCTTGACCATTTCCGGCTCATCGTGCCTTGCGGGCTGCCCAACCGACCCGTCACCAGCCTGGGCCGCCTGCTGGGCGAGTCTTGCCCGCCCATGCCGGCGGTGAAGCAAGCCCTCGCGGCGAGCCTGCGCGATCGCCTCGCCCGAGCGCTCGAGAGCGCGCAGGCGCGCCGGGGGCAGACCGGCGGCGCGACAGGCTGAACCTGCAAACGGCCATCGCTCAGACCAGCGCCGACTCGTCCCCTACGCTCGACCGTGCGCGGCCAAGAGCCCATCCATTCGCCCATACGGGTCATCGATTCGCATACCGAAGGGGAACCCACCCGGGTGGTGGTCGCCGGCGGGCCCGACCTTGGCCCCGGGACCATGGCGGAGCGGCTGGCGGTGTTCCGCGAGCGGTTCGACTGGTTCCGCTCGGCTGTGGTCAACGAGCCGCGCGGCAGCGACGCCATGGTCGGGGCCCTTCTGGCGCCGCCAAGCGACCCGCGCTGCGCCGCCGGGGTGATCTTCTTCAACAACGTGGGCTTCCTGCACATGTGCGTGCACGGGACGATCGGCCTCGGGGTCACGCTTGCGCACCTCGGGCGGATCGGGCCCGGTTCGCACCGCATCGAGACGCCGGTGGGCGAGGTGACCATCCACCTCGGTGAGGATGGCGCCGCGTCGGTGGAGAATGTGCCTTGTCGGCGCCTGCTGGCGGGGGTGACCGTCGACGCTCCGGGCGTGGGACGCGTGCAAGGCGACGTGGCCTGGGGGGGCAACTGGTTCTTCCTGGTCGAGCAGGACCAGCATCGCCAGGCGCTCGAACTCAGCCGCGTTGATGAGCTGACGCGCGTCGCGCAGGCCATCCGCCGCGGCGTCGAGAACGCGGGCCTGCGGGGCGACGACGGACGGGCGATCGACCACATCGAGCTCTTCGGCCCGCCCAGCCGCGCCGACCGGGATAGCCGCAACTTTGTGCTCTGCCCCGGCGGGGCGTACGACCGCTCGCCCTGCGGCACAGGCACGAGCGCGAAGCTTGCGTGCCTGCATGCTGAGGGGAAGCTGGCCCTGGGACAACCCTGGCGGCAGGAGAGCATCATCGGGAGCGCGTTCACGGGTGTGCTGCGGGCCGGACCCGAGGCCGGACCTGCGGGCCGGGGGGGGGGAGGCGGCGGCTGCGATCTCATCCCCACCATCTCGGGCGGGGCCTGGATCACCGGCGAGGCGACGCTGATCCTCGACCCGCGCGACCCGTTCCGGCACGGGATCGGCGCGCCGAACTCGGCCGCGCATTCGGGGAGCGCGTCATGACCGACTCGGCGCTGCCGGGCTTGTTGGGCGGGGCCGATTTGGGCAGCGCCGACGCCGTGATCGCCGGGGCGGGGATCGTCGGGGCATCCTGCGCGTGGCGTCTGGCCCGGCTGGGGCTGCGCGTGGTGATCGTCGATCCCGGGCCCGCCGGGGGCGGGGCCACGGCGGCGGGCATGGGCCACATCATGGTCAGCGACGACAGCCCGGCTCAGTTCGCCCTCACGCGCCTCTCGCGCGATCTCTGGGATGAGCTGGCGCCGGAGCTGCCCGCCGACGCCGAGCGCGTCGGCTGCGGCGCCCTCTGGGTTGCGGAGAATGACGAGGAGCTGCACGCCGCCCGCGCGAAGGCGGCGTTCTACACGGCCCACGGCGTCGCGGCGGAGATGCTCGATCCATCGCAACTGCGGGCCGCGGAGCCCAACCTGCGCCCCGGGCTGCTGGGCGGGCTGCGGCTGCCGGAAGACAGCATCGTCTATCCCCCCTGCGTGGTGCGCTGGATGCTGAGCGAGGTGGCCCGCCGCTCGCCCGGCGGCGTGGTGATCGGGCCGCAGGTCGTCCGGATGGGCGGCGGCGAGGCGGTGCTCTCCGACGGACGGCGCGTGAGGGCGCCGCTGCTGGTGAACGCTCTGGGCGTGCGGGCGCCGGAGCTCTCACCCTGGGCGCCTGTGCGGCGGCGCAAGGGGCACCTGCTGATCACCGATCGTCACCCGGGCTTCTGCACGCACGAAATTGTGGAGCTTGGCTACCTCAAGGCCGCGCACGGCCACTCGGAAGAGGCTGTCGCCTTTAATCTGCAGATGCGGGCGACGGGCCAGCTCCTGCTGGGCTCGACCCGCCAGTACGGGCGCGAGACGAGCGAGGTGGAGCCGCGGATCGTCCGACGGCTGGTCGACCGGGCGCTTCAGTTCATGCCGCGTCTGGCTGAGCTTTCAGTCCTGCGGGCGTGGACGGGGTTCCGCGCTGCGACGCCCGACTCGCTGCCCCTGATCGGGCCCGACCCGGGCGACCAATCGCTGTTCCTGGCCACCGGGCACGAGGGGCTGGGAATCACGACGGCCCTGGGCACCGCGGCCCTGCTCGCGGCCCATGTGCGGTCGGAGGCGCCGCCCATCCCCGCCGAACCCTACTGGCTCACGCGGGCCCGCCTGGGCTTGACCCCCGCGCCGGAGGTGGCCCATGCCTAGCTCGCCGCGGTCATCGCAAGACGCGCGCTCGGGCCAGATCGTGCGCATCCGGATCGACGGCTGTGACGCGATGGCGACGGCGGGCACGACGGTCGCCGCCGCGGTCCTCAATGCGCGGACCGATGGGGTGATCCGCCGGTCCGCCACTGGCGAGCCCCGGGGCCCCCTGTGCGGAATGGGCGTGTGCTTCGAGTGCCGCGTGGAGATCGACGGCCGCGCGCACCAGCGATCGTGCATGGTCGCCTGTCGCGAGGGCATGGTCGTCACCACTGGCGTGGCGAGCGACGGCCCAGTGAGAGGCCCAGTAGGCGGCCCGGTGGATGGGTGGCGGGAGGCCCGCCCGATGACCGAACACCGGGCGGAACTGGTGGTGATCGGCGCCGGCCCGGCGGGCCTGTCCGCGGCGGCCGCGGGCTTCGGCCAGCGCGGCGCCCCGGCCTCGACGCTGCTGGTCGATGACAACCCGACTTTGGGCGGGCAGATCTGGCGGGGCGAAGGCGGCCGGCCCCAACCCGCCGCCGCGCGGGCGGGCCGGTGGCTCGGGGCGCCGGACGTACGGACGCTGCTCTCCACCACGATTGTTCAACCGCTGGAGCCGGGGTCCCTGCTCGCCGAGGGACCGGGCGGACCCGTGGTGATTCGCTACGAGCGGCTGGTGCTGGCCACCGGCGCGCGGGAGCGGTTCCTGCCCTTCCCGGGGTGGACCCTCCCCAACATCACGGGTGTCGGCGGGCTTCAGGCCCTGGTCAAGGGCGGGCTCGACATCCGCGGTAAGCGGGTGGTGGTCGCTGGGAGCGGGCCGCTGCTGCTGGTGGTCGGCGCGTTCCTGCGGGGCCGCGGGGCGACGATCGTTGGGCCCTTCGATCAGGCCCCGGCGGTAAGGGTGCAAGCGTTCGCGCGATCGCTCTGGCGCCGCCCGGGCAAGCTGCTTCAGGCGGCCCTGTTGCGGGGGCGGCTGCTGGGTGCGCCGTATCGGTGCGGGTGGTGGCCGGTGCGGGCGGAGGGCTCAGGCACCGTCGAGAGGGTGACGGTGACCGACGGTGCGGGAGTGGAGTCGCACGCGTGCGACTACCTCGCCTGCGCCTTCGGCCTGACGCCCAACACGCAGCTGGCGACGATGCTGGGCTGCCGGGTCGAGGAGGGACGGGTGGTTGTGGATGCCGACCAGCAGACGAGCGTGCCGGGGGTCTTCGCCGCAGGCGAGTGCTGCGGGGTGGCGGGCGTGGACGCCGCGGAGGCTGAAGGGTTGATCGCGACGGGGCTCGGCGGGCGCGAGGGGGGCCGGCAGCGGTCGTTGCGCCAGGCGGCCCGGCGGTTTGGCGAGGAGCTCGAGCGGACATTCGCCCTGCGTGATGAGCTGAAGACGCTGGCCGACGAACGCTCGATGCTGTGCCGCTGCGAGGATGTTGCGGTGGGCCGCGTGAGGCCGTTCGCCTCCTGGCGTGAGGCCAAGATCCAGACCCGCTGCGGGATGGGGCCGTGCCAGGGGCGGATCTGCGGCCCCGCGGCTGAGTTTGTGCTGGGGCTGACGCCCGCGGATGCCCGCCCGCCACTGTGCCCAGTGCCCATGTCGTCGCTCGCTACGCCAGCCGCACAGGAAGCCGCACCATGACCACCCCCGCCGCCGGGCCCAGCCGTTCGCCATGGCGGGGCGTCATTCCCGCCATCACCACGCCGTTCGACGCCGCCGGCGGTGTCGATCTGGCGTTCCTCGGCCGGCACGCCCGCTGGATGATCGACGCCGGCTGCACAGGGATCGTGGCGCTGGGCTCCCTGGGTGAAGGCGGGGTGCTGGAGCCGGATGAGCGCTCGGCGATCCTGACGACGCTGGTGGAGAGCCTCGCCGAGGCGTCGGCCCCGGCCTTGGCCGCCGTGGCGGCGCTGAGCACCGCTGGCGCGGTCCGCCAGGCGGAGGAGGCCGCCCGCCTGGGGTGCAGGGGCCTGATGGTGCTACCGCCGTATGTGTACCGCGGGTCGTGGCGCGAGACCAAATCACACTTCGGGGCCGTGCTCGGGGCCACGCCGCTGTCGTGCATGCTCTACAACAACCCCCTCGCCTACGGGACCGACATCTCGCCCGAGCAGATCGCTGAGCTCGGCGCGGAGCATGCGAATCTTGAAGCCGTCAAGGAATCATCAGCGGACGTGCGGCGGATTACGGCCATTGGCGCTGCGGCCCCGAGGCTCGACGTGCTGGTGGGTGTGGATGACCTGGTGGTGGAGGGCGTGCGGGCCGGCGCTGCGGGGTGGATCGCGGGCCTGGTCAACGCCTTCCCGCGCGAGTCGGTGGCGCTGTTCCGGGCCGCCAATGGAAGCGGCGGGGGCGACCAGCACGCGACCGACCGGCTCTACCGGTGGTTCCTGCCGCTCCTGCGGTTGGATACCGGGCCCGAGTTCGTGCATCTGATCAAGCTGGTGCAGCAGGAGGTCGGCATGGGGCGGGCCACGGTCAGGCCGCCGCGGCTGCCGCTGCCTGAGCAGGAACGCGACCGCGTGATGGCGCTCGTGCGCGCGGCGCTCGCGACGCGCCCCCAGTGAGGCGCGGGCGCCAAAAAAACAAAGCCGCGCCGGACGGCCGGCGCGGCTGGAGACGACGATCGTGTGCGGACGCTGCTCAGGCGGCCTTTTTCGCGGGCTTGGTGCGGCTCTTGCCCACGGTCCGCTGGTCGGCCCCGGCCCGGCGCTGCGGCTCGGCGATGAGCGTGTCGACCATCTCCAGCGGGTCGCTGGCCCACAGGTCGGCGCCGATCTCCTCGGCCAGGCCGTCGGCCCGGTTGAAGACCCCCGCCCCCACGGCCACCTGCAGGTTCGGGCAGGCGCCGATCTCGCCGATCGTGTCGATCAGCTCGCGGATGTTGGGCAGATCGGTGGGGCTCGAGGCGAACATCAGGAGGACGTCGGGCTTGCGGTCGTTGACGAGCGAGAGGATCTCGTCGTTGGCGACCCCGCCGCCGGCGAAGGAGACATCGAACCCGTACGACTCGAGCAGATCAACGGCCATCTGGGCGCCCATCTCGTCGGCGTCGGTCGCGCCGCAGAAGACGAAGATGGTGCGGCCGCGGGCGGCCTGACGGGTCATGTTCGCGGCGTTCTGGTCGACCAGCACGCGGAGCAGGCGCGTCGCCAGATGATGCGTGAGCGTGTTGAGCTGGTCGGAGCGGTGCAGGCGGTCGAGCGTCTGGTACGTCGGCCAGAAAAGCTCATTGATCAGCCGTTCGGGCGTGAAGCCCTTCCCGACGATCTCGGCCACATATGCCCGGGCTCTCGCCCGGTCGCCGCTGATGAGGGTCTCGAAGAACTGCTCGTTGATCTGCTCAGACATGGCGATCGCCTCCGGAGTGTTCCGGGCCGGGGCGAGTTCCACTCTGACCAGCCAGACAAATGGTGAGATTGCGATCCGGGCGAATCCAGCGCCCGGCGCCGCGTGGCCTTGAGCATATCGAGCCCCGGCCCGCGAATGCAGGGAATCCGGGAGGGGTGAATCTCGACTGCGCACCGCTTGCGCCGCGGCGCAGGAGCCGCGCGGCGGCGGTGATGGTCGCCCCGGGACGGCCGCGACCGTGGATCGTCCGACAGTTATGGGGCGCTCAACGCGCGACGGTTGCGCGATGGCAGACGCAGATGCCCAGCGACAGCGGCCGGGCCCCCCACCCGCTGAACCCGCAGCGGGTGATCAGCTCCCCCAATTGGGTCCGGTTCATGAACGTCTGGACCGACGCGGGCAGGTACTTGTACGCTCCCGACCGGTCTCCGCTGATGAGCGTCGCGGTGATCGGCATAATCCGGCGCGTGTAAAAATCCGCGAAAGCGCCCAGCAGCGGAAACGTCGGGCGGTCAAACTCAAGGATCACCAGACGCCCGCCCGGCCGGAGCACCCGCCGGAACTCCCGCAACGCCCGCTCCGGCGAGGCGACGTTGCGAATCCCGAAGGCGATCGACACGATGTCGAACGACGCGTCGGCGAAGGGCAGCGCCATCGCATCGCCCTCGATGTACGACGTCCGCTCGTCAGGCTTCCGCCCCGCGACCCGCCTGGCCCGGGCGATGTCGAGCATCTCACGCGTGAAATCGAGCCCCACCACTTTGGCGGCGCCGGCGGCGGCGAACAGGCGGGTCAGGTCGCCCGTGCCGCAGGCGCAGTCGAGCACTTCATCCGACGGGCGCACCGCCGCTTCACGCACGGCCCGACGGCGCCAAGCCTGGTCCTGCCAGAGCGAGTGGAGGCGGTTGTTCAGGTCGTAGGAACCCGCGATCGCCGCGAACATGCGGCGGACCCGCTCAGGCTTGTCGGCGCGGGCGTGCGGGTCGGAGAGGTCGGGGACGGACCAGGCGGGAGACGGTTCCCCAGCCGCGGCTGGGGAGGAGGGCGGCGGCGCAGGATCGGTCATCGGACCATCGTAGGAGCGACAGGCCGCGCCCGCGCCAATAGAGTTGCGCTGTCGGCGCGGGCGGAGCCCCCGCGCCCCAGGAGAGCACGGCATGCACGGACATTCGTTCACCGGATGGAAATCCCAACCTTGGACGGCCCTTGGGGCCGTCGTCCTCACGCTCGCAGGGCTCGCCGGCGGGTGCGTCAAGAACTCGGCGACCGGAGAGCGGATCTTCTCGCTCCAGGGACGCGACGCGCTGCGCGAGCAGGAAATCAAGCTGGGCGCCGACGCGGCGCCCCAGATGACGCGCGAGTTCGGCGGGGCGGTGAACAGCCCGGCGCTCCGCGCGTATCTCACCAATCTGGGCAACCGCCTGGCGGCGACGACCGAGGATGAGAACCCCAAGCTGCCGTGGGAGTTCACGCTGCTGGATTCACCGGTGATCAACGCCTTCGCCCTGCCGGGTGGCAAGGTGTTCGTGTCGCGGGGCCTGGTGGAGCGGATGACCAACGAGGCCCAGCTGGCCGGGGTGGTCGGGCATGAGATCGCCCATGTGACGGCGCAGCACACGATCCAGCGCATGAACCAGGCGAACTATTACTCAGTAGGCGTGGCGGTGGCGGGGATCGCCCTGAGCTCCGCGGGCGAGGACACGCGCCTGGGGCAGGTGGCGCCCCTGCTGCTGCCGGCGATCCAGGTCGGCGGGCAGACGATTCTCCTCAAGTTCGGCCGGGATGAAGAGTTACAGGCCGACTCCCTCGGCATGCGCTACATGGCCCGGGCGGGCTACAACCCCGAGGCGCAGCGGCAGGTGATGCAGATCCTCAAGGACGCCTCCGGCGGCGCCCAGCAGCTGGAGATCCTCAGCACGCACCCGCTCCCGCAGACGCGGATCGATCGCACATCGGCCCTGCTGACGGGCGAATTCGCCGCCGCAGCGAAGGACCCCAAGAACCAGTTCTACGAGCAGCGGTTCCAGCAACAGTGCCTTGCAGAGCTCAAGCGGCTGCCGCCCCCCAGCCCGCAGGCCCAGGCCGAGGCCCTCCGGCTGATGGCGCTCGCCGGGGTCGCCTGCACCGGCGACCACGACCACAACTGAGGCCCGCACTCATTCCGGTGAGTGCACCAGCAGCACCGGGGCCCGGGTCCGCTGCATGACCTGGTCGGTCACCCCGCCCCAGATCAGTTCGGCCAGCCAGTTCTGGGCGTAGGCGCCCATGACCACCAGAGCCTGGCGCTCCTTGGAGGCCAGCAATTGGATCCCCGCCGCCTCCTGGGTCGCATCGCTGGCCTGGACGGTGATGAAATCGATGCTCGGGGCATCCAGCGCGCCGGCGCCGACCGGCGCGGGCGACTGCGGCGCCCCTTGCGGCCAGATGGCCCGCCGGGCCCCCACCGCCGGATCGTCATCACCGGGAGCGCGGCCGTGAACGGCGAGCACCACCATTGCCCAGCGGGTGGCCGAGGCGAGCTCCGCCGCGACGCGCAGGGCGTGGGCGCTCGGAGCCGTGCCGTCATATACGGCCAGGATCCGGTGGAGCGGCTGAGCCGGTCGGTGGGCGACGAGGACGGGGCACGGGGCCGCCGTGACGAGCGAGCGTGTCTGGCTGCCTACGCCTGAGGTGGAGAATCGCCCCTTGCGGCCGATGGTGATCATGTCGCGCGGTCCGGCGACCTCCGCCAGCACCTCGCGAAGCATGCCGGGGCGGATCAGCCCCTCGGCCTCCACGCCCTCGGACCGGGCCAGGGCGACAAAGTCGCGGACGATCTGCTCACCCAGGGCCTGCTGGTCCATCATGGCCAGCACGGCCATGGGGTCGCCCAGCGACGCCGAGGCAGGGTCGATCCCGGGGGCAGTCATCGGCGTGAGGATCGGCTCGACCGCGAAGCACGCCGCGATGGGCGCCCCCAACGCCCGGGCGAGTGTGAGGCCGTGGCGGGCCGCCGAGGCGGCCAGCTCCGAGCCATCAATCGCGGCGATCACGCGGCGGAACATACCTTCCTCCTTCACACACCCTGCTTCGCTGCCGGCCGCGGCCCGTCGGCGGCCAACCACCCGCGCCCCCACCTGCACCCGGTACGAACGATGTCCTCGCGTCAACCACTGCACAGACTGTTCATCGCCCTCTACCCGCCGGAGCAAGCCGCCCGCGGGCTGCTTGAGCAGGCCCGCCGACTGGCGGGCGACGCCCACCGCTTCACGCCGATTGAACAGGTGCACCTTACGCTGCTGTTCATCGGTCCGGCCAGCGCCTCGGAGCTCCGAGACACTATTGAGTCTACCGAACGGGCGACCAAGGGAGTAGGGCCATTCCGGCTCCACCCCCTCGAATTGGTCGCTCTCCCTAATCGCGACGCGCGACTGCTGGCCGCACTGACCGATGCCCCGAGCGGGCTGATGGAGCTCCATGCGAGGCTCGCCAGGCGCCTGGCCCGGCCGAGCCAGATCCGCTCGCGAGGCGGGTTCTCACCCCACATCACCCTGATCCGGCGGAGCCCCGGGCTCCCCTGGCCGGAAGCGGTTTTAACGGCGATCGAGGGCCTGGCGTTTGAGGTCGATCACATCAGCCTGATGAGCAGCGTGCTCCGCGCCGGCGGCGCCGAGCATCGTGTCATGCACATCGCCAGACTGGGTTGACCACACGCCCTCGTCCGCCGGCCGCGATGCACTCAATAGTTGGGCGTGGGCGCGCGGAACTCATCGATCCGCGGCAGCACCTGCGTGCGGAAATGCTCGATGGTCTTCTTCAGCCCCTCGCGCAGCGGCACCTTCGGCTCCCACCCCAGCTTTGTGCGGGCCAGGGTGATGTCGGGCTGGCGCTGGGCGGGATCATCGGCGGGCATCGGCTTCTTGACCAGCTGGCCCTTGCTCCCCGAGAGCTCCAGCACGAGCTCGGCGAGCTGGCGGACGGTGAACTCCACGGGGTTACCGATGTTCACCGGGCCGATGAAGTCATCGGGCCCGTTCATCATGCGGATGATGACCTCGACCAGGTCTTCAACAAAGCAGAACGAGCGGCTCTGCTGCCCCTCGCCATAGATCGTGATGTCCTGGTTCATCAGGGCCTGGCGGATGAAGTTCGACACCACGCGGCCGTCGAAGGGGTGCATCCGCGGGCCATAGGTGTTGAAGATCCGCACCACGCGGATGTTCACCTTGTTGCTCCGGTGGTAGTCGAAGAAGAGCGTCTCGGCGGCCCGCTTGCCCTCGTCATAGCACGCCCGGATGCCGATGGGGTTCACGTTCCCGCGGTAGCTCTCGGTCTGGGGGTGCTCGGTGGGGTCGCCGTAGACCTCGCTGGTGGAGAACTGCAGCACCTTGGCCCGGCAGCGCTTGGCCATCCCCAGCACGTTGATGGCGCCCATCACGCTGGTCTTCATGGTCTTGATGGGGTTGTACTGGTAGTGCCCGGGCGCCGCGGGGCACGCGGCGTTGTAGATCTCGTCGACCTCGAGCCAGATCGGATGGGTCACGTCGTGCCGGATGAACTCGAAGTTGGGCTTGCCCAGCAGGTGCGACACGTTGGATTTCTGGCTGGTGAACAGGTTGTCCAGGCAGATGACGTCGTGCCCCTGGCCGACCAGCCGGTCGCAGATGTGGGACCCGAGGAACCCGGCGCCGCCGGTGACGAGGATGCGCTTGATCTTGGACACGTGCGAGACTCCTGGCGAGGCGGGCTGAGGCGGAGGCGGAGCGGGCCGCTCGGGCCCCGCGCCGACCTGCGGAAGGACGGTTCATCGGCGATCGGAGGCGCGACCACCATCGCGACCGGGCCTGGCCGCAGACCGTGGGGAAAGAAGGTAGGTCGACCGGGCGGGGCGGGCGGGGCCGGGGGGGCATGAGATGGTGGCAGTGACCGATTGGCCGGGCGCGGGGCGGCGTGCCCCTCGGGCGTCAGTCGCCCTTGGGCGCCGGCGGGATGCGCAGCGTCATGCCCGGTTTGACCTTCGCGGGGTCGGTCAGCACGTCGCGATTGGCCTCAAGGATCAGAGTCCACAGGGCCGACTTGCCGTACTTGGCCTTGGCGATCCCCGACAGCGTGTCGCCGTCGCGCACGGTGTAATCCTCGCCCGGGGCCTGCTTGGGGGTGGCGGCTGGGGGGGTCAGGGAGGTCGGGGGGGTCGGGGGGGTCGGGGCGTTCGTGGGGCCGCTCGAGGGACCAGTCGTCGGACCGCTCGGGGAGTTGGCCGAATTGGGCCGACCCGTCCGCGGATCAATCGTGACCGGGCGACCCTGGATGTTGGACGGATCGAGCGGGATCTGCAGCACCGTCCGCCCGGGGATCAACTTGTCGGGCGACACGAGCGAGTTGGCATCCTGGATCGCCCAGGCCAGCTTGCGGTTGCCATAGACCTCGGTCCGCGCCGCGATGGCCTCAAAGCTCACATCGCCCTTGCGAACGGTATAGGCGCGAAACTTTGGCCGCTCGATCACCGTCACCGGGCCGGAGGGCTGCGCCTGGGCTGCCCCGGACCCCGAACGCGGCTTGGCCGCCCCGGCTGAGCCGGCGCCTGGGCCGCCCGCCTGTTGAGGCGGCTGGGTTGGTTGAGAGTTGGCCGCGACACCCTGCGACTCAACCACGACCGCCGGGGTCAGCCCGCCCTCGGGGCGCTGGCCGAAGGTGATCGTCGGCGTCGAGGACGCGGGGTACATCCAGAAGATGACCACCCACAGCCCGAGGATGAGGGCGAAGATCCCGACGATGCGGCGAGGTTGGGTAGCCATGGGTGCGCACCGGAGACGAGGCGGGCAGGCGCGGAACGCCTCCAGGAAGAATATCGGCCAGCGGCGCTCCGGGGTTCAAGTGCACCGGAGTGGTTCTCGGACGCGGATCACCCGAACGTGGGCTGCCCTCCACCGGGGGGGAGCGCAGGATTGGCCGGGTTGGCGGGGTTGAGGGGGGGCCGGACGCCGCCCTCGGCAGGGTCGCCCTCGTGCGGGTCGCCCTTTCGGACCCAGACGATCGGCGCCGCGACGGCGATGGAGGAGTAGGTGCCGACGAGGATGCCGACGACGAAGGCGAAGGCGAAGGCCCGAACGGCCTCGCCGCCAACGATGTAGAGGACCAGCGTCGCGATCAGCGTGGTTCCGCCGGTGATGATGGTTCGGCTGATGGTGTCGTTGATGGCGCGGTTGATGACCTCGCGGCTGGCATAGGGGAGCTTCCCGCGCTTTTCACGGATGCGGTCCATGACGACGATGGTGTCGTTGAGTGAATAGCCCAGAATGGTCAACACGGAGGCGATGACGTTGAGGTCGATCTTGAAGGGGAGGATGCCCAGGGCGTGAGCCAGTCCGGGGGTGTTGGTGTAGATGACTTCGCCCATGGCGATGAGCCCGACGGCCACCAGGCAGTCGTGCAGCGAGGTCATGATGGCCGCCAGCGAGTACCGCACCGACGCGAACCGCACCCAGATGTAGATCGTGATCAGCAGGGCCGAAAGGAGCACGGCGATGACGGCGCGGGCCCGGAAGGCGCTCGCGACCGACGAGCTGAATGACTCGACGCTGGCTGACGAGCTCGCTTGGCCCAGCGCCTCTTGCAGCACCGTCCACGATGACTTGCGCAGCCCGGACTGCCAGTTCTGCTGGTCGGTGATGAAGTTGTACCGCTCATCCTGCACCAGCAGCACCGCGTCCTGCACGGCCTCGGGGGAGCCCCGGAGGATGACCCACTTGTACTTGCGGGCGGCGGCCTCGGCGTACTCGGGCCCGCTCTTGCCCTTGATGGCCTTGACGCGGGCTTCGAGCGACGAGAGGCTCGGGCGGGGGTCGAAGTTGGCGAAGACCACCGCGGCGCCGCCGACGAACTCGGGCTCGCGCTGGCGGAGCCCCACGCCGGGGATATCGGCGAGCTGGTCGCTGATGACGGGGCGAATCGGCCAGCGGGCTTCGTCGGTCTCCGAGCGGCCGTCGAAGTTCAGGGCCTGGAGGACTTCCATCTTGTCGGCGAAGACCCTGGAGAGACCGTCGCGGAGCAGCCCGGTGTTGGTGATGGCGGTCTTGATCTCGAAGGTGCTCGAGCGAATGCCCCGTTCAGCGGCGGGCACATCGTCGGTGTTGTTGATGATG
Source organism: uncultured Phycisphaeraceae bacterium (assembly GCA_964611125.1). GTDB lineage: Bacteria > Planctomycetota > Phycisphaerae > Phycisphaerales > UBA1924 > JAEUIX01. Next base: position 53,345 of record CAZSZO010000012.1, on the reverse strand, counting down.
ACGCGGACGCGGGCCTCGCGGAGGTTGGCGAACGCCTTCTGAACGGGGTCGGCGGACTTCTCGCCCTCCGAGGCGAGCTGGCTGACGCGGTCCTGGACCTCCTTGCGGGTCATGGTCAGGCGCGGGCCGCCGGGGCTCTGCTCCTTGAGGATGATGGTGACCTTGCTGCCGCCGGTGAACTCCGTGTCGAGGATGTCGCCCGAGCGCACGATCAGGGTGACCGCGCACAGCACCGTCAGCAGCACCGAGAATCCGATGAAAATGAAGCGGTAGCGCATCCAGTCGACGTTGAGGTGGAAGATGCCCTGGATCGCGGGCACGGCGATGGGGAGCATGCTCATCTTGCGCAGGCCGAACTTCTCGATCAGGATCGTGAACATCCAGCGGGTGCAGTACAGCTGCGTGAACAGCGTGGCGACGGCGCCCACCGACATGGTGATCGCGAAGCCCTTGATCTCCTGCGTGCCGACGATCCCCAGGATGACGCAGACGATCAGGACGGTGACGTGCCCGTCGACGATCGCCGAGAGGGCCCGACTGAAACCCAGCCGAAGGGCGGATTTCAGGTCCTCTCCGTTGGACATTTCCTCGCGGATGCGCTCGTAAACCAGCACGTTGGCGTCAACGGCCATGCCGAAGGTGAGGATGACGCCCGCGATGGCCGGGAGGCTGAAGGCCGCGTGCTGGGCGGCCATGGCCGCCAGGATCATCAGGGCGTTGAAGAACAGGGCCACGATCGAGACGAAGCCGAACGTGAAGTAGTACACGCTCATGAACACCGCGATGGCGATGAACGCCAACACGCCGGCCCGCAGGCCCTTGTCCAGGTTGTCGCGCCCCAGCTCGGGGGAGATCGTCACCTGGCTGATCGGCTCGGGCGAGAGCTTGGCCGAGAGCGAGCCCGCGGCCAGCACGCGCACGATGTAGCTGATCTCGGCCTCGCTGAAGTTGCCCGTGATCTGGCCGCGGTTGCCGATGCGGCTCTGGATCGTCGGGGCGGTGTACACCTCATCGTCGAGCAGCACACCCATGCTGTTCTGGCGGTTGCCGTCGGTGAGCTGGCCCATCTTCTCGCCGCCCAGGCTGTCCATCTCGAAAACGATGCACTGGGTCCCCCGCTCCGGGTCGACGCCCGGACGGGCCGACCGAAGGCTCCAGGCGCCCTCGGCCTGGGTCAGCCGCTTGCCCTTGGTGTCGTAGCAGAGCATCCAGTACTGGCCGTCGATCTCTTCGACGACGTGCCCGCGCGAGGCGAAGTAGCCGGCGGGATTCGTGAAGAGCGCCTTCTCCTGCTCCTTGTTGTCGAACCAGGCGTCCTCTTTGTTGATCTTGTACCAGTGGTAGGAGGGCGAGCGGACGCCCTTGGGCCCCTTCTCGCGGATCTCGGCCCGCAGGGCCGCCTCTTCGGGAATCTCCCCCGGCTTGACGGTGATGCGGAAGCTCAGCACGCCAGCCCCGCGCAGCAGCCGCTGCAGGTCGGCTGGGTCGTCGAGCGACGACCGGGACGACTGGTACCGGTCGTGCTCGGCCACGACGGCGTCGATCCGGGCGCCCGCGCTGGGGTACTTGGTCTTGAGCCGCTCCAGGGCCCGCTCACGCGGGCTGTTGAGCCGCGCCATCGCGCCCCCCGCGCCGCGGTAGCTCCGCCCTTCGCGGGGCAGCTCCAGGAGCCGCCGCACCTCCGCCTCCGAGATCGTCGTGTCGAGCACCGCCGAGCGGGCCTTCTCAAAGTCGAGCTCCGCGATCGCCGGGGCCTCGGCGGCCTTGTCGAGCTCCCGCTTGAACTCGCGCAGGCGGGCCTGCAAACCGTCAATCTCCGTCTGCGGGGCCCGGCGCTGCTGCGCCTCTTCAACCTGGCGGCTGAGCTCGTCGATGGTCTTCTCGAGGGCGGGCGAGGCCTCCCTGAACGCAGCGCTCGCGGCCTGCGCCGCGTCGTACTTCGCCGACGCGTCCAGCAGCAGCCGCCGCCGGTCGGCGTCGCCGCCGGAAAGGCTCTCGAGCTCCGCAGCCCGGTCGGGACCGGTCCTGGCCAGCGTGCGATTCAACTGGTCGAGCGAGACCGCCCCCTGCGTCAACTGCTGCAGCACCGCTTCGAACTGCTCGCGGCCCTTGCGGACCGAGTCGTTGGCCAGCGCCATGGTGATGGCGATGCGGTCGGTCCCCTGGGCCTCGAACTGGATCTCCATCAGGCCGTTGGGATCGATGCGCCGCTTGAGCAGCTCGATCACCTTCGTCAGCGTGTCGGGCGGGTCCGTCGGGCGGACGTCGACCTGGTACGTCAGCGTCGTGCCGCCGACAAGGTCCTTGTTCAACCGGAGCTTCGTCTCCGGCGGGGTGATCGCGACCACCGCCAGGACCAGCGCGGCGAGGATGACAAACGTGTGCCAGACAAGGTTTCGCATGGTGAATCCGTAAGGAGCGACGAACCGACAAACTCTGGCGGGCCAGCGGCCCTGCGATGAACTGGGCGAAAGTGCGTGAGCGCCGGGCGGCGAACGCGCCCCGCGGAGAATCAGACTGCGGACTTCTCGGCCTGCGGCTTGGCCTCGGCCTGGGCCGAAGCCGCCGGGGCCCCGTGCTTCTTGAGGATGTGCACCACCGCCGTCTTCGCGAAGCGGATGCGCGTGGACTCGGCCGTGCGCACGATGACGTCGTCGGTCCCGACCTCCTCAACCTCGCCGATCACGCCGCCGACGGTCTGCACCTTGTCGCGCTTGCCCAGGCTCTGGAGCATCTCGACCTTCTTCTTGTCCTGCCGGCGGTTCATCAGCGAGACCATCACGAAGAACACCACCACCACCACCAGCATCGGCAGGAACGAGGTCATGAGATCGCCGCTCGTCGCCGGCCGCGGCGGCGGACTTCCGGGCCCGGCGGGGATCAGCGGAACACCGGTCGGGCCGCCGCTGGCCGCGCCTCCAGGGGCGGGGGCTGACGGAGGCAGGCCCTCAATCTGGACCGGCGTGGCCGGAGATGACTGCGGAGGGCTGGCGGCCTGGGCGAGTGTGACGGCAAGGAACTGGGTCATGGAAGGCTCAGCGAAGCACCAACCGCCCGGCGCGCCCGATCGGCGCGCACGCGGCGCGATCCAGGCGCCTTGGGGCCACGTCGCCCCAGGGTCCCGGAGGAACCGGGATATTAGGACGCCGGGAGGGCTGAAACCCCGGGAGAGGCGACCGGATACCGATCAATCAGGGCCTCCCAGGCATCGGTCACGATCGCGGCCCGAACATCCGCCATGAAACTCTGAAAATGCCGCAGATTATGGATGCTCACGAGGATCGGCCCCAGCATCTCCCCCGCGATGAACAGGTGACGGATGTAGGCCCGCGAGAAGCCCTTGCTGGATTCGGGCCCCCCGCCCGGCGCTCCGGCGCACGCCAGGCAATCGCACCCCGGCTGCAGGGGCCCCGGATCCTCGGCATACTTGGCGTTGCGGAGCTTCAGCGCCCCGGCCGGCGTGAAGGCGCACGCATTGCGCCCGTTGCGCGTCGGCAGCACGCAATCGAACATGTCCACCCCGCTCAGCACCGCCGCCAGCAGGTCGCGCTCATACCCCACGCCCATCAGATAACGGGGCTTGTCATCCGGCATGAGCGGCGCCGTGTGGCGGACGACACGCACAATGTCCTCGAATTGCTCACCCACGGCCACCCCGCCGATGGCGTAGCCCGGCAGGTCGATGGCCGTCACCCGCTGGGCCGACCAGGTCCGGCGGTCGAGATCAGCCCCGCCCTGGATGATTCCGAAGAGCGCCTGATCGCCCGCGCGGGCGTGGGCCCGCTTGCACCGCTCCAGCCAGCGGATGGTCCGCTCGTTGGCGGTGGCGAGGCGCTGGGCGTGGTCGTAGTCGCCCTTGCGTGCCCCGCCACCACCCCCAGCCCGCTCGCTCGCGGCCCCGCGCCCGGAGTCGCGCCGAACGGCCCGAAGCAGACGCGGGTCGGCGGGCTGTTCGGCGGGCGTTGCGTCCGGCGCCGCGTCATCTCCGCTGGCCCCGCCGGCGACCTCCGGCTGGGCCGAGGGCGGGCAGTCGTCAAAGGCCATGATGATGTCGGCCCCGAGCTGGTTCTGGACCTCCATCGCCCGCTCAGGCGTCAGCCGCACGGTGGCGCCGTCGATGATCGACATGAACGTCACCCCGTCGTCATCGATGGCGTTGATGTCGGCCATCGAATAGGCCTGGTAGCCGCCGCTATCGGTCAGGATCGGACGGGGCCAGTTGATGAACTCATGCAGGCCGCCCATGCGCGCGACCAGCTCCGAGCCCGGCCGGAGCATCAGGTGGTAGGTGTTGGCCAGGCAGATCTGGGCGCCGGTGGCGGCCACCAGGTGGGGCGGCACGCCTTTGACTGTGCCGCGTGTGCCGACGGGCATGAACGCCGGGGTGTCGAACTCGCCATGCGGGGTCGAGACGCGCCCGAGGCGGGCCCGCGACCGGGCCGAGCGCCCAAGGATGGTCAGCCGAACAGGGTCACCCACGCGATGCGCCCCGCTGGGCCGAAGTGGCGTCGCGCAGCGTCTGCTTCTCGCTGTCGCTCAGGGATTGCAGGCCCTGCTCACGAACCTTCGCCAGGATGCGGTCCACCTCGGCGGTGATCCCGCCCCCCAGAGCGCCGCCCAAAGCGCCGCCGCGCCCACCGGCGCGCCCGCGGGCCGGCCCCCCGGCGCCGCCGCTCCCCGCCCCCCGGCCGCCGCCCCCGCTCCTCCCGCCTTGTCCCAGGATGTCGAAAAAGTCGCGCAGCAGGTGCGTGCGGCGGATGAAGAAGTAGCCCGCGATGGCGCCGCCCACGTGGGCGGCTTCGCCGCCGGCGTTGGCCGAGCCGAAGACGAGGTTGTAGACGGAAATGCCCGTGAACAGGTACACCGCGGTGCGCGTCTTCAGCGGGATGATCCCAAAGACGTGGACGATGGACTTGGGCGCGATGAACGCCGCGGCCATCAGGACGCCGAAGATCCCCGCCGAGGCGCCCACCAGCGGCGTGGCGGGGTCTTCGAACAGCAGGCCGGGAATGCGCGTGTGCGGGAAGATATAGGCGCCCAGCAGGTTGAGCGCGAGGTAGCTGACGGCCCCGAAGATGCCGCAGGTGAGATAGAACGCCGCGTAGCGGTAGGACCCCAGATACTGCTCGACGAGGCCGCCGAAGAAGTAGAGGCCCATCATGTTCAGCAGCAGGTGCATCGGGCTTGCGTGCAGGAACTGGAAGGTGAGGAACCGCCAGATCTCCCACCGCCAGATCACCCGATCAGTCGAGAAGTGCCCGGCAAAGTCAAGCCACGAGACCATCGCCACCTGCTGCTGGCCGATCACCACGAAGGCCTGGCCCTGCGGGGTCTGCACGACCGTCTCAGGGTCGTAGAGCTCGATGGTCTGCACCGGCAGATTCGGCCTGATGGCCTGGGGCAGGTAGCGGGCGCGGACCATCTGGGCGGGAGTCGTCGTCGCCTCGAACCGGGGCTGGTAGAAGAGCGGCGCCCGCAGCGCCGGAGTCGACGACATCCCCACCGCCACGAAGAAGATCGCGACGTTCACGACGATCAACCAGGTGTTGATCGAAAGAAACCCCAGAACGCCGACGCGGGAGCCGCGCTGGAGGGAATCAATGTCCTTGCGGTAGTAGTCGCGGTCGGCGAGGCCCATCGGGGGAGGTCTCGGATCTTGGATCGGATCGGGGGAGGCGGGGAGAGCGCTGCGGGAGAGGGCCGACACCGGGCGAACGCTACGCGCGAGCGGGCGGGCTTTCTTCCGGCTGCCTCATTGTTCCGGGAGCGAGCCCCTCGATTTTGCGGAGGGCGGTGCGGGGGGGCGGTGTGGGGGAGCGGCCTCCGGCAGAGCGGCCGGGCGGCCGGGCGACCCCGAACGCTCATCCGCCGCCGCGCTTCTTGGCCGTGGCGTTCTCGAGGGTCCGCTTCTCGGCCCGGGTGAGGCTGGCCAGGCCGGCGGCGGCGATCTTGGCCAGGATGCGGTCGACTTCTTCCTGCTCGCGCCGGGCGTCCTCGGCCTTGCGCTCCGCGGCGAGCCGGGCCTTGCGGTCCGCGGCCTCCTGCTTGCGGCGCTCCCGCTCGTCATCCTCGGGGCGCATGCGGAGGGACTCGTTGAATTCAAACTCCGTGGGCTCATCGCCGGCGAGCTCCATCAGTCGGAGCCGCTGCTTCTCCTGCCAGCAGGTCATGCCGCCAAAGAACGCGAGCCCCAGCAGCATCCCGCTGCCGCGGGCCGTCGCCATCGAGATCGCGCTCAGGACGCCGATCACGATCGCGACCGCGAGGCCGACATTCACCGCCACGGCCATCGACCGCTTCCAGCCGATCTTGCGCCAGAGCAACTCCTGCAGCACCCGCCCGGCGTCCATGGGGAACATCGGCAGCAGCATGTTGAACAGGAAGAGCTTGATGTTCGCGCAGTACATCACCCAGATGGCCACCTGCCAATAGGTCGCCGACTCGCCGCCGAGGGCCGACCACTGATACAGCGGGTTGAACAGCAGGACGTTCGCGCTCAGGCCGCTGAGGAGCACCGCCCCGGCGAGCACCGGCGCCAGCACCACGTGCGTCATCGGGCCGCCCAGCGTCGTGATCAGGCTGTCTTTCCAGTTGTGCGGCGGACGGCAGGAGGCGAGGCCGCCCAGAGGCCAGAGCAGGATGTCGTCGGCGTCACCCCCGCGCCACCGGCAGGCGAGGCAGTGGCCGTATTCGTGCGGCAGCACCAGCAGAAAGACCGCCAGCGGGCTCAGGATCGCCCACATCAGCCGCTGATCTTTCATGGCGTCGAGCAGCAGCCCGCCCTCGATCAGGATGAAGAGCACGTGCAGGCGTACGCGGATCCCCCACGCCGTGTAGAGCGGCAGGGCCCAGTCATAGAAGCTCGCGCCGGGGGCGAAGAGCCGCGCGAACGCGCCGCGCCAGCCGCCCTCGCGGTCGGAAGGGTCGGACGGTTGTTCCCGCCAGGATTCTGAGTCACGAAGGGCCATACGGGGGCGCCGAGCGGTGGGACGATGCCAATGAGCATATCGGCGAGGACGGACCGGGCGCAGGTTTCGCCCGGCGCGCTCAGTCGAGGGCGCCGCGCCGGTGGGCGATCAGGAGCGCCGCGATGGACTTGCCATCGGCGATTTCGCCGCGGTCGATCATCGCCAGAGCTTCCTGGGGGGCGACTTGGAACACCTCGATGTCCTCGTCTTCTTCGAGGTCCTGTCCGACGTGCTTGAGTTCCGTCGCGGCAAACGCATGCATCATCTCATCCGACAGCCCTGGCGAGGTGCGGAACGCCCCGAGCGAGACGATCCGGCCGGCCTCGAAGCCGGTCTCCTCGATCAGCTCGCGTCCGGCGCAAACCGCGGGATCCTCCCCCTTTTCCAGGGTGCCGGCGCAGCACTCCACCGACATCGCGTCGATCGACGCCCGGTAGACGCGGATGAGCACCACCCGCAGGCCCTCCGGCCGGCGGGCCACGGGGACCACCACCACGGCGCCCGGGTGGCGAACCAACTCGCGGGTGTAGACCCGCCCCGTCGGCGAGCGGAGCACCAACTGCTCGTAGTCGAACTTCCGGCCGTGGTGGAGCGGCCGCCGTTCCATGACGACGGGACGGGGGAAATCGGAGGGGGGGGAGGGTGGGGACGGGGGTTGCGGGGCGGAGGAAGATGAGGAAGTGGTCACATCGCAGCATAGGACCGCCCGGGCGCCACCTCCCCTGCTGGCCGTTCCATGGGACCTTCTTGGGCCCTTCCACCCTGGACCCTGCTACGCTGGGCCCGGATAACCTGCACCCTGCAATCTGCTCGGAACATCACCGCCGCCATGGAGGGCGCGCAATGGCTGAACCAGTGGTTCTCGATCAACCCGCGAACAAGCCCAAATCCGCTCCGCGCGCCACGGCCGAGTCCATGGCGACCAAGCAGCGGGATATCTCCGTCAGCGAGTTCTTCGCCAAGAACCGCCACCTGCTGGGGTTTGACAACCCGCGCAAGGCGCTGCTGACCACCGTCAAGGAGGCGGTCGACAACTCCCTCGACGCGTGCGAGGAAGCCGGGATCCTCCCCGACGTGATCGTCGCCATCGAGGACCTCCAGCCCGATCGCCCCGCCTCGGCGAAGTCCAGCCGCTACCGCATCACCATCGTCGACAACGGCCCCGGCATCGTCCGCAAGCAGGTCGAGCACATCTTCGGACGGCTGCTCTACGGCTCGAAGTTCCACCGCCTCAAGATGTCGCGCGGCCAACAGGGGATCGGCATCTCCGCCGCGGGCATGTACGGGCTCCTCACCACCGGCAAGCCGATGGTGATCCACACCCGCCCTTCCGCCCGGAAGCCGGCTCACCACATCGAGCTGGCGATGAACACCAAGACCAACCGGGCCGAGGTCACTGTCGATCAGGAGACCGACGACTTCCCCCCCGATCGCCTCCGCACCCTCTGCCCCGGGGCCCGCGAGGCGATCTTCATGCCCGTGCCCGACTTCCCCACCGGCACGTGCGTGTCGATCGAGCTCGACGGCAAGTATCAGCGCGGGCGCGGCAGCGTCGATGAGTTCCTCGAGCTCACCGCCATCGCCAACCCGCACGCCCGGTTCACCTTCGTTCGCCCCTCGCGCGAGACGGTCGAGGAGGACGAGGCCCCCCTGCTCACCGGCCGGGGCGCCGCCGCGCCCGCGTCGGCCCCCACCAGCCGCGAAGGCGCGCCGCAGCCGGGCTCGCCGGCTCAGGACGCCCCGGCCCAGCCGTCTGCGCCCATCCTTCCCGAGGTCACTACCGAGTACAGCGGCGTGGTGGTCTTCCCCCGCGGCGTCGCGGACCTGCCGAGCGAGACTCAGGAGATTCAGCCGCACCCCAAGGGTATTGAGCTGGGCATCCTGCTGCAGATGCTCAAGGAGGCCGAGCAGGAGCGGGCCAACTACTCGCTCTACGCGCTGCTGCAGGACAAGTTCTGCCGGGTCAGCTCGTCAACCGCGTCGTCGCTGTGCGACAAGATCGGCGTCACCAGCCGCACCAAGGCGGGCGACATCGACTCCTCCACGGCCGAGAAGCTCTTCCAGGAGCTGCAGGAAGCCAAGCTCCCGCCGCCGCCGACCGACTGCCTGGCCCCCATCGGCGTGCAGCAACTTCTCAAGGGCATGTTCAAGGGCGTGCGGGCGGAGTTCTACGCCGCGTCGAGCCGCGAGCCGGCGGTGTACCGCGGCCGGCCGTTCCTGATCGAGGCGGCCATCGCCTTCGGCGGCGAACTGGCCGCGGACGACTCGGCGCGGGTGATCCGCTTCGCCAATCGCGTGCCGCTGCTCTTCCAGCAGTCGGCGTGCTCAAGCTTCAAGGCCGTTGCGGAGACCAACTGGCGGAACTACGACCTCCAGCAGCCCCGCGGCGGCGTGCCGGTGGGCCCGCTGGTGATCATGATCCACATGGCCAGCGTGTGGGTGCCCTTCACCAGCGAGAGCAAGGAGGCGATCGCCGACTACGACGAGATCCGCAAGGAGATGAAGCTCGCCCTGATGGAGTGCGGCCGCAAGCTCGGGGCGTATCTGCGCAAGCGGCTCAAGCTGCGCCGCGAGAGCGAGCGGCGCGATGTGTTCGAGCGGTACATCGGCGAGATCTCCCAGGCCGTGGCGCTCATCAACGGCGTCGAGGCCAGGCAGATCTACGACTCGCTGCTGGCGCAGGCCCGCAAACGCACCGCCATCGCCGACATCCAGCTCAACGAAGACGGCAAGGCCGTCAAGGACGAGGACCCCGCCGACCAGGACGGGGTCATCATCGTGCCGGTCGCCGCCGACGCCGCCCCTACGCCTTCCAAGGCGCCTTCAACCCCCACTGCTGGCTCTCCCGCCTCGCTCCCCAAGCCCCGCACGCTCGCCGGCACGCCGAGGGCGGAGGCGCCCCAGCCCAGCCTGCTGGGCGACCTCGACGCCCAGCAGCCGACCAAGGTCCGGCGAACGGGCGAGCGCGGCGCCCCCAGCAAGAATCCCGGCAAGACTGAGAAGGGCAAGCCCCCCACCCCCCCCACCCCCCGCACACCCCCCACCCCCGCCCCAACCGCTCCCACCCCATCCTCCAAGGGAGGCAAGGGGAACCAGCCCAAGGCCAAGGCCGACGCGCCCAAGCCGAAGATGCGCCTCGTCAACGGCAAGCTCGTTCCGGTCAGAAACGACGATGGGCCTGGATTGTTCTGATCGGCGCCGGCCGAAGGCGAAGCGGTGCTGGCGGTCCGGATTCGCGTGGGGTTCACCCGGGGCGGGCGACTGGCCTACGCTTCCGCCCGATTGAACGGCAACCCCGTTCAGCCCGTAGATTGGTTGGAATGTTGGGGCGGTAGCTCAGTTGGTAGAGCGCGTCGTTCGCAATGACGAGGTCGAGAGTTCAAATCTCTTCCGCTCCATTCCCATGCAAGTCCCGCCGGCATCGAGGTTTACGATGCCCGCATCCGGTTCGAATTCGACCCGCACAACCCCTGTAGCACCCCCACTCGCACCCCCGCGGCCGCGGCGTGCTTCACGCCCGGCCGCCCCGGCGATGCAGCAGCATCGCTACAGCGCCCGGGTGCGGCTCAACGGTCAGCACGTCTACCTCGGCAAATGGGGCAGCCCCGAGGCCGACGCCGCGTATGACGAGGTGATCGCCGCCTGGCTGGCCAATCAGCGGCAATGGCCCCTCCCCACGCTCCCGATCTACTCGGTGGAGGAACTGGGCGACCGCTACGCGATCTGGGCCCGCAGCGTCTACCGCAAGCGCGACAAGCCCACCCGCACCGCGGGCCGGGCCGCCGACGCCATGCGCTGGCTCTACCGCGCCGGCCTGGCCCAGCGGCCGCCCGATGAGTTTGGCCCCGCGGCGTTGCTCCGTTTCCGCGAGTGGATGGCCGGTCATCCCCAGCAAATGTGGAACCGCACCACCATCAACCTCTACGTCTCGGTGATCGTTGATCTCTTCAGGTGGGGCGTCGAGCAGGAGCTGGTCCGCCCCGAGATCTGGCAAGCCCTCAAGGCCGTGCGTCCCCTCAAGCGCGGCCGCGGCGTCGCCGCCGGCATGCCGCCGCCGCGCGAGGGCGGCCGCGTGGTGAGCGTCCCGCAGGGCGAGGTCGAGGCCTCGCTCAAGCACGCCCAGCCCGTCGTCGCCGCGATGGTCCGCCTTCAGCTCGCCACCGGCATGCGGCCGTGCGAGGTCGTGTCGATTCGCCCGCGGGATCTCCGCCCCACGTCCAACCCCAAGGTCATGGCCTACCACGTCTCAGCCGAGTGGAACAAGACCGACCACGTGGACAAGCCCCGCGTGGTCCTGCTGGGCCCGGGCGCGCTCAAGATACTTAAGCCCTGGCTGCCGGCGGATCCCGCCGAGTGGTGCTTCCGCGGCGCGTTCTCCAACGGCAAGCGATCGGGCCCGCACTACACCGTCTGGGGGTATGGCCACGCCATCCGCAAGGCTTGCGATCGAGCGTTCACAGAGGCGAACCCGCCGCCGCGGACCGACTCGCCCGAGTGGGCCGGCTATCAAGCCCGCCTGAAGGCGGCCCGCTGGTCACCTCGCCAGCTCCGCCACAACCGCGCCACGTGGATCCGCGAGCTCGAGAGCCTCAAAGCCGCCGGCGAGCAGCTCGGCCACAGCTCGGCGAGCACCACCGCCGGCTACGTCGATCCTGGGCCATCCGCCGGCGCTGTCGACTTCGCCGCCCGGCACGGCTAGGCCACCTTCAAGACGACGCCCCCCCGCTCGTCAGCGGTTGCCCGATCGCCGTGTGAAAGAATCCCCCGCTCCCGTTGGGCACCCGCAGCACCTTGCAGAATTTGCCGGTCGTGTACTCCACCGTCACCACGAACCACCCCGGCATCCCCGGCACGTTCTCCAGCGTGCACCCCGGCACGCTCGTGGTCGCCCCCACCGGCGAGCCGCCCCCCGTCGGCGTCAGGTTGTACCCCGCGGCCGTCACCGACGCCAGGAACGCGTCCACCGCGCTCCCCGGCAGCCCCGCCGCGATCATCTGCGTCTGCACGTCGTCACGCATGGCCATCGTGTAATCCCTCCTGGTCGAACAGTCTCGGGGCTTCTTCGATTCTCACTGGGGCCGGCCGCTCGAAGAGCGATGTCGCGGCCTCGCCGATCCTGCGCCGCGCCACGGCCGCGAACTCTGCGTTGGTCTCGCTGCCGGCAAAGCGCCGCCCTGACTCCATGCACGCCACACCCGTCGAGCCGCTGCCTGCGAAGCAGTCAACCACCAAACCCTCGAGCCGGCTGTACGACTCCACCAGCAACCGCATCAGCCGCACGGGCTTCTGCGTTGGGTGGTCCCGCTCGCCGCGGCTCGGGGCATCCTCCACCACCACGTCGGTCGGCAGTCGGCTATCGGAGACCTCCCCTCGCACCCACACCCACTTGTACCGGTACGGCATCGGCGCCGTGCTCAGCACCCGCCTGGTGAATTGCCCGCACGCGAAGACTACGACCGCGCCCTCGAGGCGCACCACCCGCTGCGCCTCGACCCACCACGCCGGCGTCAACGCGTCAACGTCCCACTCGGCCGCAGTCGTGCCATAGGGCGGGTCGGTGATCAACGCGTCAACCGCTCCGGTCGGAATGGTTTTGAGCAGGTCCAGCGCCGCCACCTCCTCCAATCGCCACCTGTCCATTGTGCAGCTCCCGACCCCACGAGAGCCATCCGTTAGTCCGTCACGACCACAGTGACACCCCGCAACGCCGGCCGATACGGCGCGACCGCCCGCCGCATCGTCACCCGCACCTGATACTTGCTCACGGTCCGCGGCCCCAGCCCCGCCAGCACCGGCTCGATCCGCGCCCAGTCGCTCCAGATCACCCCGTCGAAGGTCCGCACCTCGAGGACCCAGCTCTGGCGGTCGTCGGGATACGGCGGCATCAGCAGGCCCACCGTCGTGGGCCCCGTGCTCACGATCCCCCACTGGTCCGCCTCGATCGAGGGCAACGCAAACGCCACGTCCTGGATCTGCGGATCCGCCGCATCGTTCGCCGTGCCGAGCTTCACCGAGATGGTCGAGAGCGTCGCGCTGGTCAGGTCCTCCTCCGGCGAGAGGTACACCCCATCGCTCGCCGGCGAGGTCAGCTCAAGCCGGCTTTGTCCGCTGTCCCACGTCAGGTTGGTCCGCGTCCCTTCGGAGCTCAGCGCAAACGTCCGGGCGCTCCCGCGAATCGCCAGCCCCGGCGGCACGGCCGCGCTGCTCACGTTCACCGTCGCCGCCGTCCAGCTCAGCCGCCCCGCCGCGTTCACCGACCGCACAAACAGCCGCGTGGCCTGCCCTGCTGGCAGCCGCAAGCCCCCGAGTTCCGGGGCCACCGTCCTGGCCAGCACCAAACAGTCCTCCGCCCCCGCGTTGGGCAGCCCCGTGGTCGCCCCCCCATAGAGCACCTGGTAGCCCACGGCCCCGTCTACGGCCGTCCAGGCGGCCTTGTAGCTCGCCCCGCCGGCCTCGAGGCTCAGGGTCAGCCCCGAGGGGGGCGCTGGCGGCGGCACGCCCAGCCCAACGGCCAGGCCCGCGATCGGCACCCGATCGTCATAGGGCGAGAGCGCCGAGCCCCCCGGGCTCACCGCCACGACCTTGAACTGGTACGCCACATCGACGTCGGAGATGTCGAGCACCTGGCTCCGCCGCGTGATCGTCGGCGCGCTGTACCGCACCCATGTGGTGGTCCCCGTCAGTCGATACCAGATCCAGAACTGCGCCGTGTTCCGCGCGTCCGCCGGAGTCTGCCCCCAGCTCACCACGATCCGCCGCGTCTGCGCGCCAGCCGCCCCGATCAGCCGATCCTGGGCGACCGGAAACAGCACCGGTCCCGGCGCCTGAAACGCCCCCGGCAGCGTCGAGACGTCGGGCAGATTCGGCGTCTCGGCGTCCTCGACATAGACCGCCGGAACATACTCGGCTCCCTCGACCCGCCAGCGGAACTGCCCCGCGTCCTCGGCCGCCACCTTGGTGCACAGAAAGGGCTTCGTCTCGATCCCCTGTCCCCCGACGGCCCACTCCTCCCCCTCCGCCGGCGGCTGCGCCATGCCGCCGATGGCGATCGCCGTCCCCGCGGCGTAGGTGCCCGGCTGGGCCAGCACCGCCGCCGTCTCCACCGTCCCGTCGTAATGCACGATCTTCAGCACGTGCGGCCCCACGCCGATCGTCACCGCCGCATCCAGCACCACCGCGCCGTCAACGCTCCCGGCTTGGATCCGACCCGATCCCAGCCCCCACCCAGGCAGGTTCACGGCCACGTCGAAGCGATCGCCCGGCTGCACCACCACCACCGGCTTGGTCGTGGTGAACGCGCAGGTCCGCTCGACAAACCGCCCCCGCCGCAGCCGCTGCTTCAGCTTGGCCAGGGCCTGGTCGGGGTCGGTGATCCCGTCAAAGCGGATCGTCTCCTCCCGCACCGGCTCATTCAGCGGCGCGCCCAGCCAACTCGCCCCGTACGCCGGCCAGCTCACCACGTCGGCCCGGCCGTCGCGCAGCCGGTTCTCGACCTGGGCGCTCAGCCGGTTGGCCGTGCTCACGCCGCCGGTGGTCAGCTCCCGCGACAGTGTGAAGGTCGAAGCCCCATCATCGCTGCAGGCGATCGTCGCCTCGGTGAAGATCTCCACGGGGTAGTCCCGCGGCCCGTCTTCGATGAACCGCCACTGGTCCCCCACCGGCACCGGAATGGCCTGGGCCGTGTCGCAGATGATCCGCAGCCAGTCGATCGCGTCCTTCGTTTCCGCCAGCACCAGGTCGCACGCATAGCGCGGCCGCGTCCCGCCACTTGCCCGCGGCAGGGCCGCGTCACCGCGCGCCCACAGCTCCAGCATGGTGCTCATATCCGCCGCCGCCAGCGGCAACCCCATCCCCCACCGCGTGTTGGTCATGTACTCAAGGGCCAGCGCCATCGGGTTGCGGCTGTACCCCCGCGTGAACACCGGCGCCGTGGGCGGGCTCAGCCCGTCCCAGATCCGGCAGTCGGCGTAGCCGTCGATCGCCAGGCTCACCCGCGGCACGCTCGAGAGCTGCTCGCCGGCGGCCAGGTCGAGGGCGATCACCGCCCTTCCGGCGTAGGTGTTCTGCGCCAGGCGGATCTCGTTGACCGAGTCAAACCGCATCTCGTCGACGTCGGCCACGCTGGTGGGCTCTTTGGTGATCCGCTCCACCTGAAAGTCCATCCGCACCAGGCCCAGCCCGTTGATCCGCGTCGAGCTGAAGAACTCTGACGACTCGGCCCGCTCCACCGTCACCGTCTCCCACGCGCTCCAGGTGCCCGCCCCGGCCCCGACGTCGGTGGTTCGCCGGCGATGGCGGTGCTGCACCCGCCGCGTGCTGGTCTGCCCGCTGCCCGTCACGCTCGAGAGCCCGCGCGGGAAGCGGATCCGCAGCACCGCCGAGTCCACCGGGTCGAGCGTCGTGTACAGCACCGCCTCACCGCTGGGCGTCGCGCTGGTGCGATCGGCCCCGCTGGTGTTGGCCATCACCGCGCCGCCCACGCCCACTTCCCGCAGCGCCTCGGTGTCGCCGAACCCGGGGATTACGGCTTGGCCATCGGTCCCCATCCGCACCGACACCTTCCCCCCCGGGAAGCGGTCGATCGTGGTGTCGTTCAGATAGATCCCGGCGCACCGCGGGTCAGCCACATCAACGCCATCGGCATCGGCTGTGAACGATCCGATCTTGCTCACCGGCCCATAGCTCAGGTCGATCAGCATGCGCAGCCGGTTGTTGCCATCGGCGCCTTCGCCGGGCAGCACGCTGATGACCTTCCCGCCGTAGCGCACGCGCGAGCCCAGCACCACCGGCAGCGGGTCGCCGGCGATCGCGTCAGAGCTGATTCGGCTGAAGCCGTACCGCCGACTCTCGGCCTCGCCCGAGCCCGCCGCGCGGGCCTTAATCCCGGCCACCAGGAACGCCGAGGCCGCCGCCGACGCCAGCGCAATGGCGATCAGGATGATCGTTCCGGTGGTGATCTCAGCCGGCCGCGGCGCGACGTGGATCTCATCTCCGTCGGCGATCTCCTGCCGCAGGTCGCTCACCACCGCGCCGTTGCGGAGCACGAGCCACTCGGCCAGGTTGTTGGCGCCTTGCCCTCGCAACACCGCCGCCACACTCACCGCCTCGGGCCCGGCGAAGGTGATCGGCTCGACCGACACCACCGAGCCCCCCACCATCCCCGAGAGCCTGACCAGTCGCACCGTCCTGGGCGTCCGCGGCCGCTCGATCGATCCCGCCTGCCGGGCCCCCGCGCCGCCGCGCCTCAGCCGCGCGATCCGGCAATGCGGCTCGTGCAGACGGAACCACCCGATCGAACCGATCTCGCTGAGCTTGCCCCGCACCGCGTGCACGAAGCGGTAGTGGTCGATACACACGCCCACGTGGGCCGCGCCGTCAAGGTGCATGAAGATCAGGTCGCCGGCCTGGGCCTGCTCGCCATCGCCGAGCACCTGGAACAGCTCATCACGGCGAGCCATCGCGTCGGCCGGGTCGACGGGCAGTTCCGGCAGAGCCTCTCGGACCAGCCCCCAGCACGAGCCCACCGCCGCGTAGTCGATCCCCACCAGTTGCCGCGGGTCAATCGCCATCATCAGCCTCCCCCTCCCGTCCCGCCGCTGGTCAGGCCGCCGCCGGGCAGCAGCTGCGGATACACGCGACGGTCGTACACCGCCGCCGGTGTCCGCTTGTTCTGGGCTGGGTGGCCGCAGACGATCGTCGCCACCCGCTCGTTCATCGTCGCGCGTAGGGCCGTGTGCGCAAACGCCAGGGCTGAGCTGAACGCCTCGAGGCTCCGCTCGTGGGCCAGCCAGCAGGTGAACGTCTGCCCCAGCAGCTCATTGGCCGCCTCGAGGTAGAGCATCGGCAGGCGCGAGACGTTGGGGAGCGTGATCCGCAGCTCGCCCAGCGCGCCCTCGGCGCTCGATTCGGGAAGCTCGATCTCGATCGAGCATGCCTGCCACTTCCGCCCCCCCGCCGCCAGGTGCCGGCTGTTGCGCACCAGTCGAATGAACCCGCCCGACTTCAGCGGCGCTTCAACAAACAGCAGCCAGGCCGCATCCGACAGCAGCACGTGGCGGGCGATATGGAGCGGCGTTGAGAGCTGGCGCATGGGTTTCGACTCTTACAGAGCCCCGGGCGGAAGCCCGAGGGAGGGGCGTCCGAGCTCACGCTGGTCGACAACACTCAGATCGATGTACGTTCGGCCTCCAAACGAGATGGTCCACGCCATGCGTCCGTGCGGCTTCGGGCTCGGGTCCCTTACCGCCATCCAGGTCGTCGCGTCAATGACGGCCGGCACGGACGTGTCCTCGCACACCGAGGCCAAGGCTTCCACCATGGTCCGAGCATCGCTCGCAGCGTCGATCCAAGGCACGGCGATCAGGTCGAGATCGGTGACCAGCGACCCATGCACGCCCAGCGCCCAGCCGAGCTGG
Source organism: uncultured Phycisphaeraceae bacterium (assembly GCA_964611125.1). Classification (GTDB taxonomy): domain Bacteria; phylum Planctomycetota; class Phycisphaerae; order Phycisphaerales; family UBA1924; genus JAEUIX01. The sequence continues at coordinate 35,962 of CAZSZO010000012.1, read as the reverse complement.
TATGCCTTCTCACGAAGGCGAGGCAGCAGCCCGGCGTAAATCGAGACGACGCAGTTTCGCAACGGCTTTTCGCTCATGTTTCCCTTCGTTCCCTTCGCTTCCTTCGTTGACACCGCCTTACGCCAGCGCCCCACCCACCGCCAGCACCTGCATCACCCCGTCCGCCAGCCCGCCCACGCCGCCCACCTTCCGCAGCTTGCACAGGGCCCCATCGCTGGCCCGCTTGAACGTGAGCTTGAACCCCAGCGGCGTGCTGGTGCTCCAGGTGATCTCCGCGTTGATGGCGTTGGGCGTGGTCCCGGGGATCGCGATCACCAGCGGGTTGGGCACGGTGAGCCCATAGCTCGCGTCGCTCTCGTAGCGCGTGGCCACGATCTCGGTGTCGATCGCCCCGGCCATGCTGGCGTTGTCGGATTGGCGATAGAAGCCCCCCACGATCCGCAGCCGGATGTTCCGCGGCGCGAATCCGCAGTCGGTGATATCCGCCGACCCCGCGCCGGTGTCATACTTCACCGGCTTGGCGTTGCCTCGCAAGTCCGCGTTGGTCTGGAAATACGTGTTGGGCGCATCGACCACCCGGGCCGCATCGGTGGGCGAGCTCGGCGCGCCCAGGTTGGTGATCCGGTTCCCCCCCATCGCCAGGTTGGCGATCATCGCGTTGGCGCCGCTGAGCAGCAGCACCTGCTCATACCGCACGCTGTCCCCCGCCGCCGACCCCGCCGCCAGGCCGGTGAGCTTAAACCCACCCGCCGGCAGGTTGGCGCCCAGCGCCACCGTGCCGCCGGCATTGATCTGGGCGAACTCGGGGTCGGCGAAGAGCGTCCACGTGGTCCCGTTCCATCGCTTTAGCGCGTCGCCGATCACATCCTCATCGGTCCGGTTCCACAGCAGCCCCGTCGGCTTGATCGTCGGAGTCACCGTCCCGCGTTCAAAGCCGCGCATCGCATCCTGCTGCGCCTCGATGCCCACAATTACCACCGAGAGATTCGACGCCCCGGCGATCAACCCGTACACGGCCATCCTGGCCCCCTTTCCCGATTTTGAACTTTGCCGCTTTGAACTCGCGTCTCTACTCCACCCGCTCGCACTCCACCTCCGCCCCTTCATACACCACCCCCGCGCCGCCGCTCACATTGGCCCGCAGGCTCAGCCTCAGCGGCCCCAGGGCCCGCACCTTCACGGTCCCGACCCCGCCGCCGGGCCCATCGGGCTCGATCTCGAAGGCCAACACCGCCCCATCGCCTCCGCCGGCGAGCAGCTCGAGCTCGAAGAAGTCCCGCAGGCTGTCGGCCTCGGCCTCGGTCAGCGATCCCCATCGCACGCTGAAGCGGGCTCGGCCGGCGGTGGCCAGGGCGGCGGTGATCAGCTGCCCGGATCCAGCCCGCACGCTCCGCAGGCCTTCCGGCCGCGCCAAGCTCGCCTGCTCGACCAGGGCGGGCGTCACCGGCGGCGCCCCGGCGCTGAGCGGCTCGGCCAGCGGGGCGATCGCCACCAGGTCGCCTCCGACCCCCGGCTCGATCTCGATGGCGGCCGTTGCGCCACCGACGTCGCTCCCGAGCTCCCGCACCTGGACTGCCGCGATCGCCGCCATGCGTCATCCTCCAATCACGTATGCCCCGCCGCCGGTGGGCGCCGCCATCGGTCCCCACATGGCCCCCAGCGGCGCCTTGCTGTTAAGATCCCAGGCGTTCCCATCCAGGTCGAAGGCGATCGCCATGTCCGCCGGCTTAATGCGTCCCCGCAGGCTTGAATCGGCCCGCAGCCGGTAGTCGCCATGTCCTCGGGGCCTTGCCCCATAGCGACTGCGGTCATCCACGTACTTCGCCTGCACCACGCGCGTCGAGCCCACGCCGGCGAACTGCGGCGGGAACTCATCCGAGCCTGTTCCCGCGTAATCCTGCTCAGAGTTCACCTGGATGAAGTCCACACCGTACTTCACCGGCCACGAAGCTGTGAGCGTCGGATAGCCAGGTGCGTACTCGTCGCCCTTCCAGGCGAACCACTTCAGGGACGCTCCACGAACGTACATCCTAAGCGTGTTGTTCACGCTTGCGGGCCAACCCGCCTGCCAGTTGCAGCGATCACCAGCACAGGTTACGTTGAAGACCATGAAGTTGGTGGCACTGGAGTTGCCAAAATCGCACAGGGCGTTCGAGGACCCCACGTACTCATGCAAAACGCTCACGAGCGCCGCACCGTTGATGTCCGCCTGCAAGGCGAACAGGCTTCCAGAATGGTTGAGGTTGCGCATGTAGGCGATGATTGGGATGACCGACTCGCCCGCTCGCTGAACCCACACGTCCGAGGTGCAGTTCCGGCACCCTCCGCCAAAGATGAATCGGACGGATTTGAACTCCTGCTGCCCGCCAGTCGCCCCCGTAATCCAGCTGTTGCGGCACAGCCGGCAGTCGGTCGTGCTCACGCCGGGGTAGTACGCCCCGCCTACGGAGTTGCAGTTGATGAACTCAAGAGTGCCGTCACCGCCGCTCAGAAAGAACGTCGTCGTGAAGTTTACTGAGTCGAACACGCACACCTTCTCGGTGTTTTGAAACATCATGTAGTCAGCGCTCAGCGTGACCGTCACGTCTTTGATCCGCTGGTGGTTCCACGCGTATCTACTGGTCCCGTTGGGGCCGGTGTAGATCACCTGAGCCGCTGTCGCCGAGCTGTGCCGCGTAATCGTCACCCACCCGTTCACCGTGTCGGCGGCGTTGCCTCCGCCGATGCCGTGCAGGTAGTTCCCGGCCTTGAGCTGCACCTCGCCGCCGTCAGCCCGGTTGAGTGAATAGGTGGAGTTGTTGTACGCCTTGATCTTGGCCACCGCCCCCTGGATGGTCAGGGCCGGCGCCGCATTGGCCGACGTCTGATTGGGGCCGGCGTAGGCGGTGGTGTCGTTTCCCGTCGATGGGTCCACGACGCACACGGCGCGGTCCATGATGGTGTAAACAAGCGTCGAGAAGTTCTTGGCGCTGGTCCCGCTGCTGGTGGTCACGGCTGAGGCGTCGCCCACCCACGGGTAGCAACTCACATTGATGTTGACCGCTTCCCCTCGTGTGAACCCACCAGCGATGGACAGGTCCAGGTCGCACGCGAAGACAGGCAGGCTGTCGGAAGTGCTCCGGGTAAAGGCTGTGATCGTCGCCGTCTTGGTCGTCCCGCTGGTGGCGCCCACGGCTGTCACCACCGCCGCGGCGATGGGTTTTTGGTTGCGGGCGTAGCCGTGCATGGGCAAGAACTCGATCGTGGTTGTCCCGTTGACCGCCTGCCGCTGCGGCACGGCCCAATGCACGACCACCGGGTCATATGCCGCCGTCGAGTTGTTGGTCACCGCAAAGCCGCTCACGGCGTTGCTGCTCTGGCCGGCCCCGCCGGAGTTGACGATGGCGCCCGCAGCCACCGAGAGCGTCGGCGCTGTGCCCGACTTGCCGGCCCCGGTGTTGTCGTCGGCGAATACTCGCGTGTTCAGCGCCAGATCCACCGTCAGGTTGCCGCCGCCCGTCTCCTCGTTCACCGTGTCGTTGGGGTATACCTTCTTGACGACTTTGGTGACGTACACGCTGCGGGAGACCGTGCCCAGCACCGACCCCGTATAGCCCTCCGACAACACCGCCAGATTGATCGTCGTCGTACCTAGGTCGCCGTCGCCCAGGCTGTACGTTGCGCCAGTCGTAAAGCCCTCGATCACCAGGCGCAGGCGCCACCCTTCGGCCAGAATCGTCGCGCTGAGAATATCGCCTGTTGCCACGCTGAACCCCCCTTAGATCTTGGTCTTAAAGCCCAGCATTGAGCACGTCAGCGTTGTTGCTGCCGCCGAGCCCTGGAAGTTCCAGGCCGTAGCCGCCGTCCCCGGAAGCGGATTGGGCGGGTTCCACACCGCGCCGCCGCCCGCGGGCACTGGCAACGTCCACTTGACCGTGCTCCCGTCCTTGATGTCGACAGTGACGTTGCTGGCGCTGGTGTTGCAGATCGTCACGCTCGTGAGGTACGTTTTTACGCCAGCGCCCTGAGAGGCGATGCATGCGGTCTGGGTCCCGTCGGTGTTGGTCGCCCGGCCGCTGACGATGTCCTCAAGGTTGGAGTGCGGCCGCACGATCAGCACGCCATCCACACCCGCCATCAGGTCGGTGCGATCTGCGGCCGCCACCAGCGCGAGCCCGCTCAGGCTCGTGGTCGCCCTGGCCCCGACCTTGATCGGGTTGCCCGAATCGACCCCGTCGTGAGCCACCCCGCCGCCGGTGAGCGTCGTCACCGTCGAACAGGTGGTCACCGTCCCCACCGTCGTCACCGTCGAGAGCGTCTGCGAGCCCGCGATCTCCACCGCGCCGATCGTCACGCCGCTGTTGGCCGCCAGCTTGCCGATGGCGTTGGTCCCCGCTGGCAGGGCCCCCGAAATGGTCACGGCCCCGGTATTGCACGCGGTGATCTTCCCTTCGATGCTGGCGAGCGACAAGTTGCCGGTGGTCTGAAGCGCGGAGGTCGCCGCACCGGCGGGCAAGGGCAAGCTCGCCGCGCTCACCGGCAGCGTCGAGATCGCCGCCGTCCCATCCGAGAGCCGCACGAAGACCGGCGTCGCCACCGGCGCATCCACCGTCAGCGAGCCACCCGAGTCGGTCACCGGGAACGTCCCACCGGTTCCCGTCACCGTCCACGTTCCGCTCTGGGCTGCCTGCACGGCGAAGGTCCCCGTCCCCACCACCGTCGCGTTGAGGCTTGCCGCCGTCGCCTGAGCCACCGTCACCGCGCCGGTGATCGTCGTCGAGGTCAAGCTCACCGGCAGCGTCGCGATCGCCGCCGTCCCATCCGAGAGCCGGACAAAGACCGGCGTCGCCACCGGCGCATCCACCGTCAGCGAGCCGCCCGAGTCGGTCACCGGGAAGGTTCCACCGGCGCCCGTCACGGTCCATGTCCCGCTCTGGCTCGCCCCAACCGTCCAGCTCCCCTGCTGCTTCACCCCGCTGGTGTTGATCGCAGTGAGCGCCGCAACCGCTGGGTCATCGCTGGCCAGAGTGATCCGCTGCACCCCCGCCGCCACCGCGCCGGCTCCCGCCGCAAGCGGCGTGAACGTCCAGCTCCCCTCCGCTCCGGTGAGGATGCCCGCACTGATCACCTGCACGTGGGCCGTGTCGCCCGACCACGACAGCTCGGCCGTCGCCGTCTTGGCGCCAGAGGTCGTCGCCGCATTGAGTTGAATTCCGTCCGCCATGGTCGCCCCCCTATTCCTGCCGAACCTACGCCGGTTGAACCTAAGCCAGCGCCGCCCTCAAGCCCTGCCGCAGCGCCGGCCGCGCCGAGAGCGCCGCCAGCAGCCCGTCATACGTCGCCTTGCGGATCCCCTCGAGCATCCGCGCGTCCGCCCCCCCTCCGCCACCTCCACCACCCGCCACGTTGATCGTCTGGTTGATCGTGATGCCGCCACCACCGCCGAACACCTCCGCCGGGTCCGCCCCGGCCCCCAGCGCATCCAGCCGCCGCGCCCCCACCCGCCGCACCTCATCGCGCGAGAACACCCGCTCCCCCGGGGCCAGCAGGGCGTGCACCATGTCCAGGTTCAGGTTGGGTCCCTGCACGGTTCCGCCGGCCATGAACCGTCGCACCCCACCCGCCACGATCACGCCGCCATCTCGCGCGATGCCTTGAACGCCACCGAGGGAGAACTCCGATCCTGACACAACACCAGGCTGCGGCACTCCGCCGGCCATCTGTCCCGAACCACCGCCCAGGAATCCATCCACGAGCCCCGATACAGCCCGGAGCACTAGCACCCGCAGGATCACTTGGCTGATGGTCTGCAGCGCCTGCCGCCCGAACGCCTTGAACGCATTCCCCAGCGACTCCGCTCCCGACGCCACCGAGTAGATCGCTGAGGCCAGCTGGCCGGAAATGCTGTTGGTCAGGCTCTGCGCGACCTGAATGCCCGTGTTGTACAGGTCCTCCGCCTGCTGCTTGATGTTCTGAATCCCCTGCCTGATCCCATCGAAGAACCCACTCGCGTTCGACGCCTTCTGCACCGATCCCGTGAGATCGTTGATGGCCGTCCCCGTCAGGGCGGCGTCAAACGCTGTGCCCCTGAGGGCCTCGCGGAAGGCCAGCATCGCATCCAGCGAATCGCCAAACTCACCAGCCGCGGCGCCCACCGACCTCTGCAGGGCCGCGACCGCCTCGGTCAGCTTCGGGGTATCGGTGGCGAACATCGACCCGATCACATTGCTGTTGATCGTCTGCCGCGCGTCGCGGTTGATCATCTCGATCTCGGTGACGAGCGTGTCGATGCGCTCCTGGTAAGACGCCACCTCGGCATCGATCCACGACGCGGGCAGACCCAGGAACTCGCCGGAGCCCTGGACAATGCTGATCTGCGCGCGGTTGTAGGCGATCGAGATCAGGTTGGGCAGCTTCTCCGCAAAGGTGCCGAACCACTGGGTGAACTCTTGATCGAGGTACCTCAGCAGGTACTGCACCACGTACTGCGTCGACACCACCAGCACGTTGCCCACGTTCGCCACGCCCACCGTGACCAGAGCCTGCGCCGTCACGAACACCCGCGCCAGCCTGCCCAGCGCATCGCTGTCGCCCCCGAACGCCCGCGACAACACGTCGCCGAAGGTGCCGATGATGCGGCCCACCGCCGCGGCCAGGCTCGCAAACTTGTTGAGCATCTCCGCCAGGAACGGCCCGACCGCCGCCACCACCTTCACGCGCAGCCCCAGCCATGCCGCGCCGATCCGGTCCAGGGCGTCGAGGTAGTCCATGCCGGCCTTCACCTGCTCGGGCCCGAACACCGCCCCGAGCTTCTCGGCCTCCTCCCGGTAAGCCTTGAAGTTCTCAAGCCCCAGCTGCAGCGCGTTGGCGTTGCCGAAGATCCTTTCCGCGTACGCCACCCGCTCAGCCTGCGGCAGGGCGTTGATCGCCGCTCCCAGCTCCGGCAGCAGCTCGTTGATGTCGCGGAGCTGGCGATCCGCGCCGAACAGGTTCACGTTGAGTCTCTTGAAGAACTCGGCGGCTCGGCCCCCGCCCGTCGCCGCAAACTGCCCCAGGTTTCTTTCGGTGGTCTTGACGATGTCGGCCAGTTCCTGCCAGTTGGATCCGTTGAGCTCGGCCATGTATCGCAGCGTCGAGAGCGTCTCGACCCCCACGCCCAGCCGCTGGCTGGCGTTGCCGATGTCATCCAGGGCCCTGGCCGCGTCGTTGAACGCGCCCACGGCCTTGTACACCCCGACGCCCACAAACGCGCCGGCGATCAGGGTCTTCACGTTGGTGATCGACGAGATGAGCCCCGAGAACGCCGACCCCAGGCCGCCGACCAGACCCTTGATCCCCGCCGTGATCCCCGACGTGATCGCGCGGAACTGGGCCGTGAACTGGTCTACCGCCTTCACGATGATCGAGAGTTCCTTGGTCGCCACGCTCGCCCCTTACCTTCGTTGACCAGCCTGCCCAGCCTTCTCCGCCCGCTCCCGCTCCTCCTCAATCTGCAACCTCCCCAGCTCTTCCCGCAGCACCCCCAGGGCCTCCACAAACAGCGGGTCCCACTCGTTCACCCCCAGCAGCAGCATGCACCCAAGCACCCCGTCCCGCTCGATCATCGCCGCCGCTTCAAGGAACCCGGCCAGTTCCCGGGCCGCCTCCAGCCCCTCCGCAGCGTCCAGGTCATCGGCGTCGATGTACCCCGTCCCCTGGCACAATGCGTGCAGATGGCCGCCCGGCATCCGCACCCCACGCGCCCCCTGACACGCGGGGCATGGCTCCAGCCTGGCGCCCCGCCCTGCGTCAGACCCCAGCTCCTTCCGCCGCGTCGCGTGCAGCCACCGCGCCGCGGCGATCACTTTCCCGCCATTGATCCTGAGAGCCCGGCCGACGCCGCCGCGATGATCGCCGCCACGTCATCGCCGCCGATGATGTCGAACAGCTCACGCTGCGCCAGCGTGAGCGGCCCCTCCCGGCGCCGCTTGATCTCGAAGGCGCTGCCGTCGTCACCCCGCAGTTCGCCATCGTGCTCCAGCCGCACCACGGCCGCCCGCACGACCAGCTCGGCCACCTGCATGCTGAAGGCGTCCCCGGATCCGTCGCCCACACGGGTGGCGATATCCGTCATGGCTGTGCGCTTGAGCCGCACCACCCATGCCGTCCCGCCCCCGGCCAGCTTCACCGGCGTTTCGCCCGCAGCCACCGGCACGCCCGTCCCCGCGACCGTCCCCCCGACCGCCGCCCTTGCCTGCTCGCTCATCTGGGAGCCTCCTGCCCGCCCCGCCGTTGGCATTTACGCTGCCCTCGGCGGGTCGTTCCCTAAAAGTTCTGAAACTCACTCGCACGCAATCCATGCGCCTACGCACTTTCGCCAGATTCCACTTCCCCACTCACGTCTGTGCCACCGTGCCCCCGCTCAGGGGACGCCGGCGAGCTTGGACAGAATCGGAAGCACTGCCTTAGCCACTTCGGCCCCGGCCCCAACGCCCTGCGCCTGGGTCTTGAGCCGCTCGAGCTGCACATCGCGGTCAGCCTGCGTGCCGGCGATCCACGCCTGCACCTCGATCGCCACGCCGTCATTGACCGCCTTCTGCACCGGGCTGGTCAGGGTGCTCAGGCTGCCGATCCGCAGGCGGACCAGCTTCTCATTCTCAAACATCGCGTCGACGTCATGCCAGTCCCAATCGGCCGCGGTCGAGAGCAGGGCCTTGATGTTCCCGATCGTGACCACCGCCCGCTGCTGGGGCGCTCCGCCGGTGTTCGCTTCGCTCAGCTTCGAGCCCGTCGCCTCGCTGGTCTGGGTGTGCAGCGAGCCCATGATCGAGCGGTTCCCCTCGGCATCCACGTACACCACGTTCTTGGTCCCGCTGGGGTCGTCGAGGCTGAAGCTCGACGGCCGATTCTGGGTTCCGTCGGCGTTGTTGGTGGTGAGCCCCGAAGGTTCCTGCACGTACCTCGCCCCGGGCTTGTCGGCGCACCCCCCGATGACCAGGAACACCACCGCCGCCATGCACGCAAAGCCCCACAGCACCGCCTCACGATTCGCACGTCCTAGTCGCATAACCGCCCCCTTTCTTGTTTGAACCCTTTGATCCCTTCGCGCCCTTCGTTGACACCTCCCGCGAGCACTCAACCAAACAGGTGATAGAGCGCAAACTCATCATCCGTCGCCCCGGTCAGCGCCAGCGCCATCGGCGTCGTCACGATCCCGTTGCGGTCACCCTGGCTGTGGTCCCCTTGCATCTGGGCCGCCGGCGCGTGGGCGATGATCGCCCCGTTGGTGTCACCCGCCAGTCCCAGCTTGCTGTAAAGCACAAACGTGCTCCCGGCCATCAACTGGGCGAAGTAGTCCTTCGTCCCCGGCGCCGGCGTCTCCGGCGCCACCGTCCCCTTCACCGCCCGATCGGCGATACGGGTGGCCAGGTAGCCGCTGCTCACCAGGCCGTTGCTGGCCAAGGTCGCCCGCGGCGTCAGGTTGTTCGCCAGGTCGATCTCGAGCTCCTCGAACACCGGCGAGAGGGCATCGAGGGTGAAGGGCATGGCGAAGCACATCTTGGGCGGCCCGCCGATGGCCGGGATCCCCGTCTGCGGAGAAGCCGCCGCGAGCGTCCCGCCCGTCAGCTTCAGGGCCCCCTGCGTCTCGAAGGTGATCAGCAGCGGAGCCTTGTGGGCCCAGTTGAATTTCACCGTGCTGCGGGCGCTGATGAGCCGGTGCAGCTGACCAGCCTGGTACATGTACGCCGTGGCGCACTCAGGGGTGTACGCCGCCGTCTCGCTGGCCAACTCAAACTTGAACCCGCCGTCGATGGGGTTCACGCTGATGGGCATGCTCTGCGTGGGCGACCCGTACACGTAGATCGTGTCGCTGGTGGTGAATGTCCCCGCCGTGGGAATGTACCACAGCTTGTTCGGCGAGCCGGCCACGTAATCCACGATCACGCCCGTCTTGGTCGCCGAGCCCTGCGTGGCGTTGTCGCCGATCAGCCGCCCGATGGTCACGTTGGCCGCCGTCCCGCCCGTCAGCGTCCCCACCTGGGCCATCTTCACCTGCACACGCTTCATCCCCGACGAGCGCAGCAGGTGGTGCCAGGGCGTCGCGTCGGAAGCGGTCGTGTCGGCGCCGCCCCCCAGGCACTCGCATGTGCCCGAGATCTTGCCCATCACCGGCCCCTTCAGCGCCGCGTCCTTCGAGAGCGTCGCCCGCACCGTCTCCCGCTGGTACTCGCCGATCATGTCGGCGAAGTCCAGCCCCTTGTACACCCCGGCATAGTTGGCCGCCGCGATCGTCGCTTCGGTCGCCTCGTCGCTCTGGACCTTGATCGCAAACTGTTGCTCGCGCTTGTTCGCCACGATTCGCCCCTTTTTCCCGAGTGCCTATAGCCTCACACCCGCTCCACCACGATCTCCACGCTCCCGACCGCTCCGCCCCGCCGGCGGCTCACCGCCAGCTCATCGCTCACGATCCGGTAGATCGGCGCCGTCTCGACCGGTCCCGCGGCGTCGTCGATGGGGTGCCGCCACCGCATCCCGCCCGCCCCGCCCCGGCTCACGGCGTCAGCCTGCCGCAGCATCTCCACGTCGCGCCCGTCCGCCGCCGCGATGCCGATCCGGTAGCGGATGGTCCGCAGCGTGTGCCGGGCCCGCGTGTGTCGCTGCGGGCCCGAGCTGGCCAGCGCGCCCGAGCCGTCCTCGCGCACGATCCGCACGAGACCCGAGGGCTGCACCCGGCTGGCCCCGTCCTGGTCCAGCAGCGGATTGGGCGTGTCGGCCCCCGCCCACAGCCCCGAGTTGTTCATCAGCACCGGCATCACGCTTAAATCTCCACGTACACCACGCTCACCGTCGCCGCCACGCCCGTCCCGGCCTGGATGCCCAGGGCCTCGTTCGCGTTCACGGTTTCGCATAGCCAGCCCTCCCGCGGCCCCAGCTGCTGGGCCATCTTGCCGGCCAGCGTCACCGGGCCCAGGATCGCCGCGGCGGCGCTCCTCACTGTCACCGTCACGTCCGCGTCCGGCGCCACCAGCATGGAGAGCACCCGGAACTTCTTCGTGCTCACCGCCGCCACCAGCGTGTTCAGGTTGGTGGTCCCGTCGGTGCGCACATTCGCCACCTTCAGCGGGAAGACCAAGCCGGCAAAGCACACGCTCCCGCCGTCGCGGGCGCTCTGCACGGGCACCGGCGCCGCCAGGCTGGCCTTTTTCACTTCGTCGTCGCCGCCCCACCACAGCTTGGCCGTCTGGTGCTGCGTCCCGCCGATGTTCTCGGTGCGCACCGGCGTCCCGCTCGCCGGCTCATAGATTTTCACGCTCGAGTCCGCCACGTCGTCCCCTTTCGTGCCTCATGCCGCGATCGTCGGATCCCCGCGCCGGTGCCGGTACGTCACCCTGAACACCGACGCCGTCACCTCGCCAAAGTCCGGGTCGAGCACCAGGGCCCCACCGCCGATCAGCCGGGTGTGCAGCGCCAGATTCGCCCAGGTCTCATCGCCCACCCCTCCCCCCGCGTAGAGCTTGTACACCAGGGCGTGCAGGTCCTCGGCGAAGGCATCGGCCGCCCGGCCGCCGGTATCACCCGGCAGCATCAGGCACACCCCCACCTCCATCTCGAGCGTTTCGAGCACCTGCTGCTCGGGGTCGACGTTCTCGCTGTCGCCGATCACCAGCAGCGCCGCCACTTTGCCCGAGGCCCGCGCTTCGTTGATCGCGCGTTCCTCGTCGGCCGTCCTGGCCCCGGGCGGATAGACCACTCCCATGAGTCCCGCCGCCGACAGGGCGTCGCTCAGCCACGTCACGATCTTGGCCACGATCCTGGTTCGGACGGTGTCGGTTTGAGGTGGCGGCGGTGGCGGCGAGCCACCAGTTCCGCCGGCGAATCCGAGATTGAGGAGCCATCCCAGCATCAGGCGCTCCTCCCTTCGGGCGCCGCGCCGTCGATCGTGTCTTTGCGGGCCGCGGCCTCGCCGGCCCTGCGGGCAGCCGCGGCTTCCGCCCTGCCGATGTTCGTGATCTCCTGGTCGCTCAGGGCCCGCTCGTTGCGCCGGGTGAGGGCCAGGCGGCCGGCCTCGGTCAGGCATCGCTCCAGGTCGGCCTCGAACTTGGCGATCGTCCGCGGCGAGCTGGACACGCGCCGCCACTGCTCGAAGTAGCCCAGGAGCGGCCGCTGCGTCCGGGTGCGCGAGAGGATGAACAGGGGGATCGACCGGGCCGCGCGGCCCAGGCTCCCGTCGCGCCTGCGCCCGGTGTCGAAGACCAGCAGCAGCTTGCCCCCGCGGCTCCGCACCACCCGCAGCTTGCCCTGGGCCCTCAGCTCTTCAGCCAGGCGGAAGGCCCTTCCCCGCGGCGCCCGCCCGGCGAAGCCCGCCGCACGCAAAGCGCCCAGGATGGGCATCAACATCCAGCCCGAGGCCTGGATGCGTCGGCCGGATTCGAGGGCGCCAAAGCGGCCGGCCTGCTCGTCGCGGGCTTCGGCTTCAACAAAACCCAGGCCCACCGCGCCACCACCACCAGCTTTTCCCCCGTCGCGCCCGTACCACGTCTTTCGCTTCATGCGGGCGAAGAGGTACTTCTGCGCATGGCGTCCGCCCGGGAGCTTGTGGTACTTGCCCACGCTGCGGCGATGGTGGCTCAGCAGGTCGAAGATGCGGAACTTGAGCGACCCCTGCAGCACGGCCGGCGCGGTCCCGAGCGTGGCGACCACCTCGGCGATCCTGGCCTGGATCGCCAGCGGCAGGGCTCGTTCGCTCGAGAGCCCGGCCCGGTTCAGCCCGGCCCCGCTCGGATTGCCGGTTGCAAGCGAGCTCATAGCCCGGCCTCCCCGGTCCAGAGCCCGCCGGTCAGCCGAATCTCCCCGAGCACCCGCAGAATCACCGCCGTCTCGGTGGGCTGGTGGGCCGCGTAGCCCGGCACGGTGAGCAGGTCGCCCGCCCGCAACTCCACCACGCCGCCCTTGCTGCCGATGATGGCGCCGCCCGCCACAGTCTCGTCGGGTCCGAGCCCCGCCAGGGCGACGCGGAAGCCCTGCCGCTGGTGCTGGGGCCCCGTGGCCCCACGCCCGATCATCGCCGGATTGCTCCGCTCCGCCGGCCGCGGCGAGATCTCGAGGTTCACCGCCATGTCAGCGGCGGCGGCGGCGCCCTGCCGGCGGTATCCGGCCTGCACCACGTTGAGCTGCCCCGGCCCGCACAGCGCTCGCGCGTCGTCAGCCAGACGTTGCCGCCATGCGTTGGTAGCCTGGGCCGGAAGAGGCAAGGGGGAGCTCCTGAAAACACCGGCGGCGGGGAGAGATCGGGGAACCCGCCGCCGGCGCGCATGGGATCGAGGCCGCTGCCGCGGATCAGTCGGATCAGAACTCGAACGCGTAGCCCACCAGCACATCGGTGGTCGCGATATCGGTGGCCGCGAAGGTCACCGTGCCGCTGGAGATCGTGCGCGTGTAGCCGGCGGTGTTGTTGCCGCCAGTGGTGGTGCGGATCTGGATATCCCACACCTGGGGCGTGAAGCCGACCACCCACGTCCCGGTGTTGGCCGTGGCCTCACCCGCCGTCGCCACCCGGTTGATCGTCGCGCGCCGCGGCGCGGGGTTCAGATCACCCTCCACCACGGTGTCAGCGCTGGCCGCGGGCGCGGTCACGCGGATGACAGCCCCGCCGTCGAGAGTCGCCGTCACGCGGTTGTTGGCCGCGTCCCAGCCCAGCGGCTGGTCAACGGTGAACGAAACACCGGTGGCCTTGGGCAGACGAACGCGGCCCCGCACCAGCGCCTCGGCCACGCCGTTGTTGATCGCCGCATCGGTGATCAGCACGCCAAACTGGCCGGCGAGCTGCACCACCGAGCCCGACACTGTCACCGTGGTGGTCGAGGTGTTGACGTACTGCACCGTCACCGCATCTTCCAATCCCAGCACTTTGTTCTTCATTGGTCCGCCCCTTTCTTTGGTTCGCCTTTGTCCACGAATTCGCGCCCGGGCGTTCAGGCCCAGGGCGCGACTGAGGGTGTCGATCCGGTCCTATCAACCGCCGGCGTTGGTGATGCCCGCCTCGTACTGGAGCGGGGTGATGCCCACGCCGGGCAGGGTCGCCTGGAAGCTCTTGCTGAGCGGGTCGCCGTCGTTGTCCTCGGTGATCACGGGCGTCTCCTGCCCGTCCAGGAATCCCACCTCGAAGGGGGCCGCCTGGCTGGAGTTGTGGAAGAACCACCACCGGGTGCCGGTGAGCCGCGGCGTGGCGGCCACCTCGAAGCGGCCCCGCAGGGTGTTCCGCTGGAGCTGGGCGCCGGTGGTGCCCGGGGCGTACTCCTGCATGGCGATGTCCAGCGCGATCTGAATCAGGTCGGTGGGCACGAGCATCACCGTGGGGCTGATGTCGATGGGCGCCTTGTCCTGACCGAAGCCCTTCTGCTTGGCCATCGCCACCCACGCCGCCCACGCCGAGGCATACGCCAGGGCCGCGGCGGTGGCGATGTTGTTGTGGGCGCTGTTAAAGAACGCCGTGTTGTCCTGGAGCATTGTGGGCCCCAGGTTGCTGTTGGCCTTCAGGGCGGTGATGAACAGGTCCTCGGGCACGCGGGCGGCGGCATCGCCGATCAGCCGCGACCACTGGGAGAAGGCGCCCAGGTCGTCGTTGCGCCACATCTGGTAGGTGTAGCTGAACTGACGCCCGAAGGGGTTCACGAGCAGTTGCTCGCGCCGGTCGTTGAAGGTCTGCTCGCTGGGCCGCTTACCCTCGGGGATCTGCTCGAAGTTGGCCGCTTCGCTCAGGCTCACTCGCGGCTGGGCTTTGTAGTCGTTGACCGTGCCGCGCCGGCAGACCTTGTCCCACACCCGCGGCGCTTCTGCGAAGCCGGCCAGCAGCACCTTGTTCTGCGCGTTGAGCAGGATGCTGGGGAAGTCGCTGGAGCTGTGCCCCGCGGGCCCGCTGGCCCGCACCCGATTGCGTCCCATCACGGCGTTGAAAACGTCCAGGTCCGACGGCTGCTGCTGGTACGTCGCCTCCACGCTCACGCCCAGGCACGCCGCGATGAAGCGGCGGCCGATGTCCTCGAGTCGCCGCCCGCGCAGGCCGCCCGCCCGGTCTTCACGCATGCTCTTGGCCACGTCATCGGCGGAGGCGAAGCCCATCGCCACCGCCATGCGGTTGGCGGTCGCCTCTTTCTCCTGGACGCCCACCCCCGCCACCGTCCGGCTGGCGATCCGCGAGAGCAGCGGCTCGGCGCTCCGCAGAAAGAGGGCGTGCGACAAGGCCTGCGACACCTTCTCGCTCTGCTCTTGGCCGGCCGTCACGCTCACCCCGCCATTGGGCACGTGGCCGGTGGGCGGGTTCTCCTTGGCCAGCGCCTCCACGCACGCGTCGCTGAACTTCTCCGGCGTCCACTCACCCAGGTTCGCCATCGCTTTGCCCAGCAGGTCCTTTACGGCCTTGCTGCCGGCGAACATCCCCAGGCTCGCCCGCGCCGAGATCCCGGCGGCCCGCGCCTGGATGTCCCCGGCCGTGAGCTGGAACGCCGCCGGAGCGGGGGTCGGGTTGGCGGGGTTCGCGGGGGCGGCCACCCCGGCCAGCGCCGCCGTGGCCGCCGAGAGCACAAACGCCGCGCCCGCCTCGGCCATGACGAAGCACGCGTCCGCCGCCAATTCGCGGCCGTTCACGTCGTCCCTGATCAGGTTCCCGCTCGCGTCGAGCAGGAACCGGCCCTGTCCATCCACCTTGTACTTCTTGTTCATCTTCGCGCTCCTTGCGGTTCCTGCCGCCATCCGCCACTGTGCTGGTGCTGCTTCGCCCGCGGCTCCAGCCGAGGGCGTCGCCGGCGCGGCCAGGCGCGTCCCTGCACTCTGGCCGTTCCGGTTGTCTTTTCCGTTCGCGATCGCCGCGATCGCCGCGATCACGTCGTCGATGGTGTTCTTGACGGCGTCGGCCATGCCCGCCGCCACCGCCTGCTGGCCGATGTACCCGTGGTCGCTCTGCCACTTGCGCACCGCTGCGACGTCCACGCCGCGCCCCTTGGCCAGCGCCGCCACAAACTGCCGGTCGTACTCGTTCACCTCGGCCTGGAGGATCGCCCGATCCTCGGCCGTCATCGCGCGGTACGGCGAGCCGACGTCCTTCGTCGGCGTGCTCACGATCGCTTCGATCCGGATGCCGATCTTGGCCAGGTACGCCGACCAGTCCTCGACCTGCAGGATCGTCCCGATCGAGCCCGACCACGAGCCCGGCGCCACCCAAACCGTCCCCGCCTGCGCGCCCAGGTAGAGCGCCGCCGACGCCATCAGCCCGCTCTCGTTGTACGCATACGTGGGCTTCCCCCCCTGGCCCCGCACGCTGAACATCTCCTCGGCCAGCGGCCCCACGCTCATCGCCGCCCCGCCCGGCGAGTCGATCCGGTAGAGCACCGCCTTCACGTTGGTGTCCGCCATCGCCGCCCGCGTCTGCCGGCGGATCGATTCGTAGCTGGTCCCCCAGCGGTACGTCCCATACGAAACATCGGCGTCGCTCTTGTCGAGCACGCCCCACACGTCAATCACCGCTACGCCGCTGACCAGCTGGTACTCGGGCTCAGAGCCTCCCGGCTTCCCGCCGCCGAGCGAGCCAGCGATCTTCCCGGGCCCGCCGGCTCGGATCCGCATCGCCGCGAGCATCTCCTCCGGCCGCAGCTCCGCTCCCGCCATCCCACCCGCGCCACCCTCACTCACCCGGGCCAGGTACAGCCGCACGTTCTGGAGCACCTCGGCGTGGAGCATCCACGCGCGATGCATCATCGACGCCAGAAACGCCAGCATCATCGCGCGTTCATTCATTGGTCACCGCTCCCCATCGCCGCGGCCCTGGCCATCCGCGCCGCTCGGTGCGCTCGGGCTCGGTTCTGCCCGCCGCCACCCTGGCCGCTGTCGCCACCCTGCTGATCCCCGCCGCCCTGATCACCGCCCTCGCCGCCGGCCACAGCCGCGCCCCCCCCTGCGGGCCTCGGCGGCAGCCCGGCTTCTTTTCGCAACTTGGCGTCCATCGCTTCGTAGCGGATCTGCATCCGCAGAGACTTCCACGCGCTCTTGCCGCGGTCGTGGCACTGTTCCGGAACGCTGGTGAGCCCGTTGAGCAGGTCCTCGCCCGCCGCCGCGGCCTCCTGGTACGGGTTGATGTACGCGCCACCCGGCATCCCCACCTGGCAGCGATAGAGCTGCATGGGGTACTGCTCGAACTTCGCCCGCTGCTCGGCCGTCAGCTTCACCCGCCCGGTCAGGATCGCAAAGTCGATACGCCGCCGCCGCCATTCTTTGGTGTGGTGCTCCCACACCCATTTCTGCTCAGGCCTCCAGCCCTTCTCCGAGTCCGACCGCGCCACCCGTTCACTGGCGAAGCTGCTGCGGCTGATGTCGCCGCTGTACGCGCTGTAGGGGATGCCAAGGCCCCTCGAGGTCCGGCGGTCCATTGAGGCCAGCGTCTGCTCAAAGTTGGCCGGCACGATATTGGGCGCCACCACCTTCGGCGGCTCGCCCTTCTTGACAAATCCGATCTGCCCCGGCTCCAGCCGCTGGAGCGGCTGCCCCAGCCCGTCCACCGCCGCGGCCGTCCCCGCCTTGGCCCACACATCGGGGTCATCGGTCTCGAAGAACACCGCCAGGTTCGCCGCCAGCTGCTGGGCCAGCAACATGCTCTCGGTCAGCGAGTCCCGCATCCGCACCGACCGCATCGACGAGAGCGTCTTGGGCACGCCCCGCAACTGGTTCACGCGCCGCTTGCGGTGGGCGATCTCCATTTCCTCGGCGGGAATCCGCTGCGTTCCCGGGGCGCCGGGATAGGTCGCAAACGCAAACGCCCAGGCTCCCACGCCTCCGCCAAAGGCCCCGAACGAACCGATATCCCGCGGGTTCTGCACCAGCACGTGGTACGCCACGATCACCCCGTCGGCGTCGTACTCAACGCCCTGCCGCACCTGGTTGCCGTTCCACACCCCGTTCATCGTCAGCGGGATCCGCTCCGCCTCGATCAGCTCGATCACTGGCCCGCCGCGGAAAGACCCTCGGGCCCTGGCGAAGGCCTGCCGCACGCCGCACTCACCGACGGTGAACCGCTCTGTGGCGAAGAGCTCCTGGCTCTCGGCGAGGCACATGCCCCTGCCGTCAACGTTGTCGATGTCCTCTTCCCACACAGCGTTGAGCTGGCTGTCCACTTCGTCGTAACCGGTATCGGCCTCCACATCGTCCAGGCCCGTACCCACCACGTTGTCGCGGAACGTGCAGCAGGCCCCGTCGATCATCTCATCGTCTTCGTGCAGTTGCCGTGAACGCCGCCAGACCAGGTCCAGCGACCCGCCGGATTCAGCCTGAGCGTTGGGCCCAAGCCCGCGGGGGTTGAACTCCGGATCGGTGCGGTTCACTTTGCCCGCGCTGTACCCCATCGCGAAGATCTTCCTGCGCGTCTCGGCGATGGCCGCTCGCGACACGCCGCCCAACAGGCCCAGGATGACATCGCGCACGCCCATCAGTGCGGCCTCCCGAACGACACCGGGATCCGCACCAGCCCCCCGCCGCCCGAGCCCTGACCGGCTTCAGCGGCGGCCCGACCTCGCAGAGCCGCCTCGCGCTGGTACAGCGTGAGCAGATCGGCCTTGCGCACCATGGTGCCATCGGGCATGGTGTACGCCTGGCCGGTCGACTCGACCGCGGCGATGGCCGCCTGCACGCTCGCGAGTTGGTCCGCCGTGGTGGTCATCGCCCAGAGGATCCCCTGCCGAACGAGGGGCACTTGCCTAACTAGGCAAATCCGAACGGATTTTGCCCCCGCCGATGCAGATCGTTTGCCTAGTTAGGCAAGAAATGGTGAACGCCTCCCGCGCCAACCCGCCCTCACCGCAGCTCCTCGTGCCCCATCAGCTCATTGGTCCCCGGCTTGAGCGGCTGCATTGTGCTGAACGTGTGCCCGCACCCATCGCACCGGCGGTAGCGGTAGAGCGCCATCCGGCTCCCGTGCTGGCTGTATCGCGGGCACCCCACATGCTCGCACCGCGGGCACACCCACTGGTCCCGCCGCGACTTTCCCGCTTCCCCACCACTCGCGTCTCGCGTCTCGCGACCCTCGACTGCTTTCGCCTTCCCCATAGCTGTCCCCCTTCGCTCTCTTCGCTCACTCACTTTGTTGACAACGCCACACTCACCACGTCCGCCGCGCCATCGGCGCCATCGGCGCCGGCCTTGTCCCCCCTCCCCCCGCGCCATCTCCCGGCCCAACGTTCCCCATCAGGTGGATCCGCCCCAGCCGGCAGCGCGTCAGCGCCGCCGCGATCGCGTACACGATCGCCATCATCCAGTCGTCGCGCCGCCCCTTGGCCAGGTCCCACGCCAGCTCCTGCTCGCCCGCCCGCCACCCCACCTGGTGCTGCACCCGCTTGGGTGCGAGGATCTGCGCCGTGAGGTGCTGCGTCAGGTCCGCCGGCGAGTCGCACAGCACGTGCACCTTCCCGTCGTTCCAGCGCCGGATGAACCAATCCACCATGAAGTGCCGGTAGAGGTCATACATCGGGATCGCCCCGAGCTCGGGCCGCGCCGGGTCGACGCACTTCTCTTCGGGCCTTTCAACCCACGGCGTGTCATCGTTCATCCCAGGTCGCGCAACAAACCGCACCGGCAGCATCCGCACCGCCGGCCCCGCCGCGTGCTCGCTGTAGAGCCTGGCCCGGCAGGCGCTCTTCACCTCACCCGGCGGCCAGGCGTCATCGATCCCCGCCCAGCTCGGCGGCACGATGGCGCCCTCATCTCCCCGGCTTCCCTCTTCCCCATTTCCCCCGTCTCCCTTCGCGTCCTTCGCTCCCTTTGTTGACAATCTCATCCCCGCCGACCGCAGGAACGCATGCCACCCCGCGAACCCGCGGCACAGCTCGAGCTGCGCCACGAACACGTCGCCCGTCACGGCGAATCCCACCGTGGCCGCGTAGATCGTCGGGTTCTCTTTGGGCGCCTGCACGTCGGCTCCGCAGGTCACGATCTTCACCCCGCTCGTCCCGCCGGGCGCGAGGCGGATCCCGCGCCGCCGCAGCACGAACAGCCGCTCCACGCTCTCGGGCGTCAGCGGCGTGTTCACCACGCTGTAGGGCTGGCCGCCGTGCACGTTCCACACCGCCTGGCGTCGGCCCTGGTCATCGCCGGCCGAAACGATCAACCGTGCGAAGTGCCGCACCGAGAGATACGGGTCGCACAGACCCGGCACCCAGAACCCCACAAACTCGCGCCGCGAGGCGACGTCATCGGGGAGCGGCACGTGCCGGCGTCCGGTCGCCCCCGGCCTGGTCCCGATCTCCCACAC
The DNA here is from genome assembly GCA_964611125.1 of uncultured Phycisphaeraceae bacterium. Lineage (GTDB taxonomy): Bacteria > Planctomycetota > Phycisphaerae > Phycisphaerales > UBA1924 > JAEUIX01. The sequence continues at coordinate 15,714 of CAZSZO010000012.1, read as the reverse complement.
CGCCGCCTGGCGCTCGTGGTCTTCGATCCTTCCGCCGCAGGCCGGGCACGCCAGCCAGGCCGAGTGCGGATCCACCGCCCCGGCCATCAGCGTCTCACCGAACCTGATGTCCTCGAGGCGCGGCGCGATCGGCGAGGAGCACCGCGGGCAATCGAACACCCATGTCCCCTGGTCTGACTCGTTCTCCCACACCCGGGCCACGCCCCGCTCGCGCGTCGTGGGGTGGCTCCAGATCCACAGCTGGGCCCCCACGTGCACCGCCGTCTGCCGCCCCTGCATGAACTCCAGCACCGCGCCGAAACGCTTGGGGAACGCGTCCTCGCACTGGTCGAACTCATCGGCGCAGAGCATCGGCACGGTCTTGGCGCTCACCGCGCTGGCCGATCCGGCCGTGCTGAAGTACACCTTCCCGCCGTCGTACTCGCGGACCCGCACCCCTTCCTCGAACTCTTCGCCTTCGCCGGCGAACCGCTCGCGCAGCGTGGGCGTGGTCTTGAACATGGGGAAGAACCGATCATCGGCGATCTCCCGCGCGTCCTCGTCGCGGCCGATCAGATACAGCAGCGTCCCCGATTCGCTGGCCAGGTAGCTCCCGCAGATCCCCTTGGCCGCCAGCGTGAGCCCCTTCTGCGAGGCCTTCATGGCCACCACCGACCGCTTGCCGGGGTTGTCGTAGAGCAGGTCGTGGAACGTCCGCAGCCAGGGGTAGTGCCCGCAGCGGTACGGCCCGGCGATCCCGGCGCCTTCCTTTTTCGTGATGGTCAGGTTGGTCTCAGCCCACTCCGATGGCCGCCACCGCCGCCGCGGCATGATCGTTCGCGCGAACCGCCGCAGCATGGGCGCATCCGCCCGCGTCAGCCCCGGCTTCGGCATGTTCTGGGTCGCGATCACAGCACCTTTCAGGTTTCGAGCCGCAGGTCCTGGGCAGGGTCCCGCGTCCACTCCAGCCCGATGCAGGGCGTGAGCTCGAACGCCACCGCCAGGTCAACCAGACCCACGAGCTGGTCAGGCATGGCCGCTCTGTCGAGCGCCGCGTCCACCGCGGGCCCATTGTGCAGGACGATCGAGCCCGGCCAGTCTGGCAGCTCGTCAAGCGGCAGCATCCACGGCGACCGACCTTCCCTCCAGGGACGCAATTGCGTCGTCCCGCAGATCGCCGGCAGGTGGTGGAGCCAGGTCGATGTTCGCGGCGGAGGGCCCTCGCAATAGAGGTGCAGGCCGTGCTTCTCGCACAGCGCCTCGAGCGTCGCGAGGCCGAAGGGCTTCTGCCGGTTCTGGCCCGACAACTCCAGGTCCATCGTCGCCAGCGCGTCAATCCCCACCGCGTTGAAGCCGCACGCCTGCATGTAGTCAAGCGTCCATTCAAGGATCACCACCGAACGCATCCCGCGCTCACTCGAGATCCGGACATCTCCCCACGGATTCCCGAGGTACGCCAGCTTCACCGCATTCCAGCCGTTGAGCACGCCTGGCAGCAGCTCCACCGCATCGGTCACCCACTTGCGCATCTCTTTGCCGGCGCCCGCGCCTCCGAAGCCGCGGTGGGCCGAGTAGAGCCGGGCGAAAGAGAACCTCGCCTCGCCCGTGGAGGGCACAACGTCTTTTCCGCCCAGCGAATCGACATAGACCCCGCCGCACCCGAGCGTCCGGGCCCGCCGCACCGGTTCGACCACAATGGCCCCGGCCCCGAGCCCCATCCGAAACTCACCGATATAGCCGTGCGCCGACTCGCTTCCCGAAGCGCACGCCACATACGCCATGATGTCCGAGATCCGCGCCATGCACCACCCCCCCTTGCTTCTTGAAAGAAACCCGCTCCTAAGCCGCCACCCCTCCCGCGACCCCGACACCACCGACCCCCGCACCCCCCGCACCGGTTCCGGTCCGCTCGCCGCCGCCGACCCCTGCGCCTCCCCCTTGCTCGAGTTGCTCCGCTTTCTGGGCGATCACTTCAGCGATCCGCGCGCGCCGCCCCTCCACCGCCTCACGCAGAGCCGCCGCCACGATGTTGTTGAATTGGGCCGCGTCTGCGGGATCGGGCCTGGCCGCGACGATCGCCAGCCTCACCCCCTCGGCCGCCATCGCAGCTAGGCTCGTGTCCAGCGTCATGATGGTCTCGGCGATCTCCGACAGCACCTGCCCGGCCGCCGCCCGGGTCATCACGCGCGTGTCGCGATCCTCGAGGTCCGCCAGCACCCCGGCGATCGATCGCAGCTCCTGCGAGAGCTTCCCGACCGCCTGGGCGTGCTGGAGCTTGACCAGCGGCGCTGATTCCGCCGGCGGCGCACTCGACACCAGCTCACCGAGCTGAGCGAGCAGGTGAGTGCGGATCGACCCAAAGTCGGTGAGCACCACCGCCTCTCGCTTCTCCGGGTTTGAACTTTGAACTTTGCTCTTCGAACTTTGGTCTTGCCCTGCCCCCGCCGCAAACATCCCCCCCGCCTCCACCGGCTCATCCACCGCCAGCCCCTGGAGCCGGGCCCACGCCTTTACCTCCGAGAGCCTGAACACCTTGGCCGGCCCGCCCTTCCCGCGCCGCTCCCCAGCCACCGGGCAGGGCGTGGGCTGCATCACTGCCCATTCCAGGATGATCCGCTTGCCGCGCTTGGGCACCAGCATCTCGCCGATCTGCGCTGCCGTGTACGCCGGCTCCGTGTCCCCCCCCAGCGCAGCGGGCGATTCGGACGCCCCCCCGACGCCCGAACCACCCGCCGCGCCGCTTTTCACCTCGTCACCCATTGCGTGTTCCGTGTTCCCCCTTCGCTCTCTTCGCTCCCTTCGTTGACACCTCCCGGCTCCCCTTCCTCACCTCCAGGGCATCGACCTGGGCGTGATCCCTGTAGCCCCGCCCCTGCCGCAGCAGCGGACGATCGCTCGCAGCGGCCCCACATCGAAGATCGTCAGGGATGCCGCCTCGGCCGCGTTCACGCCGATGCTGCGGCCCGTGAGATTCTCGAGGAGCCCAGTCGAGCTCAGCGAGACGCTCGACGGGTACACGTGTCCGGTCCGTCCGCCCTGCGCCGCCGGCGCCGCGGTGGGCCCGGCCGTCCAGATCACCGTCCCGAGGTTCACCAGCTCGATCCCGTCGACGCCGTCCTGGCTGGTCTTGATCACGCCGTACAGCGTCTCGTTGGCGGTCTGCGGACTCACCCCTTTGATCGTGGCGGACAGGATCAGTCGGATCGGCTTCCCCTCGCCTTCGCCAGGGAACTCCTCCGCCACGGCGCTCACACCGCTCGCGTTGATCGTCGCCAGAGCCGCGGCGAGGCTGGTGTACGCCCTGGCCGGCGTTGCCGGCGAGGCGACGGTGATCTCTGTGCTCACGTCCTTGTTGTACACCATCGCGCCGGTATAGCTGCCCATATTGATTCTCCTGGTGATCCTGGTGAGTGACGGTCGGTTACGGCCGATCCCGGCCCGATGGTCTTCCGCTCTGCCCGCCCACGCTCAGCGTCGCCGCCGGCAGGACTCTCGCGATCGCCGCGGCGACATAAGACGCGTACCGCTTGGCCCATTCGTCGCCGAAGTGGACGCCGTCCCGCAGCGGGCTGAACGCGCGCCGATCATCGAAGCCGGCGGCAAAGTCACCCAGCACCGGATCCTGCGTCACGTCCGCCACCACGTCGATGCCCTGGCCCACCTTGGCCAGCAGCAGGGCGCGCAGCAGGGGCGCCGTGGTGGGGAAGGTGGCCGCGGCCGAGCCTCCTCGCGTCACTGTCGGCGTCACGATGGACTTGATATTGACATTCGGGTTCGCCGCCCGCCGCACCGCCAACCAGTTGAGCTTGGTGTCCACGATGACCCGGTAGTCGATCGACGTCGACAGCGAGTTCGTGTCGACGTCCGACCAGTCCAGCAAGGGACCCAGCGGCCCGTACCTGGCGGCGATCGCGTCGAAGCTGGCGTTTGCGGCCGCGTCGATGTTGGAGGTCCCGGGCACAGTGCCGCCCAGGATCACCGTGTTGCCGCCGCCGGTGATGCGTGTAGCGCCGCTGGTCTGACCCGTCAGCGTGCGGCCGGCCGCGTTGGAGAACCCCACCAGCAGCTCGCTGAGGCCCAGGAGGCCCACAGTTCCGTTGGTATCCAGATACCCCCAGAACGTGCCCGAGGCGCCGCTCACGCTCTCCACCACCCGCTCACCCGGCGTAAACGCCAGGCCGTTCCCGCTCCCGGGCTGGAAGCCGACGTGGATGACAGGACCGCCGCTGGCGCTGAGGGCGTAGTTGAACGCGCGGACTCCATAGGCGTTGAAGGTCGTGGTCAGCCAGGCGATCGGATGCCGATTGTTGGTGGTGACCCCCGGAGCGCCCAGCAGGCTGGACCCATTGATGAACATCGTGGCCTTGTAGTTGAGCGGGATGCCGAAGTCGGTCCGGCAATCCTGCCGGAAAGAGAGCGCCTTGGCGTCGTCGAAGGCCTCGGAGTAGACAAGAGCCCTGTAGATGGTCATGTCTCCGCCGGCGATCGACGCCTCACCGAAGGCGTACAGGGGGATCGACGTCGAGGTGTACGACCCCACCGAGAGCGTTTCTCTCTCATCTCCGATCCAGATCGTGCACGTCTTGGGCCCTGCGCCAGGGCCGCCGGAGATGGAGACGATCATGCAGTGCGGGTTGGTGTAGGGCCGACTGGTGACGCAGTCATAATTGACCCCTCCGTCATGCACGAGCACGCGCAACAAGCCGCCGGCCAGCATGCGCACCGTGAACTGGCGCCCGCCGCCGGCGAACTGGAAGATGGTGTGCGGCCCGAAACGCTGATTCAGCTTGGCGAACGCCAGGCACACAGTGATATTGCCGCAGTCGATCGACGGGAACACCCCGTTCTCTCCGTACATCTGCACAGCGGTGCCGCGCCCGCAGAACGCGATCCGTCCCGTGGCCTTGTCAGCGTTGGCGTAGACGTCATCGGTGGCGTAGCCGGCGCATTGGACGGCGCCGTTGGCGTAGATCGTTCCGCCGCCGGAGCCGCCGCCACCAGCCAGGTCGCGGATCCCCGGCATTCGAAAAATGGGGGACGAAGGAGACGGGCACACGTTCACCATCGCGCCGTCGCCCGCGTCGTACATGTGCTTGAGGTTGGTGCGATAGGTGACGGTCTGCCCGGCCAGCGTCAGGGCGCGGGGGCCGTTGTTGATTGAGTTGCTCTGCTGAGATCCATTGGGCCTCACGCCCGCGGTGTTATTCACAGTGTTATGTGAACTGTTGGCGAACATGGCGTCGCACACGATCAGGTTGGAAGGTCCCGTCGCGGGATACAGGTCCACCGCATCGCGCATGTTCCCGCCGTCGTACAGCCAGGTGATATCGGCGTCGGCCAGCGGGGGCGTTCCGCCCGGGGCCGACCACATCGCGAAGTCGCAGAGCGTGCCGGTGAAGGGCTTGCTGAGGGCCGTGTCGTTTCCGATCCGCAGCGATGCACCGGTCAGGCTGTTGTAGGTCGTGCCCGTCGTCGCCTGAGTGGGCGTGGCGAACACCGGCGTGCTGTTGGTGCCGCGCCTGGCCATGGCCAGTCGCACCCCCAGGCCCTGCGCCGGGTTGCCCGTGAACACCGCCGCGAAGAAATAGTCGGCGCCGGTCACCACGGCCGGAAAGTTCCCGACCGTCATCGCCGCCGTCTGGGCCACGCCGTCGATCACGCGGGTCGCGGACAGGAACCCGCTGGCGCTGATGAACACGCGCAGCCCGTCTCCGCCGGCGGCCAGGTCGATCCCCGCCAGCCGGAGCTCGGTGGTCCCCGCGAAGGTGTCCAGGCGGAACCATCCTGCGAACGCCACGCCCAGCAGACTCACGTCTGAGCCAGCCGCCGAAGCCAGCGTGTGCACCACCGACTGGTTCGTCGAGCCGTTGTTCAACCTCATGCTCATCCGTGGCTCCCTCCCCCGCGCGCGGCGACCAGCGCCCGCAGCATCATGTCCTGTGCGTCAAAGCGACCGCTCATCCGTTGTTCGAGTTGCTGCAGGGCCCGTTCGCCACGATCGCCCGCGTCGCGCATCTCGGCCCGGACGGCCGCGAGTTGCTCGTCCACGTGCGTCCGCAGATCCACCAGCCCCGCCTTGTTCGATCGCGCCTCCGCGTCGACTCGTCGCCGCCAGCGCCCCCCAGCTCCAACCTTGGCCATGATGGCGCCGACCGCCGCGAGCACGGCCGTGAGCACCCCACCCACCTTGACCATCTGGTCGACCACGGGCGCACCGACCGCCTGCGCATTCCCCGCCGCCGATTGCATCTCAGTTGGTTCCAAGTCTCGACCCTAACGGCGAGCGCGCCGCTACGGCCGGCGTGACGAGTGCCGGCGGGGAGACTTGGAGCGATGAACCCTATCCCCTCCCGACCATCCGGTCAACCCCCTACTCCGACCCGCCCAGCCCGCGCCCCAGAACCCGCGCGCCCCCCAACCGCGCGCCCCAAACCCACCCCCCTCCCAAAATCTCACCCCCGTGGCCTTGCGTCTTCACACACACCCCCGCCCGTCCGGTAGTACCTTGCCTTTCCACCCACCCATCTGCGGGGTACGGGCCGCTGACTCGCTGTCGATTCACCCTTAGCGCTGCGCTGCGCTCAAAATGCAGCATAATGCAGCATGATGAAGCACAATGCCTCATCTGCTCGCTCTTGCAGCGCGAGCCCTTGCGCGGCCACACTCTCGGCTCATCGCGCCTTGACCCAGGCCTAGCTTCTCAGTGGGGGGAGTGGGGGGCGGGCCTCAGATGGGCAGATCAACGCCATCGGTTCGGGTCGGCGGCTCTTCACCCCCGCGGCTGGGCCGAGCGTGCTTCGCCATACCCGCCACGCCGCTCAGCGTGCCCGCCACACGCGTCCGGTACACGTCGGTGGTTCGCAGGCCCATGAACCGGCCACCCTGCTCTTCGCCCGTCCAGCCCGCTTTACGCAGGGGGCTGAGCACGGTCTTCATCACGTGCCGCTGCTTCACCTTGTCGGCGTCGCTCTCCACGTGCAGGCAGTACGCTTTGTGCATCTCCCCGAAGTCCACCCAGTCCGCCACGTCATTGGTCACCATCACCAGCTCGTCACCCTCGGCGACGGCCCCCGCCGGCACAATGAACCCGTCCAGTGGCGATGAGCTGCCGACAAAGATCCGCAGCACCGTCGAGCTCCTGGCCGGCTGAGCCAGGGCCGCCGGCCCCACCGCCGCCAGCTCGATCTGTCCCACCATGCCCCACAGCACAGCGCCCAGGCCCTGGGCCATGATGCCCTCTTTGAGCTCGCGCCTGGGCCTGGCGGTGTGCGACTTCTGGAACTCGATCACCCGCAGCCGGTTGGGCAGCGTGCCGCTCTTGTCCCTCAGGTCGGGCATCTCGTTGCAGAGAAACAGCATCCGGCAGTGCAGCCGCTCGGTGGTGGCCGATTCATGCAGGTCGCGCACCGAGAGCGCGCCGCCCCCACTCACCACCTTGGCCACCCGCAGGGCCTTGGCGGCCTGATTCCAGGGCATGCCCTCCTGCTCATCGCACACCGCCAGCAGCTTCCGTCGCCAAGACGACATGTGAAACTGCTCGACCATGTCGTCGAGCGACGTAGCCACCACGTTGTTGGCGCCGACGGCCGCCATGATCGCCTCGCCCATCGTGCCCTTACCGCCATCGCCCGGCCCAGTCAGGAACAGCATGTTGGCGAACTTCAGGTCCAGCCTCATCTGCTGGGCATACCCCGCCCAGCACCGCAGAAACGAGATCTCCTCCTGCGGCAGCCCCGACACCCGCAAATACTCCATCAGGGCCGGGGCATGGTGCTGCAGCAGCGGACCGAAGTCATCATCCGCGACGGCGTCGGCGAGCTCGTTGATCGGCAGGCGATACTGGAACACCGTGTGGTTGAACAACAGCGGCGAGGGCGCCCACGTCACCACCCGCCGGCGGTGCAGCTCGACTGTCGACAGCTGGGCGTTCAGGAACGCCATGACGCTCGCCGCGGGCGGCCGCCCGCTCTGCTCGGGCGCCGTGTCCACCCGCTCCCAGGGCTTCAGCGACCAGATCGGCTTGCCGTGATCATCAAACGTCGGCTTCAGCCAGAACCGCTGCGGCCGCGTCTGATCACTGTCCCCCTCGGGCCGCCGCGGCTGCACCAGTACGAGCTGCTGGATCGCCCGCCGCACGTCGCTCACCTTCCGGGCCGACGGGTTGTAGGGCAGCCACTCCACCCCGCCCTCGGCCTTGGTGTTGGGCTTGGCGCGGGCGCAGGGCGTCATCCATGCTCGCACGCCGCCCTCGATCGCGTCGGCCGACACTTCCTCCCAGCTCGAAGCGTTGAACCGGTGAAACGTCCCGCCCTCTTTCGAGTCGGGCACATACACCAGGTAATGGCACAGCCCCGCCCGCGGCGCCCAGTCCCCATTGTCAGCCGGCTGGGGCGCGTAGTGCTCGAGAAGGAACATCTTGGCCAAGTCGAGGTCCGCCATCGGCAACGGCCTCCGCCGATCCCCGCCATCAAGCTCCACCAGCCCATCGTCTTCGCCCCCAGCACCCCCGCCCCCACCCTCGGCAGCCGGCGGCTCCTCGCCCCTCAGCTCGATGCCCTCGAGCACCCCCCTCGCAACCGCCTCGGGCCCGTACCGCCGCAGCACGTCGGCCCACGTGACGCCATCGCTCCCCGCCCCACCGTCACCGTCTTCGGGCTTCTCGCCACCGCTCCCTTCAGCCGCCTTGACCAGCTCGGGCGCGATCGCCGCGCTGGGCGTCCGCACCTCCACCCGCACGGTGTTGCCGCCGTTCTTGCGGCAACGCTCGGCCACCAGGTTGGCCGCGATCGCCATCAGCCCCGCGTCCCTCTCGCCCTTCAGGGCCCCGCACAGCACCACCGTGTGCACGCCGCCTGGTCGATGCCCAGCCGCCCCCAGTCCTTTCTTGGGCAGCGTCACGGTGCGCAGGCTCGCCCCGCCCCACCACCACACCGCCGCGGCGGCTCCATCGTGTTGCCCGCCCTTCACCCGCCCCACCAGGGCGATGCTCAGCGCCAGCGCCGAGGCCAGATCATGGGCCACAAACAGCGTCCCCGCGGGGATGGCGCTCGTCAGCCGCACGAACCCCTCGCACTTGCTGTTCCCTTCGCGCCAGTACTTCAGCCGCTGCCCGGCGATCGCCCCGTCTCCGGCATGCAGCGCCTGGTCATAGGCGCAGACGATCCCCGCGAAGGCCCCCAGCTCATCCATGGTCACGCACACCAGCCCCGGCCCGGATTTCCGCTGGCTCTTGCCCTCGAGGTGCTTCCAGCCGTGCGGCCCGTTACCGAACCACCTCAGCCAGGTCGGCACGCGCCCGCCGGGCAGCTTGGTCACGTCGATCCCGAAGGCCGCGAGCAGATCCCTGGCCGCGGGATGGTCGATGTTCTCGTGCCCGAGCGGCCCGCCACAGGCCTGCTGCCAGACAAAGTGCGCGTACTCCCGCGCCTCCTGTTTCCGCCCCCCACGTGCTCCTCCGTCCCCCCCGCTCGCCCACTGCCCCTTTGTGTAATCCGCTCGATCCGTCACGTGTCAGCGCCTCTCGGGGGGAATGGTCAACGTGGGAGCGAAGCATTCACTCCGGACAGGATCGCCCCGCTTCAGCCTGTGAATGATGATGCCTGCCCAGACGTAGAGCCAGATCGGGTTTCGGCACCGAGCGAGCCGCATGTTCGGTCCCTTCGCTCACTTCGTTGACAACTCCGAGCCCATCGCCCCGCTTCAGCCTGTGGATACCTTCGACCACAGCTCAGAGATGCTGCTGGTGTGCGATGGGTGTGCGATGACCACCACGCTCGCTTCCCGCCCCACGCTCTTGAGCAGCTCCTCATCGGTCCCCATCGCCATTGCGAGCGTCGGGCTGCCAAGCATCATTTCGAGCCCCATCTGGCGCCTCACCGCGTCCAGATCCGCCCCGAGCCGCGTCACCTTGGCACGAGTGCACGTGATGACGCCGCCTCGCATCAACGGTTGCCCACAGCACGCGCAGGGCCGCAGATCCTTCCGCTTCACGCCTTCCATGCTCACTTCGCTCCCTTCGTTGACAACTCCGAACCCATCACCCCCTCCAACCACAGCCCGAAGTACCGCCGCACCCCCGCCGGCGAGCGCCGCCGCACGTACGGAGTGAACAGGTCCATGGCCTCCTCCACCCCCGCCCGCACCTCGCCCAGCCTGGCCCCGCCCTCGAGGGCCGCGATCCCCCACCGCAGCACATCGATCACCACCGCGCCCCCGCTCTCACGCGCCAGGCTGCGCACCGCCGCAATGGCGTCGTCGGCCGTGCTCGGCCACCCTCCACGGTCCCATCCGAAACCCCGATGCACCCAGCCGCCGAACGTGAACCCGACCCCGGTGTGCTCCGCCGCGCACCACGGGCAGCACGCCACGTCCTGGGCCCGCGGGCACTCGACTTCCATCAGCGCGTGCCGCACGATCCAGCGCAGGCAGTGATTCGAAAAGATCGCCGGCCCGATGTTCAGGCGCAGGAGATCCGCCCGCGCCTCCGCGGAGCGGTGCAGCCCCAGCGCGGCCCCCATCTCGTTGACCGATGGCCTCAGGAGCTCGGGCAGGTGCTGTCCCATGGCCATCGCCGGCTCAAGCCGGCGGTCCAGGTTCGTGCGCGAAAGCTCGAACAGTTCCGCCACCCAGCCTCGGCCGTCGGGCGCCCCATTGAGCCCGTCAAGCAACCCGTCGCTGTGCATGCCGCACACCCTGCACAGTCCAGCCGGCAGCGAGCTGATCCCGGCCGCCCGCACCATCGCCTCCAGCCGGGCCCGCAAGTGCGCCTCGCGCCGCTCCACCTCGGCGCGGGGCCACAGATCGTGCAAAGCGGGGGACGCGGGGGGGGCGCCGCGGGCGGTGGGGGCGAGGGCGGGCGTGGCCTTGAGGGCGTCGACGGCCATCATCGCTGGGCCTCCTCGACCTGGGCCGCGTGAAACTCCCTTCGGGCGTCGTCCTGGGTCTTGCTGATCGGGTTCTCGCGCCCCGCAGGCATCAAATCCCCCTCACGCAGCTCCCGCACGATCTTCACCGCGGACCAGTTGCCCAGGTAATCCCGCACCCATCCGCAGTCACCTCGCCTGATGGTCATGCGCGAGCCTCCTGACGGGACCGCCGCCGCTCCCGCGGGATGGCCCGCAGCGAATGCGCGCTGACGTCAGCCTTCGCCGCCGCCGCAAGGCTCTTCCGCGTCGGCATGGGGTCGATCCGCACGCCCAGGGCGTCGCCCACCACCGCCTGGGCCGCGTGCGATCGTCCGTGCAGCAGCATCGTCATCAGGCCCCGATCCCACTTGCTTCGGTTGGCCTCATCCTGCTCGATGAACTTGGCGATCTGCTCGGGCGTGGGCGGTTTCTTCGCCGAGCCCAGGCACGCCGCGATCGCCCGCGCCGACGTACCCGACACCGGCTTCATCCGGTGCTTCTCGTTCTCGGCCCGCGTGTCGCTGAAGGCCTTGGAGTGCAGCAGCACCGCCAGCCCGAGCAGCCGGGTGGGCTGCCCCTCGCAGGCCTTGTTGATCGCCAGCGTGGCCGCCTCCTCCCACGCCTTCTGAGCCTTCTCCACCTCCTTGCGCACGCGCTCAAAGCGGCTGTAATCGACCTTCCGCGGCTCGCCCGGCTGGAGCGCCGCAGCAGCGTCCCCCTTCGCTTTCGTCGCCAGCTTGAGGCTGACCGACTCAGCCAGCGCGCCCTGGTCGATCCCCGCCGAACCTGCCACGCCCGTGACCGCGATCAATCCGGCCACTTCCTTGGCGCTCTGCGGCATGTCGACCGTTCCCTCCGACCGTGCGACTTCTTTCTTGATCTCCGCCGCCACCCGGTCCGCCGCTTTCTTCAGCCGCTTCTCGGCCCACTGGTTCTTGCGCCCGTAGCACGCCGGGTCGGTGCACGTGTCAGGCCGCGCCGGCCCCGCCATCGTCTCGAAGAGCTTGGCGTCGTTGGCCGAGTTCTTCGGGCACGCCGCGCACGCCGGCGCGTGGGTTCCGGGCAGCTCTGCGGCCTTATCCCAGGGCACCTGCTTGAGGCTGAGCAGCCGCATGCTCACCTCGCTCTGCACGTCGTAGTCAGGGATCGAGTGATCCTCCCAGCTTCGCGCGAGCTGGCCCGCCACATCCTGCTGGGTCCGCGGGTCGGCGATCGTCGAGATCATCCGCGCGCCCCTGATCGTCAGCCGGCCAGCCCTCAGCAGTTCCGCCGCCGTCCCCATGGGGTCGAGCTTGGCCAGCCAGCTCCGATCCCGCACCCATCGCTCGGATCGCCCCACCGCCGCCGCCGCCAGGGCGGTTGCCTTGGGCGCGTCGGCTTGGCCGCTGGCCTGATATCGCTGGATCAGCGCCGCGACGGCCTGGGCCTCTTCGATCGAGTCGGGCGGCGCGTGCTCGAGGTTCTCAACCGCCGTCCCCACCGTCACCGATCGCATCCGCTCCACATCGTCATCGCCCACGGGCTTGAGCACCTTGGCCGAGATCGTCCGCCAGCCGAGCGTCCGGGCCGCCAGCAGCCGCCGCTCACCGAAGACCAGGAGGTACATCGCATCGCCGTACTTCCCGGCCAGGCCCACCGACCGCAGCTCCACCACGCCGATGTTCTGCAGCTGTCCCTGGGCCTTGAGCGATGCGGCCATCTGCTCGACCAGCGCCGCCGAGTGCTGGCGGTTGTGCCCGTTGGTGGCGATGAGCTCGAGCGCCACAGCCCGATGCTCCTCATGCGTCTCGAAGAACGGCCCCGGCAGTTCCGCCGCCGGCTCCACCCCCATCTCCCCCATCGCCCCCCCCACCACCACCCCGTCCTTCGTCAGCTGCACCGCCGTCGCCGCCATGCTGGCGTCCACCCGGTCCAGCACGTCCTCAGCCTTCGATCCTTTCGCTTCCCTCGTTGCCCGTTTCTTGTTGTGAAACATTCGTTCCCCTTGTTCTCTCGCGGCCTACCTCACACACGGCGCCACGCACGCCGCCACGCACACGATCACCAGCCCCACCAGGCACGCCGCCGCGGCCCACGCGACCAGCAGCACGCCCGCCACAAAGCCGATCAGGCACACCAGCCCAAACTCAGCCACCCTGCGGAGCCTGTTCACGCGCCCCCCGCGAGCGGCGTGTTGTTCGGCCCGGCGCCGCGATAGGCGGGCAGCGAGGGAACGCAACAGTCGCTCCGAACACCGCGCTCACCCTTCGACCGAATCCACGGCCCTTTGCCAATCAGCTTGCCGCATCCCTTGCAGGCGACCGCCTTGCCGCACAACAAGCAGATCCCCGTGCATCCCGCGACATCGCACGGGCATGTCTCCGAAGTACACAGCTCAGTGCTCGTCTTTTTTTCAGTAATGGCCGCGGCGCGATTAGCAGCGTGGCAGCCAGGGCAGTCTCTGCTCGGCTCATTGGCTTGCTCTTCGCTTCCGGCCTCATACAAGCGCCCGCATCGTGTGCACGTCGTAATCATCGCTCCCCCTTTCCGTCCCTTGCTCCGCCCCCCACCGCCTCCCCCGCCGACACCTCCACCGCCACCGCCGCCCGCTGCACGTCGACCGCCGCGGCGGAGATCCGCTCGGCCTCTTCGGGCGTCACGCGATCGCCGCCGGCTGATCCGGGCGCCGTCGCCGCGGCCAACTCGGTGCACAGCCCGCCGGTCGCCGAGGCCACGCGCATCCCGAGCTGGGCGGGGCCAAGCTCACGCAGTCCCACGTCAGTGATTGGGGCCCCGCCGCCCACGATCCCCAGCTCCCGCATCAGGGCCTGGATCGCCGCGGCCCGAACATCCTCGGGCAGCACGCCTTCGTCAGCCAGCATGCGGAAGACCACCGGCCAGGTGGGCACGCGCTGATCAGTCACCGACATCCAGTGATTGAGCGTGGCCGGGGCGATCTCCAGCCGCCGGGCCAGCTCCTCGCGGCGCACGCCCGCCTCCACGGCCGAGTTCACCGCGGTGCGGAAGATCCGCCACGCCTCGGCTTCACACGACAGCATCATGGCGCCGCTCCGAGCGCCACCCCCGGCCCGAGGTGACAACTGCGAACTTCCTGCCCTTGCGCTCCGTCCAACTGTGCGGTCTAATAGGTCCATGCGAATACCCCTTAGCCCCCCCGCACGTGTTCTAATCAGTCCCGAGTCGCGAGGCCCGAGACACGAGTCGCTGTTACATGTCCTCACACGCTTCAAGAACGGGACAGGCGGACCGAACAAGGCCAAGCTCGTGGGTGTGGCCTGGAACGAAGTCGCCGACGGCGGTGGGCTGCTGGTCCGCAAAGCCGCGGAGCCGGGCGAGAGCAGCGGAGCGCCGGGAGGGGCGCCGCTGCCCCAGGCGGGGGCCCGGCCTAAGGCCGTGCGCCGCTCCGAGCATGGCCCTCACGCCCATCAGCCGCACGCCGGTGCGCCCCGGGGTCCCCGGCACGATGAACCACGAGCCCGGCGGCATATCGAGGATCGCCTGCTTGACGGCGTCATACTGTTTCGAGGCGCTCACCGGCGCCCGCATGGTGGGCAGGGCTCCGGTCTCGATCTTGATGTCGCTGGGCGAGATCGCTGGCCCAATCGCTGGGTTAGCCGCCCCGTCGCCGACCGTGTTCTTCCTGGCCATGCGCGTTTCCCCCTTCAATCCGGCCTGCGAGTAGTCACCTCACAGGGCCGGGGCTGGTGGCCGGCGCTCGCCGACCGCTCCAAGTTGCGCGTCCATGCATTCCCCGGGGCCACCGTCCTGGTGGTCCCGGCTCCCGCCCCGGCCCCCCGACGCTCCCCTCAACCCCCGACCCTCCGCCAGCCGCGGGTAGGTCCCCACCTGGTGACCATCACAGCGGGCGAAGCCCGGACCGCCCCGGCCTTCGATGGCGTCTTGAAGGTCCTTCGCGAAACGTCGCGCTCCGGGCCGCGGCGACGACGCATCGCCGCGGCCGGACCCATGCAAGGACCCACCGGCCCCACCGGCGTGCGCGCGACGCTTCGCGAGTTTCCTTCCGGCAATCTCATCGAGCTTGGCTTTAAACGCCAGCACCTGGCGGGCCGAGGAGACGCGTCCCTTGGGCGTCTGCGTGCAGCCCAGGATCACGCGCTGCCCGGTCCCGCGGACGCTGGTGCCGGTGCGCGTCAGCTTGTAGTAGTGGTGTTTCTCGGGGACGGCTCCGGGCGGGTAGAGCGCCGCGAGCACCTCGAGGGGCTCGAGCAACCGCTCTGGGTCGTGGTGGAGCTCTGCTGGCGACAGGGGAAGGGGCGGCATTCAGCGGCCCCCCTTCCGGGCCCGCACCGCGGCGAACGCCTCGGCGAGGTCTTGGGCATCATCAGCGTCGAGCTGGCCGCTCTCGATGGCGCCGGCGAGCCACACGGCATCATCGTGCAGCTTGCCGTACAGCTGATCCATCGTCAGTTGGTTGGGGTCCGCCGCCCTGTCCGCCGCCCTGACGCGGGCCGGTGTGGCGGGCCGTCTCGCGACACGCGTCTCGCGTCTCGCGAATTCACCCGCTTCGGCCGCGTCCACCGGCAGATCATGATCCTGATCGTCATCATCGCTGCCGTCAGGCGACCACCCCTCCGGCGGCGCATCGCCGGGGATCTCCCCGCGTGCATACATCGCCACCAGCTCGGGATCCATGGCCGCGAACACCGGCACGCCATGGGCGTCGAGCTCGGGCTCGGGCTCCTCGTCCGCCTCAGTCGTTCCCTGATTCATGGGGAACGAAGCGGAACCATGGTTCCGTTTCGAGCATTCATCCGGATGAACGGATCGAACCCCGGTGGCGAGCTGAGCTGTGCGGAGCGTCACCCGCTCA
>CAZSZO010000011.1:0-87614 GCA_964611125.1 uncultured Phycisphaeraceae bacterium | reverse complement strand
CGTCGAATAGACGCCGCTGGCGGGGTCGCGCTGCACCCCACCCCCACCCCCACCCCCACCATTGGTGAAGTAGAACTCAACCCCCCGGCGCGGCTCGCCGAAGCCGTACACGCCGAAGCGCCGCTCCTGCGCGGTCCGGGCGCGGGTGAGGGCCTTCATCGGCAGCGCCCGAAACGCCTCGGTGGACCCCTGGTGACGCCAGTTCAGCACCGGCGCCGACCAGGTTGAGTGGAACAGGGCCGTCTTGCTGACCGGCGCCAGCGGTGGAGCGGGCGCCGGGGTGCTCGCCGACTGGAGGCTCCCGACCGGCACGCCATTGGAGGCCAGCCCGCCCTGCCCCGGCCCGTCGTTGCGAAGGTAGTAGCGGTAGGTGTAATTCCGACCGGAGGGCAGGCTGATGGTGGCCTTCCAGGTCGGGTAGGAGAACGGCTCGAGCTTGACCGCCTTGCGGAGGTCGCCTCCGCCCAATTCGGGGAGGTCGCCCAGCACATAGACGGACTGGCCGGGAGTGGTGGTCTGCGCGACGGAAAACGTCACCTCGCGCCTGGGCTGAGCGGCCGAGGGGGTCGCCAGCACCCCGAGCATGAGGGTCAAGAGGGCGACCACCAGCGCAAACCGCGCGGCGGGCCAGGCGATCCGGGGTTCGGCGATGGTCGGCATCTCGCTTCGCTCCTGACAGACTGTACGGGCAGCGCGACGGCGCGGCGCGCGCGTCGGCGGGGGTAGCTGCGCGGCTGGCGTGGGGCGCGTTCTCGGACCCCTTGGCCGCGGGCCGCGGGGGGCGGGCTTCAAACGCGGCCACGCCTGACCGATACCCACGGTGAGCGCGTGCTCTCTTGCCCCTCCCCGGCCTCTCCGGGCGCGCTCAATGCTCGATGCCTCGGACCGACCTCGACGGAGATCGCGCGCCATGCCCAAGAACATCATCCCCTCCGCATGGAGGGGCAACCTGGTTCCGCGGGGCGAGTCCGTCTCGGCTTCGGTCGGCCTGGCGGGGGCGGTGGTGCTCGCGTGCGTCATGGCCGCGGCGGCCTGGTGGACCCTGCGGACGCAGCGGCAGTCATTCGAGCGCGCGGCGGAAGACCGCCTGGCGGTGGTGGGCGGCCTGCTCGTCGGCGGCGCCGAATCGCTCCTGGCGGGGAATGACCCTGGCCGGCTGTCGGCCCTGCGGCGGCTGGTGGTTGAATCAGCCCTGACCTACCAACTGGACCGCTGCCGGATCCTGCTTCCTGATGGGCAGATCCTGGCGGACGCGAGCCCCAAGTCGGCGACGCTCAAGGAGCTGCCCGACTCGTGGCCTGGCGCGGCGCGATCGAGCGCCGACCCGCGCCGGCCGGCGCTCGTGCTCAACGTCCCCGGGCGGGGCCAGGCGACGCTCGAACTCGCCGGTTCAGAGCAGTTCGCGATCGCCTCGGCGTGGGAGGCCCTGGCGGGGATCGGCGCCATCGGCGCGGGCTCATTGCTGGTGCTCTTGCCTGCGTATCGCCTGCTGCGGGCCAAGCTGATGCCGCTGGGGGCGATCCGCGAGGCCCTGTCGGCCCTGGAGCGCGGCGAGACCACCTCGGCGGCCCTCACGCTCTCCTCGGCGCTCGGGCCCGAGGCGGGGGCATGGAACGCCCTGCTCGACGAACGCGAGACGCTCCGCAGGCGGATGCTGGCTGAGAAGGCCGAGCAGCAGCTCTCAACGCGGACCCGCGGCGACGGCGACCTTTCGGGCGCCTGCGACGCGATGTGGCACGGACTGATGCTGGTGGATGAGCACATGCGGATCAAGTACGTCAACGGCGCCGCGGGGGTCTTTCTGGGCGCGGGCGGCGGGGGCGGGGTGAAGCGCGAGGAGATGGTCGGGAGCGAGCTGAAGCGGTGGATCGATGACGAATCGGTGCTGGCGACGCTGCGCGACATGATCAGCGGCCGCTCGCGCGGGCGCCAGGTGGTGGAGCTCCGGCGCGAGAAGCCGACGCGCGCGGGCGAAGCCGGGGCGGGCGACCGCAGCGGCGCGGCCGGCGGCGGGGGGGGAGCAGGGGGCGCCGTCGGCGGGGCGGGAGCAGGTGGCGCGGCGTGGTCGGGCGGCGTGCTGCGCGTCAGCATGCGGCCGGTGCGGCGCGACGACTCGGCGGCGGCGATGCTGATCATCGAGGACGTCACCCAGCAGCGGGCCGCCGACGAGGCGCGGAACTCATTCGTCGCCCAGGCGACCCACGAGCTGCGCACACCGCTGACCAACATGCGGCTGTACATCGAGCAGCTGCAGGACGACGCTCAGGCCGACCCGGCCGAGCGGGCCAAGGCCGTGAACACGATCAACCAGGAGTGCCGGCGCCTGGAGCGGATCGTCGCGGACATGCTCAGCGTGTCGGAGATCGAGGCGGGCTCGCTGCGGCTCAACCGGGGCGATGTGCGGATGGCGCCGCTGCTGCAGGACCTGCAGCACGACTTTGAGCCGCTGGCCCGCGCCAAGGAGATGTCGCTGCGGTTCGAGCTGCCCCCCAAGCTGCCGGTCCTCAAGGGTGACCGCGACAAGATCATGCTGGCGGTGCACAACATCCTCGGAAACGCCGTGAAGTACACCCCGGTGGGCGGGCAGGTGACGCTTCGGGTCGAGGAGTCGGCCGGGCAGCTGCTGGTGGAAGTGGTGGACAACGGCATCGGGATCCGCGAGGACGAGCTCGAGCGGATCTTCGAGAAGTTCTACCGGGCCCGCGACAAGCGGATCGGCTCGATCACCGGCTCGGGGCTGGGGCTGGCCCTGGCCCGCGAGGTCGCCCGCATGCACGGCGGGGACATCGTCGTCCGCTCGCAACTGGATAAGGGCAGCACCTTCACCCTGAGCCTGCCGCTGACGGCGCCTCCCGCGAACGGCGCGGCGGGCGACAAGCCCAAGACGCGCATCGC
The DNA here is from genome assembly GCA_964611125.1 of uncultured Phycisphaeraceae bacterium. Classification (GTDB taxonomy): domain Bacteria; phylum Planctomycetota; class Phycisphaerae; order Phycisphaerales; family UBA1924; genus JAEUIX01. The sequence continues at coordinate 84,719 of CAZSZO010000011.1, read as the reverse complement.
GGCCTGAGCCGACGCCGGGCACCAGCACGCCCCCCACCCCACCCCACCCCCACACCCAGGAGCGGCATCCCCAGTTTGACCGAGCCCGACCATGGAGATCACCGAAAACCGACATGGCGCCGTGACGGTCGTGAAGCCGATGGGCCCGCTGGTGGGCCCTGATGGGGAGCGGTTCAAGGCTCACCTGACCGACGTGATTGCGCGCAGCCTGGGGCGGTTCGTGGTGGACGCCAGCGCGGTGCCGCTGATCGACAGCCGCGGGCTGGAGGTGCTGGTGGAGCTGGCCGACGGGCTCTCCGACAGCGGGCAGGCCCTGCGGCTGTGCGGGGCGGGCGAGACGCTGCGCGAGGTGCTGGAGCTGACCGATCTGTCGCGCCATTTCGAGCACTACGACGACGTGAACACCGCTGTGAGGAGCTTCCTGTGAGCGGCGGCCCGCCAGCACAGCCAGAGCACGCTCCCGGCGAGGCGCCGGTGGGTGGGGGGGGAGGGCCGCCGGGCGGGCCGGCGCATCCGCCGGGGCCGGCGCCGGGGCCTTCGCCCGTTGCCAAGGTCGGCCGGCTGCGCGTGGGCGAGGCCCTGTTGGCCGAGGGGGCGATCTCGCAGGAGCAGCTCGAGGCCGTGCTGGCGGAGCAGGCCAAGACCAAGCAGCGGCTGGGCGAGATCCTGGTGCACAAGGGCGTCATCAACACCGGCACGCTCGTGCGGGCGCTGGCGCGGACGCTGGGCCTGCCCGGGGTCTCGATGCGGCACGGCCTGGCGGATGCGGCGCTGCTGCAGACCGTGACCCCGGACGAGTGCGCCCGCCTCAAGTGCCTGCCGATGTTCAAGGTGCACGGGGTGCTGACGGTGGCCATGGCCGATCCGCTCAGCCTGCCGTCGATCGACCGCCTGAAGGCGATCTCGGGGTGCCGCATCCGGCCGGTGCTGGCCCTGGAGGCCAACATCGGCGAGTTCCTGGGCAAGCTGTCCGGGGGCGCGCCAGAGACCGGCGCGGCCGGGGCGCCCGACGTGCAGGCGTTCCTCACCAGCCTGAGCGAGTCCGATGTCGAGGTGGTGGAGCGCGAGCGCGTCGACGACGGCCCCGCCACTGATCTCGACCGCATCGTCGCCGGGTCGCCGATCGTCAACCTGGTCAACATCGCATTCCTGACCTCGGTCAAGGACAAGGCCAGCGACATCCACATCGAGCCCGAGAAGAAGGGCACGCGGATCCGCTACCGGATCGACGGCGTGCTGCGCGACCTGATGCGCCCCCCGGCGGGGATGCACGCCGCGATCGTCTCGCGGGTGAAGGTGATCGGGAAGATGGACATCGCCGAGAAGCGGCTGCCGCAGGAGGGCCGCGTGCGGATCGTGGCCGAGGGGCGCGACATCGACCTGCGCGTCAGCAGCATGCCCACGCTGCTGGGCGAGAAGATCGTCGTCCGCATCCTCGACAAGGCCAACCTGCGCGTGCGGCTGGAGGACCTGGGCTTCCGGCCCGAGGCCCTGATGACCCTCAACGCGATCCTGCGCCAGCCGCACGGGCTGGTGCTGGTGACGGGACCCACCGGCAGCGGCAAGACCACGACGCTCTACTCGGCCCTCGACCTGCTCCGGTCGCCGGAGGTGAACATCCTCACTGTCGAGGACCCGGTGGAGTACCAGCTCGACCTGGTGAACCAGATCCAGGTGAACGACCAGATCGGCCTGAGCTTCGCCCGCGCCCTGCGAAGCATCCTGCGCCAGGATCCTGACATCATCATGGTCGGGGAGATCCGCGACGACGAGACGGCCCGCGTGGCGGTGCAGGCCGCCCTCACCGGGCACCTGGTGCTGGCGACGCTGCACACCAACGACGCCCCGGGCTCGGTGGCCCGCCTGACCGACATGGGGATCGAGCCGTACCTGCTGTCGAGCGCGTTCAACGGCGCGGTGGCCCAGCGGCTGGCCCGAACGATCTGCCCGAGCTGCGCGACTAAGTACTACCCCAGCGAGCAGGTGCTGATGGACGCCGGGCTCCAGGAGCAGACCGGGCGCTCGTTCCGCAAGGGCGCCGGGTGCGTGCAATGTCACGACTCGGGGTTCCAGGGCCGCACCGGCGTCTACGAAGTCATGGAGGTGACGCCCGAGCTCCGCCGCATGATCCACCACGCGGCCCCGACGCACGAGCTGCGCGAGCGGATCCGCAACAGCGGGGGGCTCAACCTGCGCCAGGAGGGCGTGCTGCTCGCCCTCGAGGGGCGGACCAGCCTCGAGGAAATTCTGCGCGTCACCCAGGGCGAGGGCGACGACGACGACGAGAACCAGCCCGAGGAAGCGGCCCGGCCTGACGGCCGCGCGGCGCCCGCCCCGGCCAAGGAGGCGGCATGAAGATCGCCTATCGCGGCTTCGACGCCGGGGGAAAGGCCGTCGCGGGAACGATCCAGGCCGACGCGCCGGAGCAGGCGCGCGAGCAGCTTCGGCGGCAGGGCGTGTTCGTCACGTCGATTGACCAGTCGGGTGGCGGCGCGCAGGCCGCGGGGGCCCAGCGGGGGTACTCGATCCGCCTGGGCGGCGGCTCACGCCTGCGCCTGGTGGCCGGGCTGGTGCGGCAGATGGCCGTGCTGGTCAGCACGGGCACGACCGTGGTCGACGCCCTGACGGTGCTGGAGAAGCAGACCGCCCCGGGCAAGTGGCGCGATGTCGTCGCTGATCTGCGCAAGCGCGTCGAGGAGGGCGCCCAGCTCTCTGAGGCCATGTCGCACCATCCGGGGTGGTTTGATGAGGTCTCGCGGAGTTTGGTCGCCGCGGGAGAGAGCCGGGGCAAGCTGGGCGACATGCTCGAACGGCTAGGGGCCCTCACGCGCCAGCAGATCAAGATCCGCACCGCCCTCTCGGGCGCCATGGTCTACCCCTGCCTGCTCATGTGCGTCGCCGCGGGGGTGGTCACCGCCATGATCGGCTTCGTGCTCCCGAGGTTCAAGGGGCTCTTTGAGTCGCTCGGCGCCCCGCTGCCCCCCTCCACCGCGGCCCTCATGGCCGCCAGCGAGTGGCTGGGCTATTGGTGGTGGGCGGTGCTGATCGGGCTGGGCGCCTCGGGCTTTGCGCTCGTGCAGTGGCTGGGGACCGGGCACGGCAAGACCACGGTGGACTGGGCCCTGCTCAACCTTCCCCAGATCGGCGCGATCACCCGCAACTTCGCCACCGCCCGCATCGCCCGCCTCCTGGGGGTGCTGGCGGAGGGCCGGGTGGGTTTGCTTGAGGCCCTGGAGCTGACCCGCGCCGCCACCAGCAACTCGCAGTACCAGGCCCTGCTGCAGCGGGCCGAACAGGCCGTGACCAAGGGCGAGCCCATCTCGGCGGCCTTCGACGGCAGCCCGCTGATCTCCCCTTCGGTGACGGCGGCCCTGCGGAGCGGCGAGCGAACCGGGCGGGTGGGCTCGGTGCTCCTGAGCCTGGCCGATTTCATGGACGAAGACAACGAGGTGGTCGTCAAGTCGCTCACGTCGATCCTCGAGCCCGTCATCCTGATCGTGCTGGGGACCATCGTGGGCACGATGGCCGCGAGCATGTTCCTGCCGCTGTTCGATCTCTCCGCCAGCGCCGGGGCGCCGCCTCCCGCCGGTCCGCCGCCCGTTCAAGGAGCCGCACCGTGATCGCCTCGCTCGTCTCCAGACTGACGCCGATCGGGCTCGACATCGGCGCACAGTGGATCAAGGCGGTGCAGCTGCGCGTGACGCGCGGCGGTGGGCGGCGCGTCGTCGCCGCGAGCCGCTTCGCGCGGTCCGCCGGGCTCGCTGCCAATGGGGCCCCCGACGTCGCCCCCGACAGCGCCGAGTGCCGACGCATCGGCGAAGTGCTTGCGCGGCAGGGCTTCATCGGCCGGCGCGTGGTCATCGGCACGCCCGCCGCCCGCCAGCTCGTGGCGCCGGTGCGCCTGCCCCCGGCCGGCTCGGGGGCCCCGCTGGGGCTCATCGCCCGGGCCCAGCTCGCCGAGAGCGGCCGGTGCGACGCCGACAGCCTCCTCGCGGCGTGGTGGCCGCTGCCCGAACCGGCCCGCACCGCCGGCCAGCCCGGCCAACCCGGTGACGCGCCGATCTCCGCACTCGCCGTCGGCGCCATGCTTCGTGATGTCGACAGCGCGATCGACCAGTTGGAGGCGGGCGGGCTCGAGGTCGCGGCCTGCGACGCCGAGGTCAGCGCCATCGCCCGCGCCTGTGAGCCCCTGCTGGAGTCGCCCCCCTCGGTCTCGGCGGTGCTGAGCCTGGGCTTCCGCTCGGCGTCGCTCTCGGTGCTGTGCGGCGACACGCCGGTGTATCACCGCCTGCTGCCCGATCTGGCGGTGGGCCTGCTGCAGGCGAGCCTGTGCGAGTCGCTGAAGATCGAGCACGACATCGCGGGCTATGTGCTGACGGAAACGGGCGCCGCGAGCGAGCCCGCGGGCCCCGGCGGCGCCGGGGAGCCGGCGGCCCAGCGCTGGGAGGGCGCCCTGGACGCGCGCGAGCTCGTCCGCCGCGCGGTGGCGACCATGGCCCAGGAGATCCGCGTGTCGCTTTCGTACACCGCCGGGCAGCACCCAGGGTCGGAGACGGCCCGGGTGCTGGTGATCGGCGGGGGTGCGATGATCCCCGGGTTGCCGGGCGTGCTCGCCGAAGAGACGGGCCTGGCGGCGCGCCGCGTGAGCCTGCGGGATCTGGCGCATTGCCCGCCTGAGCTCGCCGGGCTGGCGGGCGATGCGGGGCTGGTCGCCGCGTGCGGCATGGCGCTTGATGGCGTGGCGCCGTCGGGGCTGGGATCGTGCGCGGGGAGCGCATCGGGAGGGGGCCGATGATCCGGATCAACCTCATGTCGAGCGCGCGGCTGGCCAGCCGGGCCCGCGTGAAGCGGGCGCGGGCGTGGGCGGTGGCGTGCCTTTCGTGGGGCGCGGCCCTGGGGGTCGGCTGCGCCTACCTCACGGCCTTCTGGGCTCGCGAAGGAGAGGATCACGTGTCGGCCCAGCAGGGCGAGGCCGAGAAGCGGCTGGCGGCCTCCGCGGCTCAGTTCAAGTCGCTGCGCGGACGGACCCAAGTCGTGCAGGCTCGACTCGACTCGGCCCGGATGATCAGCAACAGCCCCGACTGGGCCGACTTGCTGGAGCTCCTGTCGGCCCTGCGCGAGGAGACCATCATCGAGTCGATCGAGGTGTCGCGGGTGGAGACCCCCGACAAGCCCGACCCCGCGCCGGTGCGGGGCGAGCAGGCCGGGGCCGCAGGGGCGGGCGGAGGCGCGCTGGGGCCAGGCAGGAAGGCCCCGCCCAGGACCAAACCTGAGGCTTACACGCTCCGCCTCGCGGGCGTCGCCCGCACGCACCAGGCCGCGGCGGACTTCATGCTCCGCCTCGAGAAGGCCGGGCCGTTTTCGGGCGTGCGCCTGATGGACTCGCACTCGCGCGAGATCACCGGGCTGATGTGCACCGGCTTCTCGATCACCTGCACGCTGACGGACCGGGCGCCGGCCAAGCCCGATCGGCCCGACCGGCCCGATCGCCCGGGCCAGCCCGATCGGCCGGCCGCCGGCTCGTCGCAGGCGCAGGCCGAGGTCCCCGATTCCCAACCCTCGGAGGGCCCGTGATGAACGTCGCCAACGTCTCGAGCCGAACGATCGACGCGGCGGGCGTGGTCACCTGCCTGGCCCTGGCGGGCGGCGCCTGGCTGCTGGGCGTCGAGCCGTCGTTGCAGGCGGCCCGGCGTCAGCAGGAGGCCCGCCAGCGAGCCGCCGACACCCTCGCCGAGGCCGAGGCCCAGGAGGCCGCGGTGGTCCGCGAACGCGGGACCCTGACTCGCGGCGAGGCCGAGCTGCGCCGGACCGGCGTCGAGCTGCTCGGGCTGGGCGCCGCCAATGAGCGGCTGCGCAAGCTCTCGGAACTCGCGGCGGCCAAGGGCGTGGCCCTCGACAAGGTCACCCCGGGCGAGCCCAAGCCGGGCTCGCGCTCGATCTGCGTGCCCATCCGCCTGGGCGGGAAGTCGACGTTTGTCGAATCAGTCGATTTCCTGCGAGCGCTGCGGGCTCAGTTTCCTGATATCGCGGTGCAAGGGCTCAGGTTCTCGGGCGTTCCCGCCGACCCGGCCCGCGGCCTGGGAACCGCCTCGCTGGAGCTGATGCTGGCCTGGCACGCGGCCCCGGCAAAGGGCGCCGGTGAGGCCGGTGGCGCAAGGCCGCAGCGCGCGACCTCGGCGGAAACGCCTTGACGCGGGCGATCGGATTTCGTCTAGTTCAGCGTGCCACTCAGCAGGGAACGCAAGCTGTACGCATCGATCCTCACGATGGCCCTCACCGGCTTCCTCGTGGATCGGTTCGTTCTTGATTCGGGCCTCGGGCCGGCCCCGGCGACGGCGTCGGACCAGGCCGACCCCCCCGCCGCCCAGCGCGATGCCGCCGCCAAGCCGGCGCCCATGACGACGCCCCCGCTCCTCACGCCGGTGAAGAGCCAGCTGCGCGGGGCCGTCGCGGGTCTGGATGAGGACGCCGGGCGCGGCGATGTTCTGGCGGTGCCCGATGCGTGGATCCAGGAGATCCAGCGGCAGGCCCGCGACCGCGCTCGCTCGGCTGAGCAGCCCAACGCCGCGCCGGAGCCAGAGGCGCCGCTGCACGTCTCCGCCCGCTTGATCGCTGTGATGCGGCCGGGCGGCGCGGGCGCGGGTGGAGGGGGTGGCGGTGGGGGGTCGGCTGGCCCCGGGCGCGAGAGCCAGAAAGAGGGCATGGAGGCGGTGATCGCCGACAACCTCGAGAACCGCCTGCGGACCATGCGCGTCGGTTGTGAGCTGCAGGGCTTCCAGATCGTCGACATCTCCCCAACCGACGGCGTCAAGCTGGTCCGCGACGGCCGGGTGCTGATCCTCGGCTTTACCAAGAAGTAGGTGGTTTGTCGGGTTGTGACGGTGGGGGTCCTCCCAGCTCCGAAGAAGCGGCGTCCGACTGCTCAAGACCCCCCGTGGCGGGGTCGATGACACTTCGGTCCCTTCTCTCGCACGCGAACACTCCCGGAGCGCCCCCATGCCCTCACTCCGCACGGCTCGAGGCTTCAGCCTCATCGAACTGGTCATCGTTGTCGTGATCATCGGGATCATCGCCGCCATCGCCATCCCCCGCATGAGCCGCGGCGCCGCCGGCGCCCAGGACTCGGCCCTGACCGCCAACCTGGCGACGCTGCGCAACTCAATTGACTTGTTCTACGCCGAGCACAGCAACACCTACCCCACCGCGGCCAAGTTCGTCGCCCAGCTGACGACCTTCACTGACGACGCCGGCGCCGACAACGCCACCAAGACCGGGAACTTCATCTACGGCCCCTATCTGCGGGCCGTGCCGCCCTTGCCGGTCGGCGCTGCCAAGGGCGGCACCGGCGTCGCCGCGGCGACCGCTGCGGGCATCGGCTGGATCTACATCGAATCCACCGGCCAGATCAACGCCAACTGCACCGCCTCCGAGGTGGATGCCCGCGGCGTCAAGTACAACACGTACTGATCGCGAACCGGCCGCGGCATGGTCCATGGCCTGACCCGTCCGACCCATCGACTGCTGACCCAAGCCCGCGCCGTGCGCGGGCTTGTTTCGTTTGAAGTGAGCCGCCCCATTTTTGCGAGTTCAAGACCGGCGCGCACGCATTGAACGCCCCTCTTGGGGGATTGGCTGGCGCTCACATGTGAGATTCCTAAGAATCCCGCTCGCCACCCCCTTGCGGTGGCGCCTGCTGGAGTTAGCATGGTCGCCGCCGCGCTGACCGGCGTCGTGTCCGGTCGTCGGCGAACAACCCGGCGGTGTCGAAGCCCGTTCGCGTTCGATCCGCGACTCAAACGGAGGCGCCCATGCGTATCTGGATGGCGGCGGTCACTGCGGTCGTGGTCTTGGCCACTCAGGTCTTCGCCGGCACGGTCCGGCGCGATTTCCTGCCTGATGGGGTGGGATTCGCGGAGAATCCGCTGGTGGAGGGGCGGACCACATTCCGGTACGACGAGTGCCAGCAGATCACGCACCTGAGGCTCAACGTTGAGGGGCTGCTCCCCAACACCACCTACGGCGTGCGCTGGGAGTCGGACGGGCCGATTCTGGATAACCCCGCCGCGTTCACCACCGATGAGGAAGGCGACGCCCGCTACGTCGATTACCAGCTCGGCGACGCCTCGGCCGACCCGGTCGTCATCATCTACGTCGATGATTCCAGCGCTGGCCGCCCGGGCGAGTACGACGCGGGAGAGGACCGGGCGTTCAGCTACATCCCGTTCGCGCGGATCCGCTGCTTCCACCCCTCCACGCCCAACTCCTGCGCCGATGGCAACGCCACGATCCGTTACCAGGTCGACTCGGGCCTGACCACGTTCCGGCTCGTGCTCCGCGATCTGTGGCCCAACACCACCTACGGCGTGCTCTTCGAGAGCGAGGGCGGCCCCTCGCTCGACAACCCCGCGGCCTTCACCACCAACCGGCGCGGCGTAGGCAAGTACGATGACTACCTGATCGGCGTGGCGACCCGCAACGTCGTCATGACCATCTACATCCGCAACCCCGCCGGCGATGACAACGTCGTCGAGCCGGACGAGATCCGCGCCTCCGGCACGAGCGCCGACAATGACGGCTGCGGCTGCGGCTGGGACGACTGATCATCCGGCGGGCTGGCCAGCCAAGCCGCGATTTCACGCTTCAGATGGACCTTCAAGCGGCCGCTCGCACCCGCGGGCGGCCGCCTTCTTTTCTGGCCCAGCGGCCCGGCTCAGCACTGACCCCCGCTGGCCAGCCCCTCCTCACGGATCGACGATCTGGCGCCAGCTCCCGGCCGTGACCTTCATCGTGGGCGCCGTCGCGAACCCCGCCGGCGGGTTGCTCGCAATAGTGCTGTCGAACGCCAGCGTGAGCTTGCCGCTGGTGCTCACCCCGCCCCCGGCGACGAGCACGCCGACGATGCTGGGGTCGCCCGACGTGGTCACCGACCCGCTGGCGTAGACCAGCCCTCGGATCTCCGACGTATAGGCGTCGGACGCGTCCGAGTCCGTGGCGCCCTGGTGCGGCATGCCGGCGGGGTTGAAGTTCACACTCGGCGCGCCCGTCTCGCTCAGCGGCGTGCTCCCGCTGAAGGAAAGCGTCAGGGGCCCGTCAACCAGCAGGCACGGATAGCCCGACGCTGCGGGCGACCAGTTCACCGACCCGCTCACCGTCACCCCGCTCCCGCCGGTGTTGAGCACCACCAGCGTGCCAACGAACCGCAGGTTCCGCAGGTTGAGCGGCTGGCCCGCGCAGTCAACCACATAAACCCCCGCGGCGCTCGACGCGCCAAGCGGGTTCACCGACGGTCCGATCGCGGCCCGCTCGATCGTGCTCGTCCCCGACACCTGCGGGATCGCGCTCCGCACGATGGTCGTGGCCGCAGGGATGTACTGCGCGAACACCGTGCCGTCCGGCAGCGTGCGCGGCGTCGCCAGAATCGTGGTCGTCCCGCGGAAGGTCACCCCCACAGCCGCTGTCGCCTCAATATCGCCCGTGATGTCCGCCGCGACGGCGGTGATCGTCAGGTTCGAGGCGATGATGTTGTCGCTGAGAATGGCCGTGCCCGTGTGCGTCTGGGCCCCGCCCGAGCAGAGCGCGGCCTTCAGGCATGTCAGCGGGTTAGGCACAGCCGTGAGCGAGACCATCACCTTCTGGCGCGCGGCGCCGGCCGTGCCGGTCGAGACCAGGTCGACGGGGTCCGTCACCTTGTCGCCCAGGTTGCCGTCAGAGGGGTCTGTCCCCTCGACCGTGAAGCGGCCCTCCCCCGCCCGCCGATTGGCCAGCCACGTCCCGCTCGTGTAGGTCTGCCGCCATGACGAGTCGTTCGCGATGGCGTCCATCGCGATGTCGATCCCGGTTTCGGCCGCCAGCCGGGCCTTGAGCATGTTGATGCGGGCTTCATCGGCGGCCCGTCGGCTCCGGGCCGCCTGCAACGCGCCGATCCCCAGCACCGTGACCATCAGCGACGCGCCGAGCACGACGATGTACGCCGAGCCCGAAGGCCGCCCCGGCCCTCGGCCCGGCCGACCCGCTGCCGGCCGAGGCGTCGCGCAGAGGTCGAGATGGTCGGACCGGTTTGTCATGGCGGGCGAGCGTGCTCCAGCAAGGGTTCAGAAGCCATCCCGGGCCAGCGACCGGAACGCCGTGAGCGTCAAGATCGCGCGCGCGCCGCGATTGACGGTGATGTCGATGCGCTTCACCCCGGTCTCGACGACCGAGGTGTTCGCCAGATTGCTCGGCGACACGAACCGCACCTGCACCGTTCGCGACCAGTCAGCCAGGCCCGCCAGCTTGACGCGGTCGCGGTCGGTGGGCGGGTCGTCTCGGTAGCCGTCGAAGTCGTCGATGTCATCGAAGTCCGCCCGATTGCCAGGGAGCTCGAGCAGATCCAGCCCGAGCGAGAGGATCCCCGACCCTTCGCGGTACTTGAGCGCCAGGACCTCGCTCATCAGCCCCTCGGCCAGGCCCCGCGCCTGGGTCCGCTCGATGGAGTACTGCTCGGCCCGCCGGGCCGCGGCGACGGTCGTCAGGGCCGCCCCGGTCATCATGGTCAGGATCACCAGCGACAGCACCGCCTCCACCAGACTGAAGGCGACCGGGGCCTTGGCCAGCCTTCTAGGACAGCGAGGTGCGCGGGAGCGCGGCGTCGGAGGCGTCTGCAGCGCGGGCGTCATTTCCCCGCCGCCATCGCCTCGCTGATCGTCGGCTTGTTCAGCAGCCGCACCGACGAGTTCAGCGGCGCAGCCCGCGACGACGGCGTCGCGGCGATGTCGACCCGGCCCAGCGTGTGCACCGTCGTGCTGCTGGTGCTGCTGGTGGTATAGGTGTACGTACCGTAGATCTCATGGGGTATGTCATACTGAGTCTTGCTCGCCGGCAGCCACGATGAACCCGAGTTGGTCGTCCACTGCAGCACCTGGGTGTCGCTGGGGGCCAGAATCGAGTCGTAGTAGCGGACGAACGCCGAGCTGGCCGCCGTGCCCCGCAGCACCAGGCACAGGCTGGTCTGCGAGGGCTGGAGCGTGCAGCCGCTGAGGTTCACCGTGACCCATCCCTGCGACGTGCCCAGCGTGCTCGAGGGAGTGGTGACGGTCGAGCCGATCAGCGTGGCGCTCGGGGTGACCGCGGAGCCCGAGGGCGTGTAGACGCCCACGATGAAGCTCGCGGTGGAGCCCGATGTGGCCCGGGCCATGAACCGCGCCCGCGTCAGGGTGATCGACGCCGTAGAGGCGGGGAACGTCACGCGGTCGAGTTTGAAGTACTCTGAGCCCCACGTCGTCGGGCTCAGCGTCAGCTCGCGATTGGTGGGCAGCGTGATCCCCGCCCACCCGGTGAAGCCCGACAGGAGCGTCTCGCCGCTCGTGACGGTTGACGATGTGGTCCGGGTCGCGGTCTCCGAGCCGGTCGCGTAGGTCATGGCGAACTGCGACAGGCCGCCGCCCACCGGCGCCGCGGCTCCGCCGTTCACCGCGCGCGTCAGGCTGGCGCCCGCCGCCCCCGACCACGCGTAGCGGATCGTGTCCGCGGCGCCGTCGCCCGTGCAATCGGCGACGGTGAAGGTGATCGCCGTGGGGGTCATCTCCGTGACCGCCGTGGCGTACTGCAGCTCCGCGAGCATGCGGTCGGAGGCCTCGCTGGTCGCCGCGACCGAAGCCGCCGGGGCGAGCGCGCTCGTGGAAGCCTTGGCCGAGAGCACGACGATCGACCCCGTGGCCGCGATCACGACCGTCATGACCAGCACGGCCATCGACATCTCGACCAGCGTGAACGCTGAGCGGGCCGACCGCAGACGGGCCGGGCGTTTCGGGGCGCTGGGTGCGAACTGGTTCATCCGCCCTCCACGGTGATGGTGGTGTCGCCGGACTCGCCGTCGACGGTGATCCGCCGGCGCTGGCTGCCCGACTGGAGCACCGCGCTGCCCGCGGCGCTCGGGCGCCCGTAGCCGTTGAACGTGAGCGTCCCGCCGCCGCCGAAGCTCGCCGATGCCAGGAAGCACGCGTAGGGCTCGCTGCCGAGCGCCACGACGTAGTTCGACCCCCCGCGTTGCGGGTCGGCCAGGCCGCTGACGCTGTAGCTCGACCCCGGCACATCGAAGACCACGCTGTAGGACCGGCTCGCCGCGCGGGCCGAATTGCGGACGTACAGCAGGTCGCTCGCCACGCGCCGGGCCGCGACATCGGCCCGGAAGCGCTGCGTCGCGCCCGCGTACCGCGGCGCCGCGATCGCCGAGACGATCGCGATGATCGCCAGCACCACCACCAGCTCCAGGAGCGTGAAGGCCCGTCGCGCCCGCAGCCACGCCGGTTGCGCCGCAGGTTGGAGGTGCAGGGTGCTCATGGTTCGGCGCCCATCGACCGGCGCCCACGGAAGGGATCGGCCCGCGTCGGCGCGGTCCTTAGGGTGCGGCGCCTCCCTGACGCTTCTCGGACCCCGCTCCCCCGCTCCCCCCTCCGAGCTTGCGCGCCTTGCCGCCACGGCGTGCTCAAGCCCCGCGCGGGGCGGGCACGGCCTCGGCCCCGGGCTGCAGCGCCGGGTGGGCCTTGGCGGCCTCGCTCTCGTGCTCGGCGTGCCTGGTGACCATGGCGTCATACTCGCTGAAGTCGAGCGCGACGAAGTGCGGGGTCATCTCCGGATCAAGCTGCGCCCCCGCGACCCGCATCATCTCCGCCAGGACCTTCTCGCGCGGCATCGCGGCCCGGTACGACCGGTTGGAGCTCATGGCGTCGAACGTGTCGGCGTGCGCCACGATGCGGGCGAAGAGCGGGATCTCCAGGCCTTTGAGTCCCCTCGGATAGCCCCGCCCGTCGAAGCGCTCGTGGTGGTGCAGCACCCCGGGCAGGATGTCTTCCAGTAGCGGGATGTCCTTGAGGATGTCATAGCCGATCTGCGGGTGCCGCTTGATGGCCTCGAACTCGGCGTCGTCCAGCTTGCCGCGCTTGCCCAGCACCGCCTCGGGCACGCCGATCTTGCCCACATCGTGCACCAGCCCGCAGATGTGCAGCCGCTCGCCGGCCGCCTCACCCAGCCCCAGCCGCAGCGCCAGCTTCCGCGACAGGTAGGCCACGCGCTCGCTGTGACCCCTGGTGTAGCGGTCCTTGGCGTCGATAGACGCGGTCGTGGCCCGCAGCGTTCCCAGGAACATCGCCTGCTGGTCGGCGTAGAGCGAGGCGTTTTCGAGGAACGCCCCGACGTATCCGGCCGCCGCCTCCACAAGGTGGATGTCGTAGCTGCTCACCTGCGGGTCATCGCCGCCCTTCTCGCCGCACAGCAGGGCGCCCATCAGGCGGTCCTTGCGCGCGATGGGCTGAATGACCACCTGGCAGTCCCCGGGAAGCGGCGTGCCTGCGAGGTCCGACACGATGCGGGCCTTGAGGTCGCCGGCCATTGGTCGGGCCTCCAGCACGCGCAGGATCGTCTGCTCGTCAATCGCGTGCCGCCCGCGGATCATGAACTGCTCGCCGACCATCGCGCCGATCTTCGCATCGGCCCCGAACCACGCCCCGATCCAGGCGAAGGGCATCGACTGCTTCAGACGGTCGCACACGAGCCGGGCGAACTCGCCCGGCCGGGCCAGGTCGCTCATCGATCGCGACAGCCCGTAGAGCAGGTCGATGGTCTCGAAGCCGTCAGTGAGCTGACGCGTGAAGCCCTTGATCGTCGCATCGTCCTGCCGGCGGCGCTCGCAATCTTCGAGCATCCACGCCAGCGACTGCGCCATCGCGCGCACCGAGCCTTCGCTGTGCCGGGCCATGGGCGTCATCGCGGTGCGGATGGCCCGGGCGTCGAGCTGCGCCGACACGCACCCCGCCAGGAACCACTCATCCTGCAGCCCCGCGGGCGAGAGCGCCATCACCGCCAGGAAGCCGCGCCGCTCGCGCCGGTGCATCAGCGCGATGGGAATGAGCCAGGCGCCGGGGAACAGCTCGGTGGGGTCCGGTCGCTCCTCCACGGCCCACCGGGCTGTGGTCTCCGACACCAGTCGCGTGATGGCGCCCGAGCGCAGCCACAGCCCAAGCGGCGCCGGCTCGTCCGGCGGACCGGTCAGCTTGCCCGCCCCGTCAGCCCTCCACACGGGCATGGACATCGCCCGGCAGCGCTCGCGCAGGGTGGTCGTCGCGGAGTTCTTGACCGCGTCGAGCATCATGCCGCCTCACCCAGCCCCTCCTCGCGCGCCGGCGTGATCACGCCGGCCAGCTCCTGGACATACGCGAGGACCTCGCGGGCGCTGAAAGGTTTGCTCATCAGGCGCCGGATGTTCGTCAGCGCGATCTGCCCGTCATCGAGGATGTACCCGCGGGCCGTCAGCAGCAGGGCGGGGGTGTCCGCGCACGCCGGAAGCGCCTTGAGCGCCAGGCACAGCTCCAGCCCGCTCATCACCGGCATCTGCAGGTCGGTCACGACCACATCGGGCGGCGTCGCGCGGGCGAGCTCCAGGGCCTCCTCGCCGTCGGCCGCCTCTATGACCTCAAAGCCCGATCCACGCAGCTTCGCCGCCACCACCGAGCGGATGTGGTGCTCATCGTCGGCGACCAGGATCAGGGGTGGCTTGTTGGTCCGCATACGAGGGCGTCCTTCCGGTCGGGGCCGCCGCGACCGGGGGGGAGGGGAGAGGAGTAGGCGAAGCACAGCGAAATGCGCCAACCAATCGGCGTGTGGTCATCGGGCCGCGCGACCGCGGCGCTTACGCCCCTGCCCCGGCGGGGCGGCCAGGCCGGATCGCCAGTCGTCATCACCCTCCGCCGCTCGCGCCGCGGCGGCTTCTCGGTCGCGCCGGCGCGTCCCAGAAGCTCGGGGACCCGCCCGTCGGCCCGCCGCGCGCCGTCACGCCTGCACCAGCTTCTCACGGATGGCGAAGCGCACCAGCTCAGATCGAGAGTGAATGTCGAGCTTGGCCATCAGCCGCTGGGCGTGGTTGTCGACCGTCTTGCGCGAGATCGACAACGCCGCCGCGACCTCCTTCACCGACATCCCGCGGGCCAGCTGCACCAGCACCTCTTTCTCGCGCAGCGACAGCAGGTCGAGCTTCACGGCGCTGTCGAACAGCAGCGGCGCCCGCCCGTCGGCCTCCATGCGGGCCCGGATCGACGGTGAGAAATAGCGCTTCCCCGCCGCCGCCAGCTTGATCGCCTCGATCACCGCCTCGGGTCGCTCGTCCTTCGTGACATAGCCGCCGACCTTCGCCTGCCGGGCCATCTGGATGTAGTAATCGTGGCTGTGGCCGCTCAGCAGCACCACCACCGTCCCCTCGACCAGCCGCGCCAGCGCATCGGCCACGTCGAAGCAGGTCCGCCCCGGCATGTCGATGTCGGTCAGCGCCACATCGGGCTTCTCCCGCAGAATGACGTCGAACGCCTCGTTCCCCGAACCCGCCACCCCCACCACCTTGATCTGCGGATCCTGATGCAGCAGCAGCTTCAGCGTGTCGCGAACCAGCACATGATCGTCAACGAGCACGACGCGAATGGGACTCATCGGCCTTGCCTCCCTTGCCCGGCCCTCCCTGGCCGATCGCATTGAGCCAGCGCTCGATCGTCCCTTGATCAAGCGTGACGATTCCCCTGCTGACGCGCCCCCCCGCCCCCGCCCCCACGGGCTTGGGTTCGATCGCGTCCCCCCGACCGGCGGTCCCTCGCACGGTCTCACCTTCATCGCGCTCTCCGCCCGCCCCGGGCGTCACCTTCGCGCCGCCCTCCGGCCCCGCCCCTCGCAGCACCGGCGCCCCCCGAGCCGCCTCGGCCAGAGCAGCGCGGCTCACCGGCGGCGCCGTCTTCACGTCCACCAGCACGCCCAGCGGCCCCGCTGGGCTACCAGCCGCAGCGTATCCACTCGCGCCCGCCCCGGCGCCGCTTGCCGAAGCCCGGGCGCCGGGTGCGTCGAGCGTGGGAACGCCGGAACTCGACTCAACCGCCGCGCCGGTGGGCAGGTCCGGTCGCGTCACGACATCGATCCCCAGTTTGCGGGCCGTCCGCCGTAATGTGCGACCCATCCCCGCATCTTGGCTGATCGCCAGCACCCACCGCCGCCCCGCTCGGGGCCCCGCCGTCGCTGTGGGTCGAGCCTTCACGCGCGCCCGCGGGAGCAGGATCGTGAAACGCGTTCCGACCTGCGGCGTCGATTCGAGCGTGATCCGCCCCCGATGCGCGGCGACGATGTCCGCCACGATCGCCAGGCCGATTCCCGTCCCGCGCCCGCCCGGCTTGGTGGTGAAGAACGGCTCGAACGCCCGCTGCACCACGTCGCTCGACATCCCGTGCCCGCTGTCCTCGATCACAAGGCGGGCCCAGTTCCGCCGCCGCGCGGCGCCCGGCTTGCGGCCCCCGCCGCCGCGCGTCGGAGCGTCGCGCCGCTCCACCCGGATCCGCAGCGCGCCGCCGCGGGGCATCGCGTCGCGCGCATTCACAACCAGGTTCAGCAGCACCTGCCGGAGTTGATCTGGGTCGCCCATCACCAGCGGGCCGCTCGCCTGCGTCTCCACCTGCAGCCGGATCGAATCCGGAAGCAGCCGCCGGAAGATCGCCGCGGCTCCGTCCACCAGTTGCGACAGATCAACCTCGCGCCGCGCCCCGTCGCCCTTGCGGGCCAGCGTCAGCAGCGACCGGGTCAGCTCCCGGGCCTGCTCCACGGCCCGCTCGGCCTGCTCTAAGTGACGCCGGATCAGCCGCGGCCGCGCGGCGTGCGAACGCACCAACGACAACTGCCCGTCGATGGCCAGCAGCAGGTTGTTGAACTCGTGAGTGACCCCGGCCGTCAAAGCCCCGAGGTTCATGAGCCGTTGCTGATGCGCTCCAGGCACCGTAAGTCCCTTGTTGGCGCGGGCAGGCCAGCGAAGCCCACCCTTGAGAATGGACGCGAACTTGATGCGGAGAGGACGCTTCCCAGACTTCGGTGCGGCTTTGCCGTCCGGAGAGGACCCTCCGGCCCGCCGGCGCAGCAACACCTGATCAGGGGATGAAGCCCGCTTGGGCGTCTGGCGACGAGACCGATTCTTCGGCGTACGCATGGGTAACGCGCTCAGCGGCTACCCGAGAGGGGCACTTAAGCGCGCAACGTTGGGACTTGAGGGAATCTGGGCAAATCAGGCGAAATGCCTACGAACGGGCGTTCGGATCGCGCCGTGGACTTGAGATCGGTCAGACACACCGAGGAGTTCAGGGATTTCGTCACGCCGCGGGCTCCTTCACGTTGGCTTGGCTGCGCCCGCCGCCAACTGGGCGATTGAGCCAGTCCTCGGCCGCCCGCCGCAACGTGCGCACCGCCAGTTCGCGTTTCCGCCACACCTGCCCGCTGGGCAGCCCGAGGCTCTGGGCCGCCCGCCCGCAGTCCAGCCCATGCACACAGGTGAGGATCAGCGACTCCTGGTGCGCCGGCGCCAATTGCGCCAGCGAGCGCGAGACGCCGGGGGGCAGTTCCTCTTCCCGCGCAGGCTCCCGGGCCACCGGGGCCGACTCGATGGCGTGCTCGGCGCTGGTGGTCATGCGCTCGCCCCGCCTGGCCGAGCGCCGGATGATGTTCTTGATGGTGAGCAGGATGTAGGGCAGGTCGATCTCATGGGCCCCGCGCCGGCCGTAGAGCAGGATGCGTACATACGACTCCTGCACGGCGTCTTCGGCGCTGTGCTCATCGGTCAGCCGGCGTGCGTAGCCCGCAATGGCGCCGGCGTGCAGCTTGAAGACCTGGGCGAGTGCGTGAGGCGTCATCAACGTTCTCCGCGATCTGGTGTCTCCGCCGGGTGGGGGTATCACCATCCCTCATCGCGGTCCGAGAAGCGAGAGGGTGTTCACCCCAATTTCAGACTAATCTCCAATCGGCGCTCAAGAGGCCCTCATCGGGCGACGCGGGCGCCCCCGCATTCACGCGCCCTCCGGACAAGTTCATCCACCCCACGCAGGCCGCTTTGGGCCGAGCCGGGCGCCAGCGACGCCAGCTCGCCCAGGTCGATCCCCCGCGACCCGGCGAATTCGTCCAGCAGCAGCAGCGCCAAAAGTGAGCGCGGGTCGGGAAACGACGCGATCGTCGAGAATTGCGCGATCACCGCCCCCGCGCCATGGCACAGCCGCTCCAGATGCGCATCGGCCTGCCCCTCATCCTCGCCAGCGAGCCATGCCAGCACGGGATCGTCCCCATCGGTCGCTGGCGGGCCGGAGGGGATGGTGCGAGGATGAATGTGGATGCGCCGCGCGTGCATGCTTCGGCTCCGCCGAGTGGCCTGAGAGGCTGGTTCCCGCGCCGCGCCGGCGCGCCATCATGAACGCCCGGTGACCCGTGCCCGGATCACCGGACCACAGCAAGGAGAAGAACGCGAACAGGAGGATCCAGCGGTCGAGAAGCATCCGTGCTTCTCGAGGCCATCCGTGGCCGAACCGTCTGAATCGTTTGTCCGGAGAACTCAACCGTTGGACGTTGAACAGGGCGACCGGAGATCCGCCGGCGAGATGGCGCCGGGCCGGTCGTGAAGCCGAGAAGAACATCTCGGCCTCGCGACACCATGAGAACCCCGTCGGCGGGACGATCTTCCTAGGGTGTTCGCCCCTAATTACGTGCTTAGCGCACTCAGCATAATCGGGCGCCCCCCGCCTCCCAGACTCTCGCTGCCGGGGCGAGCGCCACGCGTCGTCACCTTGGCCGCAGAAGGATCGGGCTCAAATACGAGTGCAGGACGACATCGGCCAGCGAGACGTCCTCATCGCGCCAGGCCTTCATGTGCAGCACGGCGCAGCTCACGTTGGACGACCCCAGGCCCACGAAACACCGGCAGCGGGCCGCCAGAAGCACATCTTTGAGCACCTCGGCGCCCAGGCGCGTCCGCGGTCCGTCCCGATCGCGCCCCACCGTCACCCCGCCCGCCACCCCGCCCGCACCGTGCAACCCGCTCGGGAGCGCGCTCGGCAGGTAATGCACACCGGTGGTCCCCGAAGCCCGCTGCGCATCGGTGGTCAATACCCGCTGCCCGTACCGGGCGATGAAGCGCTGGCGGGTCACCGCGTCGTCGGTCAGCAGGAAGATCCGCAGGTCGCCCGCGCGGGCCAGCAGCGCATCGATCCGCGCCGGGTATTCCTCATTCACACTGTGCAGGTGCGCGGTCTCGACAACCTTGTCCGTCCCGCGCACGTGCACCGCGATCGTCCGCTCCGGCTCGGGCAGGTGCTCGCGCGCCCAGGCGTCGACCTCCGCCAGCACCTCCGCCCGCGGCTTGAGGTATCGCGCGAACAGCTCCCGGTGCGCTGTGCGGTAGTCGGCGCCGCGCAGCAGCCCCGCGCCCCCAATCGGGGCCCACGGCAGCAGCCCGACGACTCCCGTGTGGAAATCGCTCACCACTACAGGCTCGCTTCGGCCGAAGGTCAGAAGCCCGCTGCAGCGGGAGTGGGGGCCCTCAAACTTGTTCACCTCGCGCGCCAGCAGCGTGTCAGCCGTCCACTTTGGCGGCCAGATGGCGGGCTTGCCTCCCGACGCGCCGGCGCGAACGGCCGCCCGCAGCACGTCGTCGATCGTCCGGTCTGAGACCGGCTCGAAGAACTGGCGCCATGCGTCGCCCCGGGGCCCGAGCGAGTCATCGTGCCACAGGCTCTCCTCACCCCAGTGCACCACCGGCGTGCGGCCGGTCCACTCCGCTACAAGCAACTGACCCATGACATGATCGACATCGGCCCAGAAGCCGTAGCCCCACCCCTTGATCAGCAGGAACCGCTCCGCGTCGCTCGCGTGGTCCGCCTGCGGGGGCTGGGGCTGGTCCACAAGCCGGCGGGCCGTCGCGAGGTTCTTCGCCGCGGGCTTGAAGCGCGGGTCCGCTGCCGTGGATTGCTCCAGCAGGCCCACTGCCGCGTCGGGCCGCCCAAGATCCAGGGCGATCCGCCCCAGCAGGTTCCAGGCCACGGCATCGCCCGGATTAATCTGCACCGCCTCGCGGGCCAGTTGCTCGGCCCACGCCACATGCCCCGCCGCGTGCGCGGCGACCGCCGCGCCCCCGTCAACCCCCTTCGCTCTCACGTGCGGCTTCGCCAAGAGCCAACGGTACGTCGGCCGGTCCCCGTGCCACCGGTGACCTCCTTCAGAGCCCGCCACGGCAGTGGCGGGGAAGGGCGCCCGCGTCAGATGCCCTCGGATCGGAGTCGGCCCTCTCCCGTTTAAGTCACCCCCCTCCCTGCCGCTCCCGCGGCAGGCTCCGAAGGAGGAAGTGGCGCGGGCTTGACTTCCGAGCCGGGGTTTCATACTCTCGATTCATACACCCGTTTGAAATACCCGTATGGATTCACAAGTCCCTATTCAGCAAGAAGATACAGAAGCAGACACGCGCCAGCGGCTCCTTGAGGCTGCGGGCGAGGTGTTCGCTGATCACGGGTTTCAGAACGCCACGGTGCGGGAGATCTGCCGGCGGGCGGGGGCCAACATCGCCGCGGTGAACTACCACTTTCGCGACAAGGAGCGGCTCTACGGCGAGGTGCTCGCCTGGAGCGGCCGCGTCGCGCTGGAGCGGTACCCCCTCGCCGGGGGGCTCACCCCGGAAGCCCCGCCTGAAGATCGTCTGCGGGCGTACATCGTCAACTTCCTCGATCGGCTGCTCGACCCCGGCCGCCCGGCGTGGCACGGCAAGCTGATGTCGCGCGAGATGGTCGAGCCCACGCGGGCCCTGGACGACCTGGCCGAGCACTTCGTCCGGCCGCAGTTCAGGCGACTGCAGGAAATCGTGGCGGAGCTGCTGAAGCTGGAGCACCCTTCGGGCGGGCTGCCCGCCGAAGAGCGCGCGGCGGCGGGCGGGGCGCCGCCGGCGGATGTGGTGCGCCGGTGCTGCTTCAGCGTCGTGTCGCAGTGCCTGTTCCTCAAGCTGTGCCGGCCGATGATCCAGCGCATCGCCCCCGAGCACAGCTACGAGCCCGCCGACCGCCCGGCCCAGGCGGAGCACATCGTTCAGTCATCACTGGCGCTCATCCGCGCGGCGGGCCGCCGCGCCAGGGGCGAGGCGGCCGAGGCAGGCACTGCAGGCAAGGCAGGAGATCACGCATGAATTTCGTCGCGCTCAAGATGCTCATGGGCGATCGGGCCAAGTACCTGGGGATCATCATGGGGATCACCTTCGCTGCGCTGCTGATCACGCAGCAGGCGTCGATCTTCGTGGGCCTGATGTCGCGCACGTTCGGGTTCATCAGCGACACCTCGCTCCCGGATATCTGGGTGATGGACCCCAAGGTCCAGTTCGTTGACGACGTCAAGCCGCTGCAGGACACGGTCCTGTACCGCGTGCGCGGGATCGAGGGGGTTGAGTGGGCCATGCCGCTCTACAAGGGCCAGCTCAAGGCCCGCCTGCAGAGCGGCCAGTTCCAGACCTGCAACGTCTACGGCATCGATGACGCCACCCTCGCCGGCGGGCCCGCTGAGATGGTCGAGGGCTCGCTGGCCGATCTGCGCCAGGCCGAGGGCGTCATTGTCGACATCGTCGGGGCCAGGGGGCGGCTCGCCAAGTTCCCCACCGGGCCCGACGGCAAGGCCATCCCCGGAGCCAAGGCGGTTCCCCTCAAGGTGGGCGACACGCTCGAGCTCAACGACCGCCGGGCCGTGGTCGTGGGCCTGTGCAACGTCCGTCGCACGTTCCAGAGTCAGCCCGTGGTGTACACGACCTATTCGCGGGCCCTGCAGTTCGCCCCGCGCGAGCGCAAGCTGCTCTCCTTCGTGCTCGTCAAGGCCAAGCCCGGCGTCGACCACGCCGAGCTGTGCCGCCGGATTGAGCGTGTGACGGCGGCGGGCGAGAGTCCGCGGCTGGTCGCCCTCACGGGCGCGGAGTTCTCGTGGAAGACCGTGGTCTACTTCATGAAGTACACGGGCATCCCGATCAACTTCGGCATCGCGGTGACGCTGGGGTTCCTGGTGGGCACCGCCATCGCGGGACAGACGTTCTACCAGTTCACTCTTGACAACCTCAGGCACTTCGGCGCCCTCAAGGCCATGGGCGCCACGAATCTGCGCCTGCTGTCGATGATCCTGCTGCAATCGGTCGTGGTCGGGCTGATCGGCTACGGCTTGGGCGTCGGCGCCGCGTCGATGTTCGGCCTGATCTCGGGGAGCACGGAGCTGGCGTTCCGGCTGCTCCCTCAGACGCTGGTGGTGACGGGGGCCGCCATCACGCTGATCTGCATCCTGGCGTCGATGATGAGCCTGTGGAAGGTCATGCGGCTGGAGCCGGCGATCGTGTTCAAGGGCTGAGCGCGTGTGAAGATCGGGCTCCGGCGGTTGACAAACAGCGTTTCATCAGTTAACATTGTTCAGTAGTCAAACATCGTACGGTTTGCGAACGCAATTCGTTCAAGGTGGAGCCCGGGCGAGCCCCAATGACCTCCCACGATCGACGAGCACGAGAGAAGGCGGCGGTGCAGGAGCGGATTCTCTCCGCCGCGCGCGATCTGTTCGCCGTCGAGGGGGTCGGCGCGGTGACCATGCGGAAGATCGCGCAGGCGATCGACTACACGCCCGCGGCGTTGTACGTGCACTTCAAGGACAAGCACGCGCTGCTCCAGGCGCTCTGCCGGCACGACTTCACGGCCCTTCTGGCGGCGCAGCGGCGGCTGGCTGACGACCCCGGGGCCGGCGATGTGCTGGACCGCATCCGGCGGGTGGGCCTGGGGCTGGTGGGCTTTGCGATGCAGCACCCCAACCACTACCGGTTCATGTTCATGACCGAGCTGTCAGCGGTTGAGCCGGCGCCTGAGGACATCGCCCTCATGGGCAACCCCGAGCACGACGGCTACGCCCACTTCGTTTCGCTGGTGGCCGAGGCGATCCGCGCGGGGCGGTTCCGGTCGGATCTCACCGATGAGTTGCTTGTCGCCCAGACCCTGTGGGCGGGCATTCACGGGGTGATCTCGCTGCAGCTGACCTTTGGCGGCGATCCGTGGATCAAGCTTCGCCCGGTCGACCAGTGGGCCGAGCTGGTGGTGGATGCGCTGCTCAGCGGGCTCGCGCGGGAGGGGGGGGAGCGGGGAGAGGGGGGGGAGGGGCCGGGCAAGTCCCGCGGGCCGCGGGCGGACAAGTCGGCCCGCTCGGCCCGCTCGGCCCGCCCGGCCGGCTCGGCCCGCCCGGTCGGCTCGGCCCGCTGGCTGCGCCCGAGCGGGCCCAAGGGGGGTGCAGCATGATGTTCGTCGCGCTCCGCATGCTCATCGGCGATCGCCTGAAGTACCTCGGCCTGATCATCGGCGTGGGCTTCGCGACGCTCCTGATCACCCAGCAGGCGTCGATCCTGGTGGGGCTCGCCTGGCAGACCGGCTCGTTCATCCGCGATACCGGCCAGGGGGACCTCTGGGTGATGGACGATCAGGTCCGTTTCTCGCAGGATTCCCTGGCGCTGCAGGACACCGCGCTGACCCGCGCCCGCGGGGTGGAGGGGGTTGAGTGGGCGGTGCCGTTGTACCAGGGATTCCTGCGTGCCCGCCTGCCCGACGGGACCCGCATGCTGACGATCGTCGTGGGCATTGACGACGCGACGCTGATGGGCGGGCCGCCGTCGATGGCGCAGGGCCGTCTGGCCGACCTGCGGCGGGACCGCGCGATCCTGATCGACGCCGACGCCGCGGACACCAAGATGCGCATGAAGAAGGGCGGGGACCGGGGCCTGCGCGTCGGCGACTGGATCTCCATCAACGACCACGAGGTGCAGATCGTCGGCACGTACAACCGCAGCAAATCGTTCTTCTGGGAGCCGGTCATCTACACCACCTATTCGCGGGCTCTGGCCATCGCGCCCCGTGAACGCAAGCTGATGGCGTTCGTCATGGTCAAGGCCCGGCCCGGGGCGGACCCCGGCGTGGTGGCCCGTCGCATCGAGGCCGCGACGGGGCTGAAGGTGCGCACCAACGAGGAGTTCATCAAGACCACCACCGACTACATCCTCAACGAGACAGGGATTCTGGTGAACTTCGGCATGGCGGTGGGCCTGGGCTTTGTGATCGGCGTACTGGTCTGCGGACAGATGCTCTACAACTTCACCCTCGACAACATGCGGCACTACGGCGCCCTGAAGGCCATGGGCGTCTCCAACGGACGCCTCGCCGGCATGGTCGTCGTGCAGGCCCTCACCGTGGGCGCCCTGGGCTATGGCATCGGCCTGGGTGCGGGGACGCTGCTGGGGCGGGTCGTCGGCTCCGCGGGGCTGGCGTTCCGCATGCCGTGGGAGATCCCCGTGCTGGCCGCGGGGGCGATCCTGGCCATCTGCCTCGCCGCGGCGTTGCTGAGCCTGAGCCGGGTGATGAGGCTCGAGCCCGCCATCGTTTTCAGGTAACCGACCCGAGTAGAGAGAACCCCCAATGGTCGCCTCCGCAGCCGACACTCAGACCGCTTCGCTCCCGCCTTCATCTGGGCCCGCCGCGTCCCGCGGCCATGCCGTGCGCTGCCGGGGCGTCACGAAGCACTACGGGCAGGGCGACGCCAAGGTGATCGCCCTGCGCGGGGTTGATCTCGATATTGGTCTGGGCGAGCTGATGATGCTGGTGGGCCCGAGCGGATGCGGGAAGACGACGCTGATCTCGGTGGTGGCGGGCATCCTCGACCGCGACGCGGGTGAGTGCGACGTCTTCGGCGTCGACTTCAATACGATGTCGCAGCGGGCCCGCACGCTGTGGCGGGGCCGCAACGTGGGGTTCGTGTTTCAGGCTTTCAACCTGCTGCCCACGCTCACGGCGGCGGAAAATGTCGCGGTGCCGCTGATGATCCTGGGCGAGGGGCGCAGTTCGGCGGTGAGGAAGGCGGCCGACATGCTGGCGCGCGTGGGCCTGGGGGACCGGGCCCGGTCGCTGCCGTCGCAACTCTCAGGGGGTCAGCAGCAGCGGGTGGCGATCTCCCGGGCGTTGATCCACGAGCCGCGGCTGATCGTGTGCGACGAACCGACCAGCGCCCTCGACCATGAGACCGGTCACGTGATCATGCAACTGCTGAAGCAAGTGGCCCTGCGAGAGGATCGGGCCCTGGTCATCGTGACCCACGACGCCCGCATTTTCGGGTTCGCCGACCGCATCGCCCGCATGGACGACGGGCGTGTTGAACGCATCGTGACCGACCCCGCCCAGCTCGGCGCCTGAGCGACTGAGACCGTGAGCATTTGGACCACCAAGCGACCTGACCGCGTCTGAGACCGCAAGATCACCATCCACCATCGGGAGCTTCCCCATGTTTGTCCGCAAGTATGTCATCCCGGTTCTGGCCGTCGCCGGCGTCTGCCTGGCCGTGTACACCGTGCGCTCCGAGAGCAAGGTGACGCCGCCTGCCGAGCCGGTGGCGCCGCCCGCCAAGTCTCCCTTTGAGTTGCCCGTGGCGGGCGCGGGGATCGTCGAATCGAGCAGCCAGAACATCGCCATCGGCACGTATCTGCCGGGGATCGTCTCGGCGGTGCACGTGACCTATGGCCAGAGCGTGAAGAAGGGCGACCCGCTGTTCTCGATCGACGACCGGACGCTGGTGGCTGAGCAGGCCTCGCGCGAGGCGGCGCTGCGTATCGCGCAGGCTACGCTGGGCCGGCTGGCGCTGCTGCCGCGGGTCGAGGAGGTGCCCCCCGCCGAGGCCCGGGTGGCCGAGAGCGAGGCGATGCTGGACGACCAGTCCACCCAGTTGGCGATCATGGAAGCAGTCACCGACAAGCGGGCCATCGTGCAGGAGGAGATGACCCGCCGGCGGAGCGCCGTGGCCACCGCCCGCACGCGCGTGGCTGAGGCGCGGGCCCAGCTGGCCCTGCTGAAGGCCGGCGCCTGGAAGCCCGACGCGGACATCGCCCAGGCCCAGGTTGACTCGGCCCAGGCCCAGCTCAACGCCACCCGCACCGAGATCGAGCGGCTGACCGTGCGGGCCCCCGTCGACGGGCAGATCCTGCAGCTCAACGTGCGGGTGGGCGAGTTCGCCCAGGCCGGGCCGCTGAGCACGCCGCTGGTGCTG
This sequence comes from uncultured Phycisphaeraceae bacterium, assembly GCA_964611125.1. Classification (GTDB taxonomy): domain Bacteria; phylum Planctomycetota; class Phycisphaerae; order Phycisphaerales; family UBA1924; genus JAEUIX01. The sequence continues at coordinate 58,835 of CAZSZO010000011.1, read as the reverse complement.
ATGGGCGATATCGAGACCCTGCACGTCCGCGTGGATGTTGACGAGAACGACGCGTGGCGCGTCAACGCGTCGTCCAAGGCGGTCGCGTCGCTGCGGGGCAACAGTTCGATGAAGACCGATCTATCCTTCGTGCGGATCGAACCCTACGTGATCCCCAAGAGGTCACTGACCGGTGAGAGCACCGAGCGCGTCGACACCCGGGTGCTTCAGGTCATCTACTCATTCAAGCGCGCGTCGTTCCCCGTCTACGTGGGGCAGCAGATGGACGTGTTCATCGATTCGTCGCCGGTGAAGCCTGCACGGGGGTCGTGAGTCCCCAAGCTTCAGCGCCCTCTCGGCCCTTTCTGCCCGCCCCCCCGCCCCGCGTCCTCATCCCGCTTTGCACGCACCGCCCCAGGAAAGCCCGCTCATGCCTGCTCCCCGCTTGGTCGCCCGTCTGCTCGCTCCCCCGTCTGGTCTTCGGGGCCTCGCCCTGGGCGGCGCAGCGGCCCTGTTCGCCGGCGGGTGCACCGTCGGACCGGACTACGTCGCTCCTGCGACGCCGTCGCCGGAGAAGTGGACGTCGGAGCTGGAGGGCGGCGTAGTCGCGGGCCCGGCGGACCTGAATCGCTGGTGGAGCGTGTTCAAGGACCCCGCCCTGGATTCGCTGATCGAGCGGGCCATCGCCGGCAATCTCGACCTGAAGGAGGCCCGCGCTCGCGTCGTCGAGGCCCGGGCCCAGCGCGGCGTTGCGGCCGCGGCGGACCAGCCGCAGCTCGACGGCAGCGCCGGCTACACCCGCAGCCGCAGCAGTAAGAACACCGGCTTCGGCGGGTCATCCGGCGGCGGCGGCTTTGGCGGCACCGGCGAGACGCGCGACCTGTACCAGGCGGGGTTCGACGCCAATTGGGAGCTCGACGTGTTCGGGCGGGTGCGGCGCGATGTTGAGGCGGCCGACGCCGATATCGACGCCGCGCGCGAGAGCGAGCGGAACGTGATGGTGACGCTCCTGGCGGAGGTGGCCCGGAACTATGTCGAGGTTCGGGCGTTTCAGCAGCGGATGCGGATCGCCGACGACAACATCCGCCTGCAGCAGGAGACGGTGAACCTCAGCCGGGCCCGCTTCGATGCCGGGCTCTCCAATGAGCTCGACCTCAATCGCGCCCTCTCCCAGCTCGCCTCGACCAAGGCCGCGGTCCCCCAGTTGCAGGCCGGACTCCGCCAGGCGGCGTACCGCCTCGGCGTGCTGCTGGGGCGCGAGCCGGGCGCCCTGCTCGCCGAGCTCATGCCTGATGCTCCGATCCCCGGAACGCCGCCGGAGGTGGCCGTAGGCCTGCCGGTGGATCTGCTGCGCCGCCGGCCCGACATCCGGTCGGCCGAGCGGAACGTCGCGGCGGCCACGGCGCGGATCGGCGTCGCCACGGCGGACCTCTACCCGCGCTTCTCGCTGCTGGGGAGCCTGAGCCTTCAGTCGGGTCAGCTCGAGCACTTCCCCGAGCTCAACAGCGGAGCGTTCTCGATCGGCCCGTCGATGCAGTGGGCGATCTTCAGCGGCGGACGCATCCGCGCGGGCATCCGGGCCGCCGACGCCCGCACCGAGCAGGCCATCGTCCGCTACGAGCGGACGGTCCTGGTCGCCCTGGAAGAGTCCGAAGGGGCGATCGTGAACTACGCCCGCGAGCAGGACCGCCGGCGGTTCCTGCAGGCGTCGGTCGCGGCGGAGCAGCGGGCCGTCGACCTCGCGACCGAGCTCTACACCAAGGGCCTGGCCGACTTCTTCAGCGTCATCGATACGCAGCGGCAGCTCTTTGCGCTCCAGGACCAGCTCGTGCAGAGCGAACGCTCGGTGACGGCGAACCTGATTGCGATCTACAAAGCGCTGGGCGGCGGCTGGGAGGAGCTGCTGCCCGAGACCGCCCCCGCCGCGACCGAGAATAAGGACTATCGCGACCCGCTGGGCGTGGTCATCGATTGACCGGCCGGAATCGTTCAAAACTGCCCCCCAGCGGTCCCGCCCCCGGCCCGCTCCGGGCGGTCGGTCCCGGGCGGTCCCTGCCCCGGCTGTGATCCGTGCTATCCTTCAGTCCTTTCAATCAGGATTGAAAACTCCATGGCCACCTTGGTTTCTACCCCTGGATCAGCGAACGCCTCCCTGGCCTCGCCTCCGCTTCCCGCCCCCCCCGCCCCTCCCACCCCGTCCGGTGGCGGCCGCGCCGGCCGACCCGGGAGGGTCTTGGATTCGCGCCTGGGCGCGGTGCGGGCCAAGGTGGAAGCCGGTGAGCGGCTGTCGATCGACGATGGGCAGGTGCTCTACAGCACGCCCGACATCTGGGCGGTGTGCGCCATGGCCGACGGTGTCCGCCGCCGGCTGCACGGGGACATCGCCTATTACAACGTCAACCGCCACCTGAACTACTCAAATGTCTGCGCCCTGAGCTGCAAGTTCTGCGAGTTCTACCGCAAGGCCGGAGAGGAGGGGGCGTACACCCGCGACATGGAGTATGTCCGCGAGCAGGCCCGTCAGGCCGTCGAGGGCGGGGCGACCGAGATTCACTCTGTCGGCGGGCTGCACCCGCAGCTGCCCTTCAGCTACTACGTCGATCTCGTCCGCACCATCCGCGAGACGGCGCAGGCTCTGGGGAGCGAGCTGCATGTGAAGGCGTTCACCGCCGTGGAGGTCGTCCACCTCGCCAAGATCGCCAAGGTCTACCGCCTCGACGACCGCCAGGCGGGGATCCGCTGGGTGCTCAACGAGCTGAAGCAGGCGGGTCTGGGCTCGCTCCCGGGCGGGGGCGCCGAGGTTTTTGATGATCGCGTGCACGACGAGGCGTTCAAGGGCAAGATCCGCTCGGATGTGTGGCTGGATGTGCACCGGGTGGCGCACGAGCTGGGCCTGAACACCAATGCGACGATCCTCTACGGCCACATCGAGGACCGGCGCGAGCGGCTGGTGCACATGGAGATGCTGCGGGCGGCCCAGGATGAGGCCCTTGGGGCTGGCCCGGGCGGCGGCCCCGCCCGCTCGGCGGGCTTTCAGACCATCATCCCGCTGCCGTTCTTCCCCGATGGCTCGGATCTCGAGCACCTGCCCGGCCCCAGCGGCCTGGAGAATCTGCGCACGCTGGCGGTGGCCCGCCTGATGCTCGACAACTTCCCGCACGTCAAGGCGTTCTGGATCATGCAGACGCTGCCGATGGCCCAGCTCATGCTCCAGAGCGGGGCCGACGACCTCGACGGCACCGTGGTGTGGTACGACATCACCAAGCTCTCCAGCAAGCAGGGCGACCGGCCGACGCACCAGGAAGTGAACGTCTGGACGTTGCAGAAGGTCATCCGTGAGGCCGGCTTCCAGCCCGTCGAGCGCGACACGCTCTACCGGCGGGTGATCCGCGACGCCGAGGACGGCCGCAAGTGGCGCGTTGAGGGGCCGGCGAAGGCGTGACACAGGCGTAAAGCGGGCTTCAACCGACCGGCGTCGCGTTTGGCCCGCCCGGCGCCGCGGGGGCAACCGGCCCCATCCGCACCCAGCGCAGCTTCGCCGAGCGGGCCCGGGGGTTGCGCCGCTCCTCGGCCTCATCGGCCACAAGGGGGTCACGGCTGTCCTCAGCGTAGATCCCCGCCCGGGCCGCCTCGCGGAAGGTGTGCTTGACGCGCCGGTCCTCGCCGCTGTGGAAGGTGATGATCGCGCCGATGCCACCGGGCTTGAGCACATCCGGCAGCACGCGCAGCAGCCGCTCGAGGTTGGCCATTTCGCGGTTGACGAGGATCCGCAGGGCCTGGAACGTCCGCGCCGCGGGGTGCAGCTTGGCGCCCGCGGCCCGCTCGATGGTGAAGTCCCGGGCTTCGCACACGATCGCCATGAGCTGTTCGGTTGTCATGATCGGTTCACGGGCCCGCCGCTCCACGATCAGGCGGGCGATCTCGGGGGCGTCGGTCTCGTCGCCGTGCTCGAGGATCGCCTCGGCCAGCTCGGCCTCGCTGAGCCTGTTCAGGAGCACCGAAGCCGGCTGCCCGCGCGTGGGGTCCATGCGCATGTCGAGCGGTCCGGGCCGGCGGTAGGAGAAGCCCCGAGCCGGGTCGTCGATCTGCGTGCTGGCGACGCCGATATCGGCGAGCACCGCGTCAACCCGCCCGCCGTCGATCCCCGCTTCGCCGAGCACCGTCGGGAGGCCTGCGAAGTTCGTGTGGAAGAGGTCGAACCGGGCGCCCCGCCCGACCCCCTCCAGGCGGGCCCGCGCCAGCGCCAGGTTCGCGGGGTCGAAGTCAATCCCGATCAGCCGGCCCTCGGGGCGGATCCGCTCCAGAATCGCCGCGGCGTGGCCGCCCAGGCCCAGGGTGCAATCGACGATCACCTGTCCCGGTCTGGGCGCCAGCACCCGCAGAACATGATCCAGCAGCACCGGCACATGCAGTGTTGGACGTTTCATCGGCTCGGGCCATGGTACGGCCCCCCTCCCCCGCTCCCCCCCTCCCCCCGCTCACCGCTCCTCGCCGGCCCCGTGCGTCCTCCGCACCCCCCTGCCCCCGCCTGCGCGGCTAGCCTTGGCCGTGGCGAGCCCGTCCATCATTCCCGCCGCGCCCAGTCAGCCCTTCATTGGGGTGTTCGAGTGGTACGTCCGCCGCCTGCTCCGCAAGAGTTTTTCGGGCGTGCGCGTGGCCCCCGGCTCGCTGGCGCTGCTGGCGAGCGCTCAGCAGCGGCCGGGGCCGGTGCTGGTGCTCATGAATCACAGCGCCTGGTGGGACCCGCTGATCGGCTTTCATTTGCACTGCCTGACGGCCCCGCGCAAGCCAATCCGCCCGGGCCTGGCCCCGATGGAGGCGGCTCAGCTCCGCCGATTCGCCTTCTTCAGGCGACTGGGCGTGTTCGGAGTGGACCCATCCGACCCCGGCAGCTTGAGGGCCATGGGCGAGTACGTGCTGGGAGCGTTTCGGGCCGCGCCCCGCACGACCCTGTGGATCACCCCGCAGGGTGAGTTCGCCGATCCGCGCACGCCGCCGCGCCTCCGCCCCGGGGCCGCGGCGATCGCCGCCGGGTGGACCGGCCCGGCGCCGCTCGCGGTGGTCAGCGTGTCGGTGGAGTACGCCTTCTGGGTGGATCAGCGGCCGGAGGTCTTCATCCGCTGCGCGGAGTGCCCGCCGCCTGAGGGCTCGGATCGCCCGGGCGGCGCTTCTACGGCACAGTGGCGTCGCGCCATGACTGCGGCGATGCGCGTCAACGGCGAGCGGCTGGCCGAACTGGTCATGGCCCGCGACCCGGCCGGTTTTGAGCCCTTGACCGCTGGCGCCGCGGGGCGCATTCACCCGGTGTATGACCTGTGGCTGCGGCTGCGCGGGCGGGCGGGGGCGATCGAGCCGGCCCGCGCGACGGCGAGCGCCCGCCGCGCGACACCGGTCGTGCCAGGAGCGGCGTCAGGGGTGGTGTCGGGGGTGGTGTCGGGGGGCGGGGCATGACGCCGCTTGCCTGGCTGCTGACGGTTTCGGTTGCGATCTGCGCCGGGGCCTTGGCGATGACCCTGGTGAATCTCCGGTTGTACCGGCGGCCCGAGCCCGCTGGGGATCTTGCCGGGGCCGAGCCAGACGGCTCCGGGCCCGGCCCGCTCGTGGCCGTGTGCGTTCCCGCCCGCAACGAAGAGGCGAACATCGAGGCCTGCGTGCGCTCGCTGCTGGCCCAGACGCACCGGCGCGTCGAGGTGCTGGTCTACAACGACCAGAGCACTGACGGCACCGGCGAGATCCTCGCCCGCCTGGCTGCCGAGGACGTGCGCGTCCGCCCCGTCCCCGCACAGGAGTTGCCCGATGGCTGGAACGGCAAGCAGTTCGGCTGCGACCGCATGGGCCGGTTCTCGCAGGCCCCCTGGCTGCTCTTTACTGATGCCGATGTGCGCTTCGAGCCCGGGTGTCTCCGGCTGGCCCTGCGCAGCGCGGGGGCGCTGAACGCCGATCTGGTCTCGACGTTTCCGCGCCAGCTCACCGGCTCGCTCGCCGAGGCGCTCGCGGCGCCGATGATCCACTTCATCCTGTTCAGCTACCTGCCCATGGGCCGGATGCGGGCCACCGGCGACCCCGCCGCGAGCGCCGGGTGCGGGCAGTTCCTGCTGGTGCGGCGCGAGGCCTGGCTCGCGGCGGGCGGGCACGCGTCGTTCCGGTCGAGCATGCACGACGGGATCAGGCTCCCGCGGGCGCTGCGGCGGGCTGGCTTCCGGACTGATCTGTTCGACGGCACGGACCTCTGCCGCGTGCGGATGTACAGCGGATTGGCCCAGGTGTGGCGCGGCTTCACCAAGAACGCGTACGAGGGTCTGGGCTCGATCCCGCTCCTGGTCTTCATCACGCTGCTGCACCTCGCAGGGCACCTGCTGCCATGGCTGGTGCTGTTGGCGTGGCTGCTGGGCCAGCTGGGCTCAGTCAGCCCGGCGGGCCCGCAGGCGCTGACCGGCGTCGAAGCGGGCCTGGCCGCCGCCGGCGTGGCTCTGGCGCTGGTCCAGCGTTTCGTGCTCGCGGCGCGGTTCCGACAGAACCTGCTGATCCCGCTGCTGCACCCGGCGGCCATCGTGCTGCTCGCGGCCATCCAGTGGTGGAGCCTGGTGCTGCACCTGACGGGCCGCCGCAGCTGGCGCGGCAGGCGGGGCCTGCCCGAGGTCGGGCGTGTGCCAACCTCGGCGCCGCCGCAGGCGTCGTGATCGCGCACGCGCGCGGCGCGCCCTTGTCGCCGTCTCCCGCAGTCGCTCTACAAGCCGGTCTGGATGGCCGCCATCCTGAACCGCTACTCGCCCTGGGGCGCCGGGGTGGGGTCCGCCGCCGCGCCGGTGTCGGACGTCGGCTCTTCCGACGGCAACCCTGTCGCCGCGGTGACCTTGTCGCCGTTGTTGAGCGAGACGATGCGCACGCCCTGGGTGCCGCGCCCGATGATGCTGATCGACGCGGCGGAGATGCGGACGAGCTGTCCGTCCTTGGTGCCGATCATGACGTCGTCGCGATCGCTGACGCCCAGGGCCGCGACGGAGCGGCCGTTGCGGTCGCTGGTCTTGATGTCGGCCCGCCCCTTGCCGCCGCGGGACTGCGAGCGCATCTTGCCCGACTCTGGGGCCACGCGATACTCGTCGACGGGGGTGCGCTTGCCGTAGCCGTTCTCGGTGATGGTCAGGAGCGACATCGACGGGTCGGTGGTCATGAGGTCGCCGTCGGCGTCGGCGGTCATGGGGATCTGGACCATTCCGATGACGCTGTCGCTGTCGGCGAGTTCGATCCCCTTGACGCCCGTGGCCCCGCGCCCCATGACGCGGGCGTCGAGCTCGTTGAACCGGATGGCCGAGCCCGAGGCGGTGGCCAGCAGGATGTCGTCGGCGCCGCTGGTGAGGGCGACATCGAGCAGGGAGTCGCCGTCGTCGACGCCCACGGCGATGAGCCCGCCCTTGTGGACGTTGCGGTATTCCTTGAGGGGCGTGCGCTTGATCACGCCCCGGGCGGAGACGAAGGTGAGGAAGTGGCTGCCGGCCTCGAAGTTCTTGACGGGCAGGAAGGCGATGGCCTTCTCCGCCGCGCCGCCGGCCTCGGCGTTCTGGCCGCCCTGGCTGTTTGGCCCGCCCTGGCCGGTCTTGAACTCGAGCAGGTTGACCAGCGGCCGGCCCTTGCTGGTGCGCGGGAGCTCGGGCAGCTCGAAGACCTTGAGCTTGAACACCCGTCCGGTGTTGGTGAAGCAGAGCAGATCATCGTGGGTGCTGGCGACGAAGACGTGCTCGATGTAGTCATCGTCTTTGGCGGTGCCGCCGATCACGCCCTTGCCGCCGCGCCCCTGCTGGCGGTAGGTGTCGGCGGCGATGCGCTTGGCGTAGCCCTGGTGGCTGATGGTGACGGCCATGTCCTGCACGGCGATGAGCGAGGCGATGTTGAGGTCCTCGCCCTCGGCCTCCTGGATCTCGGTGAGGCGCGGGGCGTTGTAGCTGGCCCGCATGACCTCGCAATCGGCCTTGATCATGTCGAGGACGATCTGGGGCGTGGCCAGGATCTTCTCGAAGCCCTCGATCTCGGCCGAGACGGCCCGGTACTCGCCGACGAGCTTGTCGATCTCGAGGCCCACGAGCTGGATCAGGCGCATCTCGCCGATCTTCTCGGCCTGCACGCGGGTCAGGGCGATGCCGCCGGACTTTTCCGCCGCGCGGGCCGCGTCCATCAGGCGCGCGGGGATCTGGGCCGCCGCGGGGTGGCTGGGCGCGATGCGGAAGCGCCGGGCCATGAGCTTCTCGATCGCCTCGGTGCGGGTGCGCGACGAGCGGATGAGCTTGATCACCTCGTCGATGTCGCACACGGCGTAGATCAGGCCCTCCAGCAGGTGGGCCCGCTTGCGGGCCTCGTTGAGCAGGTGGCTGGTCCGCCGCCGGATCACGTCGCCCCGGTGCTCGATGTACAGCCGGATCATCTCGCGCAGCGACAGCGTCCGCGGCTGGCGGTTGACCAGCGCGATGTTGATCATGCTGAAGGTGGTCTGCAACGAGGTGAACTCGTAGAGCTGCTTCTCAACCACCCCCGCGTCGGCCCCCTTCTTGAGCTCCACCACGATCCGCAGCGGGTTCTTGGCGTTGCTCTCGTTGTGCACCGCCTGGATGTCGTTGATCTTGTCCTGGGCCTTGGCCTCCACCAGCTGCTCGGTGAGCGTCTCGATGGTGACGTTGTACGGCACCTCATCGACCACGAGCTGCTCGCGGTCCTTGGCGTGGCCCTGCGACTCGCTGTGCATCTTGGCCCGCACCGTCACGCGCCCGCGCCCGGTCTCGTACGCCTCGATGATCCCGCGCCGCCCCATGATCACCCCGCCGGTGGGGAAGTCGGGGCCCTTGATCCCGCGCCGCGTGATCGCGCCGCCCTCGCCCTTCACGTCCTGCATCAGCTCCAGCAGCGTGATGGCCGGGTTCTCGATCATCCGGATGATCGAGTCGAGCACTTCAACAGGGTTGTTGGGCGCCATGCTGGTGGCCATGCCCACGGCGATGCCCACCCCGCCGTTGACGAGCAGGTTGGGGAACTTCCCGGGCAGCACCGACGGCTCGACGAGCCGGTCGTCGTAGTTGGGCTGAAAATCGACCGTGCCGAGGTCGAGGTCCTCGAGCATGTTGACCGCCGCGGGGGTCAGGCGGGCTTCGGTGTAGCGCATCGCCGCCGGTGGGTCGGGGGTGATCGATCCGAAGTTGCCCTGGGGGTCGATGAGGGTCTGGCGCATGCGCCAGCGCTGACCCATGATGACCAGCGTCGGATAGATGACCGACTCGCCGTGGGGGTGGTAGTTGCCAGAGGTGTCGCCGCAGATCTTGGCGCACTTGAGGTGCTTGCGGCCGGGGTAGAGCCGCAGGTCGTTCATGGCCACCAGGATGCGGCGCTGCGAGGGCTTGAGCCCGTCGCGGACATCGGGCAGGGCCCGGTCCATGATCGTGCTCATGGCGTAGGTGAGGTAGCTGTCCTTCAGCTCCCGCTCGATCTGCATGTCCAGAATCAGGCCCGGCTTGTCGGGTGATTCGCCAGCCGAGGCCGACCCTGCTGCGCCCGTCCCGGGAGGGATTCCCCCAGCCCCATCCCCTCCACCCGAACCTGGACCTTGTGGAGCGTCATGGGCGCGTCGGATAACAGGAAAATCAGACATAGAACAGGCCTCCGCCGGTCTTCACGGTGCCATCCGTGGCTGGCCCAGGAGTATAGTCGAACTCTCCCGCGCTTCGACGCGAATGAGTGCGGTCCCAAGCCCAACGCCCGCCGGGTCGCTCCCCGCGTCCCCGTTCACTTTCTCGATCCTTCCGTGCTCCGCTCCAGCCCCTCATGGTCGCCCTGGTGAATCAAATCCGCGTCTGGCGGCACGGACTCCACCTCGTGGAGTTCGGGTGCCTCGACGGCTCAGCGCCCGCTGATGTGCCGCCTCACTGCCATCCCGGCTACCAGATCTCTCTCGAACTGACCGGCGCCGTCGAGTACCACTATCGCGGCCGTTGGCTGACCGTCTCACCAGGCCGGCTCGTCATCATCCACCCTGGCGAAGTGCACGCCATGCGCGACCCGGGCCCCCGCTCGCCGTCGGGCGCCTACCGGCTGCTGAACCTGCACCAGGGGGCGTTCGGGGAGAGCGGGTTGCAGCCGTTCTTCGAGCCCGTCGTGCACGATGCGTTGGCCGTGCAGGCGTTCACCGGCTATGTCGAAGCCGTGAGCGCCGGCGCCCACGCGGTCCAGCGCGATGCGCTCCTCGCCGAGTTCCTGCGCATCCTGACGCAGGGGTTCATGCGCCCGGCGCCGCCGGACGTCGCCCGCGGCTTCGACGCCGCCCGCATGCGGGCCGCGCGCGACCTGCTGCTGCGCGACCTCGCCGCCAGCCCGCGCCTCGAAGATCTGGCCCGCTCAGTTGGCCTTGACCCGGCCGAGCTCTGTCGCCAGTTCCGCCGGTGCTTCGGCCTGCCCCCGCACCGCTTTCTGGTCAACGCGCGCGTCGAGTTGGCCAAGCGACTGCTCGCGCGAGGCGAGCCGATCACCACCACGGCGGGTCTGGCCGGGTTTGCAGACCAGTCGCATCTCACCCGACACTTCAAGCGGCTCGTCCAAGTCTCGCCCGGCCGCTACTCCGCCGCACGCAAGAACGTTCAAGACCCGCGGGCGACGCGCGGGTAAGTTTCTCTGACCCTCCCCTGGTCAGAGGATCCGTCCTGCCGTGATTGCTTCCGCTCCCTCATTCAACAGGCGCCCCTGGACCCACTGCGTGGGCCCGGTGTTCGATCCAAGCAGGTCCATTGGTTTGACTCCGCCGCCAACCAGCGGCCAAGATGCCGCGGCTGGCGCGGGTCGCTGCTGGACTGCCGCCCGAGCCGGTGTGGCCGTCCGAGTTGGTGCCGAGGCGCGGGGGCGGGCCGCGTGCCAACTGTGTTGTAATCACGTGATTTGAACGAAGCGAACGATTTGGTGGCCGATCGTTCTCGCGGCTGAAGACGTTGGTCAAAAATATTTGTGCAAATCATTTTGCAACTTCTTGCGATCTGGCTGTGATTGGGTACGCTCTCGCAGAGGCTTCGAGCAACCGGGGAAACTCATGCTGTCAAACCCCTCGCCTTTCTCACCCGACTCCAATGCTCTATCCGGTTCTGTGCCGCTCAGCTTGGGAGGGCCGCGCGGATCTGGGGCCGCGTCGCCAGCGAGCGGGCCCAGTGGGCCCGACGTCCGCAAGGCGGCTTGGCTGCTGGGGCTGATTGAGGAATCGGCCATGTGGGAGCAGGGCTCTCGGGCCTCCGACGCCACCGGGCCGCTTGGTCTGCGCTGGATGCTCGCTGCGATCGGCGCCCTTCGCCCGATTCCCGTCCGCGAGGTCGACCGGGCGATTACCCATCTGCTGCCGACCTTCTGCGAGAGCGACTTTCCCCCGACCGCGCGCACTTGGCCGGACGAACTCCGCACCAATCATCCCGGGCCGGCGGGCGGGCGGTTGTGGCGGGAGTTGCTCCAGCATGTGCCCGTGCGCCACCGGGCCGCGGTGGTGCTGCGCGACTGCCTCGGGCTCGAACTCTCCCAAGTGAGTGAACTGCTCGATGTGCCGGTCGAGTTCGCCCGGCGGCTCATCCACCAGGGGCGTCTGGCCCTGATCACGCTGGCGACCCGCCACAGCGGCGGGCGACCGGAGCGGTTCTGGGGGTGATGCTGGGCGGCTCTGACGGAGCCTTGCCGGCGCCCTTCATTGGCCGGGCGTCGTCGGGGCCTCGTAGAGCTCGATGGGCAGCCCGTCCGGATCGGCGAAAAACGTAAATCGGCGCCCCGTGAACTCGTCGACCCGGACCGGTTCAACCGCGACGCCGAGCGTGCTCAGGCGGGCGATCTCCCCGTCGAGGTCGGGCGCGCTCAGGGCCAGGTGCCGCAGCCCGCACGCCTCGGGGTAGCTCGGCCTATGGGGCGGATCGGGGAATGAGAACAGCTCGATCTGGATCCCGTCAGCCAGGGCCAGATCCAGCTTGTAGGAGCGGCGTTCGGCCCGGAAGACCTCGCGGATGACCGGCAGACCCAGCACCTCGGTGTAGAACCTCTTGGACGCCGCGTAATCGGAGCAGATGATCGCGATGTGGTGGACGCGCAGGTTCGCCATGCCGGGATTGTCGGCGCGCCGCCCGCTCGCGGCGGTCTGGCCGCCTGCGGTCGGCGGGTTGTGGTATGCTCCCCGCTCATGCGGCCCGCCGTTTTCATCGATCGCGACGACACCCTCATCGCCACCCGGGCGGCGACTGCGGGGACCGATCACGAGGGCGACCTCTTCGATCCCGCCCTCGTCACCCTGCTTCCCGGGGCCGTCGAGGGGTGCAAGGCGCTCCAGTCGGTCGGCCTGACGCTTGTGGTGCTCTCGAATCAGGGCGCCGTGGCCCGCGGCAAGGCCACGCTGCGGACTGTCGAAGCCGTCAATGACCGCCTGCGCGAGCTGATGCTGGCCCAGGGCGTCCGCCTGGCGGGGATCTACTACTGCCCGTTCCATCCCGATGGACCCGAGCCGCAGTTCAAGGGCGAGCACCTGTGGCGCAAGCCGCAGCCCGGGATGTACCTCGCCGCGGCCCGGGAGCTCAATATCTCCCTGGCTGATTCCTGGGCCGTGGGCGACGCGGCCCGCGATGTGCTCGCTGCGGTCACCGCGGGGATCGCCTCCGCCCGCGCCATCATCATCGGCAAGGGCCCGGGCATCTGGTACGCCGACCTCAAGGCGGCGTCGGATGTCATCGTTCCTCAGCTTCGCGCGGCGCCCGGGCGCCTCGCATGAGCGGGGCCTCGCCTGATCACCCACGCGTGCTGGTGGTCCTGCCGACTTGGCTGGGCGATACGGTCATGGCCACGCCGGCCCTGCGGCTGCTGCGCGGGGCGCTGCCCAAATCGGTGATCGTCGGCCTGGCGCGTCCGGGCATTGACGAACTCCTCGCCGGCGACGACCTGCTTGACGACATCGTCATCGCCGATCGGCACAGCGTGCTGGGCCCGGCGAAGGTCGCCGCGCGGCTCATGCCCTTCAAGTTCGATTGTGCGCTGCTCCTGCCCAACTCGTTTTCGTCAGCCATCACCGTCCGCCTGGCGGGGATCCCGCGGCGCGTGGGGTATGACCGCGACGGACGGGGCAGCTTGCTTACCCACAAGCTCCAGGCCCCGCGCCGGGCGGCGCCGCACGACGGGTGGGCGCCGATCCCCGCCGTGGAGTACTACCTGGCGGCGGCCCGCGAGGCCTTGCGGGCCCTGGGGCGCCCGGTTCCTGCGGCCGCGGCGCCGGCGCTTGAGCTGGGCGTGAGCGATTCGCAGGAGGCCCTGGCCCTGGGGATCCTGGCGCTGGCGAAGATCACCCCGCAGACGCCCTTTGCGCTGCTGAACCCGGGCGGGAACAACCCCGCCAAGCGGTGGCCGGTGGAGCGTTTCGCGGCCGTGGCCCACCACCTGATCGACCGGCACGGGATCATGATCGCCATCAACGGCTCGCCGTCGGAGGCCGAGACGGTGGCCCTGATCCGCGATGTGATCGTGCTCGACAACCCGGCCGATGAATCGCGGATCGCCTGCCTGCCCGAACTGGGGGGCACCATCGGCTCGCTCAAGGGCGTGGTGCGGCACTGCCGGCTGATGATCACCAACGACACCGGGCCCCGGCATCTTGCCGCGGCCCTGGGGCGGCCTTGCATCACGTTGTTCGGTCCCACCGACCCGCGGTGGACGACGCTGCCCGACAGCTTGTCGCGTCCTGGGCGGGAGATGATCCTGCAGGCCGACCCGACGCTGCCGCCCGAAGAGGTGGCCGATGATCACCCGCAGCGCTGCCGGATCGACCGGATTCAGACGAGCGCGGTCATCGGCGCGGTGGATGAGTTGCTCGCCCGCGGGTAGCGGTGGAGGGGGTGGAGGCTGGTTTTGGGATGCGTGAGTGGGGGGGATCTTGGGGGCACTCAGGCCGCGCGGGCCTGACGGGCCAGGATCTGCACCGCCGACTCACCCTTGAAGCCCGCCCCGAAGACGTACCAGCGGGTCTTGGGATAGGCCCGGTCGAGGGCGTCGAGGATGCGGCAGAGCTTGTCGTCAGACCGGCAGACCTGCGGATCGGAGATGTGGATTGACCCAGCCTGGCGGGAGAGCTCGACGCGCCCCATGATGCGGGACTTGACCTCCTGGAAGCACTTCTCGTGCGACCAGTCCAGCCACTCGGCGTCGGGCCCGTCGAAGACCCGCCGGTCTTCGTGGACCTTGCCGGTCTGGTCGAGGCTCCACAAGGCGATCGGACCCAGCTTGGGGTCATGCCCGATGTGTTGGTAGTTCAGACCCGCCATGAGCAACTCCACCTTGGACAAATCCGGGGGAAGCGATAAAAGGACTCCCCGGCGGTGCAGACGATCGGCTCCTCCGTCAGAGAGGTCCATCCACCGGTCCGGAAATACGCATGAGGCTGGGCACGCGACCGGCGCGACCGCTGCGAGCCGCGCGGCTGGCGTGACCCCACCACCCGCGCCACCCGGTCCACCCGCGCCACCTCCACCAACTGCGCCACCCGCCACACGCGCCCCACACCCCACACCCGCCACACCCCCTCCACCCCCCACACCCGCGCCATGCAGGCCATGCCCTGCACACCATCCACGTCCTGCATGCGTCGCAGGCGTGCCACCCCCTTCACGCCGTGCACCCCCTCCATACCGACCGATCCGCCCAGGCGTCACAGACGGAGCAGGGCGCCGCGGCAGCGCAGCGGGGATAGATGGTCCCCCGGCTGGTCCGAGTCGTGCGCGGGCGGCGATTCGGGGTTGACCGGCGGAGCGGAGGTCGTACTATCACTTTCCCATATCCGGGGGCATAGCTCAGTTTTGGTAGAGCGCATCCATGGCATGGATGAGGTCAGGGGTTCGAGTCCCCTTGCCTCCACTTTCAGTGGAATGAAAAGCGGCCGTTCCGGCCGTTTTTCAGTTTTTGGCTTGGGCCTTCCGCTTTGCGGGCGCGGGCGAGTCTGACCCCAGTCACGCCGCCTTGGCCTGCTCAGCCGGCGTCAGGAGCAGGGTGGCCAGCCACCCCCCGCTTTCGCTAGCCTTAGCGTGCTCGACCCGGGCCCGGCAGTCAAGCGCCCCGCCAACCGGCCGGTTGAGCGTCAACAGCAGGCTTTGACCGGTTTGCAGCGGGCTGGCCGATTCCACCTCTGCGAGGTGGTTGTGCACCGCGTGAATACGCAGGGAAATCTCCCACTTCGCCCCGCCCCGGGCCGTGAGGATCGCGGTGGCGGTGGTTGGGTCTTGTGCGGGTGTGCGTCCTGCCTTGGCGTCAGACGCCGAGGCGTTTACCGCGGCGTTATCGCCCGTTGGTGAGCAGGCCATCTGGCTGAGGGAGACGCGCCGCGCGCCCGGGGTCGTGCCGGCTGTGCGCTCAGGGGTGCGGATGATCTCCTGGACCGCATCCTCCCAGGCCTTGAAAATGTCGGGGTCGAACTGGGTTCCGACGCCCTTGCGCATGGTGTCCAGCACGTCGCGGGGGTGGACGGGCCCGCGGTAGGGCCGGGCGGAGTTGATGGCGTCGAACACGTCCACGACCGCGCAGACCTTGGCGGGGAAGCCGGTGGCATCGCCCCGTCTGCCCGCGGGATACCCCGAGCCGTCGGGCCGCTCATGGTGGTCGCGGGTCATCTCCAGGACGGTGCCCGGGACGCCCGGCTGCCCGGCGAGTTCGTCGTACCCCAGGGTCGGATGCTCGCGGATCATGGCCCATTCCTCGGGCGTGAGCTTCCCTTCCTTCTCGAGCACCCTGGCCGGCACGCCCCGCTTACCGATGTCGTGGAGCAGCCCGCCCTGAGCCATCTGGGCGTGCAGATCCGGGTCATCCGGGCGGAGGCGACGGGCCAGCATGGCGCAGCCCATGCCCACGTTCACCATGTGCCGGGCGGTGAAGTAGCTGTGCGCGGCCATATCGACCAGAAACGAGCCGGACTCGGGGTCTTTCCCCATCCACTCCACCACCGACCGGCTGACGACCCCGATCAGCTCTACGGACTCGGGCGTGGGGGGGCCGGTCATGAGCTCCTCGATCATCCGGCAGCAGGTCTTCCGCACCGCATCGGCCCGCTGAGCGGGTGAGGCGGAGGGGCACGCCATGGCCTGGTCCACCTGGCGGACGACCAGCGCGCGGTACGCCGAGTGCTGCGCGGCGGTGATGTAGAGGAACTCGACCCCCTGCTCGCGCAGGCGGGCCAGATCCGACCCGGTAAGTTCGACGCCCGTCGCCCGGTAGAGGGCGGGTCTGGCATGCTGGCGGTGCTTGATCCACAGGTCGAGGTTGAGGACCTGGCACTGGATGGAGTCGACGTGGACCGGGAGGAACCGCTCCGCGGTCTCGGGGCTCGGGGCCGGGCCGGGGGGCCGGTTCGGCGGCGTCGGCGTGGACGCGGCCGGGTCTGCTGCTGTCGGACTCCGTTCCATGGTGGCAGGTATCGGCGGGCCCCACGGACCGGTTTGGGCCGTTGTGAAATCACCACGCGGCGGGGGGATCGCCGCGGACGGGGACGCCAAAAGCCGCCTCGCGGGCCGCGGGCGAGCGACCCGGTCCAGGGTCCAACCCGAAATCGAGTGCCGGTTGTGGACCGGTCGCCGAACCGGTTGCCGAACTGGGTGTAAGCGGGCGGGCGGCCTGGTTTGGCCGCCTTTGCGCGCCCATCGCGTGTTCTGAGGGGTCAATTCTCTTGCATTTGAGGCCGATGCACGTTAGTGTTCTCCCAGTGGTCGGGGCGCGTTCGCCTCGCCCTCGGGTTCTTCCTGGAGTCGACGCGCTTGACCACCATCGGCCTACGCGGCCAGTGTGCAATAGGGCCTAGCCGATCGGGGCTTTCGCCCGGGCCAAGCGCCGCGTCCCTGCTCCGATGACGGCCCGGCCCATCCAACTCGCCCGTCGCTTCCAGATTCCTGCGTTCAGCCGGGCCGCGTGCGGCCCGACCGTGTCCGACTCGGCGACACCCCCGCGCGGCGCGTGCCGCGACGCCCGGGTTCGCCCGCCCAGGTCCTAGGAGATCGCTCATCACTCGCGCCCCTCGCTTTGGTCCCCCGCCCGGCGGCCCGCACCGCACCCGCGTCAACCACCTGATCCGCATCACGCCCATCCGCGTCATCGGCGCCGACGGGGAGCAGGTGGGCGTTGTTGAAACCGCGCAGGCGATCCGCATGGCCGAGGAGGCCGGGCTTGATCTCGTCGAGATCTCGCCCGATGCCCGTCCTCCGGTCTGCAAGATCATGGACTACGGCAAGTTCAAGTACGAGCAATCCAAGAAGGACCAGAAGAACCGCTCGTCGAGCAAGGCCAGCGAGATGAAGGAAGTGCGGCTGGGCCGGTCGGTGAAGATCGACCCCCACGACGTGGAGATCCGCGTCAACCAGGCCCGGCGCTTCCTGCTCGAAGGCCACAAGGTGCAGATCACCCAGCGGTTCAAGGGGCGCGAGATGGCCCACCGGGAGTTGGGCATCAACCGCCTGCGCGGCATCCGCGACGCCCTGGCCGACATCGCCAAGTGCGAGACCGAGCCCCGCTGGATGGGCCCGCAAGCCAGCATCATCCTGGCCCCGGACAAGACCAAAGTCGAGGCCGCCAAGCGGGCCAAGAAGAAGAGCGGCGGAGGCGAGCCCAAGGCCCCGTCGGAGCCCAAGCCCGCCGCGGAAGGCAAGGCCCCTCCGGCCGAGCCCGCGCCCAAGCCTGCGCCGGTCGAGACGGCCGCGGCGCCGGCGACCCCTCCGCAGGACTGAGCCGCGCCCGCCGGGTGGACGGTCAACGCACCGCGGGCGCGATGGCGCGCAGGTTGCGCCGCCGCGTGGCGCACAGGGCGATGGCCAGGGCGTCGGCGACGTCGGAGGGTTCGGGGCGAGCGGCCAGACCCATCTCGATGCGGACGCCTTCCTGCATCTGCTCCTTGGAGGCGTGGCCGTGGCCGGTGAGGGATTTCTTGATCTCGGTGGGGCGCAGCTCCACCAGCGGGAGGTTGGCCGAGCGGATGGCCAGCAGGAGCACCCCTCGGGCGTGCCCCATCACGATGGCGGTGGTGGGGTGCTTGTAGTGGGCGTAGAGCATTTCCACAGCGACCAGATCGGGGCGCAAGCGGGCGACGAGCTCGCGGAAGTCGTGGTCGAGCTCAGCGAGGCGGTCGGAGATGCTCTGCTTGGCGTTCAGGCGGATGACGCCGGCCTCGACCAGCTGGATGGCCGGACTGGCGCCGGCATGGCGGCCAGCGCGGCTGGGGGTTGACGGCGCGGGCTGGTCGTCAACGCAGCCGTAGCCGGTGAGGCGGAGGCCGGGATCGACGCCGAGGATCCGCATGGGTGGGGGGTTGGAGGTGGGTGTGGGGGTGGGGGTGGGGGTCTCAGCGGGGCAGGGCCCACTGAAAGTTCCGGATGACGTTGACGACGGTCTTGGCGAGCACATCGGCCTCGATGTTGACGCCGTCGCCCTCGCGCAGCTCGCTGAGGGTGGTCCGCTCGAGCGTGGCGGGGATCAGGGCCAGCTCGATCCAGCCTGCGGCTGGTTCGGCGGCCAATCCGGCTGGCGGCTGGGCCGCGGGGGGAATTGGGTGGGCGAGGCGCTCGACAGCCGCGATGGTGAGGGAGACGCCATCGACGCAGACCGAGCCCTTGGGGGTCATGTAGAGCAGAAGCGACGCGGGGAGGTCGACGCGCAAGCGCCAATCGTCGCCCGCCTGCACCCGGCTGACCCTGCCGACGCCGTCAACGTGCCCCTGGACAAAGTGGCCGCCCATGAGGGTGGAAGGCGTGACGGAGTGCTCGAGGTTGACGGCCCGCCCGGGTGTGAAGGCGCCCAGGGTGGTCTTGGAGAGGGTCTCGTGGACGACATCGAAGGCCCAGAACGGACCATCGAGGCGGGCGAGGGTGAGGCAGCAGCCGCTGACGCAGAGGGAATCGCCCAGTGAGGGGCGATGGGGCCATCCGAGCGGCCACTGGGGGGAGGGCGGGGGACGGGTGGGGGCGATGAGCAGTTCGCAGCCGGTGGGGCGGGGTTGGATGCGTTCGACATGACCGACCGCCTGCACGAGCCCGGTGAACATGGGCCAAGCGTAGCGGGGGGCGGGGGTGGGCTGGCCGTGGCCGGTCGTGGTCGGTCGTGGGGCGACTCGTTTGGGTCTGGAAGCCGGTATCATGTTGGCCCTTCACCGGCCGGTTGTTCGGCCGGGGAGGGATTGGGACTCGGGGAATGGGGTGGGGCGGCGGCGGCTGGGCGATGGAGAAGGATGGATCCCCCAGCCGCGCGCGCTCGAACCGACCGCCGAACTGATCGCCACCAGGAGCCGCCATGCCCCGTCTTCGCACCGGAATGTTGAGTTTCACCCGAGTCGCCGCGGTCGCCCTGGCGGCGGGGGCCTTCGCGCTGGCTGGTGGGTGTGCGGGGAGCGGCGGGGGCGGCGGAGACGAACCGGACCTTTCGTCTGCGAGCTCGGCGCTGGCGTCGCAGAAGCTGGACCTGGACGCGTACGCGCGGGTGGGCTTCCGGGTGAAGTGGACGAGCTACGCGAGCATGAGCCCGGGCGACGAGGTGACGGACTTTGCGGTGCTGGGCGATCTGGTGGCGGTGCAGGATTCGAGCACGGTGGTCACGGCGATCACGGGCTCGTCGGGTGAGATCCGCTGGATTTCGCCGCTTGCGGGGCCGCTGTCAAAGTTCATGGGCATGGTGCGCGACGGCAAGCGGATCATCGCGTGCAGCGAGTCGGAGGCGTTCTTCATCGACGCCGACGCGGGGACGCTGATCACCAAGCAGCGGTTCGAGCGGGTGGTGAGCACCAAGCCGGTGCTGATGGGCCCGCAGCTGGTCTTCGGCACCTCGGTGGGCGAGGTGCTGGCCCACCTCAACAACGGCTTCAAGGCGTGGGCGTACGGCATCGGCGGCTCGATCGACGCGGCGCCGGTCGCCATCGGCAGCGACTACGTCGGAGTGGTGTCGCAGAACGGGCAGGTCATCATCCTGACGGGTGCGGGCGCCGCGGCGGCCCGGTCGACCGTGTATGGCGGCATGGCCTGCGAACTGGCGGCTTCGGACCGGACGCTGTTTGTCGCCTCGCTCGACCAGTCGATCTACGCCTTCGACACCTTCCAGAACCGGCCCAAGTGGCGGAAGCGGACCGACGCCCCGCTGCGCCGGACGCCGACGTATCACGCCGGGCGGCTGTACTGCGAGACCGCCTCGGCGGGCCTGCTCTGCCTGAACGCGGAGGACGGCCGGGAGATCTGGGCGTCCAAGAGCGTTTCGGGGACGGTGGTGGGGCTGGCCAAGGGGCGGCTGCTGTGCTGGAATGGCGCGGAGATGACGCTCCTGGACCCGGCCAACGGCGACGTGATCGAGCGGGCGGCCCTGCCGGGGTTGAAGAAGCTGGTGATCGCGCCGTTTGACAACGGCAAGCTGTACGCCGTGACGCCCGAGGGCGCTGTCCACCAGTTCGAGCCCCGCTGAGGCGGCGGCCATTTGGGGGGTGGCGGGGGGCTTTGGTCGGGGGTTGAGTCAGCCATGCCAGACTTGGTCAAAGTGCGTCGGGCCCTGATCTCGGTGAGCGACAAGGCGGGGATTGAGCGGTTCGCGCGAGGGCTGCTGGCCCACGGTGTGGAGATCGTCTCCACCGGGGGGACGGCCAAGCTCCTGGCCGCGGCGGGCCTGCCGGTCACGCCGATCGACCAATTGACGGGCTTCCCGGAGATGATGGACGGGCGCGTGAAGACGCTGCACCCCAAGGTGCACGGCGGCCTCCTGGCGATCCGCGACAACGCCGAGCATCGCGCGGCGATGAGCGAGCACGGGATCGAGCCCATCGACCTGCTGTGTGTCAGCCTGTACCCCTTCGAAGAGACGATCGCCCGCGAGGGGGTCGCCGACGCGGAAGCGATCGAGCAGATCGATATCGGCGGCCCGGCGATGATCCGCAGCGGCAGCAAGAACCACGCCGCGGTCGCGGTGATCACGTCGCCGACGCAGTACGGCCCGGTGCTGGCGGAGATGGAAGTGACCGACGGGTGCACCAGCCTGGAGATCAGGCGGCAACTGGCGGGGGCGGCGTTTGCACGCACGGCCGAGTACGACGGGGCGATCGCGGAGTACCTGCGGGGAGGGGAGGAGAGTCGCGAGACGCGAGACGCGAGTCGCGAGGGGGGCGGGGGGGGCGGGGAGAGTCGCGAGACGCGGGTCGCGAGTCGCGAGGCTTCGTTTCCTGAGGTGCTGCGGGTGGAATTGCGCCGCATCGCCATGCTTCGATACGGCGAGAACCCGCACCAGCTCGCGGCGGTGTATGTCGATCCCGCGCACAGCGGGCCGAGCGTGATCACCGCCCGCCAGCTCCACGGAAAGGAACTGAGCTACAACAACCTCAACGACGGCGCGGCGGCCCTCGACCTCGCGGCTGCGCTCAGGGCTCAAGCCGGCGTGGGCGGCGGGCGCTTCGCGGCGTGCGTCATCAAGCACGCCAACCCCTGCGGCGCGGCGGTCGCCGGGTCGTGTCTGGCGGCGGTTGATCAGGCCATCGCGGGCGACCCGCTGGCGGCCTTCGGCGGGATCCTGGCGCTGGCCGGCCAGCTCGACCTGAGCGCGGCGGAGCGGCTGTGCGCCAAGGACATCTTTCTCGAGGTGCTCATTGCCGAGGGGTTCGAAGCCGAGGCCGAGGCGGCCCTCAAGGCCCGCTGGCAGAACCTGCGCATGCTGGCGACGGGCCCGCTGGAGAGCGTGCCGCCGCGCGAGCTGGTGCTGAAGCCCATTCGGGGCGGGGCCCTTGCGCAGACGCCTGATGAATTGGCGCCCGCCCCGCAGACGTGGACGCACGCGGCGGGCCCGATGCCGACGGTGGAGCGGCTGGCGCAGGCCGCGGCGATCGAGGTGATGGTGCGGGCGATGACGAGCAACGCCATTGCGATCGGCGGGCCGATTCGGGCTGATGACCCGGGCGCGGGCGTCCGGCTGTATGGCGGGGGGCTTGGCCAGGTCGATCGGGTGACGGCGTGCCGGATCGCGGCGGAGAAGGCGGGTCCGCTCGCGCGGGGCGCCATCGCGGTGTCGGACGCGTTCTTCCCGTTCGCCGACGGGCCGCAGGTGCTGATCGACGCGGGGGTCACCATGATCGTGCACACGGGCGGCTCCAAGCGCGATCAGGAGACCTTTGACCTGTGCGGGCAACGTGGGGTGACGTGCATGGTGACGGGCGTGCGCCGGTTCCGGCACTAGGGCACAGATTTTCCGCGATAACCCCATTCCGTCGCGCTAAACGGCATTGCGCCGCGAAACGGAATGGCGGCGGCCGCCCGTGTTTCCCAGGGCAGCGAGAGACTGGGGGTCAGATACGGATCATGACTTGCCACGTGACCATCGCAGAACGCCACCTGCGACCGCCCTTGGCCCGGCTCGTGGAACTGATGGAAAAAACGGCCAGAACCGTGATGATCTCCGGTTTCGAAGAACGCCACAAGGCGTGCCGGCTGCACGACTTCGTGCAGTCCAACGGATCGTCGAAAATCGTCGGGACTTCGCCGTCTTTCAGGCCGGTCGGGGTCCCACAATTCAGACGCGGTGAACAGCGCGGCGGAGTAGTGGTAGGACAAATGGAGTTGACCTTGCGGGTTCAACTCGGGTTCATTTCTCAAGCGACGAATGACCTCGGGGCAACCTTGGCTTCGCAGCCCATCGAGATACCGATCCAGGTAGCCTTCCAGCACCAGAGGACCGGTCCACTGATCCGTCTGGTCGATCGTGTTGACGGTCACCCACATGGTCTCGCCTGATGTCCAAGTCCGCAGACCTGTTCCGGGCTCGAAGGCGTTGGCCCACCGTCCTCGGTTTTGATCCTGTGCGAAGAGCACGCCGACATCAAAGACTGTTCGAAGGCTCGCCGAGCACTGCGCAAACCGCGCACCGCGTCGCACGCCATGGATGGCCGTGAGTGTGATCGACAACAGCACGGCGATCACGGTGATCGACACAAGCACTTCGATCATCGAGAAGCCCCGTCGGAGCGTCGCGTTATCGGTAGACGTAGACAGCGCTATTCCATCCTTTGCGCACGACCTCGTGACAAACCCATGTTTTCGCGGCTGGATCATGGTACCAAGACATACTGAGATTGTAGTGCTCGCCCCCGGTCGTTCGGACCACCACCATGCAAGCAGCGACTACCGCGATGCCGTCGCGGCGAAGGATATCGTCAAGCGAGACTCGAGGAGTTCGGAATCGATAGGCTGTGCCCGAGTTTGACCGCATCCAGTAATCGCGCTCGCTTCGGGGCAGAGCGTTGTCATACTCGAGCCACAGTTGGTCTCGGACCCTGATCTTCGACATCCGCACACGGCATCCCTGTTCGGTCAAGCAAGCGCCATCGAGGCGCCCTTGATATCGTGACTCAAGATCTTGGAGAAACTCGGCCAGAAGTTCACGATTGGCTGGTCCGGCAACCTCTCGCTGATGCTCTTCCCTGAACCACCCTGAGATCCCGCGCCAACCCGGGTCCGATTCCGTCGCCCAGCGTGTGCCAGTGTCTTCGGACGCCATGTCGCAGTAGGCTGCAGGCTCCGCACTTCTCGCCCAGAGTTCATGACCGAGACGCGTCGCTAGATCGTTGACGAGCGACTCCTGTATCGTCCCGTCAATCACGATTCTCTCCCGTATATCTCGAGCAAGAGCGGCTGCAATAGCTTCAGGTCGCTCTCTGCCGAGAGAGGTCATCGGCAGTGTCTTCCACTTCGCCTGCACGCTCGCTCGGTGGTCTTGCTCCGGCACGCTGCCGCCATACTGTGGTGCGGACACACCGGCGCGCGAAGCGGCGAACGGTCGGAGCGCCATGACATGAACAAGCAGCGCCGCGCCAACCGCGAGTACGCATCCAACGACGATTCGCGCCAACGTGCGAGGCTTGGTCATCATGCCGAGAAACTCCATGTCCAATCACCGGAGGGCGCTTTCGCGCAGACCGGTGCGATGTGTCACGAATCCGGGCCACCGGGCTCAGACTCATTGCTTGACCAGCATTCGAAGTTCCCCGGACGAATTTCCTTGCATCGGCACGGCCCGACGCCGCAACCGAGCTCGGCACACGATCCCGGGCTCGGGCACTTCGGCAGCGCCAACGCGTCGGCTGCGGCGAAGGCCACAAGCGCCACTGCGAATGCGGCAGAACAGAGAACTCGCATCTGACACCTTCCTTTCAAGGTTCATCGGCAACCAGAAAGCCGCTCCAAGCAACTTGCTCGTTGCCGAATTGCGCTACTACTTCCAACGTCTGAGATTGAGGATCAGCAATCAGATACTCACCTGTCTCGGGGGCGTACTTGACGGGCACCTCGGTCGATTCACCGAGGATGTACGCTCGCACGGTTGGCGCGTCCGATTGATATCTCGGCGACAGCGGCAAGCACAGGATCTGTCCTCGTCGTCGTGCGATGGCTTTGCTGGGCCATCCTGGGAACGGTGACTCAACGGGATAAGCGAGGGTCTTCGAGACGGAGGTGGCATCCGAAGTCACCGTGACCACAAACTGGACTTCCTGACTAAACCCTGTGGGGGAAAATCGCAACTGGACTGCTGCAACTGATCGAGATTGGATGCGCGGATTTGAATATGTCGCGATTGCACATCCGCACGAGGTCTCGACCGAGCGGATCAGATGCTCGTGACCCAGAAGGTCTTCAGCCAACACCTGTTCCAAAGACTCTTGTCCGATCAAAGCTGGTTGTGTGCCCTCGCCTGCCTGTCTGAGCAACAATCCCTGAGATTTCAGCGATCGCTCTGAGCGGTCAGTACGTTGCCCAAGAACAGCGACGGCTGTCGCGATGGCAACGAGGATCACTACTGCTGGTGCCAATCGATGCACCAAAGTCCCGGCTGCTCGGCTACCCGGCTGCCCGGCTGCCCGGTTGCCCGGTTGCCCGGTAGCCCGGCTGCCCGGCTGCCCGGCTGCCCGATTTGGGATCTGGAAGTTACTGACGAAGCCATTATCGCGAGGCTACGGCGAGACCTATACTGCGTCAAGCCGAGATTGTTCCACAAGGGGTCTGTTTTCGTAACCGGCCCTGCGCCGGTGAGCGGGGCAGGTGGGGCTGAGCGCGCTGCGTAAAGACCGTACAAAGGCCTTCGGGTGGGTCGGGGCCGTTTGTGGATCGTTTGCCTCCCGCCCCGTACTGTTGCACAATGACGATGTCCCCTTCGCCAAGCTGGATGCGCGGCGGGGGCGAGTGGAGTGCAGGTGTCCCATGAGCGGCGCCCCTTTCTGGAACGCGGATGACCGCGACCTGATCGGTGATGAGCACGGCGAAGACGCCGCGGCTATCTCACCCGATGGCTTCATCATCTCGCGCCCCGGCCCGGTGCTGGCGGCGGGGCTGGACGCCAAGGTTCTGGTCCTGAACAAGCTGTTTCTGGCGGTGCGGGTGATCTCGGCGCGGCGGGCGTTCTCGATGCTGCTGCGCGACATGGCTGAGGTCATCCACGTCGAGAATGGTCAGTACGTCAACTACAACTTTGAGTCGTGGGCCGAGGTGAGCGAGTTCGCCCGTCAGTTCGAGCCCGACAAGCACGACTGGGTGCGGACGGTGCGGTTCCAGATCGTGGTCCCGCGGGTGATCCGGCTGCTGGGGTACGACCGGCTGCCGGCGCAGACGGTGAAGCTGAACCGGCGGAACCTGTTCGCGCGCGATCGCAACCAGTGCCAGTACTGCGGGAAGCACTTCACGACCAGCGAGCTGTCGATCGACCACGTCAAGCCGCGCAGCCTGGGCGGGGGCGACTCGTGGGAGAACCTGGTGTGCGCGTGCATCCGCTGCAACGCCAAGAAGGGCGGCCGCACGCCCGACGGCGCCGGCATGAAGCTGATCCGCAAGCCGGTGATGCCCAAGCGCAACCCCCTGATCGCGATCAGGCTGGGTCAGGATCGCTACGCGAGCTGGAAGGCGTTCCTCGACAACGCGTATTGGAGCGTCGAGCTGAAGTAATTCGTCCCGGGCCCCCGGGCCCGGTTGCACCCGCCTTCCCGTGAGCGCTCACTCATGCTTGCGACCTATGCGCCGTCCCAGAAGTTCACGCTCGGATTCCTGCCGGTGCTGCCGGCTCTCGCGGCGGTGACCGCGGGGTTGGCGGCGGTCTACCAGGGGATCGTGCACTACTGCCCGATCATCAAGATCAACGCGATTCTGTGCGCGCTGTTCGGGATGGGCGTGGGGTGGCTGACGATCTCGGTGCTGCGGCTGGCCAAGTGCCGCAACACGGGGTTGGCGATCGGCATGGCGGCGGTCATGGCGCTGGTGTCGCTGGGGGTGGGGCACTATGTCGAGTACGCCATCAACACGCAGGGTGTGCAGGGTTCGGTGAGCTTCGGCGACTACATCGAGGCCCGGGTGCAGGCGGGGTGGTCGATCGGGAGCCGCTCGGCAAACTCGCGCTCGCCCGACATCAGCGGATGGGGCGTGTACGCGGTGTGGGGGGTCGAGGCGGTGATCGTGCTGGGATGCGCGGTGTACGCCGCGGTGGAGGGCGTGAAGAAGCCCTTCTGCGAGGCGTGCGAACGCTGGGTGGCCAAGCCGGTGCAGTTCGGCCTCGGCGACTTTGAGCCCGCGGTGGTCGAGCGTCTGCGGAGCGCGGAGAACTCGGCGGATCTGGTCGGGGAGTTGGCGGGCATCAAGGTGGTCCCGCTGGCGGAGGCCATCGCCGCGAGCGGCGGCGATGCGCTGCGGGTCGAGGTCTTCCCCTGCCCGGCCTGCGACCAGACGAACTATCTGACGGTGTCGCTCAAGACGGTGCGCGACAAGAAGGTCGAGATCAAGGCCATTCACGACCGGGTGCAGATCTCGGGCGATGAGGCGCGGGCGCTCAAGGAGCTGGCGGGCGTCACGGCTTAAGGCCAGCGTTCGTAGCGCGTGGCGCCTCAGCGCAGCCAGTGCAGCCCCAGTCCGACTCTAGAGCAGGGCGTCCATCCGCCCGGCGAGGTCGAAGTCCTTCAGGGTGATTCCGCCCGCGTCGTGCGTGCTCAGGGTCATCGTGACCTTGTTGTAGCGCACCAGGATGTCGGGGTGGTGGTTGGAGGTCTCGGCGGCCTCAGCGACCTTGTTGACGAACTTCATGGCCTCGAGGAAGTTCTTGAACTGAAACGTCCGCTGGATCGCGCCCCCGGTCTCGACCCACTCGGGGCGGGTGGAGAGCAGCTCGTCGACCTGCTCGGGTGAGCATTTGGGCGTCGGCGCGGGGGCCGAGCCCGACTTCGGGGCGGCGCCGGCGGTGGGGGTGGCGGCGTTGGCGGGGTTGGGCGACGACTTCTTGGCCATGCGAACCTTGCTCCATCCGGCGGCGAGAGGCGGGCCCACGGTCCCGGGCTGCACGAGGGGCGCCCAGGGGCCGCTCAAGAGTGTATCGTCGAGGGCCACATGGCTGAGGCGCTCTCCACACCTGATTCCCGACCAAGTCCCAAAAACAGGGTGACTCGCCTAGCCCCTTCGCCGACGGGCGCTCTCCACCTGGGCAATGCCCGAACGTTTCTCGTGAACTGGGCTCTGGCCCGCCGCCTCGGGTGGCGGATCGTGCTGCGGATCGAGGATCTTGACGGTCCCCGGATCAAGGCGGATGCCGCGGCGGGAATCATGGACACGCTGGGCTGGCTGGGGATCGACTGGGACGAAGGCCCTCTGGTGCAATCGGCCGACCTCGGGCCGTATCGGGCCGCCATGGCGACGCTGGCCGGGGGCGGCTGGGCGTATGCGTGCGAACTCACGCGGCAGCAGATCGAGCTGGCGGCGTCGGCCCCGCAGGATGGGGCCCACGACGTGCGTTTTCCGGCTGAGTTGCGGCCCGCGGGCTTTCGGCCTGGTGAGCCGAATCCGTCCTTAGCCGCGGCGTGGGCCAGCGGCGGCGAGGGTGGGGCGAACTGGCGTCTGGCGACGCCGGAGGGCGCGGTGGAGTTCACCGACGAGTTCGCCGGGCCCCAGCGGATCGATCCTTCGGTGAGCGTCGGGGACTTTGTGATCTGGACCAAGCGGGCCGCCCCGGCGTATCAGCTCGCGGTGGTGGTGGACGATGCGCGTCAGGGGGTGACTGACGTGGTGCGGGGTGATGACCTGCTCGACTCGGCGGCCCGCCAGATCCTGCTGTATCGGGCCCTCGGTCTGCAGGAGAGGACGCCCCGGTATTGGCATCTGCCGCTGGTGATCGGGCCCGATGGCAAGCGGCTCGCCAAGCGGCACGGCGATAGCCGGGTGGAGACGTATCGGCGGGCGGGTGTGGCGCCCGAGGCGGTTATCGGGCTGATCGGGGGTTGGTGCGGGATGGGCGGGGGCGGGGGTGGGGGTGGAGGTGGGCGGGCGCGGCTGTCGGCGGCGGAATTCAGGGCGGGCTTTGATCCGACTAGGATCATCGCCGGGGCGGTGACGTTTACTCTGGAGGATGACCGATGGCTTCGCTCGCAGGCACGCTAGGTCGGAGGATCGTGGGGGCCGTTCACGCGAGCGGGCTGGCGCTGGCCCTCGGGATGGCTGGACTCACGGGTTGCGACCAGGGGCAGGACCAGAAGCCCGAGCCGAAGGACAAGAAGGAGTCGCCCGCGAACGTTCAGCCGAGCCAACCCGGGAAGAGCGAGCCGGGCAGCGGGCCCGAGAAGAAGGCGCCCGAGAAGAAGGAGCCTGAGAAGGCGGGGCCTGAGACGGTGTCGATGGCGGTGGGGTCCAAGACCTTCAAGCTGGAGTTGGCGCTCGATGACACGGTGCGCACGAAGGGCCTGGGTCAGCGCGACAAGATCAGCGAGGACGGGGGGATGCTGTTCTGCTTCAAGGAAACCGAGCGGCGGGCGTTTGTGATGCGGGACTGCCCGGTGGACATCGACATCATCTATGTGGACGGGGCGGGCCGGATCGTGTCGATGCACCAGATGAAGGCCGAGCCGCCGCGGGGAGAGGGCGAGGGGAAGGTCGGGGACTTCCGCAACAAGAAGTATGAAGACCGGCTGAAGCCGTACGACAGCAAGTTCGGGTGCCAGTTCGTGATCGAGCTCAAGGGCGGAACGATTCCGTCGCTGGGGCTGAAGGTGAACGACAAGGTCGCCTACGACTGGGACTCGCTCAAGAAGCGGGCCAAGTGAGTCGATGCCCCGGGGCCTTCCTGAGCGGAGGGCGGCGGATCGCCCCGAGCGGGGGCGGCGCGGATATCGGGCCTTGACCGCACCTGGCGCTCCATGATGAACGAAGGCTCCGGCAAGCCGAACACGAATCTGTTGATCGTCGCGACGCCCGGGGTGGATGTCGCGGTGGTGCGGCGCTGGCAGTCGCGCCTCACGGCGGCGTGGCCGGGCGGCTCGCAGGTGCGGGCGGATGTCTGGCCGCTGGATCGCGTGGGCCCCGGCTCGGGAGAGGCGGGAGTTGAGCCGGCGGGCGAACTGGCGGGCGAATCGGCGGGCACACCAGCCGGCGGCGCGGCGGGCCGGGCCCTCGAGGGGCGCGATGCGCTGGTCGTCTTCGGGCCCACGGCGGTGCTCTCGAGCGATGTGCGGCGGCTGCTCGAGGGTGCGCAGGATCGGGACATTCCGGTGGTGCGGCTCTCGATCGGCCCGGAGCGGCGCGACCGACGCGACTTCTGCGGGCCCATCAGAAGCGCGGGCGCCCCGCTGTTGCCTGTGGACGGCGACCCCGCCCTGGCGGCGGGCGTGCTGCTGGGCATGATCGCGGCGGCCCGGCAACGCGTGGAGCTGGTGAACGAGCTGGAGATGGAGCGGCGTGTGAAGGCCTCGGCGGCCCGCCTGATCGACCACCTTCAGTCGGAGACCTCGCTGGCGGTGCTGGTGCAGCGGGCCCTGCTGCCGTCCACGCAGCTCGGCCTGAGCGAGGTGGACGCCGGGGTGATCTACCGTCCGTGCTCATCACTCTCGGGCGACCTGTACGACATCGTGCGGCTGGATGACGACCATGTGGCGTTCTTCCTGGCTGACGCCAGCGGCCACGGCGTGGCGGCGGCGCTCCTGACGATGCTCATCGGCCGCCTGCTGCCGATGAAGGAAGTGGTGCACGACCGCTACCGCCTGGTGCCGCCGGCCGAGGCGGTCTCGCGGCTGAACGCGGCGTATGTGCAGCGGCAGCCGGATGCGTCGCGCCTGATTACGGCGATCTACGGCGTGCTGGATATCCGGACCGGGATCCTGACCATCGCCTCCGCCGGGCACCCGCCCGCGGCGATCGTGGGGCCGGACGGTCTGCGCCTGGCGGGCGACAGCGGGCCCTCGCTGGGGCTGATCGACGCGGCGGAGTTCCCCTCGACGACGGTGCGGCTGGCGCCGGGTGAGGCGGTGATGTTCTATTCTGACGGATTCGAATGGGCGTTCGCGCAGCCGGTTCCCGGGGAAACCGGACCGGATCGGCGGCGCCCCAACGACCGGTACTTCGATGCGTTCACGGCGATCGGCTCGCGGCCCGGCGGGCAGCCGCTGGGTGAGGCGCTGCTGGACTTCTCCGAGGTGATGGACCGCCAGCACGGCTCGCTGCACCAGCCCGATGACATCACGCTGCTGGCGTTCTCGTGGCGCGAGGCCATGGCGAGGGCGAACCCGCTGGCTGATGCGGCGTAGGGGACCGCTGCCGCGCTGTGGGGCTACCGCGGGCAGCCATTGGACTGGTCAAAGTACGCGGTGATCACGTCCGACAGGTCGTCGGGGTCGGTCGCGCCATCGGCGTTGAAGTCGGTCCACGGTGCGAGGGGGAGCTCGCCAAAGTACGCGGCGACGTAGTCGGCCAGGTCATCGGGGTTCACGATTCCGTCGCCGGTGAAGTCCAGCGGGCAGCTCGCGACGGTGAGGTCGAGGCGGCCGGTTCCCAGCAGGCCGGGCAGGTCGGCGACGGGCGCGGCGGTGGCGCGGAGCAGGTCGGCGACTTCGACAGGCGAGAGCCAGGGGCGGCGGGCCTTGATGAGAGCCGCGGCGCCGGCGACGAGTGGGCTGGCGTAGCTGGTGCCGCTGCCGGCGGCGAAGGCTCCGTCATTGCGGCAGCCGACCACGTCGAGCCCGGGCGCCGAGAGCGAGACGAAGCCGGCGTAGTCGCTGAACGGCGCCCGCTGGTCGAGGCTGTCGGTGGCGGCCACGCAGATGACGTGGGAGTCGTCGCCCGGCGCCGCGGCGGTGACGAGAACGCCGCCGTTGCCGACAGCGGCCACGAGGGTGACGCCCGCCGCGGCGGCGTCGGCCAAGGCCCGGGTGACCTCGCGGCTGGCGGTGGGGGCGGCGATACTCATGTTGATGACGGTGGCCCCGCGGGCGACGGCGTAGCGGATGCCCTGGGCGAGCGAGAGCGTGTCGCCCATGCCGGCGTCATCGAGCACCTTGACCGGGAGAATCTGGGCCTCGGGCGCCACCAGGGCGACCAGCCCCGAGACCATGGTGCCGTGCCCGAAGCTGCGGTCGGCGGTGTCGGTGTTGAAGGGCGAACCCGGGGGGAGCGGGTCGATGAAGTTCAAACCGTCGAGCACGCGCCCGCTGAGGGCGGGGTGGGTCGGATCGACGCCGGTGTCGAGCACGGCGACGACGGTCCCGGCGCCCCGGGACCAGGTGTGGGCCGTGGGCAGGCCGAGGAGGGACACGGCGTACTGATCGGTAAAGTTGGAGGGGTTGACCTGCCGGAGGAAGAAGCTCTGGGTCTGGGCGGGCTCGGGGAGGAGGAACTCGAGGTTGTCTTCGACCCAGCGCACCTGGGGCAGGGCGCTGATGATGATCTCGACATCGCTGTCGCAGCCGAAGTCGTCATCATCGGGGTCTGGACAGGTGAAGGAGAGGATGTAGAGGTTGAGTTCGTCGGCCCGCCGGATGAGCGCGGGGGTGTAGTCCGCCGGGATGGCGGCCAGAACGGGCTCGATGGGCTCGCCGGGGACCATCTTGACGACGAACTGCCCGAGGATGCGGTTCGCGTCGTGCCCGCCCCCCCCGCCCGGCTGCGCGAGCGCGCCGGCGCAGCAGCACAGGAGCACGGCGACGGCCCCGGCAGCGCGGCGGCGGCGGTTTGGCGCGGTCAGGCGGGCGGGTGAACACATCGGCGTAGTGGGGGTGGGGTTGGTCATGGTCGGGCTATCTGAGGTTGATGGCGGGGAGCGTGACGGCGCCCGCAGCAGTCTTGACGATGAGGTCGTAGCGGCCCGCGGGGGCGGTCAGGGTGAACATGCCGCGGTCGTCGGTCTCCGCCGAGATGAGCTGCTGGCGGGCCTGGTCGATAAGGGCGACAGCGGCGTGCGGCACGGGGCCATCGGGGTCGGGCGAAGAGACTTGGCCGCGGAGCGACCAGAGCGCCGGGGCGCCAGCGTTGCGGGGGCTGGTATCGGGCGGCGAGAGTTGGAGATCGACTTCGGCCACCTCGCTGCTGAAGGCGAGCTGCTGGGCCGCCGGGGCCGCGCCACGGAAGCCGGCGAGGGCGAGCTCGGCATGGCTGTCGAAGACCAGGGCCGCGGCGGAGTGGCCGAGCTGGGCGAGCCACTCGGCGAGTGAGGGGCGAGGCGTCGGCCGCAGGACGTCTTTCACACGATCGACCAGTTCGCGGCGCGGGAGGACCGAATCGTCGGTGCGGAGCGTCTCGACGAGCGTGCGGAGGCGGCTCAATGAGCGCCGGAGGTCGGGGGCGGTCGCGGCGGCGGCGTCGATTCGGCTGGCTACGGCGGGCTCCGACTCGCCCAGCACATGGGCCGCGAGGGTCTCGAGGTCGAAGGCGGGGGAGGGTTGGGGAGAGGGATCGTTCATGAGCGGGAGGGCTCCGTGACGGGGTCCGTCGCCAGGAGGAGCCGCGGGGCGGTGTGGAAATACACACTCTGCCGCGAAAGGGCGGTGGGGGCCGGAAAAGCCGACCATCGGGCGGAAAACAACCCAATTTGGGGTATCTTAAACGCGTGAGATGGGAAGGGGATCGCGGGAGCGGCCTTCGGCCCAGTCCTTGAGGCGGGGCCAGACGACCTCGCGGAGCAGGATCTTGATGCACGCGGCGACGGGGATGGCGACGAGCAGGCCGTAGAAGCCAGCGACCACGGCGCCCGAGAGCGAGGCGAAGAAGATCGTGGGGGTGTCCATGCCGGTGCTGCGGCCCTGGATGGCCGGGGTGAGGATGTAGTCGTCGAGGATCTGGGAGACGCTGGAGACGCCGATGGGGGCGAAGACGATCCACCACCAGGCGCTCTGGAACTCGAAGGTGGTCGGGCCCGCCCAAAGGAGGAGCATGGCGACGGGGATGCCGACGACGCCGGCGATGTAGGGCATGAGGCAGAGGACGCCGACGATAGGGCCGAGGATGAGCGGGGCGGGGACGCCGATGGCCCAGTAGGCGGAGGTGTAGTAGACGATGAGGATGGCGCAGATGGTGAGGCGGCCGCGGACGAAGCCGCTGATGACCACATCCATCTGGGCGACGAGGTCGAAGACCTGGCCCTTCTTGCGGTCGGGGATGAGGCCCTGCCAGAAGGCGAGGACCTCGCCATAACCGGTGCAGAAGAAGAAGAAGAAGAACGCGGTCAGGAAGCCGCCGATGAGGACGGTGACCAGCGAGGTGACCCAGCCGTAGACGAGCTCGATGGCGCCGACGCCGGTGGCGAGGGCCTGCCGGCCGATCGACTGGGAGTTGGCCTTGACCCATTCGAAGGCGAGTTCGACGGCCCGGTAAAGCTGGACGGACGCCTGGTCGGTTGGGGTGAGGCCGGGGTCGGGGTCGGGTTCGGCGGCTTCGCCCGGGGGGTCGGAAGGGCGGGCGGGGTCGGGGCCAGCGGGGGCTGTGGCGGGGGCTGTGGCGCCAGCGGGGGGCGTAGCGCCACCGGGCGCAGGGGAAGCAGCTTTGCCGGGGGCTGGCTTTGGCAAGGCGGCCTCGCGCCGTCGGGCGAGCTCGGCGTGACGGCGGAGGTTGACGAGGTGGTCGGCGAGGCGGCGCCAGGACTCGTTGGGGAGCGAGGCGCGGACGGACTGGTCCTCGGTCGAGACCGCCTCGGCGAGGCGCGAGGCATTGGCGTAAAACCCCTGCAGGAACGAGACGCCCTGGATGCCGGCGAAGGTCCCGCCGATCACCACGGGGCCGACGACCACCAGCGCGCCGGCGACGATGATGGCGAGCGCGGCGCCCTGGCGGCTGAAGCGGCGCGTTCGGGTGAGGCGGTCAACGACGGGCTCGAACAGGTAGGCCAGGAGCAGAGCAAGCAGCATGGGAACCGTGACCACGCTGAGGAGCTTGCCGACGTAGAGGAGGCCGATGGCGGCGAAGATGAGCGCGGCGTCGCGAAGGGGCTGGATCTGCCAGAGCCGGAGGGTGCGCCAGTCGATGGGGGGGCGCTGCGGGAGCAGGTTCTGAGGCTGGTGTTCGGCCATTGCCAAAGCATAACGCCCCGCGCTGG
This sequence comes from uncultured Phycisphaeraceae bacterium, assembly GCA_964611125.1. Taxonomy (GTDB): domain Bacteria; phylum Planctomycetota; class Phycisphaerae; order Phycisphaerales; family UBA1924; genus JAEUIX01. The sequence goes on along the minus strand of CAZSZO010000011.1, from coordinate 24,527 downwards.
GGCGCGGGGCGTTCTTGAGCGGCCGGGTTGGATCGGGAGGTTACGGGAAGAAGCCGGCGATGTAATCCGAGAGGTCGTCAGGGTCGAGGATGTTGTCGAGGTTGAAGTCAGCGCGGAGGTCGCTGGAGAAGAAGTACGCGATGAAGTCCGACAGGTCGTCGGGGTCGACGTTGCCGTCGAAGTTGATATCGAGGGGATTGGGCTGGGGCGCCTGGGGGATGAAGCGGCGGATGCGGCCGGGGCTGAACTCGACAATGTAGAGCTCGCCGGCGTTGTCCTCACCAAAGCTGGCGATGGTCTGGAGGCGGCCGGTGGTGGTGGCGCTGGGGTTGACCGAGGCGTAGATATCCCGGAAGTCGGTCCAGGCGCCGTTGACGATGCGGGCGGAGAAGAGGCGGCGGTTGACGAAATCGGCGAAGAAGTAGCGGCCGCGCCAGGCGGGGATGGAGGTCCCGCGGTAGCAGTAGCCGCCGGTGATGGAGAAGCCCTGGAGGGCGCCGGAGCCGTGGGAGTAGGTGTAGACGGGCTCGGTGAGGTTGGAGGTATCGAACCCGCCGGACGAGAGGCCGGTGTTGCGGCTGCCTTCGCGGAGCCGCCAGCCGAGGTTGCGGCCGGCGCCGGTGCCGGCGGGGATGAAGTTGACCTCTTCGAGGACATCCTGGCCGACGTCTGCGATGTAAAGATCGCCGGTGGCGCGATCGAAGGACCAGCGCCAGGGGTTGCGGACCCCGCGGAGGAAGATCTCGCCGCGGCCGCCGCCAGCGGCGAAGGGGTTGGCGGGCGGGATGCGGTAGTTGCGGAAGGCGTCGGCGGGGAAGCCGTCTTCGTCGCCGGAGTTGGAGACGCCGTCGGGGCCGGTGACGTCGAGACGGAGGAGCTTGCCGAGGAGGTTGTTGGGGTTCAGGGCGGAGTTGATGGGGTCGTTGCCCGAGCCGCCGTCGCCGGTGCCGATGTAGAAGAGCCCATCGGGACCGAAGTTGAGGTTGCCGCCGTTGTGATTGCTGAAGGGCTGCTCAATCTCGAGGATCGTGAGGGGCGAGGCGGGGTCGGCGACGTTGGGGTTGGCGACGCTGCGGCGGTAGCGAGCGACGATGGTCGAGCCCAGCATGATCGCCGAGCCGTTCTGGGTGTTGGGCTCGAAGCGATTGGGAAGCACGCCGCCGGGGCGGCGGGCGCCGACGTAGTTCACATAGAAGACGCCGGACTGGGCGTAGTCGGGGGGGAAGGCGAGGCCAAGGAGGCCCTGCTCGCCGCCGCGGGAGAGGTTGAAGGTCCCGGCGACAGTGTTGCCGTCGCGGTTCTGCGGGTTGGTGACCGTGCCGGTGTTCGGGGTGAGCAGCGAGGAGACATCGAGGAACACCGTGGTGGAGGTCGACCACGGGCTGTTGCGGTCGGCCCGGGTGCTGAGGCGAATCTGGCCGCCCTGCTGAACGATGAACAGGCGGGTGTCATCACCCGGGGGGCTGGTCACGTAGAGGGGGCTGGAGAGGCCGGTGGTGACGACATCCTGGAGGTTGGCCAGGTCGCCGGGCTGGGCGAGCACGCTGGAAGCGGCGACGCCAGTGGCGGTGAGGGCGAAGAGAAGGCGAGCCAAGGCGAGGGGACGGCGCATGCGGGACTCCGTGGGCTGCTGGGGGCTGCTGGGCGTCGGGCTGAGGGGCGATGGGCGGCTGGGCAACTCGGCCAGCCCGCGTGGCGGGCGGCCAGACCGCAATCGGTTGCCGCGGTCTTTTCGGCGGACCAGGGCGCCCGGTTGCGGTGGGCGGTCTAACCATACGCATGGTTGGGATCGCGGCCAGCGAGGCCGGTGAAGATGGGGCAAATCGGCTCGAAGCGGATCGGAGCGGTTCAGGGGTTCGAGGGGCGTAAGGGCTGGGATGGGGAGGAGGGGGAAGGTGGCGCGAGGGCGGCGCGGATGGCCTGAGCCCGATCGTTGAACGATTTGGCCCGGTCGGGAGCGCCGCATGATTGCAGGACATAGGCGATGACCTCGAGTGTCGGCGCGTCGCGCGGGCCGGTCTGGATAACCCGCTCGATCTCGGCCAGGGCGTCGGGCTTGCGGCCGGCCTGCAGGAGCACCGCGGCGAGCTCGGCCCGCAAGAGTCCGTCGCGGGGCGCCGCGGCGACGCCCAGGGAGAGGATGTCGACGGCCTTGGCCGGCCGGTCGAGGTTGGCGTGGAGCAGGGCCGCGTCGCGGACGAGCGGGGTGTTGCGCGGCTGGTCCCGGGCGGCGGCCTCGGCGAGCGTCAGGGCCTCGGGCTGGCGGCCGAGGGTGACGAGGCACTGGTAAAGCCGCGCGAGGGCGTCGGCCTCGCGAGGGCGCCGGCGGAGGGCTTCGTCGGTCTGGGTGCGTCCCTCCTGAGTCTGCTGCATGCTGAGGAGGACGCTGGCGAGGTCGGCGTGCAGCGGGCCCGACTCGGGACGGGCCTTGAGGCCGGCCCGAAGGGCGGCGGCGGCCTGGGCGGGCTGGCGGAGGTTCATGAGCACGGTCGCGGCGTCGCGGACCAGCCGGACGTCGCCGGGGGTGCGGGCGACGGCCTGCTCGTACAAGGCCGCGGCCTCGGCCGGCTTTCTGCGGCCTGCGAGGAGGGAGGCGAGCTCGAGGCGGGTGGCGTAGAGGGCTTGGCGGGAGGGGGCGCGGTCGAGGCACTCGCGGAGGAGGGCTTCGACGCGGTCGAGGGTGGCGGGGTCGCTGGCGAGCTGCTTTCCCGCGCCGGCGTTGAGGCGGACGATCAGGGCGAGGCCGGTAGCGACATCGTCGGTGGGGGGGCGGATGGCGAGGGCGGCGCGGAGGTGGGTTTCCGCGGCGGGGAGGTCGCCGGCGACGGCGCTGAGCCAGGTGAGGCGCAGGGCGGACTCCCACGGTTGATACAGGCCGACGCCGCCCCGCCACCAGGGGCGGGCGAGGTCGTGCCAGGCGATGGCCTGACGGGCGAGGGCCTGGGCCTCGGGGGTGGGTGTGTAGCCGGGGGCGTAGACGGAATCGCGGGTGAGCAGGGGGCGTTGAAGGTCGCCCGCGCCGGTGGTGAGGCGCTCAAGGCGGGTGGCGAAGGTCTCGCCCGAGGCCGAGACGAACCAGAGCGCGGCGCCCTGGACGCCCAGCGTGAGGTAGCCGGCCGAGAGCAGGGCGAAGAGCCAGCCGGCGAGCCGGATGCGTCCGGCGAGCTTGAGCTGAACCCGCGGGCCCCGGACGGCGGAATCACGGAGCAGCCGGAGCGACTTGTGCAGGAGGAACGCGCCGATACCCGCGAGGCCCGCGGCCATGAGCATGGGGACGCCCTCGCCCAGCAGGGGCATGCCCCGGAAGCCCCGGAAGAGGACGAGCCAGGCGACCAGGCAGAGGAGCTCCTCAGCGAGGGAGAGGTCGTAGCGGGCCTTGGCGGCGGACTCGCGCCCGGCTCGCTCGGCGGCACTGGTCCGCGGGGCGGTGAAGATCGCCGGGAGGCCGACGCCCAGGTAGAGGGCCTGCTTGGGGCAGACGCTGACGCAATCGAGGCACTTGAAGCAGCCGGAGCTGACGACGGCGCCGTAGTCGCGGACTTCGTCGCTGACGCGGACATTGCTGGTGCACACGGCGGTGCAGTGGCCGCAGTGGTCGCAGGCGTCGGTGACGCGGATGCGGACGGGCGAGAGGCGATCAACGGGGCCGAAGAAGCCGCCGTAGGGGCAGCCGTACGCGCAGAAGCCCTTGGAGCCCAGGAAGTAGACCGTGGCGAACCCCACGGCGAAGAGATAGATGATCGCGACGGGCCAGGAGGCGAAAGTGGCCCAGAAGTCCTCGACGATGAACTCGGTGGTGAAGCCGTGGATGGGGGTGATCTCGCCCAGCCAGACGGGCGTCTGGCCCCACAGGCGGACCGCAGCGGGGCCGACGACCTCGCGCCGCAGAGTGGGCCAGATGAACATGTAGCAGGCGAGGCCGAGGGGGATCCAGAGCAGCAGGCGGCTGCGCCAGGGCTTGGGGTGCAGGCCCAGCTTCTTCATGAGCCACGCACAGAGGTCCTGGAGGGCGACCACGTGGCATGCCCAGCCGCAGAAGAACCGGCCGAAGATGGCGGTGGCCAGGATCGCGGAGACGAACATGACGAACCCGGCGTTGATGCGTCCGAGTTCGAGGGCGTACATGGACTCGGAGGGTTCGACGGGGGAGAGCGTCTCGCGCCGGCCGTCAGCCATGCCGGAAACGAGCCACTGGACGATGTGGGCGGCGATGGCCAGGTGCACGGCGATGAGCGCCACGGCCCGCCATTTGCCCATGGCGGACTTGCGGATGGCCGCCCCGGCGCCGGCGCCGGGGGGCGGCGGGGCGGCGGGTCCGGAGGGCAGGACCGGCAGCGGGAGGGAGACTCCGCAGCGGCTGGATGGGGTGGCGGACAGGCTCATGCGGCTTTCAGTGAGCGTAGGGGCCGGCGGGCGGCTCACATGCCGGGGAGGTGCTTGTCGACCCAGTCGTCTTGCTTCATGACTTGGGCCCGCATGGCGCGGTCGCGGGCCTCGCCGGCTCGCTGGGCGAGGCGGAAGAGGGCGAGTGCGAGGGTGCGCCCGGCGCCGGTGATCTCCTCGCTGCCGGCGGAGAGCAGGCGGAGGGCGCCCCCAAGGAGGCCGGCCTGGAGGCGGATGAGTTCGTCTTCGAGGCTCATGAAGAACTGGGCGGATCCGGGGTCGCCCTGGCGGCCGGCGCGTCCGATGAACTGGCGGTCGATGCGCTGGGCGCCGTGCATCTCGGTGAGGATGACGTGGAGGCCGCCGGCGCGGCGGGCCTTGAGATCGAGCTTGATGTCGGTGCCGCGCCCGGCCATGTTGGTGGCGACGACGATGCTGCCGGCTTCGCCGGCGCGGGAGATGATGGCGGCCTCTTCCTTGTCGAAGTTGGCGTTGAGGACGTGGTGGGGGAGGGCGCGTGCGGTGAGCTTGCCGGCGAGCATCTCGCTGGCGGTGATGGAGCGGGCGCCGACGAGGATGGGGCGGCCCTGGGCGTGGATCTGGGCGATGCTCTCGACCACGGCGGCCCAGCGGGCCTCGCTGGTGCGGAAGATGCGAGCGGGCAGCAGGCGGCGGGCGATGGGGCGGTGGGTGGGGATCACCATCACCTTGCGGGCGTAGACCGATTCGATCTCGCCGGTGGCGTCGGCGGCGGTGCCGGTCATGCCCGAGAGGATGCGGTAGGAGCGGAAGAACCGCTGGAAGCTCATGCGGGCGAGGGTCTCGCGGTCGGCGGTGATGTCGAGGCCCTCCTTGGCTTCGACGGCCTGGTGGAGGCCGTGCTCCCAGGTGCGGTCGAGGAGGAAGCGGCCGGTGTACTCGTCGACGATCATGACCCGCCCGTCGACGATCTGGAACTGGCGGCCGTTGTGGTAGCACATGCGGGCGGCCAGGGCGGTGCGGATGAGCTCCTCGGCGCGCCGGTGGGCCCGCCAGATCGGCTCGGAGAGGCCCTCGGCGAGGGCGATGGCGCGCTCGCGCCCGCGGCGCGTCAGGTCGGCCCGCCTGCGGAGAAAGTCGACGGTGAAGTCGGTGCGGGGGTCGAGGCCGGCGGCGATCAGCGCGGCCTGCTTGTAGACGTCGGCCATCTCGTCCTGCCCGCGCGAGCGGGCGATGATGAGCGGGACGACGCCTTCGTCGATCAGCACGGCGTCGGCCTCATCGACCATGCCGGCCCGCAAGCCGGGGACCATGGGGCCCGATGAGTGACCGCCGACGCCCTCCTGCCCGAGCATGCCCCGCCCGCTCCACGCCGAGGTGAGCTGGCCCATGCGGATCTGGTCGCGGAGGTAGTCGGCGGTGATCTGCTTGGGAGTGCCGTAGACGATGGGGAGGGCGTAGATGCCGAAGCGCTCGGCGGGCTCCTGCTCCTGCTGGATGGCCCCGCAGCGGAGGCCGCAGCGGGCGAAGATGGCGGCCCGGCTCTCGGCGTCGCGCTTGGCGAGGTAGTCGTTGACGGTGAGGACGTGGAGGTGCTTGTGCTCCCACGCCAGGAGCGGGGCGGCGATCGAGCCGGTGAGGGTTTTGCCCTCGCCGGTGAGCATCTGCACGACGCGCCCGTGGTAGAGGGCCATGGCGCCCATGAGCTGGACGATGTACGCCGACTCGCCGGTCTCGCGGCGCGCGGCCTCGCGCACGGCGGCGAAGCCGCGCCGGACGACTTCTTCGTCCTGGCGTCCGCGGACGAAGACGGCCCGCAGGTCCTCGAGGAGCGCGGCGAGGGCGGCGTCTGAGTGGTTGCGCATCGGCGGGTCGAGCGCGTCGACGAGCTCGGCCTGGCGGCGGAGCCAGCGGTTGGAGACGCGCGCGCTGCGGACGGCCACGCTCGCGCGGGCGACCCAGCGGTCGAGCCCGGTGTAGCTTGGGGGCTTGCGACGGCGGGTGCGGACCGAGTCGAAGAGGACCTGATATCGGGTGAGGGCCTGCGACAGGGTGCGGCTCCGAGGGGGCTAGAGGTTGACGCGGCCCTGGAGGAGCTTCTGAACGCGATCGACGACTTGGGCGAGCAGGGGCTTGCTGGGGAGGGTGAAGCGGAGGTAGACGCGCTCGCCCGGGGCTCCGAGGGGGGCTCCGGCGACGGGTTCGATGTAGATGGTGAAGACGCCGCGTTTGGTCTGGCGCCCGCCCTGGTTGCGGCTGTCGAGTTCGACGGCGCCGCCGCCGACGTGTCCGAGCGCGGCGTGGGGGAGCTCGCGCTGAGCGGCCTGGGGGGACCAGGTGCGTCCGCCCTGGATGACCTCACGGACGCGCGAGGCGAAGCGCATGTTGATGGCGTATTGGTCGCGGGAGAGTTCGTTGAACCAGGCGCCCTCGCCCTGGGAGAGCGTCGCGGCGACCCGGACGTTCTCGGTGTCGATGATCTCGCAGACGGGCTCGCCCTTTCTGACGTACGCGCCGACGACCGACTGGGGATCGGCGGAGACGATGACGCCGTCCTGAGGGGCCCGGACGATGAGGTTGTCGATGCGGCGCTCGATCTCGGTCTGCTGGGCCTTGAGGGCGTCGATCTGCTTGTGAATGACGACGACGGCCCCGGCGGATTCGCCGGCCATGGCGTCGCGCAGGCGGCCCTCGGTCTCGGTGATCTGAGCCGCGACGGTGGCGCGGGCGCGATCGAGATCGGGATTGGTGAGGGTGACGATGGTCTCGCCGGCCTTCACGCGCACGCCGGGGCGGACGCGGGCCTCGGTGACGAACCCCTCGGTCTGGAAGAAGACGCCGCTGCGGGCGGCGCTCTGGACCACGCCGGTCCCGCGGCGCCAATCGGGGAGCGGGACCAGCCCGATGAGCCCGGCGGCGACGGCGGCCAGGGCGAGGGTGGCCAGGATGGTGCGGGTGCGGTGCTCGGCGATGGTGCTCGAGGAGGCGAGCCAGTGGGCGAGCTTGCCCATCGGCATGAGGAACCAGGCGCCGGCGGTCCAGACGGCCAGCAGCAGGCCGATGGCGAAGAACTGACCCAGGATGTAGAGCGTGATCGAGAAGAAGAGGAGGATGCGGTAGATGCCCGAGAGCACGCCGAAGACCAGGAGAATGGCCTGCTCGGAGGGCTGGGTGGAGGGGGGCCTGAGGTTCTTGAGGCGGAAGACGTGCTTCTGGATGACGTGGAAGACCATTTGATTCGAGCGCTGCATGAGGTTGGGGGTCTCGAGCAGGTCGGCGAGCATGAAGTAGCCGTCGAAGCGCATGAGGGGGTTGGCGTTGAAGATCAGCGTCGAGATGCTGGCGCTGATCATGGCGTAGTAGGCGACGCGCTCCAGGAACGGGCTGCCGCCGGCGTTGAGCCAGACGTGGGCGGCGACGGCGGCGATGAAGAGCTCAAAGATCATGCCGCCGGCGCCGACGGCGCAGCGCTGCCACTTGCTGGGGAAGGCCCAGCTGGCCGAGGCGTCGACATAGGGCGAGGGCAGGAGGACCAGGAGCATCGTGCCGAACTCGGGGACCTGGCCGCCGAAGCGCTTGCACATGACGCCGTGACCGAGCTCGTGGAGGAGCTTGATGACGATGAAGGTGGCGAGCATCCAGCCGTAGTCGGCGGGGTTTGAGTTGAGGAGGTAGTCGTCGACGCCCTTGGCGAGGCGGGGCCACTGGGGGAGGATCGAGAAGAACGAGTAGAGCACGAAGGCGGCCCAGGCGATGAGGCCGTAGACGTTGAGGAGGGGCCGGAAGAACGGCTCCAGGGCGGTGAGGATGCGGTCAGGGTTGAAGAGCTTGATGCGGAGATACATGATCCCGATGAGCTGCTGCTGCACCCGCTTCTTGGTGCGCTCGCGCCCGCGGGCGAGGAGCTGCTCGGTCTCGGGGGAGTGGTCGATGGAGAGGAGGTTGGTGTTGTAGAGCTGGCTGAGCAGCTCGATGATCTCGTTCTGGGTGGGCGAGGCGTCGGCGAACTTGGCGAGGCTGATCTTCCAGGCCTCTTCGACGGTGCGGGCCCCATCGAGCGAGCAGACGTAGTCGTAAGCGATGGGAGAGAGGCGGTAGAACTGGTTGCTCGATGGGTCGTGGACGACGTGCCACCGCCGCCCGCGGTAGTGCTGGCGGGTGATCTCGACGTGGGGCCGCAGGCGGGGCTTGAGGGCCCGCACGCGATGCCAGAATGGGGAGAACGTCGGACGGTCCATGGGGTGAGTGCGGCGGGCGGTGAGCTGGTGTTCTGTGTGGTGTGCTGGTCCGGCCTCCCGTCCGCGGTCACCAGAGCCAGAGGCGGATGGCGTCTTCGATGCGGCGGGTGCCGATGTACCAGAGGGAGCGGCGCCCGGCGTCGAAGCGGGCGATGCCTTCCATGCCCGGGCGCATCCAGATCGCCGGGCGGCCGGCGAGGCGGGTGCGGACTTCGAAGAGGTTCTTGCCCTCTTCGGCCTGGGCCAGGGGGACGATGGACTCGACGATGAGATCAAACTTCTCGCCCGGGTGGGAGCGGGTGGCGAGCTTGCCGCCGGACCCCGGCGAGATGAAAGCGACATCGCGCTCGTCGACGCGGGCGACCAGGATCAGGTCGTCGAGCGGGGCGATCTCGAAGAGCTTGTCGCCGGTCTTGACGCTGCTGCCCAGGCGGTCGCGCAGGCGGCCGGCGATGATCTGGCCGTCGGCGGGTGCGACGATGGTGGCCAGCTCGATGCGGGCCTGGGCCTGCGTGAGGGCGGCCTGAGCGATCTTGACATCGCTGTCGGCCTTCATGGCGTCGTTGGTCTTCCCCTGGGCCCGGGCGCTGGCGATCTCCGCCAGGCCCTTGTTGATCTTCTGGCGGGCCTCCTCGGCCTGCAGCTCCAGCTCGGTGGTGTCGAGGCGGGCGAGCACGTCGCCCTTGGCGACAGCCTTGCCAGCCTCCACGCCCTCGGGCGACTCCCGGATCAGCCCATCGAAGGGGACGCTCACGACATACTGCGTGCGCGGCTGGAGCGTCGAGTCGGCCCCGACGCGATAGGTCATGTGGAAGAAGAACACGAAGAACATCGCGGCCGTCAAGGTGAGCCCCGCGAGCTTCCAGGCGGTGTGCTTGGGGCCCACGGCCCAGGCGCCCGCCTTGATGAGGTCGTCGCGGGCCTTGAGGGCGATGTTGCGGTCGTCGCTCTTGCGCAGGGCGACCACCGGCGCCACCAGGTCGAGCGCGGCCTGAAACAGCTCGACGGCCTGGAGGTCAACCCCGCCTCCTGCGGCGCCCCCCTCCACCGCGAACTCGAGCGTCGCCACGCCCACGACCTTCTCGCCGTCGCGCAGCGGCGCCGAGCAGATGCGCACGCCCGCCCCGCCCGAGGCGAGCTCGCGGTGAGCGTGGGTGATGGCCTGGGCCAGCAGCACGTCGGCGTCGGCTGGCGGCGGGGGGAAGACGACCGGCTGCTCCTGGTCGAGGCACTCATCCATCGCGCTCTCGAGCTTCTGCACCATGGCGGTGCGGCGGTCGAAGAACTCGGTATCGCTGATGGCCACCACGCGGATCTTGTCGCCGCTGACCCAGCCCAGGGCCGCGCGGGCGCACTTGAACTGCTTGGCCATGTCGTTGACGAGCTGGAGCGCGGCGCCCTTGAAGGTGGCCGCGGTATTGAGGGAGCTGATCAGTCGGGTGGCCAGGTCGAGGGCGAAGCTCGCCGCCTGGGTGCGCCGCAACTGCTGGCGGGCCGAGTGCCCGCTGACGTACCCCGCCAGCACCTCGGCCATGGCCAGGGTGCTCTGGACGGCTGACTTGGCCCGGGTCTCAACGAGCAGGGTGATCGCCGCGACCGGGCGGCCTTCGCTCCCGAGCAGGGGGACGGAGAGGATGTACCCCTGCTCGGGATCGACCCCGTAGAGGGCGGATTTGCGGTCGAGGCCGAAGGCGCGGGCCTGGCCGGATTCGAGGGCCGCGGCGGCGGCGGAGCGGGCGTCGGCGGCGTTGTCGATCGGCGCGGCGTCACCGGCTACGGCGACGCGGTCTTCACCCCCCGCCCCCGGCGCGGGCCAGATGGAGAGGGCCTGCACGGGTGAGGAGGCGTCGGGCCCGGGCATGAAGACCACGCCCTGGCGGGCGGCGCTGACACGCCCGATGATTCGCAGCAGGCGGTCGAGGTACTGCTTGTCGTCATTGCAGGGGCTGCACAGCTCGGCGACAACGCGCTGCCAGCCGGCGGCCTTGAGGCTCGTCAGGTCGATCATGGGGTGGCGCCTCCGGGGGCGGCTGTCGGGACGGAGCCGGCCGGTGGGGCGTTGGCCGGTGCGGGGGCGGCCGCTGCGGACTTGCGGGCGGTCCACTCGGGGCCGGGGTCGGTGAAGCGGACGCGGGCCCGCGTGCCCGCGGGCCAGCGCTGCGGGTTGCTGACTTCGACGCGGACCCGGCGGGTGCCGCTCGAGGAATCGGCCACCGAGGAGACATAGAGCACCTTGCCGGACAGGACCACCGGCTCACCGGGCAGGTCGAGCAGGACCCAGGCGAGGTGATCGGGGTCGAGGCTCTGCCGGATGGTCTCGCTGGTCTTGACCGGGACGTCGATCCACAGGGGATCGATCTTGACGACGCGGAGGATGGGATCTCGCTCGGTGGCCGTCTGACCGACCTCGACGGCGAGGGTGTCGATGACGCCGTCGAAGGGCGCCTCGAGCCGATAGCGGGCGGCCTGCTCGGTGAGGCGGGCGTGCTCGAGAACTTGTTCTTCGAGCTTCTTCCGGGCCGCTTCCACGCCGATCCTGGCGCTGTCGAGGGCGATGCGGCGCTCATCAAACTCCGCGGCTGTCCCGGCGTCCTGGCTCATCACCTTCTGCACCGCGTCGAAGCGGGTCTGAGCCAGCTCCTGCTGGGCCAGGGCGTTCTTCACCTCGGTGTCGTTTTCGGCCCGGGCCTTTTGCACGGCGAGGCCCGCCAGGATCTCACCATCGCGGCCGCGGACCAGGAGCTGCCCGGCCTTCACGGCCTGACCGGCCTTCACGGGGATCTGCTGGACCTCCAGGGAGATGGTGAAGCCCATCGGCACATCGCGGCTGGCGCGGGTGATCCACTCGTCTCCGCCGAAGCGGCCGCCCCGGACTTCCCAGGAGTCGGCGGGCGGGGTTGGGGTGGTGGGCTCCGGGGGGGGGGCAGGGGCGGCGGCGGCCTTGGGGGGCTGATTCGGTGCGACTTCGGATGTGGCGAGGGGGCTGGCGACCGCCAGGGCGGCCAAAAGCACGGAGAGCGCCGGCGCGGCAAGATGGTAAGTCATGATCGTGGTCCGTTCGGTCTGGGCTGACCGGCTTGGGCGAGGCGACCAGCATGGTACGAACCAGCCATCGCGTGAGTGCTTATCGGGAGGTGCTTATCGGCTGGCTGGCGGCGGCTCTGTCGTTATGGGGGGTCACGCAGCGCCAGCAGCCATCCATCCGCCGAACAAACCCCTTCGGTTCCATGAGCGCGGGGTGAACGGGCGGTGACCGGCGGCTGCGGATTGTCTATCCTTGGGTTTCGGACCCTTCGGGGCGGCCTGCCGAGCTTTGCGCACGATCCGCCCGCCCTATTTGGAGTCTCAGCCCGTGACCACCGCCGCCGCCTCGCCCGCTGTCGCCTCAATTCTTGCGGTTGACGGGGGCATCCCCGTGTCCAAGTCGCCGGTGCCGTTCATGTCCCCGGGGCTGGCGGAGGCGGATATCGAGGCGGCCCTGAAGGTGCTCAAGTCGGGGATGCTGCGGTCGGCGACCAAGTGCGCGGAGCTGGAGCTGCGGTTCGGGGAGTTGTCGGGGGCCAAGCACACGCTGACGTGCGCCAACGGCACCTGCGCCCTGCAACTGGCCTATGAACCGTTGTTCCAGCCCGGAGACGATGTGCTGGTGCCGGCGTGGTCGTACATCGCGACGGTCTCGATGGTGGTGGCCCGGGGCGGCAATCCGATCTTTGTCGACGCCCTGCCCGAGACCGGCCAGATCGATATGGCCGATGCCGCCCGCAAGGTGACGCCGCGGACCACGGCTATCGCGGCAACCCACCTGTATGGGTGCCCGGTGGACATCGACGCGGTCCAGGCGGTGGCGAAGGCGCACAACCTGAAGGTGATCTACGACGCCGCCCAGGCCCACCTGGCGACGTATCAGGGCAAGGGGCTCGGGCAGTTTGGCGATGCGGTCACGTACTCGCTGTACGCCACCAAGAACTTCGCCACTGGTGAGGGCGGGCTGGTGACCTGCAACGACGATGGCCTGGCCCGCGCCATGAAGCTGCTGCGCAGCCATGGGGAGACTGACAAGTACCTGCACGAGAGCGTGGGGTACAACTACCGGATGAACGACATCACCGGGGCGATCGGCTGCTCGCGGCTGGACCGCCTGCCTGCGGAGACGCAGAAGCGGCAGGCGGCGGCGGCCCGGTACGACGCGATTCTGGCTGGGGTTGAGGGCGTGCGGCCGCTCGCGATCACACCCGGGGCGAAGAGTGTGTACCACCTTTACACCGTGCGGGTGGAGACGGAGCGGCTGCGCGGGACGCGGGATGACTTCGCCAAGGCCCTCGGCGCCGAGGGGGTGCCCACGGCGGTGCATTACCCGCGGGCGCTCCCCGACCAGCCGGCCTTTGGGCGGTTTGTGAGCCAGCGGGCGCCGCAGTGCCCGGAGGCTGCGCGGCTGGCCCAGCAGGTGCTCTGCCTGCCGATGCACCACAACCTCACCGATGAGCACTTCCGGATCGTCGAAGAGGCCGTGAACAAGGTGGCCCGCGCCCTGCTGCGGTGATGGGCGATGGGGTGCTGCGCAGCGGGCGGGCGAGTGGGGGCGGGCGAGTGAGGATTGCGTGAGCCTTGCGATCGGGCGCTGGCGGACCGCCGTTTGACCGGCCCCGAGCGGTCGCTGGCCGGTATCCTGCTGACCCCGCTGATGAGGCGGTGCGCGACCTTCAGGGAGTCTGAGCATGACTGGGCAGCAGCGCGGCGATCACGTTTCGGGCGGCGGGCTGGAGCGTGCGGACGGCTTGTCGCGCCGGGCCCTGCTGGGCGCGGCGGTGACGGCGCCGCTGGCGGCGGCTCTGGCCGGCTCGGCTTCAGGGGCGCCGGTGAGCAAGGCCCGCCGTCGGGTGCTGCGGTTTGCGCACCCGACGGACATCCATGTGCAGCCGGAGCTGCGGGCCACTGAGGGCATGCGGGCGTGCTTCGAGCACATGCTGGGGCTGAAAGATCCGCCCAGCCTGATCGTCACCGGCGGCGACCTGCCGATGGACACAGCGTCGACGCCGGAGGCAAGGTCGCGCGTGGAGTGGGATCTGTTCAAGCGGGTGCTGGCCGACACGGTGGGCGGGCGGACGCCGATCCGCCACACCATGGGCAACCACGATGTGTTCGGGCGCAACAAGCAGAAGTCCAAGGCGACCGGCGACGAGCCGGTCTATGGCAAGCGGTGGTTCCTCGAGAACTTCGGGGGCGAGCGGACCTACCAGTCCTTCGACTCGTCGTCACTGGGTGGGGGTTCGGGTGGGGGTTCGGGAGGGGGTGTGGGTGGGGGTGGCGGCTCCGGCCCCGGCTGGCGGTTCATCATCCTGGATTCGATCGAGCTGGGTCCGGATGGGAATGAATTCGTCGGCCGCATTTCGGGGGCGCAGCTGGAGTGGTTCAAGGGCGAGCTGGAGCGGACGCCGGCGACCACTCCGATCGTGATCATCAGCCATGTGCCGATCATGTCGGTGGCCAACTTCTTCGATCGCGACGACAGCGAGTGGAAGACCGACGGCCCGGCCCTGGAGATCCGTTCGAGCCGGATGCACGTGGACTGCCGCGATCTTGAGGCGCTCTTTCGCAAGCACCGCAACGTGAAGCTCTGCCTCTCGGGGCATCTGCACCTGGTGGACCGGTGCGAGTACAACGGGGTGAGCTACATCTGCGACGGCGCGGTGTCCGGGGCCAAGTGGAAGGGGTCCAAGCGGCAGACTGCCGAGGGCTACGGGCTCATCGATCTCTACGACGACGGGACGTTTGACCACCAGTACATGGGCTTCGGCTGGAAGGCCTGAGCGAGCTGGCGAAACGCCCGGCCGCGTCACAGCTCGGGCGGTGTGCCTTCGAGTACGGGCTCGGCCAGGCGGGCGGGCTTGGTCTCCGCCGCGAGCGGGCTTGCCGCCGGAGCCTCCGATGACCGCGCTGCGGCGGCGAGGGCCTGGCCCAGGTCATCGATGAGGTCCTCTGCATCCTCAAGGCCGATGGAGAGGCGGACGAGGTCCTCGGGCAGGGCCCGCGCGGCGCGGATGGCCGCGGGGATGCTGGCGTGCGACATCCGGCAGGGGAGACTGGCGGAGGAGTTGACGCCTCCGAAGCTCACGGTGATGTTGAAGAGCTTGAGGGCTTCGACAGTCCGGCGCGAGATCTCGTACGACCCGGTCTCGAAGCACACCAGCGTGCCCGGGCCATCGGCCTGGGTCTGATGCACCTGACGCCCCGGGTGACCGGGCAGGGACGGGAACCGCACGGCGCTCGCCCCGGGCAGGCGGCGGAGCGCGGCGGCGACGAGCGCGGCGGTCTGCTGCTGGCGGTCGAGCCGGACGCCCAGCGTCTTGATGCCGCGCAGCAGGAGGAATGCGTCAAACGGCCCGAGCACTGCGCCCTCGCCGTTCTGGATGAGATAGAGCCGTTCGGCGAGCGCCGGGTCGGCGACGGTGACGACGCCGGCCGTCACGTCGCTATGTCCGCAGAGGTGCTTGGTGGCCGAGTGGATGACGAGATCGGCGCCCAGTTCGAGCGGGCGGATGAGGTAGGGCGAGAGCGACGTGGCGTCGGCGGAGAGCAGGGCCCCGTGCCGGCGGGCCAGGGCGGCGAGGGCCCGCAGGTCGAAGACCCTCAGCAGCGGGTTGCTCAGGGGCTCAACATGAATGAGCCGGGTGCTGGGACCCACGGCCTTCTCGGCGGCGGCGAGGTCGGAGAGATCGGCGTAGCGGACGGTGATCCCGCGCTCGCTGACAATGCGCGAGAAGAGCCGGTAGGTTCCGCCGTAGAGGTCATCGCCGGCGAGGATCTCATCACCCGGCTTGAGCAGCCGGGTGATGGCGGTGAGCGCGGCGAGGCCGCTGGCGAAGGCGAAGGAGCGGGCGCCGCGCTCCGGCGATGCGCCTTCGAGCCGGCACAGGTGCTTCTCGAGCACTTCGCGGGTGGGGTTGCCGCTGCGGGAGTAGTCGAAGCGGCCGAACTCGCCGGCGGACTCCTGGTCGAAGGTCGCGGTCTGGTAGATCGGCGTGGCGACGGCGCGGTGAGGGTCGCCCGGACAGGGGTCGAAGTTGACGAGACGGGTGTGGGTCCTCACGAGAGGGCTCCTTGGAGCACGGGCTCGCCGGCGGAGGTTGAGGCCGACGTGGACGTGGACAGCGGGCGGTCGGGCGAGCCCTGCGGGCTGCCGATGCGGGTCAGGTCGAGGAGATCGGCGACGACGGCCTGGGTGGTGGGCCAGCGCCCCGCGCCCTTGCCGTGGACGACGGCGGTGGCCCCGTCTTCGCCGGTGATGACCAGGCGGTTGTGCTCGTTGCGCGTCTGGGCCAGGGGGTGGTCGAGGGCGAGGATGCGGGCGGCGACGGAGGCGGCCACCTGCCCGGTTCCCGCGAGGCGCTCGGCTCGGGCGACGAGCCGGACGCGTCCGCCCTGCCGGGCCGCCTGGGCGACCAGCGCGGCGACCTCATCGGACCGGCTCAGGGCCCGCCGCTCGATCGCCAGTGGGTCGAGATCCACCCCGAAGGCGATGCGGACGAGCAGGCGGAGCTTCTCCGCGGCGTCGGTCCCGTCGAGGTCGACAGTGGGGTCGGCTTCAGCAAAGCCCTGAGCCTGAGCGATCGTGACGGCCTCGGCGAAGGGGACGCCCTCCTCAAGGCGGTCGAGGACGAAGTTGCAGGTGCCGTTGACGACGCCCTCGATCAGCCGGACCGGCGCCTCCCGGGCCGCGACGGCGACGGCCTCGAGGGCCGGCACGGCGCCGCCGACCGCAGCGGAGCAGAGCAGTTGGCCGCCGCCGGCCGCGGCGATGCGGTCGAGGGCGGGTCCGAAGCGGGCGATCACGGCCTTGTTGGCGGTGACGACGTGCCTGCCGGCGGCGAGGGCCTGGGCGATGAGGTCGTGGGCGGGGTCGAGGCCGCCGATCGCCTCGACCACCACGTCGCACTCGGCGCGCACGGCCGCGCCGGCGTCGGTGGTGAGCAGATAGGCGGGGACGCCCTCGCTGGCGGCCCGCTTGATGTTGCGCACGGCGACCTTGACGACCTCGAAGAGGTCGGGCCGCTCACCCAGGGCGCGATAGACGCCCAGGCCCACGGTTCCGAGGCCGAGCAGGGCGACGCGCAGCGGCGGCGGCGGGGCCTCGTCGGTGGGTCCGAAGGTCGCCGGATGCTGGCCGACGAGGGTGGCCTCGGCGGCGTTGAGCGCGCCGACCTCGAAGGGCAAGGCGTGATCGCGGGCGAAGCGGACGGCCTTGTGCTGCACGATGCGGCCGTCGAGCTTGAGGGCGTCGTCCCACGAAAGCGAGACGAAGCGGCGGGCCAGCGGACCGGGGCGGGCCGGGTCGCGTTCGTAGAGGCCCTTGACATCCTTCACCAGCCGACATCGGCCCGCGCCGAGCTGCTGGGCCAGGTAGAGGGCCGTGAAGTCGGAGCCGCCCCGCCCGAGCAGCGTGGTGCGGCCGAGTGCGTCAAGGCCAACGAAGCCGGGGACGATCGCGACCGGGCGCTCGGTCAGGGCGGTGCGGATCGCCTTGCCGTCGAGCGAGCTGGGCGAACTGTCGAGGATCGGGCCCGTGGTCCGCAGGTTGATCTGCGCGGCGGAGAGCACGTGCGCGGGCACGCCGGCCTTGTCGAGGGCCAGAGCCAGCAGGGCGGCGCTGGTCTGCTCGCCGGTGGCGACCAGGGAGGCGAGGGCGGCGGCGTCGGGCTCGCCGCCGTACTGGTGGCCCTGAGCGAGCAGGCGGTCGGTGGTCCGGCCCAGGGCCGAAACGACGGCGACGACCCGCTGCCCGCGCCGCACCCAGCGATAGATCTCGTGGGCCGCGCCGGCGAGGTCCTGCTCGCGGGCGAGCACGGAGCCGCCGAACTTGAGAACAGTGACGCCGGGATTGGAGCTAGGGCTGGGGGCGACGCGGGAGGGGCGTGAATCAGACATGGAGAGGCTCCTTTCCCGGGGCGGCGGGCGTCTGCGGGCGGCTGGAGGAGTAGGGGGCCGCGGCGATGGCCTGGGCGAGGTCGGCGATGATGTCGGCGGGCTCTTCGAGGCCCACCGAAAGGCGGATCAGGCCGTCGCTGAGGCCGATCTCGTCGCGCTGAGCGCGGGGCACATCGGCGTGCGTCATCGTGGCGGGGTGGGTGATGATGGTTTCCACGGCGCCCAGGTTCTCGGCGAGTGAGCAGAGGCGCACGGCGTTGAGCACCGCCCGGCCGGTCTCGGCGTCGCCATCGACCTCGAAGGCCACCAGCCCGCCGTGGAACCCCAGCAGGTGCTGTCGGCGGGCGAGCTCGGCCTGCGGGAACGAATCAAGCCCGGGGTAGAGGACGCGCGCGACGCGGGGGTGGCCTTCGAGCCAGCGGGCGACCTCCAGCGCGCTCGTGGAATGCTGCTTGATCCGCAGCGGGAGCGTCTTGAGGCCCTTGATGGTGAGCCAGGCTTCGAAAGGCGACTGGATCGAACCGACGGACTTGCGGATGAAGCGGAGGCGATCGAGGAGCTGGGTGTCGCGGGTGGTGATGGCGCCGCCGATGGTGGCGTTGTGACCCTCGATGTGCTTGGTGGTGGCGTAGAGGCTGATGTCGGCGCCGAGCTCCAGCGGGCGCTGCAGCACGGGGGTCAGAAACGTGTTATCGACTGCGAGGGGAATGCCCGCGGCGCGGGTGACGCGGGCGATGCCGGCGATGTCAGCCAGGCGGAGCGTCGGATTCCCAGGCGACTCGATGAACACCAGGCGCGTCTGGGGGGTCAGCGCCGCGGCGACGGCTTCGGGCTCGCCGGTGTCGACGAAGCTCGCGGTGACGCCCAGGTTCGCGAGGATCTCGCGGAGCAGGCGGACAGTTCCCCCGTAGACGACTTTGGAGCAGACGACATGGTCGCCGGCCCTGAGGATGCTCAAGAAGAGGGCCGTCTCCGCAGCGAGGCCGGAAGAGAAGGCGACGCTGGGCGGCGCGGCCTCGACGGCGCCGAGTGTCTGCTCGAGGGCCGAGACGGTGGGGTTGGACGCGCGGGAGTAGGTGTGTCCCTTGTGCTGGCCGACGGCCTCCTGCACATACGTCGTCGATTGACAGATGGAGGTGAGGATGGCGCCGGTGGCGGGGTCGGGGCCGGGTCCGCCGCGGATACAGAGGGTGGACACGGCGAGGTCGGGGCTTGGAGTGGGGGTGGGCGTGGGGGAGTGGTGACCAGACACGGGGGCCTCCGCGCGGCGCTCGTCAGGGCGAGCGGCGTGACGCCGGGGAGGGCGAGGCGTGCAGGCGGGGGGCCGAAGGTGGCTGCGCCTGGACATGCCGCGTGCTCCGCACGGCATCAAGAACAGCACAGCCCGAAGCGTGAGGTCGCGCTGAACGTCAGCGCGCTTTGCCGGGAGATCGAAGGGAAAGTTGGGTCGCCCTCATAGGGGGGCATTCCATCTTTGCCGTCGAACCGGCCGCATCGTTCCCCTTACGGGGCTGGCCTCGGCACCGCGGCTTCCATCTGAGACTTGCGTCTGACGAAGCTCGGTTGCCGTCCGGGCCGATTGAGGCAGCCCGGAACTCTTGATACTGCGAAGAGTCTACCCCGAGGCGCGGCGGTGTCAAGCCGTGTCCGGGCGCGGCGCCGTTTCGGAGCGATCGCTCCGGTTGCAATGGGTGCGCCGATTGCAACGGTTGTCGTCGGGCGCCGGGTGGCCGGACCGGATCACTCCCCGTCGTCGTCCTCGCCAGCGGCTTCGTCCTTGTCCTCGTCGTCGTCCGCGTCACGACCGGGGTTCATCACGAAGGCGGCCCGGACGGGCGGGGGCATGGGGGAGTCGGCCCCGCGGACCGACTTCCAGATGATCTCGTTGAAGATGAGGTCGTCCGCCGCGTCCTCAACGGCGAGCTGGAGCTGGGCCGAGACATCGGCGCCCCAGGCCCCGGCGAGGTTCTTGGCCTCGATGTCGACCTGGTTGGGGCGAGCCTGGAAGGGGGTGAAGTCGGGCGTGGGGGAGAAGCTGGCGTACATCGGCAAGGCCGCGGCGTCGAACTGGCTCATCGGCTTGAACCCCAGGATGAGCCCCATGGTGCGGAGCATGCTGGAGGTTGAGTACAGCGACGAGTCGACGTGCTTGCGCTTGGTCCAGGGGCTGATGACCAGGGCGGTGGTGCGGTGGGCGTCGACGTGATCGGAGCCGTTCTGGGCATCGTCCTCAACGATGAACACCGCGGTGTCCTTCCAGAACTTGGACTTGGACAGGGCCTCGATGACGCGTCCGACGGCGAGGTCGTTCTGGGCGACCATGGCGGTTGGCGTGAGCGACCCGACCCGGGTGCCGGCGGTGTGATCGTTGGGGAGGCGGACGATGGTGAGCTGGGGCATGGCGCCCTCGCGCTCGAAGCGGGCGAGCTCCTCGATGTAGCGGGCGGCGCGGTCGAGGTCGCTGTAGTTGGTGTCGTAGCTGCGGAACATGGGGTCGAAATGGCCCTCGAGGGCCTTGACCTTGGCGCGTCCGGGGTCGCCGGGCTTGGGGCCGTTCTCAACCCACTCGCCGTAGCTGCGGTAGGTGATGCCCGCCTCGGCGCAGCGGTCCCAGATGTAGCCGCCGGCGGGCACGGCGATGTTGAAGTTGCCCTCGGAGGGGTACTTGAGCTCCGAATCGCGGGGCTGGCGGCGGTAGGTCAGCGGCCAGGTGCGCTCGACGAAGTCGGTCGCGTAGGCGGCCATCGACCACTCGTGGCCGTCGGCGGAGACTTCGCTCTCGACATAGAAGTTGTCCAGCAGGACGAACTCGCGCACCAGCGCGTGCAGGTTCGGCGTCACGGGCTCGGGGAAGAGGCAGAGCGATGGGTCGCCGTTGCCTTCCTTGATGTCGCCGAAGACCTGGTCGTAGGTGCGGTTCTCCTTGATGATGTAGATGCAGTGCTTGATCGGCGTCGGGCCGCCGACGACCTCGGGGATCGGGTTGTTCGCCTCGCGGGGCTTAGCGGAGACAACGTTGTCCTTCTGCAGCGGGCTGCAGGCATAGGCCTGGGTGGTGAGCTTGGCGAGCTCCACGGGCGTGGGGAACTTGATCCATGACAACGACCCTGTGTGCAGGCTGCCGATGTACTCGCGGATCGAGCGGCTCGGGGCGCCGGCGACCGGGACGGGGCCATGCCGGTTGGTGCGGGGCGAGAGGCCCTTGCCGCACGCGACCAGCAGGTCGCCGGCCTCGTCGAAGCGGACCGAGGTGGGGTGCCAGCCGGTGGGGATGAAGCCCAGCGACTTGGCGGCCGCGCGCTGCGAGACGTTGAAGACCGCGAGGTTGTTGTTGTCGGCGTTGGCGACGACGAGCATCGCCCCGTCGCGCGAGAGCGCCAGGCTGGTGGGCGTGCTGCCGTTGGCGGCCCCGGGGAAGAGGGCGGTGGTGATCACCTCGGTGGGCCGCCCGGTCTTGGTGTCGATCACGGCGACGCTGTTGTTGTTCGAGCAGGCGACGTAGAGCAGGTCGCCCGACGGGGAGAGGGCCATCTCGGTCGGGTGGGAGGGGGTATCCCAGCGGGCCTCCACGGTGTTGTCGGTGAGGTTGATCACCGCGACGCCGCTCCCGCCCCAGAGGGTCACGTACAGGCGCCGGCCGTCGGGCGTGGGAAGGGCGAGGTAGGGGTACGTGTCCTTTTCGAGGTTGACGAACGTGGGCTCGCTGTCGCCGGCCGGGGAAGTGATGGCGACGCGCTCGCCCCACGGGCCGCAGGCGTAGAGGCGGGCGCCGTCGGGGCTCATCGAGAGCCCGGCGACCACGAACGACTCCTTGGCGGGCACGATGCGGATCGCCGCTTGCTCGGAGATGAGGCCGTCCTGGCCGAAGTTCCAGCGGTGAACGATGTCGAGCTCTCCGCCGCTGGCGAAGAGGCGATCGCCCGCGGGATTGAAGCAGAGCCCGTAGAACGACTGCGTCACCGGCACGCGCGAGACGATCGTCCGGTCCTTGAGGTGCACGACGATCACCTCGTGCGTCCCCTGGCCGCAGTGCAGCACCGCGGCATACTTGCCCGCCGGGTGCAGGGCGATGTCGACCGGGAAGTCGCCCAGTTCGATGTGGCTTCCAGCGGGGCTGAGCGACCACTGGTTGTGCAGCACGATCAGGCCGCTGGGGAGCAGGCCCGGGTAGCGGGGACGCTCAAATTTGGCTGGTTCCGAGGCGGCCTGGCCGTCGGGGCCGATCGCGGCCTCCATGCGCTCGGGGCGCTTGCCCTCCTGCTGAGCGAACGAGGCGGAGGCGGTGAGGGTGCAGGCGAGGAAGGCGGCGAGGCTGCGCACGAACTGGTTCATGAGTATGGCTCCGGTGGTAACAGACAGACCGTAGCGCCTGGCGCAAGCGAGTTGGGCTCTTCACCGGTCCTTCGCAAACGGCGTGGGCGCGTCAGTCTCGCTGTGGGCGGTTGCGGGCCTGGGCCCGGGCTGAGTGCGCCTCGGGCCCTTGGCCATCACCGTCAGGCGGGCCGGGTGGCCGAACCACCCGTGGACCGATGCGCGTTGACCGATGCGCGTCGACCGATGCGGAGCCGGCACCAGTCCCCGTCTTGCGGGCTTCACCGTTCCATCGCGTGGGCGCCCGGGCTGTCGAGCGCAAGCCTCCCTAACGTTCCACGAAGGGAATTGTGCATGGCTCGAAAGGCTCGCCAGGATGTCAACGGGTCCGTCGGCCGTCCGAAGGGGGCCGAGGCGGTTCACGCGGCTTCGCCCGCGGCGCCTGCCGCGAAGCGGGTGGTGGTGGGGATCTCCGGGGCGTCGGGCGCCCGCTACGCCACGCGGCTGCTCGAAGTGCTCCTGCTGGGCGGCCACGAGGTGCACCTGGTCGTGACCGAGTACGGCCGCCGGCTGCTGAGCGATGAGCTGGGCGTGAAGTCGCTCGAGCTCGAGGCGCTGGTCCCCGCGGCGGCCAAGGCCGGCGGGGATGTCGCCGGGCGATACTTCGTTCATCCGCACAAAGATGTGGGGGCGGTCATCGCGTCGGGGAGCTTCCTGCACGATGGCATGATCGTCGTGCCGTGCTCCAGCTCGGCCCTGGGCTACATCGCCTCGGGAGGGGGGAGCAACCTCCTGGGCCGCGCGGCGATGGTGACGCTCAAGGAACGCCGCCCGCTGGTGCTGGTCCATCGCGAGAGCCCGCTGAGCCTGATCGACATCCGCAACATGGAGACGGTGACGCTCGCCGGGGGCATCATCGCCCCGGCGAATCCGGGGTGGTACCTCGGCCCACGCTCGCTGGATGACCTGATCGACTTCGTCGTGGGCAAGTGCCTCGACCTGCTGCGGATCGACCACGGGCTGAAGGTGCGCTGGGAGGCCGCGGCGGGGGAGAAGTGAGGCGAGTCAAGAGGTCCATCCACCTGGGTCGACTCGGCAGATCCGCTCACCGCTTCTCCCACGCCTTCTTCACCGGCTTGACAACTTCGACCGCGGGGCCCAGGGCCTCCACCTGACCCTCGCCCAGCGCCGAGGTGAGCGAGCCCAGCAGGTCCGGGGTCAGGGCGATGCGGCGGCGCCCGGCGTCGAGGCGCACGCTCGCTCCAGTGCTCGTACGGATGACCAATTCCACCTGCACCATGCCGTCGGTCGCCGCGCCGCCCTGGCGACCGTTGGTCACGCCGCCGGCTTGCGCGGCCTCCTTGGCGCTCGCCGCGGCGACGCTCGCGGCGGTGGCCAGCACGCTTGCGACGCGGTCCATCGCCGGTCCCGCCGAGCCGTTGAGGGCGCCTTCGTCAACCGTCAGCCGGACGCGCCGCGCGAGCTCGCGTTCGCCAGCCTCCAGCGGCACGACCCGCTCGATCACCACCTGCGGGTCGCCCCGGGTGAGGTCGACTTTCCCCTGGACGAAGACCATCGCGTCGATCGTCAGCAGATGGGCATGCCGGGCGAAGATCTCCGTGAACGCGACCGCCTCGATCGCGCCGGTGCGGTCCTCGAGTATCGCCACCCCCATCTTGGCCCCGGCGTTCTTGCCCGCCTTGAGCATGATGGTGCGGAGCGACTGCACGCAGACGCCCAGCGTCACGCGCGAGTCCTGGGCCACCTGCTTTTCGCGGATCGCGCGGGTGGTGGAGTTGCCCAGGCGCGCGATCAGGGCCGCGTGCTGGTCGAGCGGGTGGCTGGAGACGTAGAACCCCAGCGTCTCCTTCTCGGCCAGCAGGGCCTCGTTCTCGCTCCAGGGGGCGACCCTCGCCAGCGTCCCTCCCCCTCCCGCCGCGGCCTGCTCCGGCTGAGCGTCGGCCCCGCCGAAGCCGAAGAGCGATGACTGGCCCGAGGCCTTGTCGCGCTGCAGGCTGGCGCCGGCGCTCATCGCCGCCTCGATGCTGGCGACCATCGCGCTGCGGGCCTTGCGCTCGTGCAGGCGATCAAAGGCGCCGCTCTTGATGAGCGCCTCGATGGTCGACTTGTTCACCGCCCCCGCGGCGCCCCCGCCGCCCCCGCCCCCCCCGCCACCGGCCCCACCCCCCGCCCCGCCCGACGCCACCGCTCCGCCGGCGCCGCCGATGGGCACACGTTCGCAGAAGTCGAAGAGCGAGCGGTACGGCGCCGCGGCGTGCTCCTGGCCCTCCCGCCCCTTGCGGCCGCCGTCGCGCTCTCGGATGATCGCCTCGATCGCCTTGTCTCCGACGCCCTTGATCGCCCCCATGCCGAAGCGCACGTGCCCGTGCAGCGCAGTACGCTCCTCACCCGGCTCGAACACCACGGCGAAATCGGCCTGCGACAGGTTCACATCCGGCGGCCGGACCTCGACGCCCACCTTGCGGGTCGCGCCGGTGACTGGGTCGATGAACAGCGTCTTCTTGCAGTCCTCGAGGTACGGAACCCAGTCGGCCACCTGCATCGCGGCGCTCTCGTACGTCAGGAACGCCGCCATGTACTGGTTGGGGAAGTACGTCTTCAGGTACGCCGTCTGGTGGGCCACGATCGCGTACCCCGTCGAGTGGCTCTTGTTGAAGCCGTACCCGGCGAACT
>CAZSZO010000010.1:0-96398 GCA_964611125.1 uncultured Phycisphaeraceae bacterium | reverse complement strand
CCCCCCCCCCCCCCCCCCCCCCCCCCCCCCCCGCCCCCCCCCCCCCCCCCCCACCGGCCGCGCCCCCCCCGCCCCCCTTACTTGGCGAGGCTCTTGATGTACGCAATCGCGCCGGCGACCTGCTCATCGGTCAGGACGCCCTGATAGCGCGGCATGATGGCTTCGTAGCCCTCGGCCACCTCGGCCTTGGGATCGAGGATCGCCCGGCGAAGGTACGCGTCGTCGACGGTCACCACGGCGCCGCCGACGAGTTTGCGGCTCGTGCCGTAGGCGTGCAGCCAGGTCGGGCCGGTGTCGTCGCTTCCGTCGATGGTGTGGCAGCGGGCGCAGCCGTTGGACTGGTGCACGGCTTTGCCAATGGCGATGAGCGCGGCGTCCGCGGGGGCCTGGGACGGCGTCTGCGGGGCGGATGCCGGCTTGGGGGCGTCCGCCGCCGCGGGCGGCTGCGGCGCGGGCTTGCTCGCGGAAGTGCAACCGCACCAGCCGCCCAGCAGCAGAAGCGCGGCGGCCGACGCGGCCAGCGGCGCGGCGACGGAGCGAGCAGCCAGGGCGCGGGCGGGGTTGCGGAGGCTCATGGGGTCTCACCATCTTGAAACAGGCGCTGCTGATCTTTCACATCCTTGACGCGGGTGCGCAGGTCGGCCAGTTCCTGCTCCATTTCGCCCAGGTCCTTGAAGCGGTGGTATTCGCTGGCGAAGCGGATATAGGCGACCTCATCGGCGTCGCGGAGCTTGGCGCAGACCGCGGCGCCGATCGCGGCGGAGGGGACCTCTCGCTCGTACTCGCGGTGCAGTTCGTCCTCGATTTCGTCGACCATGCGGCGCTTGATGTCCTCAGGGACGGGCCGTTTGCCGCAGGCGGCCTGGATGCCGCGGAGGATGTTGTCGCGGGTGAAGGGGACGCGGGTTCCGTCGCGTTTGACCACGGTGAGGCGGGCGAGCTCTTCGACGCGTTCGTAGGTGGTGAAGCGGCGCTCGCACTTCAGGCAGGCCCGCCGCCGACGGATCACCCGGCCACTGTCGCTGGCCCGCGAGTCGATGACCTTGTCGTCGTTCGAGTTGCAGAATGGGCAGACCACGCGGGGATCAGCATATCGCGGATGGACCCCGGAGGTTGGGGGCGCCGGGGGGGCGCCGAGGAGTCGGGGCCCAACCGGTAGGGGGGCGTCTTCGATCAGGGCGCGCGCGGCGGCTGGCGGCGGGCCCGGACAGGGCAGCACGACCGCTCGGGTGGCGGTGTGGCCGCGTGCTGGCTAGCATGGCCTCATGATCCGGCTGAACGGCACGACGACGACCGCCACTGCAACTTCCCGCGGGTAAGCCGGGCCCGCCCATCGACCGCACAGCAAGCCCGGCCCCGAGCCGGGCTTTTTCGTTTCCGCCACTTCCGACTTCCGACCCTACTTCCCCACCCGGAGCCCCCATGGCCAAACAACCCACCTGCCTCGTCTGTCAGAAGGCCATGGAGCCTGGGTCCCTCGCCGCTCTCAGCCACGATGGCGGCGCCGACCTCCCCCGCTGGCTGCCGGGCTACCCCGACCCTGCGCTCGCGACCAGCGGCGTGAAGCGTTCCCAGTTCGATGCCGGCCTCAAGGTTGTTGTGTATCGGTGCCCCGAATGTGAAGCGCTCCGCTTCTACGCACCGTCCATCCCGGCCGAGTAACCTCCCACGCTGTCCGCACCTGGCCCTCGGGCCATCTCCGTCTGAACATCTGCTCTTGACCTCTTGGCCCTTCGGAAACCCGCCCCATGCCCACCATCACTCTTCCTGACGGCAAGACCAAGAGCTTTGACAAGCCCGTGACCGGGCTGGAGGTCGCCGCGTCGATCGGCGCGGGGCTGGCGAAGGCGGCCCTGGCGGTGAAGGTTGACGGCGAGACGCGCGACCTGTCCCACGTGATCGACCATGATTGCAAGCTGGCCCTGATCACGCTGCCCAAGCCGGGCCAGCCCGCGGGCCCCGAGGCGCTGCAACTGATCCGGCACTCAGCGGCCCACGTCATGGCCGAGGCGATCCAGGACGTGATCGGGCGCGACGTGCTGCTGGCGTACGGCCCGGCGACCGAGACCGGGTTCTTCTACGACATGTTCGTGCCCGCGGGGAAGAAGATCTCCACCGATCACTTCGAGGCGATCGACAAGCGCATGGCGGAGATCATGAAGGAGGATCGCCGGTTCGCGCGTTACGAGGAGGGGCGCGACGCCTGCCTGGCGCGGCTGCGGAGCGAGGGGAATAAGTACAAGGTTGACAACGCCGAGCGGGCCTTGCAGGCTGATCCCGCGGCGAGGCTGTCGTTCTACGCCACTGGCGAACCGGGCAGGAACTGGGAGGATCTGTGCCGCGGGCCGCATGTGCCTTCGACCGGCCGCATCGGCGCGATCAAGGTGATGTCGGTGGCGTCATCGTTCTGGCATGGCGACGAGAACTCCGACCGGTTGACGCGGGTGTACGGCGCCGCGTTCCCGAGCCAGGCCGAGCTTGAGGCGCATCTCAAGCAGCTTGACGAAGCCCGGGCCCGCGATCATCGGGTGATCGGCCGGACACTGCGGCTGTTCCATATCGACGAGGCCGTGGGCCAGGGGCTCATCCTGTGGACCCCGGCGGGGGCGGTGGTGCGGCAGGAACTGCAGAACTTCATCTCGGCGGAGCTGCGCAAGCAGGGGTACACCCAGGTGTTCACCCCGCACATCGGGCGGCTGGAGCTGTACAAGACCAGCGGACACTTCCCCTACTACAAGGAAAGCCAGTTCGCCCCGATCATCGAGCGCGAGGCCCTGGAGGAGCTCAGCAAGGCCGGATGCTCGTGCGGTGAGATGATGAACCGCGTCGAGGCCGTCAGCGAGCGGCTGGCCCGCGGCATCAACGAGCGGACCAAAGCCCAGACCATCGCCGCCGACCGCATCAAGCCCGATGACCAGCTCATCGAGGGCTTCATGCTCAAGCCCATGAACTGCCCGCACCACGCCAAGATCTTCGGCTCGACGCCGCACAGCTACCGCGACATGCCGGTGCGGCTGGCGGAGTTCGGCACCGTCTACCGCTGGGAGCAGTCCGGGGAGCTCAACGGCCTGACGCGCGTCCGCGGCTTCACCCAGGACGACGCGCACCTGTTCTGCACCGAGGACCAGATCCCCGCGGAGGTGCAGGGGTGCCTCTCGCTGGTCAAGACCATCTTCGGCGTGCTGGGGATGAAGGACTACCGCGTCCGCGTGGGCCTGCGCGACCCGGACTCGAACAAGTACACCGGCAGCGCCGAGAACTGGGACAAGGCCGAGGCGGCGTGCATCGACGCGGCGGAATCGCTGGGCGTGCCCTTCAGCCGCGAGCCGGGCGAGGCGGCGTTCTACGGGCCGAAGATCGACTTCGTGGTGAAGGACGTGATCGGGCGCGAGTGGCAACTGGGCACGGTGCAGATCGATTACAACATGGCCCTGCGGTTCGATCTGTCGTACATCGGGCCCGACAACGCGCCGCACCGGCCGGTGGTGATCCACCGGGCCCCGTTCGGCAGCATGGAGCGGTTCTGCGGGGTGCTCATCGAGCACTTCGCCGGCGCATTCCCCACGTGGCTGGCGCCCGAGCAGGTGCGGGTGCTGCCCATCAGCGAGAAGACCGCCCAGTACGCCGGGCAGGTGTACAACGCCTTGATCGGCGCGGGCGTGCGGGCGACCATCGACGGCGGGGGCGACCGGATCCAGGCCAAGATCAAGGTTGCGGCAGACTGGAAGATCCCGTACCTGCTCGTCGTGGGCCCGCGCGACGCCGAGCAGCAGGCCGTGAGCGTGCGGGCCCGGGGCGAGGAGAAGGACCTGGGGGCCATGCCGCTGGAGAAGTTCGTGGAAGGAGTCAAGGCCGAGATCAGCGAGCGACGGGCGGCGCTGACTGTGAGGCCGTGAGGACGCGGGCCGCCCGAAAAACCGACTCGGCGGCCACGACCGTGGCCCTCCACCGTTGGGAGAAGGGTAACATCGCGGGCGCGCCAATTTCCGAGAACCAGCAGGCTGCCCCAGGTACGGGTCGGGCCAGGCGACTGTGAGGGCATCGCCTACGCCACGCCGGCGAGCTGGCGGGTCAGCGACTCGGCGAACACGCTCACGGCCTGGTCGATCTGGGCCGGGCTCACGTCGAGGTGGGTCACCATGCGGAGGCGCCGCGGCGCGGTGGGCAGGCAGAGCACGCCCCGCTCCTTGACGAGCGCGCAGACCGCCGCCGCGGGTGGCAGCGGCTCGGCGAGGTCGATGAAGACCATGTTGGTTTCCACGGGGAGGGCGATGGTTACGCCCCTGATGGCCGCGAGTCCGTCGGCGAGGCGGCGGGCGGCGGCGTGGTCGTGGGGGAGGCGGTCGCGGTGGTGATCCAGGGCGTGGATCGCCGCGGCGGCCAGGACGCCCGACTGCCGCATCGTGCCGCCGAACATCTTGCGGAAGCGGTGGACGCGGGCGATGGTCGCCTTGTCGCCGGCGACGGCCGAGCCGGCCGGGGCGCCCAGGCCCTTGGAGAAGCAGCAGGAGATGGTGTCGAAACTGCGGGCGTACTCGGCGGGCGCGATTCCCGTGGCGGCGCAGGCGTTCCAGATACGGGCGCCGTCGAGGTGGGTGCGGAGGCCGAGGGTGCGGGCCTTGGCGACGACGCGCTGGATCTGGGGCAGGGGCCAGACGGCGCCGCCGCCGCGGTTGTGGGTGTTCTCGATGAGCAGCAGGCGGGTGCGCGGGAAGTGGTGCTGATTGGGGTAGGACAGGGCCTCGACGACGTCGGCGTCGTAGAGCCCGCGGGGTCCGTCGGCCATGGCGATCATGACGCCCGAGAGGGCCGCGGGGCCGCCAGTTTCGTAGTGGATGATGTGCGAGTCTTTGTGGGCGATGACGCCGTCGCCCGGCTCGGTGTGGGCCCGGATGGCCGTCTGATTGGCCATCGTGCCGGTGGGGACGAAGCAGGCCGCTTCCTTGCCCAAGAGGGCCGCGATCTTGTCCTGGAGCGCGATGACGGTGGGGTCGTCGCCCAGGACATCGTCGCCGACCTCGGCGTTCGCCATGGCCTGGCGCATGGCCGGAGTGGGGCGGGTGACGGTGTCGGAGCGGAGGTCGACAATCGGCGTGGTCATGCCAAAAGCCTAGCGTGCATGCGGCGGCTGAGGCGCCGGCGGGGCCCGTGGAGCGGCTGAGCTTCTCCTGGCGGACTGCGGTCCTCGGGCTGCGCCCAGGGGGCTCGGGCGGGCAACGATCGGGGCATGTCCAGCCCAGCCAAGAACGGTCCGAACGGTGCGCCGGGTTCGAACGGCTTCGCGGCGTCGCGCGATGACCTGTTGCTGCTCCCGACGCCCCACACCGTGCGGCTGCTGGGCGACTGGGTGGAGGTGGGTGAAGGGGAGGCCGGAGTCACGGAGATGCTGGTCTTCGGCGGGGCGATTGACCCGCAGTCGACGGCTGGACAGTCCTATGAGCTGCGGATTCTGCGCGGGGCGGGCGACGGGGCCCGCATCGAGCTGCGGGCGGGTTCGACCGCCGGGCTGCGGCTGGCCCGCTGCACGCTCGCGCAGCTCCGCGTGCGGTTCGGGCGGCGCCTTCCGACGCTGGTGATCGAGGACCAGCCGTCGTTCGCGACGCGCGGGGTGATGCTGGACGTCTCGCGCGACCGCGTGCCCACGATGGATGAGCTGCGCCGGACTGTTGACCTGCTGGCGGGGCTCAAGTTCAACCACTTGCAGTTGTACACCGAGCACACCTTCGCCTATGCCGGGCATGAGGAGGTCTGGCAGGGGTGGTCGCCGCTGACCCCTGAGGAGATTCGCTCGCTCGACGTCTACTGCCGGGAGCGGGGCGTGGTGCTCGGGGCGAACCAGAACTGCTTCGGCCATCTGGCCTCGTGGCTCCGCCGGCCCAGGTACGCGCCCCTGGCCGAGACGCACGGCGACTGGGTCTTTGACGGCTGGCCCCGTTCCGGGCCGTTCTCGCTGTGTCCGGTCGACCCCGCGAGCCTGGCCCTGGTGGATGACCTGCTGGGCCAGCTGCTGGCGTGCTTTTCGAGCGGGCTGGTCAACATCGGGGCCGACGAGACGTATGACGTCGGGTTCGGCCGATCGGCGGAGGCGGTCGCGGCGCGGGGGAGGGCGGCGGTTTACGGCGAGTTTGTCGCCAAGGTGTGCTCGCTGGCGTTTCGGCGGGGGTTCCGGCCGATGTTCTGGGCCGACATCGCCCTGTCTCATCCGGAGACGCTGCGGCTGCTTCCGGAGCAGCTCATCGCGCTGGCATGGGGCTACGAACCTGATGCGCCGTTCGCCCGCTGGTGCAGCGAGGTCCGGCACGCGGGGCGGAACCGGCAGGTGTGGGTCTGTCCGGGAACCAGCTCGTGGCGGTCGATCTATGGCCGCACGCAGGAGCGCCGGTTGAACCTGAGGGCCGCGGCGGTCCAGGGCGTCGCGGGAGGGGCGACGGGGTATCTGGTTTGCGATTGGGGCGACACCGGGCACCACCAGCAGTGGCCTGTGATGATGCACGCCATCGCCAACGGGGCCCAGGCGGCGTGGAACGCCGGGCAGGCCGGGGCGTTCGACCCCCGGGCGGCCTCGCTGCACGCCCTGGGCGACGAGTCGCTGCGGGTTGGTCCGTGGCTCGAGGCCCTGGGCGATGCGGATCTGGCGCTGCGCGAGGTCTGCCTGCCGCTGTCGCGGCCCGGCACGCCGGGGCGGCTGCGGAACCAGTCGGCCCTGTTCAACGACCTGCACAACTGGCGCGGCGCCGCAGGCGCTGAGGTTGGGCCCATGGCGCTCTGGGAGAGCGCCCGTGAACGGGTGCGGATCCTGGGAGAGGTGCTCCCCCGGGCTCAGAACAGCCAGCTTGAGGACGAGCTGCGGCACACGGCGCAGGTCGCGGCGTTCGCGGCCGACCGCGCGGTGCAGCGGCGCGCTCCGGGCGGGCTCAGCCGCGAGCAGCGAACGGAGCTGCGCGGGCGGCTTGAGGGTCTGGTCAGCGACCATCGCCGGCTGTGGCTGCTGCGATCGCGCGAGGGCGGGCTTGAGAGCAGTTGCCGGCACTACGGTGCAGTGGGCAAGGACCTGGAGGGCTGAGGGACTTTGTGGGCTGAGGGACCTGGAGGAGTGGTGGCGGCGCGGCTGGCCCGGCCGCAAGAAGCCGGTACACTCGCAATGCATGGACGCGGATCGCACCAGGCTCGTGGTCGGCTGCATGACCGGCACCAGCATCGACGCCCTCGACGCGGCGGTCGTGCGTGTTCACGGTCGCGGCCTGGGCATGCGGGCTGAGTTTGTCCGGGCCGTCACCGCGCCGCTGGGCGTGCTGCGTGAGCCGCTCCGGGCGCTTGCGGAGCAGACGCCGATGGCCGCCGGGGTGATCGCGGCGCTCGCGCGGGAGTTTTCGCTGCTGCACGGACAGGTGATCGCCGACGCCCTGGCGGGTGAGCCGGCGGACCTTGTGGCGGTGCACGGCCAGACGGTCTTCCATGCCCCGCCCGTGTCGTGGCAACTGGCGGCGCCGGCGGTCATTGCGCGGGCCGTCGGGGCGCCGGTAGTCTTCGACCTGCGCGCGGCGGATCTCGCGGCGGGGGGCCAGGGGGCCCCGATCACGCCCTTGGCGGATTGGGTTTTCTGCGCCTCCCTCGCCAAGCCGCTGGCGATCGTGAACCTCGGCGGGTTCTGCAACATCACCCGGCTGGAGGGCGACGGGCCGGAGACGATCCGCGGGGCCGATGTGTGCGCGTGCAACCACGTGCTCGACACCGTGGCGCGGCGGGTTCTGGGCGCCCCGTTTGACGACGGCGGCCGGGCGGCGCTGGCCGGGGCGATCGATGACGAGGCCCTTGACGACCTGCTGGGCGTTCTGACGGCCCAGCAGGGCTTGCGCCGCTCGCTCGGGACGGGCGATGAGGTCATGAGCTGGGTGGGCCGGCACCGCACCCGTGTCAGCGGCGGCGATCTGGCGGCCTCCGCCTGCGAGGCGCTGGGCCAGATGGTCGCCCGGGCCGCCCAGGGGGCTGAGCGCGTGCTGCTCGCCGGCGGGGGCGTGCGCAACCAGGCCCTCCGCCGGGCCATCGGGTCATGCTGCTCGTGCCGGGTGGAGACGACCGACGCGTGCGGCCTGCCCGTCGAGTATCGCGAGGCGGCGTGCATGGCGGTGCTCGGCGCCCTGTGCGAGGACCGCACGCCCATCACGCTGACCGCGGTCACCGGGGCCGCCGCGCCGCCGGTCTCGGGAAGCTGGATTCACCCATGACATCACGCCGGTCAAAGTCCGCCCGCCAATCCCCCCGACGCCCTGCGGCCCCGGCCGCCGCGGCGCTTCCCGACCGCTCGCGGATCCTCACGGAGCAGCGCAACCCCCGATCGATGAATCTGCACGCCCTGTCCACGGCCCAGATCGCCCGGCTGATCAACCGGGAAGACGAGGCCGTGGTCGGCGCGGTGCGCGCGGCCCTCCCGGCGATCACGCGGTTCATCCGCGCCGCCGAGAGGCACTTCGACCCAGAGCCCAACGGAACGCAGAGCCCGGAAAGGGCGCCGGGCCGGTTGATCTACCTCGGGGCCGGCACATCGGGCCGGCTGGGCGTGCTGGACGCGGCGGAGGCGCCGCCGACGTTTCAGATCCCCCATGGGCGGATCGTCGGCATCATCGCGGGCGGCGACGGCGCCCTGCGGCGCAGCAGCGAGGGCAAGGAGGACGACCCGCGCGGCGCCCTGAGCGAGCTCCGGGCCCTGCGGCTGAGCGACGCCGACAGCGTGCTGGGGATCGCCGCGGGGGGCACGACACCCTATGTGCTGGGTGGGCTGGAGATCGCCCGCCGCCTGGCCCCTGGCTGTGTCACCGGCCTGCTGACGTGCGCACCGGTCAAGCGGCCTGCGGCGTGCGGGCATCTGCTGGTGCTCCGCACCGGGCCGGAGGCGCTGACGGGCTCGACGCGGATGAAGGCGGGCAGCGCCACGAAGATGGCCCTGAACCTGATCTCGACCACGCTCATGGTGCGCAGCGGGCGCGTGCATGAGAACCTGATGGTCGACATGCGGGCGACCAATGCCAAGCTGCGCGACCGCGCGGCCCGCATCGTGGCGACGCTGACGGGGCTCGACCGCACGAGCGCCCTGGAGATGCTCGACCTCGCGGGCGGGGCCGTCAAGACGGCGGTGGTGATGCATCGCCTGGGCGCGACGCGGACTGAGGCGGAACGGCGCCTGGCGCTGGCGGGCGGGCGGCTGGCGAGGGTTCGGGGCTGAGCGGCGGTCGGGCTCGGTCGGGCCCGGGTGGGCGATCAGGGCGCCAAAGACAACGCCGGGGCCGCGGGGCCCCGGCGTTGCGGATGGTCATGCGGCTCAGGCCATCCTGAGCCTGGCTGGCGAGCCAAACCGGCTTAGTTGCAGCCGGCGAAGAAGTCAGAGATGTAGGTCGAGAGATCGTCGGGGTCGACGAAGGTGTTGCCGTCGTAGTCGGCCCGGTCGCAGGGGGGCACGCTGAAGAAGCAGGCGATGTAGTCCGAGAGATCGTCGGGATCGAGGTTGCCGTCGCCGTTGTAGTCGGCGCGGCAGCTCGCGGTGAGGCTGGCGGGGGTGGTGAAGTCGACGTACATGAAGTAGAACGCGCTGTCGCGGAGCGGGTAGGCCTCGCCCCAGGTGTTGTTGCCCAAGGTCAGGACGCGCGACTGGACGACGAACTTGCCCAGCTGAGCGTCATAAGTGTAGTTGAAGAAGGTGTTGTCGGGGGTCGTGGGGTCGTTGGCGAGGCCGCCCGCGCCGTGGACCAGCAGAGCGCCGGTGTCGGCGTTCTTGCCCGCGATCGTGATGGCGTAGCGGCCAGCGGCCAGCCGCTCGACCGTGGCGCCGCCCGCCGCGCGATCGAGGAACGCGATCCCATCGATGATCTTCACGTGGCCGGCGACGAGGTTGTTGGCCGACCAGGGAACGAAGACGAAGGTGAAGCGCGAGTCGCTGTCATCGAAGGCGAAGGGGGCGCCGAAGCCGGTGTCCTCGCTCTCGTCGAAGCGCTCGGCCAGGTCCCAGCCGGTGTCGGTGGGCAGGACGCCCATCGTGTGCGACTCGTTGGTGTCGTTGGCGTTCTGGGCGAAGAGCATGCCGTCGGCGGGCGTCACGCCCGGCAGCGTGATGCGGTACTGGGCGAACAGCGTGGGCGACAGGGGGGTCACCACCGTCGCGGCGTTGCCGATGAGCGAGGGCGAAGCGGAGACATCGCCGCCGCGGGCGCGCCAGTTCGACGTCGAGGGGTCGTAGAACCCGCCGACCCAGCCCTCGGCGTAGGGGAAGTACGCCGCGGAGATGTCGGTCACGAACTCATCCTGCTCGCCCGGACGATCGCCGATGACATAGGCCGAGATATAGAGGCCGGTGCCGCGGAACTCGCCGGTGATGGGGCTGTAGGCGCGACCGGTCGAGTCGCCGCCGTCGTCGGTCACGTGGGCGTGGCCGTACGTGAGGCCCAGCGGGGTGATGCGATCGAAGCGGTCCACGTTGCTATTGTCGCGGCCGAGGTTGGCCACGGTGGCGATGAGGACGCCGCGGGCGGGGTGCACGCCCCAGGCGAAGTTGGCGGGGGCGTTGGCCCGGCCGCCGGTGAGGCGGAGGCGGCCCCAGTTCTCGGTGTCAGGCCACTGCGAAGCGGGGAGAGGGATGGAGGCCGGCAGGGGGTTTGAGGAGAGCGAGACGAAGTCGTTCTCGCGGAAGGCGTCATAGCCGGCGAAGGTGGGATACGAGCGGGGGTCATCGGGAGCGCCGGGGCTGATGCCTATGTCGATGTCGCCCTCGTTGATGTTGCCCGTGGTCCACTTGAGGGGGCCCGAGACGATGCGGTTGACGCGGACGGCGTTGGAGCCGAAGCGGCCGTTGACGGTGTTGGCCGGCAGGCCGATGAACCATGTCGAAGCCGACAGGGTCGTGGGGTAGGCGCCGGGGCCCGTGTTGGGCTCGCCGAAGATGTTGGTGCCGGCGGGGACGATCGGGGTGGGGGCCTGGGCGAGGGCCGAGGCGGCGCCCGCGAGCACCGCCAGCATGGCGGCGCTACGCAGCGAAACGATGATCTCTCTCTGCACGGGATGCTCCTTTGATTGCACGAGGCGATGGCCTGGCGCGCGAACGCCGCGCGGGGCCGGGAAAGACAGCTAGCGTGGGTTGTTGATCCAGCCCCAGGGGCGTGTCAGGCGGCCGTCGAGCTGGTACCAGAACGGGTCGGCGGGCTTGACCTGCACGTACAGCATGTTGGCCACGAAGTCGCCGTCCTCGGCGGCGTCGACCGGACCCGCCGGAGCCCGCCACAAAATCGTCGAGCCATCCAGCAGCCACGCGTGCCCTCCCTTGTCGTGGCGCACCGTGACCTGGTCCATGTTGCCCCACAATCCGTCGCGGTTGGATTCGTTGTACCAGTAGGTGTTTTCTTCGACGAAGACCGGCAGCCCGGGCAGGCGGGTAAGCGACGTGGCGCTGCTCGACACGATGCGGCTGCGCTGCACCTCCAGCGGGCCGATATAGCCCACCTGGATCTGCAGGCCCAGGCGGGCGCCCGAGACCTTGGCGACCATCGTGTAGTCGAAGTCGAGAACGGAATCCCCCCCGAACATGTTGGTCCCGTCGAGCTGGGTCGTGCTGGCCCGCTTGTTGGTCGGGCATTCAGTCGCCTCGTCGGCATTCAGCAGATACTCATAGAGCAGACCCGGGTCGCGGCCCTCGTAATCGGGCCGGCGGGCCCATTGGCCGGGCGGCCAGAGCGTGCTCTTGAAGTCATTGGCGTACAGCGTGGCCGCCGTGCCCACCTGGCGGACGTTGGAGAGGCACTTGGTCTGCTGCGCAAGGGCGCGGGCGTTCCGGAGGGAGGGGATCAGAATGCTGATCAGCAGCGCGATGATCGCGATGACCACCAACAGCTCCACGAGGGTGAAGCCCCTCGCGGCCGGGTACAAACGCATGACATGCTCCCGAACGGGATGTGCGACGACGGTAAAACCGACACCGCCATACTGTACATGTACGCGCTTGCTTCGATGGTGAAGGCACGGACAAGACCGCGTGAAGCGTTGGTTGCGACGAGGTGGATTTTGAACGACTCGCCGCCTGCGCCTGCGGGTCAAGTCGATTCACCCCGGGTAAACTCCGCCATGCCCCTCAACCGCGACCAGATCACCATCCGCGCCGCCCAGGAGCTTCGTGACGGCTTCGTCGTCAACCTGGGGATCGGCATGCCCACCCTCGTCGCCAATCACGTCCCCCCGGGGATCGACGTCTGGCTGCAATCCGAGAATGGGCTCCTCGGGATCGGCCCCTTCCCCACCGAAGCCGAGGTCGATCCCGACCTCATCAACGCCGGCAAGCAGACCGTCACCGCCCGACCGGGCGCCAGCTACTTCAGCTCCGCCGATTCATTCTCCATGATCCGCGGCGGCCACGTCGACCTCTGCATCCTCGGGGCCATGCAGGTCAGCCAGGAGGGCGACATCGCCAACTGGATGATCCCCGGCAAGATGGTCAAGGGCATGGGCGGCGCGATGGACCTCGTCGCCGGCGTCCGGCGCGTCGTGGTGACGATGGAGCACAACGCCAAGGACGGAACGCCCAAGCTCGTGCGCGCGTGCAACCTTCCCCTTACCGGTCAGCGGTGCGTGCACATGGTCATCAGCGATGTCGGCGTCTTCGAGATGGACGACCGGGCTCGCCGCTTCGTGCTCCGCGAGATCGCCCCCGGCATGACCGTCGACGAGGTCAAAGCCAAGACCGACGCGGAGTTCCTTGTCGCCCCGGACCTTCGGCCCGTCGCCACGCACTGACTGACCGATCAGCCGCGGCGCAGGGCGCCCCGCGCACAAGCCGCCCTCACCGCACCTCCCGCCCGCCCCGCACCCCGATCGCCCTCATGCCCATCTTCAGCGCGCGTGGCCTTGACTCGGCGAGCGGGCTCGAACTCGAGCTCTTCGTCGACGCCGCCGACGCGACTGAGGCCGCCGCGTTCGCCAGGGCGCGCTTCGTCCGCGTGAGCGCCATCGAGCCCGCCGCCCCGGCGCGCGTGCCGCCAACGGCCCCGGTCTTTTCCGCCGGGGCGTTCCTCTCCGCCAGCAGCGCGGCGCCGCCCCCGACCACGCTCGCCCGTCTCTACCTGCGCCTGATGATCGGGCTTGGCCTGGCGTGCCTGATCATTTTGGGCTTCCTGTTCACCATGAAAGCCCGCGAGCATCTGGGCCGGGGCAAACCCGGCGCCCCGACGATCACGCCGTGAGCATCGCGCAGCCAACCCAAAATGAACTCCTCACCTCGGCCCCCGTGCATGCAAGCTCACCCAAGCTCTCACGCCAGCGTGGGCGGGAAAACGTGGTTGCGAGGACTGGTGGGGGGAGAGAAAAACGCGGGCGGAGGGACTCGAACCCCCAACCTTCTGATCCGTAGTCAGATGCTCTATCCAATTGAGCTACGCCCGCAGGTCGCTCAACACTAACAGCCTCAACCCCGTCGGGCAAGTGGCGCGGCCTGTTCCCGGCCCCGCGGCGGCGACCTGCCCGCCATTCCCGTCAGTCGTTCTCGGGCCGAGCCGCGCCGACTGCGGCTTCGCGGGGCCGGGCAACACCACCGACCTGGTTGGCAGGTTGGCAGGGGAACGCGGGGGGCAACATCGGGAGGTCTGCGGACCTGGGGGGGCTGGTGTGGTGGGGGCGGGGGGCGGATGGCTGGTTGATCCGGACCGCCGACCGCTCTACGCTTCCCTCCCGGTCACGGTCCAGCCGCGTCTGCAGGCTGGCCTTTCACACACCCCGCTCCTCCGTCCCCCCGCATACTCCCCCATGGCTCACTCCCTCTCGGCCAAGAAGCGCGTCCGTCAGACTGAGAAGCTCAACGCCCGCAACCGCTGGCGCAAGACGCAGATGCGCGAGGCCATCAAGGACTGCGTGGAGAAGATCCTCCACGGCTCCAGCGAGGACGCCAAGGGCGCCTTCTCCCAGGCGGTGAAGATCATCGACCGCACCGCTCAGAAGGGCGTGATTCACAAGAATCAGGCCGCGCGCCGCAAGAGCCGCCTGAACGCCCGCCTCAAGGCCAAGGTCCTGGGTGGGGGCGGCAAGACCGCCTCGACGAAGGCCTGAGACGAAGGCCTGATAGGTCGGCTCGCTGCTGATCCAGCCAATCGCTCGCGACCGATAAGAAGCTCAGGCGTGTTCGCCCAGGCAGCGGTGCTTGCTGCTGGCCGCAGCCGGTTGGATCGGCCCCTCGCTTGCGGAATGGCCAGGCTCTATCCTTGAGATCATGCCGGATCCGACCACCATCGAGATCTCCGTTGTCGCCCCGGCCCACAATGAGGAGGGCAACGTCGCCGCGCTCGTGGAGCAGGTGGGCGCCGCGCTGACGCCGCTGGGCGTGCCGTTTGAGTTCATCATCGTTGATGACGGCTCGATTGACGCGACCCGGGCCCGGGTGATCGAGCAGCTCGCCGTCCACCCCTGGCTCCGCTGCGTGGCCATGACCAGGACGCCTCCCGGCAAGGGGAACGGGCAGTCCGCGGCGTTCCACGCCGGGTTCCGGGCCGCCCGCGGCCGCCTGATCGCCACCCTCGATGCCGACCTGCAGAACGACCCGGCCGACCTTCGGGCGATGCTGGCGCTGATGCGATCCTCCGGCGCCGACATGATTCAGGGCGATCGCTCCCACGCCCGGCGGGACAATCTCGTCCGGCGAATCGGATCCCGCGTGGGCCGCCTGTTTCGCAACCTGATCCTGGCGGATGTGGTTCGCGACACCGGCTGCTCGCTCCGGCTAATGAAGCGCGAGATTGCGCTGGCGCTGCCCCTGGAGTTTAAGGGCATGCACCGGTTCATCCCCATCACCGCCGTGAAGCTCGGCTACCGCGTCGAGCAGATGCCCGTGAACCATCGCCCCCGCGTTGCCGGCGAGACGAAGTACGGCCTGGGCATCACGCAGCGGGCCCTGCCCGGCCTGATCGATTGCTTTGCCGTGCGCTGGATGGCCGCGCGCCGCCGCCCGACCGCCTCTGTGGCCGTGGGCGCCCCGGCTGACGCCCTGGCGGAGGTGAAGGAGCGGCCGCTCGGGGCCCCGCTTCAGGAAGCCGTCGAGATCCATCAATGAAGTGGGAGCCCCTCGCCGCGATGCTGCTCCTGCTGCTCGTGGGCATGTGGGTGGTGTATGCACCGAGCCTGCGGCACGACCTTCGCCCCGGGGCGACCAGCGCGGCGTTCCAGATCGGCGGCGGCAAGGGGGAGCTCGAGGTGCTCACCGAGCCTGACGGGCGGCGCACCTTCCGCATGCTCCCAAGCGCGGGCCCGGCGTCGCCGGTCCGCTCTGAGGCGGAGATGCGGGCCTTCCTGGGCGACGCGGTGATCGACCGGGCGGTGGACGTGTCGGGCAACGCCCTCTTTCGGCTGCTGCACATCACCGGGTGGGGGAGTTTCGTCTGGCTCACCATCGGCGCTCTGGGGCAGACCCTCTTTTTCGGGCGGATGTTCATCCAGTGGCTC
Organism: uncultured Phycisphaeraceae bacterium; assembly: GCA_964611125.1. Classification (GTDB taxonomy): domain Bacteria; phylum Planctomycetota; class Phycisphaerae; order Phycisphaerales; family UBA1924; genus JAEUIX01. The sequence goes on along the minus strand of CAZSZO010000010.1, from coordinate 80,939 downwards.
GTCAGCGAGCGGAAGCGCGAGAGCCACATCCCCGAGTCGTTCTGGTGGTTCAGCTTTTTCGGCGGGGTGATGCTCTTTGTGTACTTCGCGTGGCGGCAGGACCCCATCGGCGTGATCGGCCAGACCTCGGGCGTCGTGATCTACGCCCGCAACATCCGGTTGATTCACAAGCAGCGCCAGCGGGCGGCCCGGGCCGCGGCAGCCCCCTCAAACCCCTCCACCCCCTCCCCGGCCGCCCCGGCCTCGGCGTAAGGGCGAAATTCGGACCCGCCGCTGGAATCCGCGAGCTTATCGGCCGATGATGGCGGTATGCGCGTCTTTCTTGACAACGCTCCCCTGGCCGCCGACAGCCCCTCCCTCGCGGCGGCCCTTGACGTCGGGCGGCACGCCGCCGAGGCCTCGGGCCGGGTCATCGTCGAGGCCAAGCTCAACGGCCGCTCGCTGACCGAACACGAACTGGGCGAGCCGTCGTCCGACCCTGCGGAAGCCGGCGAGATGCGGCTGGTGAGCGCCGAACCCCGGGCGCTCGTCTCGGGCTCGATGCGCGAGGTCGCCGCGGCGATCGAGGACCTGCGCGTGTCTCAAGGGGAGGCCGCCCACAAGCTGCACATCGGCGAGACCGAAGCCGCCTTCGCCCAGCTCGCTGACGCCGTGGCGGTCTGGGACAGCCTGCGGCGGGTGATGGATGACGGGCCCCGCCTGCTGGGGATGGACGTCCGGCCGCTCGCGGCGCCGGGCGGCGTCCAGGCGGCGGGGGCCGCGGCGACCGTGGAGAGCGCCATCGGCGATCTCGCCCGTTCGCTGGCGTCGCTGCAGGAGGCCATTCGCGGACAGGATTGGTCAACGGTGGCCGACGTGCTGGAAGGCGAACTGGCCGATGAGGCCGACCGGTGGCGGACCATTCTCGGGGTGCTGGCGGAACACATCGACGCCAGCCGATAACATGACTACATCCCCCGAGGAGTCAGCCGCCTTGACCAAAGCCAAGGACGCGCCCGCCGCCCGAATCGACTCGATCATGGAGCGGGCCAGCCATGCGCTGGTGGAGCGTCGCTACTTTGACGCCGAGCGGCTCTGCCTCGACGCGTTGGAGCTCGCCCATCGCGACGGCGTCTATGAGCGAATGGCCCGCATCTGCCTGCCCCTCCAGGAGGCGCGCCGCCAGAAGCGTGACCTCGCGGCCGATGCCCGGGAAGTGTTCCTGATCGACGATCAACTGCCCAAGCCGGGCAAGCTGCACCCGGGCTGCTACCTGGTGCGTCCGCCTCGCGTCGGGCTCGACGGGCGGTTGCTGCGCGAGATGGCCGACCACAAGCAGGTGCCCATCATCGTGCTGGTTCGCGAGCCCACCACCCGGACCGGCATGTGGCCGATTGTCGCCCTGGGCCCGGTGACGGTGCGGACGCATGTCGCCGCCCCGGAGCCGGCCGCCGCGCCGGCCTCCCCGGCGAACCGCAAGGGCAAGGGCGTCAAGAAGCGCTCCGTTGCCGCGCCCATGCCGGCTGAGCCGGCTTCGGTATCGGCTGGGGACCCGCTCCCCCAGGTTGAGTGGTTTCTGGCCGCCTGCGAAGCGTTGGGTGACGCGGCGATCGCCAGCGTCGACCCCGCACGAGGAGCCGTCGGTCGCGTCGAAGACCTGCTGATGCGGGTCGCCGCGTGCCCGGATCACGAAAAGCTCCACCAGGCCCTCGCCGCGGCATGCGAAGCCGCTGCCCGCATCCCCGAGAAGGAGCGCCGCCGAGCCGCCGCGCCGATTGACGAGCTGGGCGATGAAGACGATGACGGTTCAGAGAGCGCTGACGACTGAGCCAAGATTGAGAAACAAGCCAGCACGGATGTCGCTAAGCCGACATCTGCGGCACGGGTAGGAACTTGTGTGCCACACTGGCGTACGAGGGCCGTGTCCTGGGTGTTTGGGAACGGTTCGTCAAGCCACCCCACGTCCGCTATTTGGGGACGCCCGGGGCGCAAGACTCGGATGTTCTCGCAATGGGTGTTGATCGCGGTCGATCATGCCTTGTCGAGGCGATCGTCTCGGCTACGTCCTGCGGCTCTCGAGATCAGACAGGTGCAGCCCTGCGGTGCGGGCAACCCCCCCGAACAGCACCGAATCGCCCACCAATAAGAGGAACGGACCGAGCACCCATCCCGCGAAGGGCACGATGCAGATCAATCCGGCCAGAGCAAACAGCCAGAAGGTGACGCCGAACAAGCTGTTGAGATCCTTCCACGCGGGACGATCATCCGAAACGCTTCTGGCGATCCTCATGGCCGCGCGGGCGAGCAGGATCTCGGCGGCGATCGCCGGGAGCGCGACGGCCGCTTGCGGGAGCATCCAAGCAAGCCAGGCGCGGAAGCCGGGCGAGAGCATCGCGGCGCCGGGGTGGACGCCGCCCGGGAACTCGAGCTTCAACGCGTGCGTGACCAGAATCACCTGCGTTCCGAGCAACAAGGTTACGAGCAGCGGCACGCGGATGAGGATGAGCGCGATGAAGCGATTCTTCTTGGGCTTGGGCACTGCGTTGGTTGCAAGCCGCAGGGCGGCGAATGTCTGTGCGGCGAGCGTGAGCGCCACAGCCACGGAGGCGATCGCCACCGCCGTCCAACGACCGGGCGTGCTCGGGAGAACCAGCGCGAGCCCGGCAGCCAAAAGCGGTAGCAGAGCGAGCGCGAAGGACGCCGCGGCGGCAAGCCGGGCGGCGGCTTGCACCTTCGCAAGACGCTCAGGCTCAAGCCACGCAGGGCGAAGCGAGTCTTCGCGGAGCGGCCGGCCGCACTCCGTGCACGGCGCGCCGAACGCCAGCCCTCGCGCGTCATAGCGGCAACGTGAACATCGCCACGGCCGCGTCGCCGCCGCATTCTCTATCGGACTTTCCGAGAACGCCATCATCGCGCCTCCGCACACTTCCCGAGCTTCAGAGTCAAACGGGCGGATCTTAGCCGACCGCACCCCGAGGCCCCGCGAGGCGAGTTGCTTACACGGTCCCGATCACGCGCGCAACATGCAGCGTGTCGGCGTACTGCTGGAAGGCGACCACCTTGCCGCCATCGAGGCGCCAGATGTGAGCCATCTGTGTGTTCTGCTCGCGGCCGGTCTTCTTATACACGCCGCCGTAGCGGCCGAGGGCGATGACGGTGTCGCCCGCATCCAGCAGTTCATCGATCTTGACGGAGAAGCGGTCCCACTCGCCGATGCAGCGGGCAAAGACGCCGTTGAGCACCGCCTGCGGCCCGAAGTACGGATTGCCGTCGGCGTAGGGGAAGTTGTCGGCCTCAGTCCAGCGGATACCGAGACTCATGCGCCCGAGGACGCCGGGCACATCACCCGCGGCGAAGGCGTCGTAGATCGCTCGGACGAGATCGACATTCGCACGGGACATTGCGGACTCCTTCGTCGTCAAGGGGTCTGTCGGCCTGTGACAATCTCCGACATTCGGCTTGTTCGCCCGCCAGACTGTATCGTGGGCGGGCAATGCTGCGCCGCTCCTTACCGCAGTACGAGCGTGACGGTTTCTCGCGCCACGGTCCGCGCTGACTCGGGTGTGAAGCACCGGGAGACAACCTCAAACCCGTTCTTCTCAAGCACGCGGATCGACGGTTGATTGTGCCCGGCGGCGGTGGCGAAAAGCGGTCGGCGCGCAAACTCGCGGAGCATCAGGGCCACCGCGCGCGTCGCGATCCCGCGTCCCCAGTGCTCCCGCGCGATCCAGTACCCGATGGAATCGGCCTCTCCGTGCGGCGCAACGTTGACAGCCCCGACGACGAAGCCGTCTGCCACGATGACCCGCGGCGTCACCCGCGTGACCTTTCCCTCCGGATCCGTGAGGATCTCCGCCCATCGAGCCTGAAACGTCGCCCAGTCCCGCGGCTTCGTGCCCGCCAGCTCATTCGCGAGCGGATCCAGCTCGAACGCGTGGAGCATCGGGACATCGGCCGGCGATGTCGGCCGCAGCGCGATCTCGGTTGGAAGCGGATGCGACATGAGTGAAGAGTAAGGACCGTCGGATGCTCGACGTCCAGCGTCGTAGCCGGCGTGCCCCTAGGCTCGGCGCGGCGAGCTGTCTAGACGGTCGCGATCACACGCGCCGTGCCACAAAAGTCGCCTCGACTTCTGTGTCCGGCAAACGCGGTGAGGGGCTCGGCCTTCAATCCCCCGTGCGACGGGGGACATGTCAGAGGACGCATCCACAGTGCGTCTGCGTACCCCGCCAAATCGCTTACCGGCTGTGGTACCGAGCGTTCCGCTCGTTCTGGTCGCCGATGACGGCGCCGCCCACACCGCCGGCCACAGCGCCGATCGCCGCGCCCGCGCCGGCGCTGCCCGTCAGGCTGCCGATGGCCAGCCCGCCCAGCGCGCCCAGCGCGGCGCCCGAAAGAGCGCCTTCACCGGCGTTGTTGCAGCCAGAGGCCATGACCAAGGCGCCGCCCGCCACCAACGCGGCGATCACACGGCCAGTCTGCGAGCGAATGTCCTTGCGGTGCGTGTTCATGGGCTTCTCCTCGACACCCCCGCCAAGCCTGCGGAGGCAAATCTCCTGTGTCTTCGACCGGATCACCCGACCCGTTGCAGAATCCTATGGTGAGATGCCGCAAGCAAGGCCAGGTTTGGCCTCAAAGCAGACCACATACCACTCAAGAATCACCTGTATTGAGGGGGTATTCAGTTCCAGTGGCAGCCCTTAGGCGTGGTCATCTGCCGCTGCGGCCCAGCCAGCCGGAGCAGCCCCGCGAGGTTTTCAAGCTCGCTCTGGATCAGCCGGGCTCGCTCGGAGGCGTCGCCCTCCTGCAGCAGGCGGTAATGCAGCTCGGTGTAGTAGCGGCGCTCGGAGTCATGCAGAATCGACACCGTCAGCAGCTCCATGATCGCGCTCGTCGGCAGATCGTCGTTGCGCAGGTGCTTCACGGCCGACTCGGCGTTTCGCAGGTCCGACAGCGGCTGGCGCGACAGCATCTCGATGAACCGCTCGCGGGCCGGCAAGAGCGCGGCTTCATCAAGGTCGCTCACCCCGACCGGCTCGAGCATCGCCAGCCGGTACAGCCGCCCCTCCTGAGCCGGGACCTCGAAGAGGATCCGCGCCCGGCAGACGCCGTGGATCGCGATGTTGTACCGCCCATCGGGGTGCTTCTCGTGTTGAATGATCTGCCCCACGCAGACCGCGGGGCGGACCGGCGGGCTCCCCTCGTAGCTTTCGCGCCATTCCAGGCCGTCGAACACCGCCAGCCCGATTTGCCCGGCGCCATCGAGGGCGTCGCGGATCATCTGGCGGTACCGCGGCTCGAAGATGTGCATCTCCGAGACCGCCTGCGGCATCAGGGCGACCTGATCAAGGGGGAAAATCGGCATGGGTCGGCCGAAATTGACCCGGATCTCCATCTCTTCAGACATGGCGTGAGTCTATGGCGGCGATGGGCCGGATTCAGCCCCCCGCCCCCCCCGCCACCTTGGTTTAGCCGCCGTAGAGGGCCCGGGCTTCATCAAGCCGCCCGAGGGCCGAGAGCAGATGCTCCACCGCTTCACGCACGGCGCCGCGCCCGCCCGCGGCCGATGTGACGTGCCGGGCCAGCGCCTTCACCTCCGGGCGGGCGTTGGCCACCGCCATCGGATAGCCCACCCGGGTAAGGGCCGGGAGGTCGGGCCAGTCGTCAGCCAGGAAGGCCATGTCCGCCGGCGCGACCTGGGTGCGGCGGGCCAGGTCCGCCAGCGCCGCCCCCTTGTCGGGCACGTCCAGAAACACATGCGGGATCCCGAGCTGCCGGCAGCGGTGCTCGACCGTTCCGCCGCCCCGCCCGGTGATTACCGCGCTCTGCAGGCCCAGGCGCATCCAGACCCGCAGGCCGAAGCCGTCGGTCACGTCGTAGCGCTTGATCTCGCGCCCGTCCTCGTGGACGTAAATGCCCCCGTCGGTCATGACGCCGTCAACATCGAGAACCAGCATGCGGATGGACAGGGGAAGGCTCCTCACAAGGGCGTGTTGCCGCTGCGGGCGGCCGCGGCCGGCTCAGCGGCCGTCGGCGACAAGCTTCATCGAGACGAGGTCCTGCACATCCAAGAGCCCCACCGGGCGGCCGGCAGGGTCGACGACCGGGATCTCGTCGCGCCGGTGTTCGCGGACCATTTTCACCGCATCGCGGATCAGGGCCGAATCCGGCAGCGAACCGGGGTTGGCGGTCATCACCGAGCGGATTGGGCTCGCCATCGCCTGGGCGTCGTGCAGCACGTGCCGGCGCAGATCGGCGTCGGTAAAGAGCCCAGTCAGCACGCCGCTGGCGCGATCGATCAGCAGCAGCGCACCGGGCCGGCGGACCGTCGTCTCGGCCATCTGCAGCGCTTCCCCCACGCTGAGGTCGTCAAACGCGGGCGTCAGGTTCCGCCCCACGGTGAACCGCAGCGCCTCCACCACCGGCCGCAGCAGCCCGCCCAGCGACCCGCCCGGGTGCCGCTTCGCGAAGTCCTGCGCGGAGAAATCAAGCCGGCGCGAAGCGCACAGGGCCAGGGCGTCGCCGAGCGCCAGCGATGCGGTGGTTGAGAGCGTGGGCGCGGGGGAGATCTCCAATTCCTCGTTGATGGGCCCGAGGCCCAGCACCACGGTCGCCAGGCGGGCGAGGCTCGAGGCGCCGGGGCCGGAAGCCGCGGCCGCCAGTGACACGCCCCGCGTGATGGCAATCAGCGGGATCTCGTCCTGATGCAGGATCGCCGCCAGATTCACGACCTCGTCGGTCTCACCGGAGAACGACAGCGCGATGCACAGGTCGCTCGGGCGGAACCGCCCCAGGTCGCCGTGCGCTGCCTCCGAGGGGTGAACAAAATGGCTCGTCACGCCCAGCGACGCCAGCGTCGCGGAGATCTTGGCCCCGATCAGCCCCGACTTCCCAAGACCCGACACCAGCACCGTGCCCCCCGCCCGGGCGCAGCGTTCGATCAGATCGACGGCCACGTGGAAGGGCTCGCCCACGCCCTCCACCAGATCGACCACCGCCCGGCCCTCGGCCTGCAGCACCCGCTGCGCAAACGCCCGTTCATCGCTCCGTCCTGGCGCCGCCGCCGGGCCCGGCGCGTGCGGGTGGCCGGCCGGGGTGGGGCGTCCCGGGATCGTGGGGGGAGGCGGGGAAGGCGGCGATGGGCGGCTGGTTGAGGGGGAACGCTCCGGCATGCAGGACAAGCGTAGACTCCGCCGAAGACGATGCCGCTCGACGAAGTCCGCATCCAGCTTGACGCCTTCGAAGGTCCCCTCGACCTGCTGCTGCACCTCATCCGGCGCGACGAGGTCGAGATCGCCGACATCCCCATTGCGCGCATCACCGAGCAGTACCTGGCTTCGCTTACCGCCGGGGGTATCGACCGCATCGATATCGAGGTCGCCGGCGAGTTCCTGGTGATGGCCGCGACACTGATGGAAATCAAGTCGCGCATGCTCATTCCGCCGGCTCCGGAGGAGGGGCGCGGGGCGCCTGGGCAAGACGCTGGATCATCCGCAGAGCCCCTCCCGGCCGGCCTGGCCGGCGTCGGGGAGGATCCCCGTGCCGACCTTGTCCGCCAGCTCATGGCGTACAAGAAGTATCGCGACGCCGCGCACACCCTCGACCGGCGGCTGAGCGCGTGGGAGAACCGCTTCCCCGGCGGAGGCGCTGGCGTGCCGACGGGGCCCGCCGCGCCCGTCGATGAGGACGCGCCGGCCGAGCTCGATCTGGAGGACGTCGCGATCGTCGACCTCACCAAGGCGTTCGCCGCGATCATGGAGACGGTGGATTTCACCCGTCTGGGTGAGCATCGCGTGGCCGACGATGAGACGCCCATCTCGCTTCACGCGACCGACATCGTCGACCGGCTCAGGGGCCTGCGCGACGAGGCCCGGGCTGCCGCGGCCCGGGCTGGGGGTCCGGAAGGGGGCCAGCACGCGGAGGCGCCAGGCGAGATCGAGTTCCGTCAGCTCTTTGTCGGGCGCACCCGGGCTGAGGCGATTGGTCTTTTCCTGGCCCTGCTGGAGTTGATTCGGCAGCGGCAGATCGAGGCGCGTCAGGACGCGATCCATGACCGCATCGTGCTCCGCCTGCTGGAGGGTGACGTCCGGACGCCCGATCTGGCCCAGTCGCCCCAGCCGCCGAGCTCCGCCTGACGGTTCAGGTCAGGCTGGTGATGAATTTCTCCAGCCTCTTCATGCCCTCGCGGATCTGCTCCTCGCCACAGGCGAAGGAGATCCGCACCGACTGGCGCCCAACGCCGCCGAAATCCTCGCCGGGCACCACCGCCATCTGGTGCTCATCCAGCAGCGCCGCGGCGAACTCCGCAGGGGTGTTCACCTTGCGACCGCCGGCGGTGGTCTTGCCCAGGTGCGCCTTGATGTCAGGGAAGACATAGAACGCCCCGATGGGGCGGGCGGTCTGCACGCCGGGGATCCGGGCGATGAGGTCGGAGATGACCTCCGCCCGGCCGGCGAAGGCCTTTCGCATCCGCTCCAGGTCCTCGCCGCACTCAGTCAGGGCGACGCGCAGGCCGGCGAGCTCGAAGGGCGGGACGCAGGTGATCGTCTGAGACTGCAGCTTGATCAGCGAATCGATGAACTGCTTCCCGAACGCGCCCGAGCCTGAGGCCCAGCCGATCCGCCAGCCCGTCATGGCGAAGGACTTGCCCGGGCCGTTGATTGTGATCGTCCGCTCGGCGATCTCGGGGACCGAGCCGATCGAGAAGAACGGCACATCCCCGAAGACGATGTGCTGATACAGCTCATCGCTCACCACGCACAGCTCGGGAGCGATGGTCCGCGCCGCCTCGGCCACCACCGCGGCGATGGCCTTGAGCTCATCAGGCGTGTACATCGTGCTGCACGGGTTGCTGGGCGAGTTGATCATCAGCACCCGCGAGCGCGGCGTGATCGCCCGCCGGATCTGCTCGGGGGTCACCTTAAAGCTCGTCGCGGCGCTGGTCTCGAGCTCCACCACCTTGGCGCCGGCGAGCTGGGCCATCGGTCCAAAGCTCACCCAGCCCGGTACGGGCAGCAGCAGCTCGTGCGGCGCCTCGCCCGCCTGGGCGACGTCGAAGAGCGCCTGGAACGTCAGGTAGAGCGCCATCTTCACGCCGGTGGTGATCAGGACATGCTCAGGCGTGCAGCCGGGGATCCCGTTGCGGGTCGAGAGGATCTGCGCGATCAGGGCCCGCGTTGCGGGGTCGCCGGCCGTGGGCCCGTAGCGCGTCTGGTTTTCCTTCAGGGCCGCGATCGCCGCCAGCTTGGCCTTTTCGGGTGAGTCGAAATCGGGCTCGCCGGCCGAAAAGTTCAGCACCGGCACGCCTTCGCGCTTGAGCGCGGCGGCCCGGTTCATGACAGCGATGGTGGAGGAGGGCTTGAGGGCCCCGACGCGACGAGAGAGGTTCATGGCGCGAACCTTAGGGCCCATCGCGCGAAAATTGAATCTGGGGAAGTCTGCTGCCAGACAATTCAGCCGCGGCGTTCGTGGCCGCCGCCCCCCGCGGCGTTGTTCGAACTCTGTCAGGAGGTTGGTCTGTGCCGACGCGCCGCGCTTGCCTGGCAGTTGATTCCGCCCTGAACGGCGCTAGGATCCCCGCACGAATTCCGTCCCAATAGGACCTCTCTGCAATGGCTGTTTCGACCGAACACCGCTCCCAACTGATCAAGGATTTCGCCGTCAACGGCGGCGACACGGGCTCCCCTGAGGTTCAGGTCGCGCTCCTCACCGAGCGGATCAATGACCTCACCGAGCACCTGAAGCTCCACCGCAAGGATTGTCATAGCCGGCGCGGGCTGGTGCTGATGGCGGCCAAGCGCAACCGCCTGCTCCGCTACCTGTCGCGGGCTCACCACGACCGGTACACCGCCCTGATCAGCCGCCTGGGCCTCCGCAAGTAATCGATCGAACTTTCACAGGCCCGCGGGATGATCCCCGCGGGCCTGCTTGTTTTATGCGTGTTCGGGCCGCCGCGAATGGGCCGGCGGCAGTGGGCACCAGGCAGCGAATCCGGCCAATCCCCTCCCCGACGCCAACCCGCGTCGGGCGTCCGCGGCCGACCCCGCTGCCTCCTGCCTTCTGCCCCCAACCCTCGGCAAGTCCGCCGGCTCAGCAGCCTCCCAACTCGGGCGCTCGCGCGTCCAGGGCTGTCGCTGAACACGCTCGCCCCTCGGCTCGAGCGGCGCTTGCAAGAGGATTGATCGCATGCAGCATTTTGTTGTGCAGAAGGACATCGGCGGACGCACCCTCACCCTCGAAACCGGCAAGATCGCCAAGCTCTGCCACGCGGCGGTGATGGCGACCTACGGCGGCACCACCGTGCTCGCCACCGTCACCCGCGGGGCCCCGCGCCCCGGGACCGATTTCCTGGGCCTCACCATCGACTACCGCGAGAAGCTCTCCGCGGCGGGCAAGTTCCCCGGCGGGTTCCGCAAGCGCGAAGGCGCCCCCAACGAGAAGGAAATCCTGACCATGCGGCTGATCGACCGCCCGATCCGCCCGCTCTTCCCCGACGGCCTCTACGACGAGATCCTGGTGCAGTGCTTCGTCATGAGCCACGATGGCGAGAACGATTCCGATGTGCTCGCCGGCACCGCGGCTTCGGCCGCGCTGGCGCTCTCGGAGGTGCCCTTCGAGGGCCCCATCGCCACGGTGCGCGTCGCCCGCATCCACACCGATGACGGCCCGCGCTTCGTCATCAATCCCACCGTCTCGCAGATGGACTACAGCGACCTCGACCTCGTGCTGTCAGGCCACAAGGACGGGGTGAACATGATCGAGGTCGGCGCCGCGGAGGTCCCCGAGGCGCCGGTGATGGAGGCGCTGAGGTTCGGCTACGACCACATCCAGCAGACGCTCCAGTTGATCGACGAACTCGTCGGCAAGGCGGGCAAGCCCAAGGTCATGGGCGAGCTGTTCCTCCCCTCGCAGGACGTCATCGACCTGGTGGCCAAGGAGTGCGAGCAGGCGCTGCTGGACGCCCGCCGGCTCAAGGGCAAGCACGAGCGGCACGCGCGGGTCGACGCCATCAAGAAGGCGCTCCTCGACAAGCACTTTGACGAGAAGACAGACGGCACCGTCGCCAAGCACGCCGAGAGCGTGAAGCGCCGCGCCCACGCCAAGGACGCGTTCAAGCGGCTCGAGGAGAAGCTCACCCGCCGCCTCATCGTCGAGTCCGGCGCCCGCGCTGACGGGCGCGGCCCCAAGGAGATCCGGCCCATCACCTGCGAGGTCGGCGTCTTCCAGCGCACCCACGGCTCGGCCCTCTTCCAGCGCGGCGAGACCCAGAGCCTGGTCTCCTGCTCCCTCGGCACCGGCAAGGACGAGCAGATCGTCGACGGCCTCCTCCCCGAGTACAGCAAGAAGTTCATGCTCCACTACAACTTCCCCCCGTTCTCGACGGGCGAAGTGAAGCGCATCACCGGCCCCGGCCGGCGCGAGATCGGCCACGGCGCCCTCGCCGAGCGTTCGCTGATGGGCATCCTCCCCGGGCCCGATGAGTTCCCCTACACCGTCCGCATCGTCTCCGATATCACCGAGTCCAACGGCTCGTCGTCGATGGCCTCCGTCTGCGGCGGCTGCCTCGCCCTCATGGACGCCGGCGTCCCCATCAAGGCCACCTGCGCCGGCATCTCCGTCGGCCGCTTCAGCGACGATCATGGCGGCAAGGTGATCCACGTCACCGACATCATCGGCGAAGAGGACTTCTTCGGCGACATGGACTTCAAGGTCTCCGGCACCCGCGAGGGGATCACCGGCATCCAGCTCGATCTCAAGGCCCGCGGCCTCAAGCTCGACGAGGTCGAGGTGATCTTCGAGCAGGCCCGCATCGGCCGCCTGGAGATCATCGAGATCATGGAGCGGTGCATCGCCAAGCCCCGCCCCGAGGTCTCCATGCTCGCCCCGCGCCTGGTCACCATCATGATCAACCCCGAGAAGATCGGCAAGCTGATCGGCCCGGGCGGGAAGGTCATCCGCGGCCTGCAGGACAAGTACGGCGTCACCATCGAGGTCGAGGACGACGGCTCGGTCATGCTCGCGGCCCCCAATGGCGAGGCCATCGCCGCCTGCCGCACCGAGATCGAGGCCCTCACCGAAGAGATCAAGGTCGGCACCATCTACACCGGCAAGGTCGTCTCGACCAAGGACTTCGGCGCGTTCATCGAGCTCGCTCCCGGCACCGACGGCATGTGCCACATTTCCGAGCTCGCCCACGGTTACGTCAAGACCGTCGGCGACGTCGTCAAGATCGGCGATGTCGTGAAGGTCAAGGTCATCCTGGTTGACGATCAGGGCCGCATCAAGCTCTCACGCAAGGCTGTCAGCCCTGAAGAGGGCGGCCCGCCCCCGGCGCCCGCGGGCGTCGGCGCCGAAGGCGATCAAGGCGGCGGCTATGGCGGTGGTGGCGGTGGCGGCGGCAGTGGGGGCGGCTACGGCGGCGGCGGTGGTGGTTATGGCGGTGGCGGAGGTGGAGGTGGTGGCCGCGGCGGCGACCGGCGCGGCCCGCGTGGCGGCGGTGGTGGTGGCGGTGGCCGTCACTGATCGTCCGTAGATCTGAGCACAGCAGCTACGACCCGCCGGAGCAATCTGGCGGGTTTTTTGTTTGCAGCAACAGCCGACCGGGGAGAATGCTGACTTCTGGACGGAGTTCTCCCCACGTTAAAACTCCCTGCAACCTTCCGCACGTATTGGGTGTAGCTTTGCGAGAGTGTCGAGACCAGGTCGCAGTTGCCGACTTGAGTGTCCGATGCAGAGGTGCGTGGGCCGCCGCTGAGGCCCCGGGGTGGTTCGTTCAAGCTCTTTCCCTGCGAGGGTGCTCCATGAGTGCGTCCCCAATGGCTGACCGGATTGTGGGTGCCGAAGGCCTGGTGAAGTGGTTTGACCCCAAGAAGGGCTTCGGCTTCATCGTCGGGCCCGAGGGCCAGGACATCTTCACCCACTACACCAAAATCGAGGGTGAAGGGTTCAGAGTGCTCGTTGACGGATCGCAAGTGATCTACGACGCTGAGCGCGGCGAAAAGGGGTGGCACGCCACGCGGGTGATTCGTGCAGAAGAGGCCGCTGGAGCGGAACCTGGCGTGATCAAACGGACCCACGCCCGAACGCCGCGCCGCTGACTGTTCTCAGGACACATCCGCCTGGTTCAGCCGGCAATCTCACTCAACATTGAGCGACCTGATGTAGTCGTTGATCTCAGTGCGCTTCCGCTCAACCTCAGTGGCAATCTCGCCGCGCTTCTGGCGAAGTGCTTTCAGGCCGGTGTTGAGCTCGCGAAGTTCCTTCATGTAGTCGTTGTATACATCACTGTTTTGCGGGATTCGCTGGATGGTCGAGCTGATGCGGTTCTGCTCGCTCGTGTTGGTTTCAACGAGCTTGTCGGTCGCTTGCAGTTGCCGCTCCGAATCGTTCAGGCTCGACTGCTTCGCCGCGAGCGTCCGCACAGCGCTCAGAACAGCTTCCGACAGCTTGCCCTGCTGGCGCCACTGAACCACGGTGTTAAGATCAAAGGACGTGATCTCAACGCGATCTGAGCGCACCTGCTCCTGCGCGACGAGCAGATCGACCGACTTGCCCGCCTCAGCGGAGACCTCGAAGCGGTACAGGTCCTGTGTCTGGTCCGCGGGGCTCGCGGGGGCCTTCAGATCCCAGCCCGCCAGCTTGGGGTGTTCAACAACCAGCGTGCGCGCCCGCTTGAGGTCCTTGTTGGCGAAGGTGTAGGTCATGGCCTCGCGGCTCTTGATCGTCTGCTCGAACAGGCCATCGACGATGCGGAGCTTGACGATGTCGCCGAAGCTCTCCGGCTTGGTCGTCACGGCGACGTCGAGGTCCAGGGCGTAGGCGAGCAGGCGTTTGTCGCCCGGGGAGACCTGATTGATGGTGGCGTCGCCGGCATACGCCGCGCCGTCGAAGACGGCCAGCGGGCCGGGGAGGAGCTGGAGGTTACTGGTGTTCTTGAGCTCCACCCCGCGCATGGGGTGGTCGGCGCGGTCGGCCATGTTGTAGATCGAAACCCGCCGGCCCTCGACGTTGGAAGCCAAGAAGGGGATCATGGCGGAGCGTTGCCGCTCGACGGTGACGGGCGTCTGCACCTCGTAGAAGAAGACCTCGCCGATCTCGCCGGCCTTGGCGACTGATGCGGGTGAGTAGCGGGTGAGGTCTTCGCCGGTCACGCCGTACACTTCGGACGTCAACTGGTCCTTCCGCCCCCTGGCCGCGGCGTTTTCGGCCCCGCCCGCGCCGCCCGGCTCAGGACGTGCGAGCCCGCGGCCCGCCTTGGCTGGCGCCGGCGATGAAACCGCCGGAGGGGGGCCGCCCGGGTTTCCGGGCGCACGATCGCCGCCCGTGCCCCCGGCATATGACCTGGGCAGGACGCCGGGGATCGTCGGGACCGGCACCTCGGGGCGGGCGAGGTACAGCGGCTCGCTGAGGTCCATCTGGAACGACACCGGGCGGCCGGAGACCAGCGAGAGCTTGACGTCCTTCCAGTCCGTGTCGGTGGTGTTCTCGACGATCGCCCAGCCTTGCAGGGCGAGCTCGGAAGCGGGCTTGCCGGCGCCCTTCGCCTCGGGCCCGTCGCCCAGGATGAGCCGGTACGACGTCTTCCACACCGGCGTTTCGTGCACATAGCGGACGATCACCCGCCGGTTCCCCTGACCGCTCAGGGTCAGATCGACGGTCTTGATGCGGTCTGCCCGCGCCTCGGCGACGGCGCCCAGGGCCCTGTTGAGCTCATCGGCGAGCTGCTTGTCCTGCAGCTGCAGCGACGCGACCGTCGAGATCGCCACCGCCCGAAGTCCGTTCGGGGTCACCAGCACCACGAAGGGCTCCTCAACAGCAGGCTGATCCTTGCCGGGGCTGGTCTTGCGGGTCTCGACGTTCAGGATGGTCCCCGCGACGCGATTGCCCTCGATCGTCTGGATGTCGATCGCCGAGCCGCGCAGGCGGGCCAGCAGCACGGGCATGGCCGGGCTGTCGGCGATGGGGACGCTGAACGACCCGAGGCGGCGCGAGAGGGGGTCCTTGCTTGAGTACGACACGCTGTCGATGCGGCCGCCGTCAAGGTCGAGGAGCTGGAGCGTCTTGAGGATGTCGTTGATCTGCCCGACATCGAACTTCAGGTGGACCTTGGCGTCGTCGGCGACCACCGCCTCGCGCTGGAAGGCGCCGACGCCGGAGCGGTAGAGCGTGATCCCGCGGATGGGCATGGCGTCGGGCCCGATGGCGGGGATCTCGGCCGCGGCGCGGCCGGACTGGGCCTGGGCCGCTTGGACGAAGTCAATCGGCGCCGCGGGCGTAAGAGACGCGGCGAGGCCGGCGATGGCGAGCAGGGCGAGCAGTCGAGACGTGGTGATTCGCATGGCGTGATCCTTCAGCAGAAGGGCGAGAGTCGGGGTCGGACGGACTTGCGATCAGGCGGGCCGAGGCCCCCTGAATATACCGGTATCGGGGGGGCATCCGGGAGAGTGCACCGTTCCCGGACGCGCCCGTCCCGCTCCCCTGCCATGCCATGCAGTGCGCCGCCCCGGCCAGAGGTTCACTCATTCACCGGTGCCGCCCGCGCCACCGACCGTGCGTCACGGTCGGTGCGTTCGGCAAGGGCGGAGATTCCGGAGCACCGACCGCCGGACGGCGGTCGGTGGCACAGGTTGCGCAGGCTCGACAGGCGGCAAACCCTTACCCAACAAGGTCTGGCAGCTCGTCCATGCCCTCCGTCAGCACGCGGGGGCCGCTCTCGGTGATGAGCACGTCGTGCTCATAGTGCGCGGTCATTGAGCCGTCGGCTGAGTAGATCGGCCACTTGAGCTTTGGATGCTCGCGGGTCTCGCCGGTGCCCACGGCGAGCATCGGCTCGACAGCGACCAGCGTGCCGGGGCGGAAGAACGTGTTGGCTTCGGGCCATTCAAGGGCCGAGACCGGGATGTTGGAGACGAACGGCGGCAGGTGCAGGCCGCGTTCCCGCTCGCTGACATAGCGACCGATGCCGTGGCCCCCGAGGCCCCGCACCAGGTGAAAGCCGTGGTCGGTCTCGACGCACTTCTGCACGGCGTGGGCCCAGGCGATGAACTTGTTGTCGGGCCGCAGCGTCTGGACGCCCAGGCGGAGCGATTCCTTGCCGGCCTTCAGCAGGCGCCGGGCCTCGTCGCTGGGATAGCTCTTGAACGCGTAGGTCCACCCGGCGTCGCCGATCCAGCGGCGGTCGCCGGAGGCGGGATGCGCGACGCCGATATCGATCTTGAGGATGTCGCCCTCACGCAGCGGCTTGTCATACGACCCGGCGGTGCCGTGGACGACGCACTCGTTGACCGAGAGGCAGGCGTGGCTCGGAAAGGCGGGCTTGCCGGGGATCTTGTACAGATGGAAGCAGGACCGGCAGTTGAGCGCCGCGAGGATCCGGGCGACCTCGGCGTCGATCTGCGGGAGCGTCTGCCCCACCCGCAGGAAGCCCACCAGCCGGCGGTGGGTCTCAACAACGCATTGCGCGGCGGCGAAGGCCAGATCGGCCTCGGCGGCGGAGATGGTCGGTGCTTTTCGCAAGGGCGGCATGGTACCCGTCCGCGGCGGCCGACGCGGGCCCCCGCCGCTGGCCAAACGTTGGCCCACCGCTGGCCCACCGCTGGTCGTTGGCCGGAGGAGCGTCAGTCAAACGCGATCAGTCGGGGTGACAGCCCGCAGGATCTTGAGGGCCCGGGCGCCCTTGAACTGGCCGATCTGGGCGAGGAACTTCTTCTCGCCTTCCACGCAGACCACGATGGGCTTGCTGATCGCCTTCTCGGTCACGATCAGGTCCCCCGGAGCGATGTTGCGGAGGTCCTGCAGCGTGATCGTGGTCTCGGCGAGCAGGCCGGTGACGGTGATCGGCGCGCGGTTCAGCGATCGCCCGATGCGTTCACGCATTTCAGGGGCTCTGGCGGCCTTGGCGGCGCTGAACCAGGACTGCGAGGCGAGCTGCTCCATCACCGGCTCGATGACGTTGTAGGGGATGCACAGGTTCATCGTGCCGGCGCGGTTGCCCATCTTGAGCTCGAAGCCGATGACCACCACGACCTCATTGGGAGGGACGATCTGCACCAGCTGCGGGTTGCTCTCGGTGGCGCCGACCTGGAAGTCGATCTGCTTGATCCCCGCCCAGGCCTCGCTGAGGGCGGCCAGGCCGCGGGTGGTGACCTTGCTGATGAGGCGCGACTCGATCAGGGTCATGGGTCGCTGCGGGATGAACAGGTCCTGGTTGGTGCCGCCCAGCAGGCGGTCGATGATGGGGTAGATGATCAGCGGGCTGATCTCGAGGCAGACCTGGCCCTCGAGCGGCTTGGCGTCGATGAGGTTGAAGCTGGTGGGGTTGGGGAGTCCGGCGATGAACTCGCCGTAGGTCATCTGCTCGCAGTTGCTGACCTTGACCTCGACGATGGTGCGCAGAAAGCCCGATAGGCTGGCGCCGAAGTTCCGCGCGAAACCCTCGTGAAGGGTCTGGAGCGAGCGCATCTGGTCTTTGCTGACGCGCTCGGGGCGCTTGAAGTCGTACGGCCGCACCTCGATGTTGGCGAGGTCCTTGCGGTTGCGGCTGAAGATCCGCGGCTGTGCGGGCTCCTCCTTGACCTCGCCGGTGCTGACCGATGCGAGCAGGGCGTCGATTTCGCTTTGGTCAAGGACATCTGGCATCGGTGCATGGGCTCGCGCAGCAGCGAACCCCGGCAGCGGGGGTTCGTACGGTTTATCGGCCCGTGCGTCGAGCAACCTTGAACCCCCCCTCGCCCCTCCGGTCCGCTCTGCCTGTGTCATCGCGTTCTGCCCCCGGGCTCGCGCGCCGCTGTTCGGCGTTTGGCCGTTGATGGGGCCTGCGGCCATTCCTCCTCCGTTTCGGCGGCATCTAAACTCTCACCGATGAATGCACCTATGCACGAACCACGACGATCCTGGCTGTTGACGCTCTCCCTGGCTGCCCTCTTGGTGCTGGGCGCTGGACCGACCACCTTCTGGCTCGGCGGGGGCGGGGGGGAGAGCGGGAGTGGAGGCTTTGGCGGCTGGGGCCTTTCGGGCGTGGCTCTGGGCGCCCCGAGCGTCCAGCCGGGCGGTGGGGGGGCGGGTGGGCAGGTCAAGGCGACCTCGGTCTCGCAGAAGGCGAAGGCCAGCCCGGGCGACCAGTTCGCCGTGGCGGTGGTGCTGGAGTATGAGGAAAATTGGCACAGTTGGCCCAACAAGCCGGTCCTGCCCAAGGAGCTTGAGGGTGTTGACGCCAGGCCCACGGAAGTGGCCCTGACGCCCGGCAAGCCGCTCCCGGCGGGGGTGACGCTCTATCCGCTCTGGGCGCAGTACCCCGAGCCCGAGGAGGCCGAGGTGACCGGGGCGATGGTGCTGGCGTATTCGGAGCGGGCGGTGATCTACGTGCCGGTGATGATCGCCCCCGATGCCCGGCCGGGGATATACGTGCTGCCGTTGCAGGTGAGCTATCAGGCTTGCGACAAACGGGTTTGCGCTCGCCCGACGACCGACGAGGTTCCGCTGGAACTGGAGATCGTGCCGTTGGATGCCGCCCCTCCGGCGGCCTCGTCCGGTGATGACCTGTTCAAGGGCTTCTCGCCGCAAGTATTCGCCAAGATCCTGGCTGGCGGCCCGGGCGGCCCCGCGGACGGTCCGGCCGGCCCGGCGGCCAAGCTCCAGAGCTTCGATTTCTTCGGGTACTCGTTCTCCGTTGATTCGTCGTTCTATGCCCTGATCCTGGGTATCGCGTTCCTGGCGGGGCTGCTGATGAACTTCACGCCCTGCGTGCTGCCGGTGATCCCGATCAAGGTCCTCAGCCTGCAATCGCACGCCAAGCACCCGGGGAAGCTGCTGCTGTTCGGATCGGTGTATTGCCTGGGGGTCATCACGCTCTACGGGATTCTGGGGCTGCTGGCCTTCGGGCTCATCACCGGGGGGCGGAGATTCGACTGGGGCCAGATCTTCAGCATTCCCTGGTTCGTCATCGCGATGTCGCTGGTCATCACGGCGCTTTCGCTCGGGATGATGGGGCTGTTCACGATCCGCCTGCCGAACTTCGTCTACGCGGTGAACCCGACGGGCGACTCGGTCACGGGGAACTTCATCGGCGGGCTTCTGACGGGCGTGCTCGCGGTGCCGTGCACGGGCCCGCTGCTGGGGGCGACGCTGGCGTGGATCCTCACCCAGCCGCCGGCGCTGGGCGTGGCGACCTACCTCGTGATGGGCGCGGGGATGGCCTCGCCCTATGCGGTGCTGATGGCTTTCCCGAGCCTGATCAAGAAGGTGCCCCGCGGCGGACCAGGCAGCGAACTGGTCAAGCAGGTGATGGGCGTCTTCATGCTGGCGGTCGCGGCGTATCTCGCGAGCAACCTGGTCGAAGGCGAGTGGAAATGGGGCGTGGTCTTCGGCGTGGCGACGCTGGGCTGCGGGTGGTGGCTCTATGGCGCCGTGACGCGGCTCCGCACGCCCATGGCGCGGGTGGTGAGCGGGGCGCTGGCGGTGCTGATGGCCGTGGGCTTCATCGGCGCCGCGGTGGTGATGACGCGCCCGCCGCCGGTGGCTTGGCGGTACTTTGTGAACCAGCCTGACAGCGAGGTGACCAAGGCGATCGAGCAGGCTGTCAAATCGGGCAAGGTGGTGGTGGTCGATTTCACGGCCAACTGGTGCGTGAACTGCCACGTGATCGAGAAGCGGGTGATTTACAGCGAGACCGGGCTCGCGGCGATCAACGCCCCGGATGTGGTGGCCATTCGGGTCGACCTGACGGACTCGGGCGAGGAGCAGGGGTGGGGGGTGGTCCGGCAGATCAGCGGCGGGGGGGGGATTCCGCTCATCGCGGTTTTCGGACCCGGGCTGCCCAAGCCGATTTTCTACCAGTCGTTCTTTAAACCCAGTGATCTGGCTGCCGCGATCGACAAGGCCCGCAAGGGCTGACGCGGCTGGCGGGGCCGATCTCATGTGGGATCGCGGGGGCGGTTGAGTTGACCGAAGAGGGGGAGCTGACTAGCTTTATCCCCGCTCCGGCAAGGGTCGGAGGCCGGGAAGACATCCTGCGGGCGTAGCTCAGTGGTAGAGCATCACGTTGCCAACGTGAGGGTCGAGGGTTCAAGTCCCTTCGCCCGCTTTGAACGAGTTCAGGCGACGCCTGCGGGCGTCGCCTGTTTCGTTTTTGGGCCCGCGTTTTTGGGCCTGTGCGGCCCATCGGGAGCCCGGTACAATCGCGGAATCCGGCGATCGTGAACGCGCTCAGCGCGTGGGCAGGCTCGCCGCAACCTCTGCATGAGGAGAGAGAAATGCTTGCATCCCGCTCACGGACCCGTCTGGCCGGACTGCTCGCCGGCGCCCTGATCGCCGTCGGCCTCGCGCCCGGCGCCCAGGCCCAGCAGTACACCAACAACTTCGACGCCGGCGACGCCCAGGGCGCCGCGCTCTTCGGCACCGCGAGCCTCACCGGCGGCCGCCTCCGCCTCACCCAGGGCGTCCCCGGTCAGAGCGGCGCCGTGGTCCTCCCCGTCATCGCCGAGCAGGTCGACGCCTTCAACATGTCCTTCACCTACCGCTTCGACCGCGTCGGCGGCAGCACCTTTGCCGCCGACGGCATCAGCTTCAACCTCGGCGTCGTCCCCAACGGCATCATCCCCGGCGCCGCTGAAAACGGCCCCGGCAACGGCCTCACCGTCACCATCGACCTCTTCGATTGGGACGACAACGGCTTCGTCTCCGACGCCGGCGTCAAGCTCTTCTACAACGGCGTCCAGCTCGCCGGCGTGTCGAACCTCCACTCTATTTTCTCCGGCGGCATCAACCTCAACTATTCCATCAGCCTCCTCCCCGGCGGCCAGGTCCAGGTCATCCAGGACGGCGTCGCCCTCTTTACCCAGGTGGTCCCCTTCGTCCCCCAGCCCGGGCAGCGATTCAGCATCGGCGCCCGCACCGGCGGCTCGTTCGCTGAGCAGTACGTCGATAACTTCAACGTCGAGCCCTTCTATCGCCGCAACAGCTGCGCTGAGGCCGTCGCCATCCGCGGCGACGGAACCTACGGCTACGGCTACGGCACAGAAGGCCTCTTCCCCGTCTCCTGCACCGGCACGACCTCCCGCGGCGCCTACTTCGCCTGGCTCGCCGAGACCACCGGGCGGGTCACCGTCACCAGCGTCGGCACCACCCTCGACGACAACGTCATCACCGTCCAGCGCGGCGCCGGCCCCTGCCCCGGAACCTTCGGTGAAATCGCCTGCAACGACGACGCCTTCCTGGGCAACAACAGCCGCGCCGCCCAGACCGAGTTCGACGCCGTCGCCGGCGCCACGTATCTGATCCGCGTGGGCATCTTCGGCTTCACAGCCCCGGCCAACTTCGCCTCCAACAAGATCAACATCACCACCGTCCCCGCCTCCACCTGCATCCGCGACATCAACGGCGACGGCAACGTCGACCCCGACGACCTCAGCGACTACATCGGCTTCTTCTTCAGCGGCTGCCCGTAAGTCCGTAGCCCCTTCCTGCTCTTTGGCTATCCGTCCCGGGCGGGCCCCTTCAAAGGGCCCGCCCGAATTTGCTCTCATCCGGCCGCGTCGGGCCCCCCGAGCCATTCGGGTATGCTGCGGCGATGACGATCCCTGTCTTCTCCTCGCTCCTCTGCCTGGCCGCGTGCGTGCTTGCCGGATGCGCTGCGGCGCCCCAGGCGACCCTCCCGCGGCCCGTCGCCGTCTCGGGCGTGCAGGGTCGCTGGGCTATCGCGATCCACGGCGGCGCCGGCATGCTGGATCCCGCTATGCCCGAGCCCATGAAGGCTGAGTACCGGGCCGCCCTCGGGAGCGCCCTCGCTGCAGGTGAGACCATCTTGAGTTCGGGCGGCGCCAGCCTCGACGCCGTCGAGGCCGCTGTGCGCGTCCTCGAGGATCACCCCCTCTTCAACGCCGGGCGGGGGGCCGTGCTCACCCGCGAGGGGGTCGCGGAGCTCGACGCCTCGATCATGGAGGGGCGCACGCTCAAGTGCGGCGCGGTCTGCGGCGTGCGCACGGTCAAGAACCCGATCTCGCTGGCCCGGCGGGTGATGCAGGACACGCCCCATGCGTTCTTCAGCGGCGCCGGGGCCGAGGAGCTGGCCCGGGGGTGGAGCCTCGAGCGGGTCGACCCCGGGTACTTTGTCACGCCGCGCCGGCGCGAGCAGCTGGAGCTGAAGATGAAGGAGCTCGGGCTGCCGCCGCCTCCGCCCAGCCCGGGCCTGCCCCGTGCCGAAGGGTCGGGCCGGTCGGGCATCGCCGATGCAGGCGACGCTACCGGCACCGTTGGCTGCGTCGCCCTTGATATCCATGGCGATCTCGCCGCGGCTACCAGCACGGGCGGCATGACCGCCAAGATGCCCGGCCGCATCGGCGACAGCCCCATCATCGGCGCCGGGACTTATGCCAACAACGAGACGCTCGCCGTGAGCTGTACGGGGACTGGCGAGCAGTTCATGCGGCACGTCGCAGCGCACGAGCTGTCGAGCCTGGTTCGCTACGCGCGGCTCCCTCTGACCGACGCGGTGGACACGGTGCTCACGCGGCGGCTTGATGTCGACGACGGCGGGTTGATCGCCATCGACCGGCAGGGCCAGATCGTGATGCAGACCACCACCGGCTGCATGCCGCGGGCGTCGGCCGATTCCAGCGGCGCGCGGACCGTGGCGATGTGGGACCCTGAGAGCAAGTAGGCTGGGCGCCGGCCGAACGCCCTGCCCCCCGCCCCCCCCCTGGAGCAGAACCATGACCACCTCGGATGTCTCCCGCCGTGATTTTCTGACCGCCGCCGCCGCTGTCGGCGCCGCAGCCCTTGGCGGGCGGGCCTGTAACGCGGCGTTTATCCGCACGGAGTCAAAGTCCGGCCTCGCCAACCCGATCCTGGGCCAAGGCGAGCACCGCTACGAGTGCATCCACGACTGGCTGAAGCCCCCGGAGGGGCTGGTCTGGGGCGACACGCACGGCCTGGCCCAGGATTCGTCCGGGCGGATCTACGTGGCCCACACGGTCAACGCTTCGAGCACCAAGCCTGACGCCGTGGTGGTGTTCGACGGGACCGGGCGGTTCGAGACCGCCTGGGGCGACGCCTTCAGGGGCGGCGCCCACGGCCTCGATGTCCGCTCAGAGTCCGCCGGCGAGTTTCTGTACCACTGCGACACCAGCCGCCGGATGGTTGTGAAGACCGACCTGAAGGGTGAGACGGTCTGGCGGGCGGAGTACCCCAAGGACTCGGGCAAGTACCCGGGCAAGGAGCAGTATTGCCCGACCAACGTGGCGTTCCTGCCCGATGGCGACCTGCTCGTGGGCGACGGCTACGGCTCTTCGTACATCCACCGATATACCGCCGCAGGCGCGTACGTCAAGACCATTGCCGGGCCCGGGAAGGAGCAGGGCCAGGTTTCGTGCCCGCACGGCCTGTGGGTCGATGCCCGCTCCGGGACGCCGCGGCTGGCGGTCGCCGATCGCGGGAACCGGCGGATTCAGTACCTGAGCCTGGAGGGCGAGCACCAGGAGTTCGTCACCGGGGGCGTCCGCATGCCCTGCCATTTCAAGACGCGGGGCGACCTGATGCTCGTCCCGGATCTGGAGAGCGTCATCACCCTGCTCGACAAGGACAACAAGGTGCTCGTCCACCTGGGCGACGGCCACCCCTCGAAGCTGCGGGACGCCCCTCGCGACCAGTTCGTTCCCGGGAAGTTCATCCACCCGCACACGGCGATCTTCCTGCGCAGCGGCGACATTCTGGTGGCTGAGTGGGTGCCCATCGGGCGGGTGACGCTGCTGCGGAAGGTCTGAGCCGGCCGGGGGGGCCGCCGAGTGGCGTGGTCGGGGCCCCGGCCTCGTTCACACGCGGCGGCCGGGGTTGAAGGCCAGGGCGAACAGGCCTGTGATCACCGCTGAAGCGGCCGCGAGAGTCCACCACACGCTTCCCCAGTCGATGATCGGGGCCTCGGGTGTGCCGGTGTTGAACACGCCCATGAGCAAGCCGTTGGCTTGGGCGCCGATGAGCATGCCGACGCCCTGCGTGATGAGCACCAGGAAGCCCTGGGCCTGGCCGCGGATGGTGGGGGGGGCGGCCCGATCAACGTAGATCATGCCGGTGACGAAGAAGAAGTCGTAGCAGATGCCGTGCAGCAGCACGCCCATCAGGATCATGGGCATGACCTTGTCGCCGGCCGCCCCGGCGAACAGGCCGTAGCGCACGACCCAGGCGGCCATGCCGGCGACGAGCATCCACTTGACGCCCAGGCGCGCGAAAAAGAACGGAATCGCGAGCATGAACAGGATCTCGGACATCTGGCCGAAGGACATGGTGAACGTCGCCGAGCCGTTCACGAGCGCCCCGGACCACTCCACGTAGTTGCGGGCGCTGGCGTAGTAGCTGGCCAGGGGGATGCACAGAAGGCAGGAGCAGACGATGAACACCAGGTAAGCCCGGTCGCGGAAGAGCACCAGCGCGTCGAGCCCCATGATCTGCCCGAGCGTGACCGACTTACCCCGCAGCGGCGGCGGGGTGCTCGGGAGCGTGAAGGCGAATAGGCCCAGGAGCAGGGCCGCGCCCCCGGCGACCTGGAACTGCAGCGCCGAGGCGTCCTTGCCCGGGAGCTGGCTCACGATGAGGTTCCCGGCGATCCAGCCGATGGTGCCGAAGACGCGCACGAAGGGGAAGCCCTTCTCGCTCGACCGCAGGTGGTGAAACGAGACGCTGCCTGTGAGCCCGAGCGTGGGCATGTAGCAGAGCATGTGCAGCAGCAGCAGCAGGATGAACGGATGGAGGAACGCGCTCTCGGTCTTGGGGTCGAAGGCCCGGGCCGCCATGGGCGCCGCGATCAGGCACGCCCCGCCCAGCAGGTGCATCACCCCGAGCACCCGCTGGGTCGCGAAGAACCGGTCGGCGATCAAGCCCAGGAAGAACGGCGAGATGATCGCCGCCAGCGGGCCGACGGTATACGCCGCGGCCGTGACCCCCGCCATGCCCGACTTGTTGATGAACCCCGTCATCGAGACGTACCAGGCGCCCCAGACGAAGAACTCCAGGAACATCATGATCGACAGGCGGACGCCCACGAAGGCGGGCGGCGGCGCGGCGTGGTGCGAAAGGGCATCGGGGGCGGCTGGGGTGCTCATCGAGCCAGTGTACAAGTCCGCGCCCGGCCCGCAAGCGGCCGCCCCCACGTAGCCACCCTGGTACTCACGGCGCCGGGGCGGGCGCCCAGGGGATGCCGCTTGGGCCAATGAGCGTCCGGCCGGTGTGGTCACCGTGTTCGCCGTGGTCACCGTGTTCGCCGTGATCATCGATGATGGCCGAAACTCCGGGAAACCGCGCCAGAGCGGACTCCGCCGCGGGGCCATCGAGCAGGAAGGCCAGCTTGGCGAGGCTGTCGGCGAGTTCGCCCGTCGGGGCGATGACGGTCGCGCTGCGGCGGCGGGAGGAGCCCAGCCCGGTCCGGGGATCGATGATGTGGGCGTAGCGGACACCGTCGATCTCAACAAACTGACGTTCGTCGCCGGAAGTCGACAGGGCGCGATTGCGGAGCACCAGCAGCGTCGGCTCAGGACGGGGCGAGCCGGCCTCCCCGGCCAGGGCGATCCGCCAGCCGCCTGGCGCCTGCCGGCCCCCTCCCCCCCGCCCGCCCCCCGACTCGCGCGGCGGCGGATCCCCAGCCACGACATCGCCCGACAGGGCCACCAGGCAGCGAGGAAAGCCCAGCCTGGCCAGTTCCCGCACCGCCCGCTCCGCGGCGTACCCCTTGGCGATACCGCCCAGGTCCAGGGCCATGCCCGCCCGAGCGAGCCGCACCGTCGAGGCTTGCGGATCGACCTCCACCGCGCGCCAATCGATCAGCGAGCGAACCTCCCGAACGGCGTTTTCACTCGGCAGCCGCCGCTCCTGACGAGCCCGCCGCCAGCTCCGCACCGCGGGGCCGACGGTGACATCAAAGGCGCCATCGCCAGCTTCGGAGACGCGTGCCGCGGTGGCGAGGATCTCGACCAGTTCCGGATCAACGCGCAGCGGTTCGCCTGCACCGCCCGCCGAGGCGTTCACGCGCGAGAGGTCGCTGGCGGGCCGGTAGTCGCTCATCACGGCCTCGATCTGGCCGATCCGGGCGAAGGCCAGGGCGGCGGCGGCCTCGCCGGCGGCGGCATCCGCGGCGTAAAGCACAACCCGGGTTTGCACGCCCATGCAGAGTCGAGTAAACTCCAAACGTCGCTCGGGGGCGGGCGGGCTCGATGCGCAGGCGGCCAGCATGGCGCCGCCCAACAGCGCGCCCAACAACGCGCCCAGCAGAACGACGAGCCGGACAGCCATCAGGACATCGAGCATGCGCAGCGCGGGAGCACTCACGGTGTCCAGTTTACTCAGGGCGCTCCGTGTTGACGGCGCTGGTCGCCTGCAGATCGGGCTTGGTGCGCTCGCGCTTGCTGCGGCGTGCGTGCTTGTTGCAGGCGGTCTCGGCGCCGCCGGGCGAACCGAGCCCGGCCAGGCACCCCAGGGGCCAATTCCGGCCCTTAAGCCGTTCAAGCAGGACATCCCCAGCGCCGCGTACAAGCTGGATATGGTCCCGATCCCCGGAAGCCCCGACGGCAAGATCAAGCCCTTCTGGATGAGCGCCACCGAGGTGACGTGGGAGGCCTTCGACGTCTTCGCCTACCGGCTCGACGAACCGGAGGATGCCCCACCCTCCGATGCCGATGCCAAGACCCGCCCCAGCAAGCCCTACCTGCCCCCGGATCGGGGCTTCGGCCACGAGGGGTACGCGGCGATCAGCCTCACCCACCGGGCCGCCGCAGGGTTTTGTGAGTGGCTCTCGCTCAAGAGCGGGCGCAAGTACCGCCTCGCCAGTGAAGATGAGTGGGAGCATGCCTGCCGCGGCGGGAGTGCGGGCAGTGGGGCGGGGGCTGGCGCGAGCGGCTCGGGCGCCCCGGCGGCGCCCGCCTTCAGCTTCGGATCCGATGCCGCCGCGCTCGGTGAACACGCGTGGTTCGCGGCTAACAGCGAAGGAACACCTCACCCCGTCGGCAAGAAGAAGCCGAGCTCGCTCGGGCTCTTCGACATGCACGGCAACGTTCGCGAGTGGGTGAACGGGCGCGACGGCAAGCCCATCACCAAGGGTGGGAGCTACCG
Organism: uncultured Phycisphaeraceae bacterium; assembly: GCA_964611125.1. Taxonomy (GTDB): domain Bacteria; phylum Planctomycetota; class Phycisphaerae; order Phycisphaerales; family UBA1924; genus JAEUIX01. The sequence goes on along the minus strand of CAZSZO010000010.1, from coordinate 53,873 downwards.
CGACCCGCCCGAAAAGCTGACAGTCGAGGCGCGCATCGCCCAGGACCGCACCTGGAACGCCACCGATCCGCAGTTGCCAAAGAGCACCTGGTGGCTCTCCGATGGCCCGTTCGCGGGCTTCCGGATTGTCTGCGAGGCCGATGGTGATCAACCCGCCAAGGCCCCGGTCAACCCGACCGGTCCCGCCGGAGGCCCGCCCCGGCCTGATACCCCGCCCGCAGGCGCCCCCACCTCTACCCCGGCCCCCGCCCCCACGCCGACCCCCAAGGAGCCCGCACCGTGACTACGTCTTCCCCGTCAGGTCCGTTGAGCTTGCCGGAGCCGGGTTCGCTCTCACGCCGCGAGGTGCTGAAGTCGGCGATGCTCGCGGCGCCCGTGCTGGCGGGCCTGCCCGACGCGGCGTCCCTCGCGGGCATGCGGGATGCGGCCCGGCCGGCGAACCCCACCCTGCGGATCGGCCTGATCGGCTGTGGCGGGCGCGGGCGCGGCGCCGCTATCCAGGCGCTGCGGGCCGACCCCGACACCGTGCTCGTCGCCATGGGCGACGTCTTCGCCGACCGGCTTCAGGACAGCCTGTCGGGCATCGGCAAGGAACTGGGCGAGCAGGCCTCGCAGCGGCTGCAGGTCCCTCCGGAGCGCCAATTCATCGGCTTCGACGCCTATCAGAAGGTCATCGATAGCGGCGTGGATGTGGTCATCCTGACCACCTATCCCTGCTTCCGGCCCGCGCACCTGAAGGCCGCGATCGAGGCGGGCAAGCACGTCTTCGCTGAGAAGCCCGTCGCGGTCGACGCCCCGGGCGTGCGCTCGGTGCTGGAGTCGGCCGCCCTCGCCAAGCGGAAGAACCTGGCCCTGACCGTCGGCTTCTGCTGGCGGTTCCACCCGGGCATGCGCGAGGCCTTCGCCAAGCTACACGAGGGCGCCCTGGGCCGAATCGCGACGGTCTACACCAACTATCACACCGGCTCCATCGGCAAGCGGCCCCGCAAGAGCGAGTGGAGCGACCTTGAGTTTCAGATGCGCAACTGGTGGCACTTCACCTGGATCTCCGGCGACCACATCGTCGAGCAGGCGGTGCACAGCATCGACCGCATGGCCTGGGCGATGCAGGACAAGCTGCCCACTCGCGTCACGTGCCTGGGCGGCCGCGCGGCCCGCAGCGGCCCCGAGCATGGCAACGTCTTCGATCACTTCTCCGCCATCTATGAGTACGACGACGGCCGGCGGGCGTACCACACCTGCTGCCAGATCGACGGCTTCCCGGGCGACAACAAGGACTACGTCTACGGCTCCAAGGGCCTGGCCACGATCGACAGCTGGAACGCCCGGTTCCCGTTCAAGAGCCATGCCGGCGAAGAGATCTGGACCGGCGTTGGCAAGCCGGAGGACGCCGGGGAGATGTACCAGGTTGAGCACAATGAACTGTTCGCCTCGATCCGGTCGGGCAAGCCCATGAATAATGGCGTCGAGGGCGCCAACAGCACCCTGCTGGCGGTGATGGCCCGGATGGGGGCGTACACCGGCAAGGCCATCACCTGGGAGCAGGCGATGAACTCCAAGGAATCGCTCGTGCCTGAAACCCTCCAGTGGGGACCATTCGCGACGCCGGAGGTGGCCATTCCCGGCCGGACGAAGTTCACCTGATCCTTGCCCGGAACCTCGCCCCAAGTGTGGACAAGCACCATGAGCACTCACTTCTCTCGTCGAACGTTTCTCGGCGCCGCCGCGGCCGCCGGTCTCGGGTCCGCAGCAGTCGCGGCCCCCGGCGCCGGTCGGCCCGCGCCCCGACGCCAGAGCCCCCAGGATGCTCCGGCGGCGATCCGACCCAAGCCCAGGCGCACGCTGCGCAAGGCCGTCATGTATGGCATGATCAGCGAGGGGGCGACGGTGGTCGAGCGGTTCAAGATCCTCCGCGACTGTGGCTTCGCCGGCGTCGAGATGGACAGCCCATCGGACATCCCCACTGACGAGATCCTCCGCGCCTCTGGCGACACGGGGATCAAGGTGCACGGGCTGGTCGACTCGGCCCACTGGAAATACCCACTGAACCACCCCGCCCCCGAGGTGCGGGCCCGTGGCCAGGACGCCCTCCGCAAGTGCCTCAGCGACGCCAAGACGCTTGACGTCACCAGCATCCTCCTCGTGCCCGCCGTGGTGACCGCCGACGCACCCTACGACGAGGCCTATCGCCTCTCGCAGGAGCTGATCAAGGATGTCCTCCCGCAGGCCCAGGCGGCCAACGTCAAGATCGGCATCGAGAACGTCTGGAACGGCTTCCTGCTGAGCCCGCTGGAATGCGGCCAGTACATCGACGACTTCAGCAGCCCTGCGATGGGCTTCCACTTCGATATCGGCAACTGCATCAACTTCGGCTACCCCGACCAGTGGATCCGCCTCATCGCCGAGCGGATCGTCAAGCTGCACATCAAGGACTTCAGTCGCAGCAAACGCGACAAAGAGGGCCTGTGGAAGGGCTTCGATGTCGAACTCGGCGAGGGCGACGCCCAGTGGTCCAAAGTGATGGCCGAGCTCGACGCCATCGGCTATTCCACCGACCTCACCGGCCGCTGGGCCACGGCGGAGGTCCGCGGCGGTGATCGCAAGCGGCTGCAGCAGATCGGCGACCAGATGGACCGCCTGTTCGCCCTCTGATGATGGAGAGACGGAGAAACGGAGAGACGGAGAAATGGAGTGCTGAGCTGGAGATCGTTCGGACCTTGGGCCAACCCACATGCCACACCGCTCGCTCACTCACCTGCTGCCGATTCCGCTGCTGGCCCTCGGGGCCGGGGCCGCGGGCCTGTTCAGCGCGGGGCCCCAGAGGCCTGCCGAACCGCCGCCCGAGGCCGCGGGTCGCGCCGCGTCAGCCCCAGCCCCTGAAGCCGGGCAGCCGGGGCCCGACTTTGCCGGGCGGGTCCTGCCGATCCTCAAGACTGCGTGCTTTGAGTGCCACGCGCGGGGTCGTCAGAGCGGGCGATTGCGCGTCGACTCGCGCGCGGCCCTCCTGCAAGGCGGCAGGGAGGGTCCGGCGATCGTCCCCGGCGACCCCGCCGCCAGCCCGCTCATCCAGCGCATGAGGGGTGAGGGCGAAGACTCTCCGATGCCCTTTGAGCGGCCGCTTCTCCCTGCAGAGCAGGTCTCGGCGATCGCGGCCTGGATCGCCGCAGGGGCCCCGTGGCCCGACGACATCGTGGCTGATGGCGAACCGGCGCGGAAGCACTGGGCGTACGAGCCCCCCGTTCGACCGACGCCGCCGCCTCAGCACAGCGAGCTGGCTCGAACCTGGGTTCGTTCGCCGATCGACCGTTTCATCCTGGCCCGCCTTGAGCGTGAAGGCCTTGCCCCCTCGCCCGAGGCGGCGCCGGCCGTGCTGCTCCGCCGAGCCAGCCTCGACCTCACCGGCCTGCCGCCAACCGTTGCTGAAGTCGACGCGTTCCTGGCCGACGACCGGCCCGGTGCATATGAGCGGGCTGTTGACCGGCTGCTGGCTTCGCCGCACTTTGGCGAGCGCTGGGCCGGCCCCTGGCTCGACCTGGCCCGCTACGCCGACTCGCGCGGCTACGAGAAGGACCTCGCCTGGACCATGTGGCCCTTCCGCGATTGGGTCATCAGCGCCATCAACGCCGATATGCCCTTTGACCAGTTCACCATCGAGCAACTCGCCGGCGACCTGCTGCCGGGGGCGACGGTCGATCAGCATGTCGCGACGGGCTTCCACCGCTGCACGATGATCAACGAGGAGGGCGGCACCGACCCGGAGGAGCAGCGGGTCAACGCCGTCATGGACCGCGCGGCGACCACCGCCAGCGTCTGGCTCGGCAGCACGCTGGGGTGCGCCCAGTGCCACGACCACAAGTACGACCCGTTCACCCAGCGGGACTACTACCGGCTGTTCGCGTTCTTCAACAACTCACCCGCCGAGACCAGGCAGACCGACCGGGCCGAGATCGAGGTCGTCAGCCCGGTCATCCCGCTACCCGACCCTTCCCGCCCGTCGCTCGAGGCCGAGGCCGCCGATCTTCGCATGCGGCTGATCGCGCTTCCGCCCGACGCCTCCATCGAGCGGCGGGCGGCGCGGGCCCGCCTCTCCGTGATCGAGGCTCGGCTGGCCCTGCCGCGCACCGCCCAGGTCATGCGCGAGCTGCCGACCCCGAGGGTGACCCATGTGCTCGCCAAGGGAAGCTTCCTGAGCCCGGAGGAGGAGGTGACGCCCGGCGTTCCGGAGGTGCTGCCACCGCTCCCGTCGCCGCCATCCGGGGCCGGGTCGCGGGCCGACCGGCTGGTCCTGGCCCGCTGGCTGGTCTCCCCTGAGAACCCCCTCACGGCGCGGGTCGCGGTGAACCGGCTGTGGGAGGCGTGCTTCGGCGCAGGGATTGTCGAGACGAGCGACGACTTCGGAACCCGCGGCTCACCACCCAGCCACCCCGAGCTCCTCGACTGGCTCGCCTGCGAGATGGTCTCGACAGGCTGGCGCCAGAAGGCGATGCTCAAGCTCATCGTGACCTCGGCGACGTACCGGCAGTCGAGCGCCATCTCGTCGGAAGCGCTCGAACGCGACCCTCAGAATCGACTCCTGGCCCGCGGGCCGCGGTTTCGCCTGCCCGGCGAGATGATCCGCGATCAGGCCCTCGCGGCGGGCGGCATCCTCAGCCGGACTGTCGGCGGTCCCCCTGTCTTTCCGCCCCAGCCCGCCGGCGTGTGGGCGAGCCCGTACTCAGGCGAGCAGTGGGTCGAGAGCCAGGGGCCGGACCGGCGGCGCCGCTCGGTGTACACCTACTGGAAGCGATCATCGCCGCATCCCGCCTTCACGACGTTCGACGCGCCGCAGCGGCAGGTCTCCTGCGCCCGCCGCTCGCGCAGCAATACGCCCCTCCAGGCGCTCCTCACGCTGAACGACCCGGCGTTCATCGAGCCGGCCATCGGGCTGGCGGTCGTTGCGATGCGTTCGGGCGGGAGCGACGATGAGCGGGCCGCGCTGATGTTCCGGCGGGTGCTCGCCCGTGCGCCAGAGGCGCCCGAGCGGGCTCGACTGGTGGCGCTCTTCAGCGCCGAGCTGGCGCGGTTCCAAGCCGATGGCCCCGCCCGCGAAGCGCTGCTCGGCTTGTTCCCAGTCGGCCGACCGACCGACCTTGATCCCAGCAGCCTCGCCGCGTGGACGATCGTCGCCAACGTCGTGCTCAACCTTGACGAGGCCCTGACCAAGGGGTGAATGAGGAGCTTGCCTTGACCGATCCCGCCGCCCGCGACAGCAGCGATCCCCGGTTCCCATCGCCAGGCCACGCACAACCTGCACGGTCGGCCGCCGAGTTGCTGGCGATCACGCGCCGTCAGTTCTTCGGCCACTGCGCGAGCGGCGTCGGCGTCGCCGCGCTGGCGTCGCTGCTCAGCGAAGCAGCCTCGGCGGATTCAGTCGCCCTCGTCGGCGGGCGAGCGCAGCTCGGCCCCGGGCCCACCGCATCGAATCCGCCCCATTTCACCCCGCGGGCCAAGCGTGTGGTCTTCCTTCACATGGCCGGGGCGCCCTCCCAGCTCGACCTGTTCGACCCCAAACCGCGGCTGATCGAACTGGATGGCCTTCCCTGCCCCGACAGCTTCACCCAGGGTGAGCGATTCGCGTTCATCCGCGGGCAGCCCAAGTGCCTCAAGAGCCCGTACCGGTTCGCCCAGCACGGCGCCAGCGGGGCGGTGATCAGCGAGCTGCTCCCCAACCTCGCCAAGATCGCCGACGAGCTCACCATCATCCGGTCCATGAAGACCGATCACTTCAACCATGCTCCGGCCCAGCTCTTTGTGCACACCGGTTCCCAACTCGCCGGGCGGCCGAGCATGGGCTCGTGGGTCAGTTATGGCCTGGGGTCAGAGAACCGCGATCTGCCCGGGTTTGTGGTGCTCACCAGCGGGCCCAGCGGGCCCGATGGCGGAAGCGCGCTCTGGTCGAGCGGCTTCCTCCCCTCCGTCCACCAGGGCACTCAATTCCGTTCGCGAGGCGATCCGGTGCTGCACGTCTCGAACCCGCCCGGCGTCTCCGCCGAAGTGCGGCGCGATTCCCTCGACGCCCTGGCGGACCTCAACACCATCGCCCTCGGCCGCACGGGCGACCCCGAAATCGCCACCCGCATCGCCCAGTACGAGCTCGCCTACCGCATGCAGGCGAGCGTTCCCGAACTCATGGACATCGCGGGCGAGCCGCCCGAGGTTCACGCCATGTACGGAACCCAGCCCGGTCAGATCAGCTTCGCCAACAACTGCCTGCTGGCCCGCCGGTTGCTGCAGCGGGGAGTGCGATTTGTGCAGCTCTATCACTGGGGGTGGGACAGCCACGGCACTGGCGCTTCTGACGACCTGCTCCACTCCCTCCCCGCCCGTTGCAAGGAGACCGACCAGGCCTCCGCCGCGCTGGTGGCCGACCTCAAGCGGCTCGGGCTCCTCGATGACACGCTCGTGGTCTGGGCCGGCGAGTTCGGTCGAACGCCGATGAATGAGGCGCGCGGCGGCTCCACCTTCCTCGGTCGCGATCATCACCCGCACGCCTTCACGATCTGGATGGCGGGAGGCGGGCTTAGACGCGGCTGCACCTACGGCGCCACCGATGAACTTGGCTATTTCGTCACCCAGGATGCCGTCCACGTCCACGACCTGCAGGCAACCATCCTGCACCTGCTGGGCCTCGACCACACCAAGCTCACCTACCGGTTCCAGGGGCGGAACTTCCGGCTCACCGATGTGCACGGCACGGTCGTCGACAAGCTCCTCGCCTGATGCTTGCCTGATCCTCGCTTGACCCTCGCCTGACCACAATCCATGAGCCGCTGGGACCGGCTGCGTTCCGCGGCTTCCCGCGTTCGCCCGAATCAGCCCTGCCCGCCGTGCGCGCCCAGCATTCTGCTCGCGAGCAGCGCGAACGACTCCTCGACCCCTTCGCCCGACTTGGCGCTGCCCCGCGTCACACCCGCGCCCCCGGCGGTCAGCTCATCCAGCCGGGCCTGCGTCACTTCCCACTGGTCGGACAGGTCGGCCTTGTTGATGATGAACAGGTGCGGGATCTCGCCGACCGCGGCGGTCGCCCGATCTCGCAATTCCAGCGCCTTGTCGAGCGTCGCACCGCGCGTGCCGTCGACGACGAAGAACGCCCCGGAGGCCCCGCGCAGATAGCTCGTCTGCACCTTGTTGAACTCGTCCTCTCCGGCGAGGTCCCAGAGCATCAGCGTGCAGGCCGTGCCCTCGACGGTGAGGTCCTTACGGTCAATCTTGACGCCCACGGTGGTCTGGTACTTCTCGCTGAACTGGCTGCGCACGAACCGCGCCACCAGGCTTGTTTTGCCCACCGCGAAAGCGCCCAGCATGCAGATCTTCTTCTGGATCATGGGACGCCGCTCCCTTCGGACCGCTCGCCCTCGGGCGGGAGTGGGGGGCGCAGTTCGCCGCCGGGCCGCCCCGGCGCCCCGCCGCGAAGCTGGAGCGGGGCCTCGCTCAGCAGCACCTTGATCCCTGCGTAGCGGTTGCGCTCCTTGGCGGCCTCCGTCGTCTCCTGGGCCATCGGCAGCGTCGACCCCACGCCCACCGCCGTCAGGTCCTGCGCGGGGATGCCCCGGGCCACGAGCAGCGTCACGACCCGGTCAGCCCGGTCGCGGCTGAGCCGGACGTTGCGCTCCTCCACCCCGGAGCCGTCGGTGTTGCCGATGACCTGCACGTTGATCTGGATCGCCGCCGGCCGCGCCAGTTCGTACATGTCCAGCAGGGTCGCCGCGAGGCGGTTGAGCGGCTCATCCTGGCCCTTGGCAAGTTCGGTGGACGCGAAGATGAAGCGGACGCTCAGCCCCTGGGCCTCGCCCCGCAGGATCTCAAGCTGCTCAAGATCGAGGTCGACCAGCTCCGAGTCGTCGAACTTGGTCACCCCGGGGATCTGGGCCGCCGCGCGGCGAGCCCCGGCGATCCAGGGGTGCGAGGCCCGCCCCTTGGCTGTGAGCTTGCCCCCGGCGAGACTCAGCTCAACGGAAGCGGGAGGGTTGAGCGCGGCGCGCACCCGGAGACTGACAAACGACTCATCCAGCGACTGGAACGCCTTGAACCGCAGTTCCACATCCTGGGCCCGCACCCCCGCGTCGGTGAGCACCTTCATGGGGTCATCGGCCAGGGGGTCGCGCAGCCCGCCGATGAACCGCTTGCCGCCCGCGCCCCCGCCGCCGACCTCAGTGACGAACACGCCCGGCGTGCTGCGCAGCGCGCCCACCGCCCGATCGAAGTCCCGCGCGGCGATCCACCACGAAACGCCCCACCACGCCCCGAGTCCTACGAGCACGGCCAGGATCACCCACACCACCGGCGAGACCCTGGGCATCGGCTCCGCCTGCTGCTGCCGCACCGCGCCCAGCAGCGGCTCCAGAATCGGCGCGGCGTTGGCGAATGGCGCCGCGTCGCCCTGGAACTCGCCCAGTTCCTGGGCGAACTGGAGGTGAACGCTCTCAAGGGCCTCCTGCATTCGGGGCCGCAGCGACTCATTGGGCGCCCCGGTGATCCACAGCGCCAGCACCGCCCTGGGCCCCCCCTCCACCCACACATGCCTGCCGCCGCCGGTCTTGAAGCCCTCGAGATCTTCCGAGGTCTTGGTGGAGTCGCGCATGAAGTCGCGCAGCGCCGTCAGCATCGCCGCGACGCTGTTGGGGTCCTCCGCGTTCACCGACGCGATCGCCAGATGCGCCAGCACCAGACCGGTCTCGCGGTGGATCAGAAAGGCCTGCTCGACCTGATACTGAAGGGTGTGCAGCAGCACCACCTCCGCGAAGCTCTTGCCCGTCTTCCAGGCCTCGAGCCGCCAGCGGAGCGAGCGGATCGAGAACTGCTGCTCGAGGGCCCCCGAAAGCTCCTGCAGCATCCGCTGCAGCGACTCGCCGATGGCCTTGCGGATCGCCGGGCCGATGATCGGGAAGATCGCATCGACCAGCGGCTGCGGGTTCTTGGCCACCGTCCGCTTCAGCGAGGCCTCGATCGTGGGCCCCAGCGCCCGGGCCAGCTGCTGGTCTTTCGCTGCGCGGATGGCGATCGCCTCCGGCAGGGCCTCGCTCAGCTCCCGGGCCCGCAGCGTCGGGCTGTCCAGCCGGTGCTCCACGCGGCTCACCCGCTCGCGATCCGGGCCGACGATGATCCCCCGGATGACCTCCAGCTCGGCGCTCACCCCGGCCGACTCAGCCGGCGCCGGCGCGGACGCCCCGGCCGCCGGGTCGGGCGCGCGGGCGCTCGCTCGGGCGGCGGTGGGGGAGGCGCTGGTGGAGCTGGTCGGGCCCTCGGGCATGGTGCTCCTGGCAATCGATGTTCAGGCCGACGCTCACGAGCCCTTGGGCATCTTCATCTCGCCCTTGAGCTTCATCGCCACCTCGGTCAGCAGGTCGGCAAGCGCCAGGCGATCCGTCTTGTCGTTGCGGAGCGTGGAAATGCCCTTCTCCGCCGCCGCGGTCGACGCCTGGTTGGCCGATGAGATCTCGTCGCGGAGCGACTTGGACTGCTCGAGCACCGACTTGCGCAGCTCGCGCACCGCGTCGGTCATCTTCGTGTCGAGCTCCCCGGCCCGCTTCTCGGCCGCCTTGTGGTTGTCGGAGATCTCACCGTTGATCTCGCGGACCGCCGTCGTGCGGGCGGTGTGCTCCTCCTTGAGCTTGTCCATGATCGTGTCCACCTCGCCCTTGACATAGTTCTCAAGCGAGCTCAGCCGCTTGAGCAGTTCGTCGCGCAGGTCGGCCACGTCCTTGGCCAGGCGGTCTTCGATCCGCTGGAAGCGCTTCTGCTGCTCGCGCACCTGCGAGCCGAAGAGAATGTCCCGCACCTTGTCCAGATTCTCCGGAGACGCCTCTTCGCCGGCCTCGGGGGAACGCTTCACGTTGATCTTCATGGAGTCCTCTTTCTGCGTTTCGAGCCGCGCGGCCTTGTCATCCGCCCGCGCGGGCTTGGCTTCCGCCTTGGGCAGCTTACCGTCGGGCTTCGCCAGCTTCGCGGCCACCGGGCGAGCCGGCGGGGTCGGTCCGGTCTTGGGGGCGATCCGCGAGGCCTTCTTTGACGCCGTGCTCATGTCTGGAATCCTGTGGGGTGGAGTCCCCGGAGTCTGATGCGGACGACCCGACCGCGCCATCCCGGCGCCTCGCCCAAACCCGGCCCTAAGCATACCCGAACGCCTGCGCCGATTGGGGGTCTGGGTGACCCGGGAAGGCCCGGGAATAATCGGCCCGTACGGGCTCCGTCTGAATCAGTACCATGGGCTGGTCGACGAACTTCCCAACGCGGCCAGTGGGGGGGTGGGATGGGGCGGGGGGTGGGCGGGGTAAGGGGGTTGCATTTGGAGGCTGACAGCATGGTCGCCCATCCCGGTCCGCGCATCGTCATTGCCGAGGACTCCCCCGAAACCGCCCTGATGCTCACCCGCATCCTGGGCGAGGCTGGCTATGTCGTCGTCGGCCACGCCGAGGACGGCCAAGCGTGCCTCGACATGGTGCGCGACCTGCAGCCCGCCTTGGTCATCCTCGACATCATGATGCCCAAGGTCCACGGCATCGACGCCCTGCGCATCCTCAAGACCGCCCCGACCACCGCCCACGTCGGCGTCATCATGTGCTCCGCCCGCACCTTTCCCGCCGACGTCCAGCGGGCCGAGGAGCTCGGCGCCTTCGGCTTCCTCACCAAGCCCTTCCGCCGCCAGCAGGTCCTCGATCTCGTCGGCGCCTTCTTCGCCAACACCACCCCCGCACGCCCCGTCGCCGCCCACGTCGAGCCCGGCGCCGGCGGCGAGGTCTACCTCCCCAAACTCGACACCTCTCGCGGCTACTTCCGCCTCTGGGGCACCCGCGGCTCGCTCCCAGTCCCTGGTCGGGCCACCGTCCGCCACGGCGGGAATACCTCCTGCCTTGAGGTCCGCGTCGGCGAACAGGTCGTGGTCTTCGACGCCGGTACGGGCATCCGCGACCTCGGGCTCGAACTCGTCAAACAGGGGCCACGTTCGATCCCCATCATCATCGGCCACACCCACTGGGACCACATCCAGGGCTTCCCGTTCTTCGCACCCGCCTACGTCTCCGGCTTTCAGCTCGATATCTACGGCGGCAGCGGTTTCCGCAAGGACCTCCGCAGCATCTTCCAGGGTCAGCTCGATCGCGACTACTTCCCCGTCGAGATGAACGACATGGCCGCCACCATGAGGTTCCATCACCTCAAGGAAAATCCCCTCAACCTCGGCGCCATCAAGGTGCACTGGGGTTTCGCCAACCACCCCGGGGCCACGCTCTGCTTCAAGATCGAGGCCGGCGGCGTCACCATCGGTTACCTCACCGACAACGAGTTTCTCCAGGGCTATCTGGGCGACCCGCGCTCGGCTGGCCCCGGCTCCCCGGTGCTCCAGCCGCACACCGAGCAGATCGAGTTCTTCCAGGGGGTCGATATCCTGATCGCCGAGGCCCAGTACTTCAACGACGAGTACAGCAAGAAGATCGGCTGGGGGCACACCAGCCTCACCAACGCCTGCCTGTTCGCAAAGCTCGTCGGCGCCAAGCGGTGGCTCGTCACCCACCACGACCACGTCCACGATGATGATCGCCTGCTGCTGAAAGGGGCGTTCATCAAGCAGGAGCTGCGGCGCCTCGGCTGGCCGATCCCCGTCGAAATGGCCTACGACGGCATGATGGAACTGCTCTAAGGAAAGGACTGGAGGACCCCCGTGCCCGACCCCGCAGCACAGCGCACCGGCAGGCTCCTCGTCGCCGAGGACAACCCGGTGAACCAGGAGGCCATCAAGCGCATCCTGGAGCGCCGCGGCTATGTCGTCACGCTCGCCTCCGACGGGCGTGAGGTCGTCTCCAAGGCCCTGGGCGAGCCTTTCGACGTGATCTTCATGGATGTCCAGATGCCCGAGATGGATGGCTACCAGGCCACCGCCGAGATCCGCCGGACCATCGCCCCGGCCACGACGCCGATTGTCGCCATGACCGCCCACGCCATGGCCGGCGACCGCGAAAAGTGCATCGCCGCCGGCATGGACAGCTACATCTCCAAGCCCATCCAGCGGCAGGAACTCTTCGATCTGCTCGATCGCCTCCTCGAAGGCAAGGTGGCCGCCAGGCCCGCAGGCGGCCCGGCCCCCGCCCAGGTCCTCGACGTCGCCGCCCTCATGGACAACCTGGGCGGCGACAAGGACCTGCTCGGCGATCTGCTGGCCGTCTTCGCCAGGAACCGCGCCGGCCATCTCGAGTCGATCCGCCGGGCCATTACCCGCCGCGAGGCGCCGGCGCTCGAGAAGTCCGCCCACAAGCTCGCGGGCACGCTGGGCACGTTCTTCGCCACCGCCGCGTTCGCCTGCGCCAAGCAGCTCGAGCTGCTGGGGAAGGAGAGCCGCCTGGACCAGGCCCCCGACCAGTACTTTGAGCTGGAGCGCTGCCTGGAGGCCTTCGACGGGGCGATCGCCCAGCTCCGCGGACCGTGAGGATGGGATCGGCAAGGATGGGGGCCCCCCCGGCAGCCCCCACGCGTAACGCTGTTTTACATAACATGTATTATCGGCGGTAGGGGTGGGGGGCCAAGGGCGACCCAGCGACAGGCCATGACCGGGCTCCCGGGCTCCCGGGCCAATTCCTTAACCCCTGCCGGCCGCATCCTCGCTTATCCCTGTATGGTCGTCGTCTTGAGGCCCAAACGGGAGAGCGGGAAATGAATCGCCACATGTGCAAAGCCGGTCGTCTTGTCACGGCCGCCGTGCTATCCGCCTGCGGCGCCGCCAGCGCCGATCCGGGACGTGAACTCGCCGGCGTGAACAGGGGGTGGAGTTACCGCTTTGCCGCGCCGCAGGCCACCATCGCCGCCGACATCGAGGCGGGCTTCCGACCCATCAGCATCGTCCGCATCGCCAGCAACCAGTACGACATCGTCTACGTGCAGGATTCGGGCGCCTTCGCCAACCCGAACCCCGCCGCAATCTACAACCAGACCGAATCGACGATGAACACGGTGCTCACCCTCACCGGCCGCCGGCTGATGGATGTCGACCCGTATGCCAACGGCGCGGAGGTCAACTTCGCCGGCATCGGCATCGACAACACCGGCCCCGAGCAGCGCGGCTGGACGTGGGTCTTTAACCGGTCCATCGCGGGCATCCAGTCCCATCTCAGCGCCAACCCCTCCCTGCGCCCCATCGACCTTAACGCCTACACCTTCGGCGGCGAGCGCCGCTACAGCATGGTCACCGTGCAGAACACCGGCTCCGAGCAACGCGACTTCGCCGTTCACTTTGACAAAGCCGCCAGCGAAATGCGCACCGCCCTGGGCAACCGCCTTACGGGGCAGCGCCTCGTCTCCATGACTGTGCACAGCGAGGCCGCCCGGCGCGTCTCGGGTGTCGCCATCCAGAACGACGGCACCCCCTGGTGGTTCTACACCCAGCTCACCCCGCAGCAGATCAGCGAACGCCTGGGCTCCACCGGCTCACGCCTCGTCAGCATGGAGCGATTCGATTCCTTCGACGGTTCCGGCGACCTCTTCGCGGTCGTCATGATCAACAACAGCAACGCCCTGACTACCCGCGCGGGCGAGTTCATGCGCGACCGCGTCGACAGCAACCGCGGCACGGAGGCCCATGTGGGCCTTTATTTCAAGGAAGTCGGCGGGCCCGTTCTCGCCTCCCTCAACGCCGACCGCCCCTTTGAGCCCGCCAGCCTGATCAAAGCCGCTCACCTCGTCTATGCCGTCAGCCGCTTCGCGTCCGGCGCCGATTCCGTCGCCGCGACCCTCCTCAACGACGACATCAGCAACCCCGACGAGTGCCCCACCACCGGCTCCCCCCCGGGGGCCAGCGCCACCGAAACCGTCAACCGCGTCCTCCGCCGAATGATGGAGCGCTCCGACAACAACGCGACGCGGGAGATCCAACTCCGCTACGGCCGAACCAACATCAACAACTACCTCCGCGGGCCCGTCGGGCTCACGCAGAGCGTCATCAACGGCACCCCCCTGGGCTGCCTCGACTGCGACTTCCAGTTCAACGTCCTCACCCCGCGCGAAATCTGCCAGCTCTTCGAACGCGTCGCCGACGGGTCCCTGTTCGACAACACCTGGCAGGAGTACTTCTACAGCGCCATGGAGGACTCTCGCGACGCGACCACCCTCGACGATCCCGATCGTTTCGACGGCGCGTACCTGACCATGCGCCAGTTGATCGCCGACGAATCCGCCGGCCTCGACCTCACCGCCGCGGAACTCGAAGACTTCACCGACCGAACCTACCACGTCCGCAAGGGCGGCGGCTACCAGATCGCCGGCTGCCCGGGCCAGACCGCGTTCTTCCACGCCAAGTCCCTTGCCGGCTGGATGCGCCTCCCTTTCAAAGACACCAGCGACGTCATCACCAACCGCGAATTCGTCGGCGCCACCCTCATCGACTTCGCCCCCAACGACAACACCTCCAGCGAGGCCCTCAACGCCTTCCCCGACCTCTTCCGCGACCAGGTCCGCGCAGCCCTCGTCAGCTGGGACAACGCCTGCACCCCCCCATCGATCATCAATCAGCCCGACGCGCTCGAAGTCATCCGCGGCGGCTCCGCACAGTTCCAGGTCACCGCCGGTTTCGGCGTCGGCCCGGTCGCCTACCAGTGGTTGCGCAACGGCGTCCTCATCAGCAACGGCCTTCAGCCCGACGGCAGCTTCGTCTCCGGCGCCACCACCCGCACCCTCAACATGAGCAACGTCCGCTCCACCGCGATTGTCGTAGCACGCCTCACCAAGGCGTGCGGCGTCTTGAACTCGAGCCTGGTGTTCCTCAGCGTTGTTACCTGCCCCGCGGACTTCAACGACGACGGATCCCTCGATCCCGATGACCTCAGCGACTTCATCACCTGCTACTTCACCACCCCGCCCTGCGCCGAAGCCGATTACTCGGGCGACGGCAACACCGACCCCGACGACCTGTCGGACTACATCACCGCGTACTTCGCCGGGTGCTGATGGACCGCCGCTCGTCTCTTGCCTTTCGACCCCCGGGTGGTCACCATCCCTGTCTATGGCCCACCCTCGTTCGAACCGCCGTACTCCGGTCGTCCCCGCGCCCCTGACCCTGGACGGCGGCGAGTTCGCCGTCGCCGACGTGGTCGCCGTCGCCCGCGCCTGGCGCTCGGTCCGGATCGCCCCGGCTTCAGTCAAGCGCATGGCCGCCTCCCGCCGCGTCGTTGACCACGCCACCACCGACGGCTTGGCCCATTACGGCATCAACACCGGTTTCGGTTCGCTCTCTCAGCAGCGCATCAGCGCCGCCGACCTCGCCACGCTGCAGCGCAACCTCGTCCGCTCCCACGCTGCGGGCGTCGGGTCGCCGCTCCCAGTCGAGATCGTCCGCGCCATGATGCTCCTGCTGGCCGGCAGCCTCGCCCGCGGCTTCAGCGGCGTCCGACCCGTCGTCGCAGAGACCATCGTCGCGATGCTCAACGCCGGGATCACCCCCGTCGTCCCCAGCGTCGGCAGCGTCGGCGCCTCAGGCGATCTCGCCCCCCTCGCCGCCGCCGCCCTCGTCGCCATCGGTGAAGGCCAGGCCTTCACGGAGCGTTCGGGGCGCCCCGCATCCCACCCGGGCGAGCCCATCCCTGGCGACCGAGCCCTCAAGCGCGCCGGCATCCGCCCGCTCGAGCTCGCCGCCAAGGAGGGCCTCGCCCTCATCAACGGCACGCACCTCATGGCCGCCCGGGCGGCCCTCCTGGCCGAGGACTACGAACGCCTCCTCGACTCCGCCACCGTCGCCCTGGCCATGTCCATCGACGCGTGCCGGGCGTCGCACGATTTCCTCGATCACCGCCTCTAC
Organism: uncultured Phycisphaeraceae bacterium; assembly: GCA_964611125.1. Classification (GTDB taxonomy): domain Bacteria; phylum Planctomycetota; class Phycisphaerae; order Phycisphaerales; family UBA1924; genus JAEUIX01. The sequence continues at coordinate 38,059 of CAZSZO010000010.1, read as the reverse complement.
CTGGCCCGCAACCAGCTCGCCGGCGGCGCCGCCGTCTGCGAAACCCTCCGCTCGCTCCTCCGCGATTCGGCCATCCGCACCAGCCACCGCGACAACGACCCCCGCGTGCAGGACCCCTACAGCCTGCGGGCCGCCCCCACTGTCCTGGGCGTGGTCAGCGATTTCGTCGGCGAGTTCCAGCTCCGGATCACCCAGGAACTCGGCGCCGTCACCGACAATCCCCTCGTTTTCCCCAAAGGCGCCCAGCTCTGCCCGCACTGGACCGGCGCGCTCGAAGAGTTCCGCGCAACCTCCGCCGATGACGCCATCATCTCCGGCGCCAACTTTCACGGCGCCCCTCTCGCCATCCCCCTCGATTGCCTGGCCATCCACATTTGCCACCTCGCCGGGATCAGCGAACGCCGCACCTACCTGATGACCGGCGCCTTCGAGCCTGAGTCGAACCTCAAGCCCTTCCTCGCCCCGCGGCCGGGCCTGCAGAGCGGCCTGATGATCGCCCAGTACACCGCCGCCGCCTGCGTCAACGAGCTCGTCGGCCTCGCCGCGCCGGCCAGCGTCGCCAACATCCCCACCAGCGCAGGCATGGAGGACTACAACAGCTTCGGGCCCCGCGCCGCCGCGAAGGCTGAGCGGGCTGTCGAGCTGGCCCGCCAGACCGTCGCCATCGAGTTTCTCTGCGCCGCCCAGGGCCTTGAGTTCCATCGCCCGCTCAAGTCAGGCGCGGGCGTTGAGGCGGCTCACGCCGTCATCCGCAAGGCCGTCCGCCCCCTCACCGATGACCGGCCGCTGACCGCCGATATCGAAGCCATCGCCGAACTCATCCGCCTCGGCCACCTCACCCCTTCGCGCCTGCTCTGAAAGAGCAGTCTACTTGGCCGCCGCCGGAACGTTCAGCGTGCGGCTCAGCCAGCCGTCGATGACGTCGTCCTGATCGGCCAGGGTCAGGAACAGCCCCTCGTGCCCGCCCAGCAGGTTGCGCCGCTCCGGCCGCCCCAGCAAGTCCCACAGCTCAAGCCCCCGCTCCGCCGGGATGATCCGGTCATACGTGGCGTGCAGCATCAGCGTCGGCGTGCCCCGCAGCGCCCGCGCCGTGTGCAGCGGGTCGAGCCGGGTCGCCCGGGCATACGCCGCCACCGCCCGGGCCTGCTGGTCCTCCTCATCCTCTTGCCGGTCCCAGACGATCGGCGGCCGCGCATCCGAAAGCGCCGTGCGCAGGCCGATATCCAGCAGGTTGCAGCCCCCGCCCACCAGCACCGCGGCATCAAATCGGCCCGGCAGGCGCGCCGCCACCGCCGGCGCGACCAGGGCCCCCGCCGAGCAGCCCAGCAGCGCCAGCGGCGCCCGCACGATGTCCGGCCGCTCCTGCGCCAGATACTCAAGCACCGCCTCGATCATGTACGCCGGTTCCGCCACCCGATCGTCGGTGATCGCCGCCAGCCGTTCGCCCAGTTGCTCGGGCGTGCTGAATGTCTCGATCACCCCGGCGAAGTTCAGCGAGAGCCCCGGCGACGTGATCGGGTCGCGGTATGGCGCCGTGCTGGGCGACGGCATCACCACCGTCGCCTCCTCCGGCAACTGGCCCTTGTGCTTCATCACGAAGCTCGTCGTGTACCCACCCGTCACCCCGACAAAGGGCATTGAGAGCACGTTCCAGCCCGCCTTGGCCAGCCGGCCCACCAGCGGCGCCTCGAACCGGCTGCTGCCCGTCCCGCCCAGGTGCACGATCATCCCTCGCACCGGCGTCCCCGCCGGCGGCGTCGCGATATACGCCGCGATCCCCTCTGTCAGCATCCGCGGCCCGGCGATGTCCGCGTCGGGTATCGCCATGTTCGACAAGTCGCGCCGCAGCGCCCGCAGGGCCCCCACCACCGGGCCCGAGCCCCCCGCCACCAGATCGACCGATGTCACCGGCCGGTTCGGCAGCGTCGAGAATGAAACGAACCGGAACAGCTCATCAGTCGCAGCCGGCTGTACGCTCACCCGTGGCGGACCGCCCGGGGTTTCGCTTTCGTCCACTTGGATCGTGATGCCCCGTGCCGTGATCACCCGCAGCACCCCCATCCCGTGCACCCCCACATGCGGGATCGAGTAGTAGCCGAAGGGGTCAAACTCCGGCTTGAAGGGCGGTCGCCCATCCACAAGGATCCGCGATGCGAACGGGTTGAACGCCTTGGGCGTCCCTTCCACCACACCCGCCAGCCGCTCACTCGACCGCGCGGGCCAGTCCTCGGGCGCCACCACCGGACCACCGCCACCGTCCAGCCCCGGGGCGATGGCCTGGTCCCGCGCCGTGGTTGACCAGCACCCCGCCATCCCCCCCACTGCCCCCACTGCGCCCGCCCCGGCCCCGGCCAGGCGCAAGCCCAGCAAGGCCGCCCACGCGCGTACTGAGTTGATCCCCGGTATGAAGCGGCAGGCGCGGACCGGGCGCGAAGTGAATGCAGGCGTCATGCCCGGAGCGTAAGCCCAGATGTCTCCGCCCGCCCCGCGCTCCCCGGCGCGCCGTCCTTTCTCCGCAGCCCGGTCGATCCGCCGCCCCCTTCGGCGTGAAGGCAGCCCGCTGGGCCGAATCGCGGACGGTTCGACTGTAGATTTCGCCCGCCGAAATGCCGATACCTGCTTGAGCACCACGCCTCGGCGCGGTACAACACCTTGTCGTCGCCCCCGCACCAGCAGGCAGGCAGCCCGACCGTCAGGAAGGGCGTTCCGGCACGTCGGAACCACGTCGGAGAGATCATCATGCCATCCGCCAGCATCGCCACGGTCAAGCCCTCAGTTCCTGCTCGCGCGGCCGTTCCTGCTCGCGCCGGCGGCGCCTTCCCCGCCTCGCTCCCCGGGGCCCGCACCGTTCGCGCGCCCCGCGGCGCCAAGCTCACCTGCAAGACCTGGCAGGCCGAGGCCGCCCTGCGGATGCTCATGAACAACCTCGATCCCGAGGTCGCCGAGCGCCCCGACGCCCTCGTCGTCTACGGCGGTCGCGGTCAGGCCGCCCGCTCCTGGCCCGCCTTCGACGCCATCGTCGCCTCGCTCAAGGCCCTGGAGGCCGACGAGACCCTGCTCGTGCAGTCCGGCAAGCCCGTCGGCGTCATCAAGACCCACGCCGACGCCCCGCGCGTCCTGATCGCCAACAGCAACCTCGTCCCCCACTGGGCCACCCAGGAGCACTTCGATCAGCTCGCCGCTAAGGGCCTGATCATGTACGGCCAGATGACCGCCGGCTCCTGGATCTACATCGGCACCCAGGGCATCGTTCAGGGGACGTACGAGACCTTCGCCGAGTGCGCCCGCCGCCACTTCGGCGGCTCGCTGGAAGGCCGCCTGTGCGTCACCGCCGGCTGCGGCGGCATGGGCGGCGCCCAGCCCCTCGCCGTCACCATGAACGGCGGCGTCTGCCTGATCGCCGATGTCGATCGCCGCTGCCTCCTCCGCCGCCAGAAGGACCGCTATCTCGACGAGATCGTCGACGATGTCGATTCCGCCATCGATCGCGCCCTCCAACTGGTCGCCGCCCGCAGCGCCGTCAGCGTCGGCGTTCCCTGCAACGCCGTCGAGTTGCTCGAACGCCTCCTCGCCCGCCACATCCGTGTCGACGCCCTCACCGACCAGACCAGCGCCCATGATGTGCTCAGCTACGTTCCCCTGCACGTCACCGTTGACGAGGCCGATCAGCTCCGCCGCGTCTCCCGCGCCGAGTATGAGCACTTCTCCACCGACACCATGACCCGCCACGTCCGCGCCATGGTCGAGCTCATGAACCGCGGCGCCGTCACCTTCGACTACGGCAACAACATCCGCCAGCGCGCCTATGACAACGGCTTCGACAAGGCCTTCGCCTTCCCCGGTTTCGTCCCCGCCTTCATCCGCCCTCAGTTCTGCGTCGGGCGCGGCCCGTTCCGCTGGGTGGCCCTCTCCGGCGACCCCGCCGACATCACCGTCACCGATCAGGCCCTCATCAAGGCCTTTCCGAACAACGCCGGCCTTCAGCGCTGGCTCCGCCTCGCCGCCGAGCGCATCGCCTTCCAGGGCCTGCCCGCCCGCATCTGCTGGCTGGGCCAGGGCGAGCGCGCCAAGGCCGGCCAGATCTTCAACGAGCTCGTCCGAACCGGCCAGGTCAAGGCCCCCATCGTCATCGGACGCGATCACCTCGATTGCGGCAGCGTCGCCAGCCCCAACCGCGAAACCGAAGCTATGAAGGATGGCTCCGACGCCATCAGCGATTGGGCCATCCTCAACTTCGCCGTCAATATCGCCAGCGGCGCCAGTTGGGTCAGCTTCCACCACGGCGGCGGCGTGGGCATCGGCTTCAGTCAGCACGCCGGGCAGGTCATCGTCGCCGACGGCACCCCCGAGGCCGCCCGCAGGCTCCAGAACGTCCTCACCAACGACCCCGCCATGGGCGTCTTCCGGCACGCCGATTCCGGCTATCCCGAGGCTCAAGGCTGCGCTGATGCGCAGAGACTGACCGTCCCGATACGGTCCTGGTGATCCCAGGTTTGCACTCTTCCGCTGCCCGCCGCCGACCCGGGGCGGAGGCCTCGCAGGTCATGCACCCGGGCCAGCCGCGCGGGCCATCGCCTGCCATTTGATACACTAGCCCAATGGCCACCCCAGATCCCGTCGCCTCCGTTTCCCGCCGCCAGTTCCTCTCCGCCGCGGGCCTGGTCGCCGGCGCCGCGGCGGTCGGCGGCCCGCTCATCATCCCTTCCCGCACGATCGCCCAACCCGGCAAGCCCGGCGCCTCCGGCCCCGCCGGAAGCCCCAACAACCAGATCGGTCTGGCCATCATCGGCACAGGCAAACGCGGCTTCGAGCTCATGGACTCCCTCCTGACCCGCAGCGACTGCCGCATCGTCGCCGTCTGCGATGTCGAGCCCACCCGCCGCGAGGCCGCCCGCAAGCTGGTCAACGACAAGTACGGCAACACCGACTGCGCCTGGGCCGTCGATTACCGCGAAGTGCTCACCAAGCCCGCCGTTGACGCCGTGATCATCGCCACCCCGGACCACTGGCACCTCAACCAGGTCCTGCACGCCGCCGCCGCCAAGAAGCCCATCTATTGCGAGAAGCCCCTGACGCTGTGCCTCAGCGAGGGCCGGCGGATGATCGCCGCCGTCCGCAAGCACAACGTCGTCTTCCAGACCGGCAGCCAGCAACGCACCGAATACGACCACCGGTTCGTCACCGCCTGCGAGTACGTCCGCAGCGGCCGCCTGGGCAAGCTCTACCACGTCTATGTCGGCATCGGCCTCCCCAGCATCCCCTGCGACCTCCCCGCGGAGCAGCCCGATTCCGCCCTCGACTGGGACCGCTGGCTCGGCCCGGCGCCACAGCGCCCCTATCACAGCGAGCTCTGCCCCCGCGGCGTCCACCATCACTACCCCAACTGGCGACTCTACCGCGAGTACTCCGGCGGCCTCATGACCGACTGGGGCGCCCACCACTACGACATCGCCCAGTGGGGCCTCGGCATGGATGAGTCCGGTCCTGTCGAGATCATCCCGCCCGCCCAGGGCGGCGCCACCGGCAAGCTCGACCCCAAATCCGAATACGGCCTCCGCATGGTCTACGCCAGCGGCGTCGACGTCATCCACGGCGGGCCCCCGGGCGTGACGTTCGTCGGTGAGAAGGGCTCCATCTCCGTCGATCGCGGCCGGCTCCTCAGCATCCCCGAAGACACCCTCAAGAACCCCCTCGGCCCGAGCGACACCCGCCTCCCCCGCCGCAAGAGCCAGCTCGACGACTGGTTCGACTGCATCCGCAGCAAGCAGCGCTGCGTGTGCGATGTCGAGGTCGGCGCCCGCAGCATCGCCCTGGCCCACCTCTCGTGCATCGGCTACTGGACCGGCCGCCGCCTCAAGTGGGACCCCGCCGCGTGGGAGTTCCCGGGCGACAACGCCGCCAACCAGTGGCTCGACTATGAGCGCCGCAAGGACTTCGCCGCGCCGGTGGTCTGAGGCCGGCCGGCGCTGCCGCTCGCACCTACGCTGAGGCTGATGCGACTTATCACGCTCATCACCACCGGCGGCACGATCGAAAAGACCTACGACGAGATGACCGGCCGCCTCGAAAACCGGCGGTCCATCGTCCATCGCATGCTCCGGCGGCTTCGCCTCGAAGCGACCGCCGTCAACACCATCGAGCTCATGAGCAAAGACAGCCTCGACATGACCGACGACGATCGTCGCCGCATCGTCGACGCCGTGCGCGCCGCCGGCGGCGCCGCCCCCCCTCCCCCGGCGCCCCCCGCCCCCCCCGCGCCCAGCGCGCCCGCCGGGCCCGCCGTGGCCGGCATCGTCGTCCTCCACGGCACCGACACGCTCTGCACCACCGGCGAGAAACTCTTCGAGGCGTTCCCCAACCCCTCAGCCCCCATCGTGCTCACCGGCGCGATGCGCCCCTACGAGATGCAGCGGAGCGACGCCCTCCAGAACCTCACCGAAGCGATCTTCGCCACCGGCGTCATGCCCCCGGGCGTCTACCTCGCCGCCCACGGGCGGGTGCTGGACTTCCCCGGCATCCGCAAGGACCGCGAGCGCGGCACCTTCATCAAGTAGCCGGCTTCCGGGCGCCGCGCGGCTTCTAAAGCCCCTTCAGCACGTCGTGCAGGCGGGTCATGAACTCCTCGACCACTTCCCCGCTGGCATCCCCGTCATGGGCCAGCGAGAGGTAGAGCTTGGTCCCCATCGGATTCACGAACACCCCCCGCTCGAACAGCCCGAGCATCATCGCCCGCGACTTCGCCCGGTCGCCGGCGATCGTGCTGCGATAGTCGAAGACCGGCTGATCAGTGAACACGATCTGCCCCAGCGGCCCATCGCCGATCACCTGCCCCGCATGGCCGCTGTCCCGCGCCGCGCGCCGCAGCCCCTCCCGGAATCGCTCCCCCATCGCGTGCAGGCGCGGATAGGTGTCGGCCCGCCGGTAGATCGCCAACGCCGCGCTCGCCCCGGCCGTCGAGAGCGGATTGCCCCCCAGCGTCGACGCCGTCCACACATAGTTCGCCTCGCCGGTCCGGTCCTCCCGCACGATGTCGATCACCTCGGTCCGCCCCACGAACGCCCCGATCGGCAGCCCGCCTCCCAGGGCCTTGCCATAGGCCACCAGATCCGCCGGCACGCCGTACCGCTCCTGCGCGCCGCCGTACGCCAGGCGGAAGCCCGTCACCACCTCGTCGAAGACCAGCAGGACCCCGTGCCGGTCACACGCCTCGCGCAGCCCCTCAAGGAATCCCGCCCGGGGGGCCAGGCACCGGTGCAGCGGCTCGACGATCACGCATGCCAGGCGGGCCGCGTGCTCGCCAATGATCCGCGTGGTCTCCTCAAGATCGTTGTACGGCGCCACCAGCGTGTGCTCGAACGCGATCCCCGCGCTCGAAGGCTCCGGCTGCGGAAACGGCGTCCGCCCGCTGGGGAACAGGCTCGTCACGCCTTCGTCGTTCGACCCGTGATACGCACCCTCGAACTTCAGCACGCCGCTCCGCCCCGTGAACGCCCGCGCCAGCCGCAGGCAGTGCATGGTCGCTTCCGTCCCCGACGCGCAGAACCGCACCCGCCGGTCGCGCGTCGGCTGGATCCGCAGCAACTCCTCACCCAGCGCCAGCGACTCGGTGTTCGGATACGAAAAGTTCGTCCCCAGCGGCGCCCGCCGCGTCACCGCCGCCACCACTTCCGCCCGTGCATGCCCCGGCAGCACCGATCCCCATCCCATCGAAAAGTCGATCATCTCCCGCCCCTCGGCGTCCCACAGCCGGCAGCCCGCGCCCCGCTCGATCACCCGCACAAGCCCCGCTGGCAGGTTGAACTCGCCATTCGAGCCGCCAGGAAAGACCGCCAGCGAGCGCTCCCGATACGCGCCGCCGTTTCCGCTGGCTTGTTCGTGGCGGGAAGGCGCTCGATTCTCGGTGTGGATGCTCGTCATCGGCGATTCTAACCCCGCGCTGGCTCGCAGCGGGCCCACTGCTCTTCCAGCCGCTTCGCCGAGATGCTCTGCGCGGTCCCCAGTTCCTGCGCAAACAGGCTCACGCGGAACTCCTCCAGCATCCACCGGTACGTCTCCACCTCCGCCGGCAGCGAGCCCGCCTTGGCCGCCCACGCCGCCGCCTCCGTCGGCACCACCGGCGCCGCCCGCCGCGCCTGCGGCAGCGGCTGATTTCCCCTCGGCTTGCCCCCGGGCCCGACCTGTGCCGGCCCACCCGCCGCCGCGGACTCAGGCTGGTTCTCCGGCCCGCCCGCGGCCTCCTCCCGCGCCTTCGCCTCGCCTGCCGCCTGCGCCACCCACCCCGTGTACCGCTTCCAGTGCGGCATCAGGTCCGCCAGCGCCTTGGTCTCGCGCGTCGAGCCCCCCTCGCGCAGCTTCTCCAGCCGCATCCGCATCGCCTCCACATACCGCGGGTACTCCCGCAGCCGGTCCAGCGGCGTCAAGCGCAAAAAGCCCTTGGGCATCAGGTACGCCGCGTGCTCGCGGATGTCCGCCACCGAGACCGCCCACGTCCGCGGCACGCCGCTCCCCAGCCGCGCTGCGATCTTGTGCCGCGCCTCCAGCACCCGGCTCAGCAGCCCCCCCACCTCGATCGTCACCTGCCCCAGCCGCCCCCAGCACGCCGTCTGCCGCTCCTCGAACTGCTCGCGCGTGCGGATCGCCCCCTGCCCCGCCAGAAACGCCTTCTCCACAATGAGATCGATCGCAGAACCCTTGAGCTCCCCAGGCTCACCCAGCGGCGCAAACCACTTGTACAGCGCGTCGATGTTCGAGAGCGACCTCAGCCGGTGCGACAGCTCCTCCCGGCACGCCAGCGCCAGCAGCCGCCGCACGCCCGCGTGCGTCGCCGCCGCGGCGGCCTCCGGCGTCTCCATCAGCGTCAGCGCCACGCTCTCCCCCCGATCCGCCAGCGCCGGAAACGCCACCACCGACTGCCCCGCCCGCTCGGTCTCAAACCGCTCCGGCAACTCGTCGAAATCCCAGGTCGTCAGCCCCTCGCGCCCGAACTGCGCCCGCGCTAGCCCCGCCAGCGCCTTGCGGGCCCGCCCGCCGTACCGCTGTTTCAGCTCAGCAAGGTCACGCCCCTCGCCCAGCAGCTTCCCCCGCTCGTCAAGCACGCGGACGTTCAGCCGCAGATAGCTCGGGAGCGCTGCCGGCTGCCACGCCGTCACCGGCACGCTCACCCCGCGCAGCACCTCAAGCGCCTCGGTCATCGCCGCCGCGAGCGTCCCCCTGCCGAAGGCCAGCACGCCCCCGACGTCGTCCGCCAGGCCCGCCAGCCCCGTCTTGGTCGGCCCGCCCCCGCCCTTCCCGCCGCCACTGCTTCCCGCCCCGCTCCCCCCCGGCCCGGGCTCGCCGTCCAGTTGCACCCGCAGATGCTTGGGCAAGGTCTTGAGCAGTCCGTGCACCTTCTCCCGGAGCAGCCCGGGCGTCAGCCACTCGCACCGGGCCTCGTCCAACTGCGGCAGGCTCGCCAGCGGCGTCACCAGCGTCACGCCGTCGCGGTCCGATCCCGGCTCGAACACGTACTCAAGCTTCAACTCCGTCCCCGGCAGCACGTCCGGGTAGGCCCCCGCCACGCCGCCGCTCCCCAGCTTGGCATCCCCCGCCAGCACATCATCCAGGCTCATGCGCAGCAGCCGCGGGTTCACCTTCTCCTGCTCCGCCCGCCAGCGGTCAAACACCCCGGAGCTGTGGATCTCCGCCGGCACGCGCCGGTCATAGAACGCAAACAGCGCCGCCTTGTCGGCCAGGATGTCGCTCCGCCGCAGCTTCGCCTCGAGCTTCTGAATCTGCTCGATCACCCCTCGGTTATGCCCCTCGAAGGGCGCCTCGTTCCGCCCCTCCGGCCAGTCACCCTCGACGAGCGCCCGGTGAATGAAGATCTCCCGCGATGCGACCGGATCGATCGGCCCGTAATGCACCCTCCGGCGCGCCACCAGCACCAGCCCGAACAGCGTCGCCCGCTCCCACGCCGACACCTGCCCGGTCTCCGCCGACCAGTGCGGGTCGGTGTACGAGCGCTTGAGCACGTGCGCGCCCAGATCCTCGATCCACTCGGGGTTCACCTTGGCGATCGTCCGCGCGTACAGCCTCGTCGTCTGCACGATCTCCGCCGCGACGAACCACTTGGGGCCCTTCTTGAAGAGGGTCGACCCCGGGAAGATGCTCACCTTCGACCCCCGGGCCCCGTGGTAGTCGAACCCGCCCCCGGCCTCGTTCTTGCTGCACACATTCGACAGCAGCCCCGCCAGCAGCGCCCGGTGCACCCGGTCGTAATCCCCGGGCTGGCTGTTCAACTGCAGCCCCATCTCCGTGATGATCCGCCTGATCTGCCCATGGGTCTCCACCCACTCCCGCATCCGCGTGAAGTTCAGGAAGCTCCGCCGGCACCAGTCGCGCAGCTTCCCGTGGCTCAGGCGATCCGCCTCGTCGTGGTGCGCCTCCCAGATGTTGACGTACGTCAGGAAGTCGCTCTGCTCGTGCTTGAAGCGCGCCTGGGCCTCGTCGGCGGCGCTCTGCTTGTCCAGCGGCCGGTCGCGCGGGTCCTGCACCTCCAGCGCCGACGCGATCACCAGCACCTCGCTCAGGCAGTTCTCCGCCGCCCCCGCCAGCAGCAGCCGCCCGATCCGCGGATCCAGCGGCAGCTTCGCCAGGTCGCGCCCCAGCTTGGTGAGCTCCCCGTGCTCATCCATCGCCCCGAGCTCCTCGAGCGTTTCGTACCCGTCGCGGATCATCCGCGCATCCGGCGGGTCCACAAAGGGGAACTCCTCCACCGGCCCCAGCCGCAGCGATTTCATCTGCAGGATCACGCTCGCCAGGTTGGTCCGCAGGATCTCCGGCTCGGTGAAGGCCTCCCGCTTCTTGAAATCCTCTTCGCTGTACAGCCGGATGCACACGCCCGCCGCCACACGACCGCACCGCCCCGCCCGCTGGTTCGCCGACGCCTGCGACACCGGCTCGACCGGCAGCCGCTGAACCTTGTTGCGGTGGCTGTACCGGCTGATCCGCGCCAGCCCCGTGTCCACCACATACCGGATCCCCGGCACCGTCAGCGACGTCTCCGCCACGTTGGTCGCCAGCACGATCCGCCGCCCCCCGTGCGGCTGAAACACCCGCAGCTGCTCCGCCGGAGACAGCCGCGCGTACAGCGGCAGGATCTCCGTCCCCGGCGGATGGTGCTTCCGCAGCGCCTCGGCGGTCTGGCGGATCTCCCGCTCCCCGGGCAGGAAGATCAGCACATCACCCTTGGGCAGATCCTTGCGCGCCAGCTCGTCCACCGCGTCCAGGATCGCGCGCTCCTCATCGGTCTCAAAGTCGTCCGGCTCCGCCTCCTCAACCGCCCGGTACCGCACCTCCACCGGATACGTCCGCCCCGACACCTCCACGATCGGGCACTTCCCCGGGCCCCCGAAGTGGTTGCTCAGCTTCTGCGGGTCGATCGTCGCGCTCGTGATGATGATCTTCAGATCCGGCCTGCGCGGCATCATCTGCCGCAGGTACCCCATCAGAAAATCAATGTTCAGCGAGCGCTCGTGCGCCTCGTCGATGATGATCGCGTCATACTGCTCGAGGTCCCGGTCCCCCTGCGTCTCCGCCAGCAGGATCCCGTCGGTCATCAGCTTGATGTACGTGTCCGGCGATGTCTCGTCCCCGAACCGCACCTTGAAGCCCACCGCCCCCTGCCGCCCCAGCGGCGAACCCAGCTCATCGGCGATCCGCTGCGCCACCGTCCGGGCCGCGATCCGCCTCGGCTGCGTGTGCCCGATCATCCCCGCCGCCCCGAGCCCCAGCGCCAGGCAGATCTGCGGCAACTGCGTCGTCTTGCCGCTGCCCGTCTCGCCGCAGATCACCACCGCCTGATGCGCCGCGATCGCCTTGGCGATCTCCTCCCGCCGCGCGATCACCGGCAGCTGCTGATCAAACTTCGGCCGCGGCCGGTTCGCCTCCCTCGCGTCGCGCCGCCGGGCCGACGATTCCGCCTCCCGCGCCAGCCTCAGCACCTGCTCGGGCGCGGGCCCCTGCGACCGCCGCAGCGCGTCGAACCGCGCCATCAGACCCCTCCGGTCGGCCAGCATCGCCCGCTGAATCAGGTCGGCCAGTTCACGGGGAGTGGGAAGGGCGGGGTTCAAAAGGCGGCTCAACGGGCGGCTCAATGGGCCCCATCGTAGAGTCGCCGGTCGCGCGGCACGACGCCCCGCCGCCACATCCCCCTCAGCGCCCGGTTTCCCGCCCCGACTCGCGCGCTTTCTCGCGCCCCGTCAGCCGGTTGCGGACGCGCTCCGGCAGCACCAGCTTCCGGATCGCCGCCAGCCGCAGCTGCTCGTCAGGGTTCAGGTCCGGCCGCAGCATCAGCTCCGCCACCTCGTCCAGGCGGGCCAGGTCGTCATCGATCGAACGCGCCCCCGTTGTCGCGGCCGAATACGCCCGGGCCTCGCGGACCATCTCCCGCGCCGCCTCCCACTGATCCGCCTCCACCAGCCACACCGCCATCGCGCACCGCCAGTTGAAGAGCGCCAGCCCGTTCCGCTCCGGGTCCTCCAGCAGCGTGGCCATCCTCCGCCGCCCCGCTTCCAGACGGCGCTTGAGCTGCGGGTCGGTCGCCATCAGCACCGCCCCTGTCGAGCGCACCGACACCTCGTCCGCCAGCAGGAACCACGTCACCAGCCGGTCCGGCGGCGTGTTCTCCAGCGGCGGCGAGCTCACGAAGCTCGCCATTGACTGCAGCACCCGCTTCACGCCCTCGAGCTTCTGCAGCCGATCATCCTGCTCGCGCGTCTCCGCCTCCAGCGCCCGCGTCTGCGCCGCCGAGGCCTCCGCCCGGGCCGTCGCCGCGTCACGCTCCGCCACCACGCTCACCAGCGCCGCCCGCCAATACACCGTCACGCCCAGCCCCGCCAGCGACACCAGCAGCATCACGCTCCCGACCAGCGCCGACACCAGGATCGGCGACCGCCGCGCCGCCAGCCTTGCCCGCCGCAGCGCCGAGGGCGGCCGCCACGCCAGCGGCTCACGCGCCAGGTACCGCTGGAGGTCCGACGCCAGCGCCGCCGCCGACGTGTACCGCCGCGCCGCGTCCGGCTCCAGCGCCCGCCGGGTGATCCACGCCAGGTCCTCATCCACCTCCGCCCGGTGCTGGCGCGGGTCGCTCGGCTCGCCCCCCGTCGCCTCCAGCCGCTCCTCCGCTTCCGGCACGCTGTCGCCGTTGGCGTTCCGGTCCGTCAGCAGCCAGTACAGCAGCGCCCCGGCGCTGTACACGTCCGCCAGGTCCATCCGCGCCCGGGCCCGCCGCTGGTGCACCTCGGGCGCGACGAAGCCGATCGCCGCCCCCGCCGCGGGCTCCTCGACGCTCTCAAACGGCAGCCGCCCCAGCCCGAAATCGATCACCTTCACCTGCCCATCGCCGCCGATCATCACGTTCCCGGGGTGCAGGTCCCCGTGCGTCACCCCCGCCGCGTGCGACGCCGCCAGCCCCTCGGCCGCCTGCATCACGATCCGCGCCGCCTCATCGCTGGGCGTCCGCTCCGACCGCCCCCGCCGCCAGGTCGCCAGCGAGCGCCCCTCGACGAACTCAAACGCCAGGTAGCACGAGCCGTCCGCCGCCTGCCCCGCCTCCAGCACCCGCGCCACATTCGGGTGGTCGATCCGGCGGGCCCGCACCGCCTCCCGGCGGGCCGCATCAAAGCCCAGCGCCGGCGCCACATGCACCGTCTTGATCGCCGCCCACGCCACCCGGTCCGGCGCGCTCAGCGCCCGGTCCTGGGCCCGGTAGATCGTCCCGTGCGCCCCCATCGCCACGCACTCCACCAGCAGATACCGCGACTGCCCGTCCCGCCACGGCGGGCCAAACTCACAAGGCATCTGCAGCGGGCTCGCCGCCGTCGCCAGGTCCCGCCAGACTGACGACGTCGCCAGCATCGCATCCAAAATCGACGAGATCTCGATCGCCTCGCGCAGCTCCGGGTGCTCCGCCGCCATCCGCGCCGCCGCCGCCTCCCGCGGGGCCCCCAGCTTCACCGACGCGTCGATCGCCAGCTGAATCGCCGTATCCAGCGCCGCCGGGTTGCTCGTCAGCGTCGGGATCGCTCGCAGATACCGCCCCAGCCCCGGCAGCCGCCCCGCCGCAATCTCCGCCGCCGCGTCGCGCCGCAGCAGGTCGCACAGCTCATCGTCGGTCAGGGTCGCAGCCCCCGCCCAGATCGCGCCGCGCTGACCGGCTCCGCCGCCGCCCGCCCCGCCCGTCGGCCCGCCCGAGGTCCCGTCCGCGTCACCCGAGCCCCCGATCCCTCCCTGCGATGGTCCGCTGATCCGGATCATGCGACATCCCCTGCAAGCACCGCCTTGGCCCGCTCCCGAACCCGGCTCCACAGTTGCCGCACCGCGTTGGGCGCCAGCCCCAGCTCCTGCCCGATCTGCGCGTGGCTCCAGCCCGCCAGCCACAGCCCCAGCATCTGCCGGTCGCGCTCCCCGGGCAGCTCATCCAGCAGCCGCTCCAGCATCCCATCGAACTGCTCCGGCCCGTGCCCCTCTTCCGACCGCCGCAGAAACGCCCGGCTCCACTCCGAATCTTCATCCTCCGCCCGCCGCAGCCGCGCCAGCGCCCGCGCCTTGTCGGCCACCGCCGTGTCCGCCAGCCGGTGAATCAGCGCCCAGAGCTGCCGCTGGTTCACCACCTCAAGGGCCCCGTTGGCCACCAGGGCATCCAGCCGCCGCCCCACCGTCGAGGCCAGATCCGTCGAGTCGGCCAGCCGCCGCAGCGCCGGGCTCAGCCGCGCCCGGTACCGCTGCCGGATGATCGGTGAGTACCGACGCACGAACTCCGCCGCCGCCTGCCGGTCACCTTCAGCGATTCGGCCCACCAATCCCTCAACGTCGCCGCCCACCTGTGAACCTGGGGAAGGCGGGATGCTCGGGTTGTCCAGTTCGCCGGAACGCATGGTCGCCTCACGAGTGTGATCTGACTTTTTTTCGCTCCGCCGTAACGCCATCCGCGCCATCCGCGATCAGGTGCCAGCCGGGCCGTCGCCCGGCCCTCGGATTCCTCTGCAAGGAGCGGGCACGATGCGATGCCACAAGTTTACCATGAGTTCCGTCGCCGTGGCCGCGACCCTCCTCGCAGGCTCCCCGGGCATACCCGGCTTGCCGCCCCCCCAAACCATCGCCGCGTCCATCCGGCCCTCTGAAGCCGCCCAGGACGACCCCCCCGCCCCGGCGGATGCCCCGGCCGATGGTCGGTGGTGGGACGCCTTCCGCAACCTCATCGACTCCCTCTGTCTGGTCATCAACTGCCACGCGTCCAACGCCGCGCCCGATGACATCGGAGCTTCCATGGCCGCGCAGATCGCCAGCTACACCCGTTCAGGTCTCCGCCCGATCCCTCAGGCGGATCGCGCCAAGGTCCTCGACAGCATCGCCCTGCTCTCAGGCAAGCTCAACCTTGCCGCCGGCGCCTTCGATCCCGCCCTTCGAGAGAGATACCTCACCATGCTCGACGCCCTCGCCGTTGATCTCGCCCGGCCTCACTGATCTCCTGCTTCCTGCTGAGGTGCCCGCCGCCGCGGACGTGGTATGCTCCACCAAGATGTGGACACCACGTTCCGGCGGCGGCTTTCCAGCCATCTGGTACACCCTGAAGAAGGCCCGCGCCTCCGGCGGAATCCTCCGCATGCTTCGGGCCCTCTCCGCCCGCAACGCCTGCAAGACCTGCGCGCTCGGCATGGGCGGCCAGCAGGGCGGCATGGTCAACGAAACCGGCCGCTTCCCCGAAGTCTGCAAGAAATCCGTCCAGGCCATGGCCGCCGACATGCAGGGGCGTGTCCGCCCCGAGTTCCTTGAGCAGCTCTCCCTCGCCCAGCTCGAACGCCTCTCTTCCCATGAGCTCGAAGCCGCCGGCCGCCTCGTCGAACCTCTTATCGCCGAATGCAGCCCGGGCGCGCCTCCGCACTACCGCCCCATCCCCTGGGCCGACGCCCTTGACCGCATCGCCTCCGCCTTGCGGGCCGCCCCGCCCGAGCGCACGCTCTACTACGCCAGCGGCCGCGCCTCCAACGAGGCCGCGTTTCTCTTCCAGCTCTTCGCCCGCGCCTGCGGCACAAACAACGTGAGCAACTGCTCCTACTTCTGCCATCAGGCCTCCGGAGTCGCCCTGCGCAAGGCCATCGGCTCCTCCGCCGGCACCCTCACCCTCGACGACCTGCACCACTGCGACCTCATCTTCATCATCGGCGGCAATCCCGCCTCCAACCACCCGCGCCTGATGCGCACCCTCATCGACCTCAAACGCGCCGGCGCCAAGGTCGTCGTCATCAACCCCTTGCGCGAACTCGGCCTCACCCGCTTCAGTGTCCCCAGCGATCCTTGGAGCCTGCTCATGGGCTCCGACATCGCCGATGAGTACCTCCAGCCCCACATCGGCGGCGATATCGCCCTCCTCTCCGCCCTCGCCAAGGCTGTCGTCCAGGACCGCCGCCACGACGAGCCCTTCCTGGCCGCGCACACCGACGGCGCGGGCGCGTTCCTCGCTCACCTCGCCGCCCTCTCCTGGCCCGCCCTCGTCGAGTCCTCCGGCGTCCCGGAAGCCGACCTTCGCCGCGTCGCCGCCCTCTACGGCCGCGCCCAACGCGCCGTCTTCTGCTGGACCATGGGCGTCACCCACCACGCCCACGGCGTCGACAACGTTCACGCCATCGCCAACCTCGCCCTCCTCCGCGGCATGCTCGGCCGCCCCGGCGCCGGCCTCCTCCCCCTCCGTGGCCACTCCAACGTCCAGGGCCTCGGCACCATCGGCGTCACCCCCAACCCCCCCGAGTCGTTCCTCTCCGCTCTCGACGCCCGCTTCGGCCTCCGCCTCCCCCGCCAGCCCGGCCTCGACACCCTCGCCGGCATCCTGCAGGCCGACGCTGGCGCCGTCGATGTCGCCCTCCATCTGGGCGGCAACCTCTTCGGCTCCGCCCCCGACGCCGCCCTCTCCGCCCGCGCCCTCCGCCGCGCCCGCCTCTCCGTCTTCCTCTCCACCACCCTCAATACCGGCCATATCCACGGCCGCGGCGCCACCTCCATCATCCTCCCCGTCCGCGCCCGCGATGAAGAGTCCCAGCCCACCACCCAGGAATCCATGTTCAGCTTTGTCCGCCTCTCCGACGGCGGCCCCGCCCGCCACGACGGCCCCCGCAGCGAAGTCGAGGTCATCGCCGAGCTCGCCCGCCTCACGCTGCGCGACCGCCCCGACGCCCAGATCGATTGGTCCGCCCTCACCGACCACTCCGCCATCCGCCAGGCCATCGCCGCCACCGTCCCCGCCCTCGCCCAGCTCGAGTCCATTGACCGCACCGGCGAGGAGTTCCTCATCCCCGGCCGCGCCCTCCATACCCCAGCATTCGCCACCCCCTCCGGACGCGCCGCGTTCCACCCGCCCACCCTCCCCCTCACCCGCCGCCCGGGCGAACTCCGCCTCATGACCATCCGCTCCGAGGGCCAGTTCAACACCGTCGTCTACGAAGAGCACGACCTCTACCGAGCCCAGGAGCGCCGCGACGTCATCCTCATGGCCGATGACGACATGCTCGCCCTCGGCCTCCGCCGCGATGACCGCGTGACCGTCGCCGCCGCCCACTGGCCCCCCGGCGCCCCCGGCGGCCGCATGGACAACATCCTCGTTCGCCCAGCCCCCATCCGCCCCGGCAACGCCGCCATGTACTGCCCCGAGGCCAACGCGCTGGTCCCCGCGATCGCCGATCCTGAGTCCAGGACGCCGCCCTTCAAGAACATCCCCATCACCGTGTCACGGACCGTGTCACTCGCGACCCTGCGATCATGATGAGGGCGCCTCGCTGGGGGCCTCGCCCGCTCCGCCGGTCGGCGCGTCAGTCCCGGGCTCCTGCTCCCCGCTCCAACCGCCGCCGAGCGCCTTGTACAGCGCCACCAGGTTGGTCCCGATGGTCCGGTCGCTCTGCGACAGCGCATCCTCTGATCCGAAGAGCTGCCGCTGCGCCGAGAGCACATTGAGAAAGTCCGTCCGCCCCGCGCTGTACAGCTGGGTCGCCACGTCCACCGCTTCGCGGTTGGCCTCCACCGCCAGTTGCAGCGCCGCGTTGCGCTGCTGTTCCTTCGAGAAGTTCACGAGCGCCGTCTCGACATCCTGCAGCGCCAGCAGGATCGCCCGCTGATACGCGATCAGCGCCTGCTCCGCCCCCGCCTCCTGAATCTGAATGTTCGCCCGGATCCGCCCCCCGTCGAAGACGTTCCAGCTCACCGCCGGCCCGATCGACCAGAATCGATTTGCAACCGTGCTCAGGCTGCTCACGTCGCCCCCCGACAGTCCGAACGACCCCGTCAGCGAAAACCGCGGGTACAAGTCCGCCGTCGCCACCCCCACCAGCGCCGTCGCCGCGTGCAGGTCCGCTTCCGCCCGCCGGATGTCGGGCCGCCGCTGCAGCAGCTCTGATGGCATCCCCATCGGGACGACCCTCGGCGGCGCCGGGATCGGCCCCTCCGGCGTCAGTTCCGCCAGCAGGGCCGCCGGCTCCTGGCCCAGCAGCACCCCCAGCGCATAGATCGCCACCCGCTGGTTCGCCTCCAGCGCCGGGATCGATGACGACGTCTGCGCCACCTGGGCCCGCGCGTTGGCCACGTCCAGCAGGCTGACGAACCCGGCGTCGAACCGCTCCTGCGTCAGCTCCAGCGTCTGTCGCTGGGCCGCCAGGTTCCGCCGCGCGATCAACAGCTGGCTCTGCGCCCCGCGCAGCTGGAAGTAGTTGGTCGCCACCTCCCCCGCCAGCGACACCAGCACATCCCGCCGGTCCTCAACCGACGACCGCAGCGACGCCTCCGACGCCTCGACGCCCCGCCGGATCCCCCCGAAGACATCGATCTCCCACGCCGCGTCGAATCCCTCGCGGAAGAAGTTCCCCGTCGCCCCCTGGGTGCTCCCCCCGCCCCTCACGGCGCTGCGGCTGCGGCTCGCCGAGGCGGTCACGTCCACGCTCGGATACAGCCCTGCCTCCGAGCTCCGCACCCCCGCCCGCGCCTGCCGGATCCGCGACTCCGCCAGCGCCACATCAAGATTCGCTGACGCCGCCCGCTCCACCAGCCCCGACAGCGTCTCATCCCCGAAGCTCCGCCACCATCGCCCGATCTCCGCCGGGTCGCCCGTCGGCGTGCTCACGTTCCCGTCTGTCACCGCCGGGTCCAGGCCCGACCACGCTCCCGGCGTGCGCCCCTCGGCCGGCGTGTAGTCCGGCCCCACCGTGCACCCGCCCGCGCACGCCAGCCAAACCGCCGCAGCGGCCCTCCGCCAGCGACCGCCTTGCCCACCTCCGACGCCGCGATTCCTGTCACTCATATCGCAGCGCCTCGATCGGGTCCAGCCGCGACGCCTTCCACGCCGGGTAGAACCCGAAGACCATCCCGACCATCGCCGAGACCACGATCGAGGCGACGATCGCCTCCATCGAGGCCTCCACCGGCCACTTCAGGAACTCCCGCACCATGATCGCCGCCCCTCGCCCCAGCAGCAACCCCACCACCCCGCCGATCAGGCACAGCAGCGTCGCCTCAGTCAGGAACTGCAGCAGGATGTCCCGGGCCCGCGCCCCCACCGCCATCCGCAGCCCGATCTCGCGCGTCCGCTCCGTCACCGACACCAGCATGATGTTCATGATCCCCACGCCCCCGACCACCAGCGAGATCAGCGCCACCGCCAGCAGCAGCCGCGTCATCGTGTCGCTCGTCGACGAGAACGAACTCGCCGCCTCCGTCATGTCGCGCACGCTGAAGTCGTCGGGCTCCCCGGGCCGCAGCTTGTGCCGCTCCCGCAGGAGCGCCGTGATCTCCGTGATCGCCGTCTTCACCTCCGCCGGCGACCGCGCCGACGCGATGATCTGGTCCACATTGGCGAACCGCACCGGCATCGGCCCGTTCCCCTGCTGCGTCGCCGCCGGCGGAAACACCGGCGCCGCCCCGGGATAGATGCTCGTTGACGACGCCGCGCCTCCGGTCGCCGCCGCCGACCCCGTCCCCCCCGACCCACCCGACGAGTTCACCGACGACCCCGACACCCGGTACTTGATTGTCGTCCACGGCGCAATCACGATGTCGTCCTGATCCTGCCCGAAGGCGCTCGCCCCCTTGGGCGACATCACCCCGATCACCTTGAACGTCACCGCCTGGATCCGCAGTTCCATCCCGATCGGGCTCGCCCCTCGGAACACCTCCCGCTGGATCGTCTGCCCCACCAGGCACACCCGCGCCCCGCTCCGCACATCCATGTCGGTGAACATCTCCCCGTCGGCCAGCTTCGTCCAGTCGCGAACCGTCAGATAGCTCGTCGTCGTCCCCAGGATCTGCGACGGCACCCAGTTGCGATCCTGGAAGATCACCTGCGTCCGCATCCGCACGATCGGCGACGCCGCCGCCACCGACGGGCACTCCCGCAGGATCGCCTCGCAATCCTCCGCCGTCATCGTCAGCGAACTTCCCGCCCCGAAGCTCACCCCGCCGCTCGCCGCCGTCCCCGGGAACAGCATCAGGTTGTTCGCCCCCATGCTGGCGATCGTCCGCGCAATCGACGCCGACGACCCCTTCCCGATCTCCATCATCGCGATCACCGCCGCGATCCCGATCACGATCCCCAGCACCGTCAGCGCCGACCGCGTGGCGTTCCGCGTCAGCGCCCGCACCGCCGTCTTCAAGGTCCGCATGATCGTCATGGCGCCGCTCCCGCGCCGGCCGTGGCGCCCCTCGTCCGTTCCGCGGGGCCCGACTCGCCCGCGCTCCCCGCCTGCCGCTCGTCGGACTCAATTTGCCCGTCCTTCATCCGGATCCGCCGCCGCGCCGATTCCGCCACCCCGGCGTCGTGCGTCACCAGCACGATCGTGATCCCCTCGTCGCGGTTCAGATCGGCGAACATCTGCAGGATCTCCTGCGTCGTCTTCGAATCAAGGTTCCCCGTCGGCTCATCGGCGAAGATCACCGGCGGCCGGTTCACCAGCGCCCGTGCGATCGCCACCCGCTGCTGCTGCCCCCCCGAAAGCTGCGCCGGCGTGTGGTCCAGCCGCTCTCCCAGGCCCACTTTGATCAGGATCTCACGCGCCCGCCGCCGCGCCTCGCCGTCGCTGATCCCCGTCGCCGTGTACGCCAGCGGCATCGCCACCTGCTCCACCGCCGTCGTCCGCGAGAGCAGGTTGAAGCTCTGAAACACAAAGCCGATCTTGCGGTTGCGGATCATCGCCCGCTTGTCGGCCGACAGCCGCCCCACCTCTTCGCCGTCAAGCAGGTAATCCCCCGCCGTCGGCCGATCCAGGCACCCCAGAATGTTCATCAGCGTCGTCTTCCCCGACCCCGATGACCCCGTCAGCGCCGTCAGCTCCCCCCGCGCAATCTCAAGCGTGATCCCCTTCAGAACCGGCACCTCCATCTCGCCCATGCGAAACGTCCGGCGAATCCCGCGAAGTTGGATGAGCGGCTCGGCCATCGCTAGCGCCCGCGCCCCCCGCCGCCGCCGCCTCCTCCTCGCATCACCGGTGGTGCAAACGGGCTCCCGCCCCCTGCCGCGGCGGTCGCCGCACGCGCCACCACCTCGCCCAGCACAATCTGCATCCCCTCGCTCAAACCCTCCCCCTCCACCTCCGTCATGGCCCCATCGCTCAACCCGACCTTGACGCTGATCCCCCTCAACTCCCCGTCCTCCAGCACCCAGATGGTCCCGGTCGTCGGCCGCCGCCCGCGCGGCTCACCGCCACCACCACCCGCACCCCCGCTGCGCCGCCCCGCACCACCCCCGCCACCA
Source organism: uncultured Phycisphaeraceae bacterium (assembly GCA_964611125.1). Lineage (GTDB taxonomy): Bacteria > Planctomycetota > Phycisphaerae > Phycisphaerales > UBA1924 > JAEUIX01. Next base: position 16,296 of record CAZSZO010000010.1, on the reverse strand, counting down.
CCCCCGCCAGCCGATGCCGCCGCCGACGGTGCACCGGTCGCATTGCTTCCTGCCCCCCCTGCGCCCCCCGGGCTCCCAGCGCCTGCGCTCCCCCCGCTTTCTCTCCCTGCCGCCCCCCGCGCCCCCCCCCCGCTCCCACCCCCACTCGTAGCGCTCGCCGGCGGGCTCCACCGCAGCGCCGCGCTCGGGGCCGCCAGCACCCCGTCCCGCCGGGCCAGCTCAAACCGCACGTTCGCCGTCAGATACGGCAGCAGCTTCAGGTTCGAGTTGTCCGCCTCGATCTCCACCGTGTACGTCACCACGTTCTGCGTCATCGTCGCGTTCAGCCGCACCCGCCGCACCGTCCCCTTGAACGTGTCGGTCGGAAACGCCTCCACCGTGAACCGCACCGGCTCCCCCGGCTTCACGCTCCCGATGTCCGCCTCGTTCACCTGCACCAGCACCTGCATCCGGCTCAGGTCCTTCGCCAGCAGAAACAGGCTCGGCGCGTTCAGGCTCGCCACCACCGTCTGCCCGATGTCCACCCGCCGGTCGATCACCACCCCGCTCACCGGCGACTTGATCTCGCAGAAAAACAAGTTCCGGCGCGACCTCAGGAGCGACGCCTCGGCGCTGCGGATCGAAGCCTGCCCCTGCAGAATCTGCGCTTCCGCCACCGTCACGCTCGCCAGCGCCTGGTCATAGTTCGACTTCGCCGCGTCGTAGTCCGCCTGCGACAGCGCCCGCGACTGTCCCCCCAGCTTCTGGGCCCGGTCCCAATCCCGCTCGGTCTGCTCCAGCCGGGCCTGCGCCAGCGCCCGGTTCGCCTCCGCCAGCTTCACCTGCGCCTGGGCCTGCGACAGCTGCGCCTCGCCCGACGCTACGTCCGCCCGGTACAGCGACTCATCGATCTTCGCCAGCAGCATCCCCTCCTGCACCTGCGAGCGGTAGTCGATCGGCTTCCCCTCAACATCCACCCCGAACTCCGCGATCTGCCCGTTCACCTGCGCACCGATATCCACGACGTCCTCGGGCACCACCGTCCCCGTCGCGCTGATCGTCGCCACAATATCCGTCCGCTTCACCTCGCCCATCCGGTACGACGCCGCCTGCGGCTTTCCCGGCAGCGCATACCAGTCGTACGCGAAGTACCCCCCCGTCCCCAGCACCGCCGCCGCCAGCAGCCACAGCACAACCCTCATGGCATCCCCCTCAAACGCCCTGGAGCGCCCGCCCGATCAGCCCCAAGGGCCAACCGACCGTCGCAATCCAACCGCGCGCCCTGCATCGACGATTCCCGGCATGCCATCAACGGCCTCCCAAAGCCAGAGGATATGGCCCGGGCCCCCCGAGGCTGCACCGGACTCAACCCGCAGCCGCCCGCACGACGCCGCCGCGCACACGCGATCTTCACCCGCCCAGCGCACCCTCCAGCCGGTCCTCATGCGCGTAAACGTTCATCCGCCCAGCCCGGACGAACCCCGCGAGCGTGATGTTCAGCTCCTGGGCGAGCTCCACCGCCAGCGACGACGGCGCCGACACCGCCGCGACCACCTGAATCCCCGCCATCGCCGCCTTCTGAACAATCTCGAACGACGCCCGCCCGCTCACCATCAGCACCGGCCGCTCCGCCGGGCCGCCGCCGGCCAGGAACGCGTGCCCGATGACCTTGTCCACCGCGTTGTGCCGCCCGACATCCTCCCGCGCCACCAGCAGCCGCCCTTCAAGGTCGAAGAGCCCCGCCGCGTGCAGCCCGCCCGTCTCATCAAAGGTCGGCTGCGCTCCCCGCAGCCCCTCCTCCATCCGGGCGATCGCACCCGCCCCCAGCCGGTCGCGCCGCGCGATCGGCGTGCACGCCCGCCGCACCGCCTCGATGCTCGCCAGCCCGCACACCCCGCAACTCGACGATGCGAAGACATGCCGCGTCAGGCGTGCAAAGTCCACCGTCACACCTTCCGCCGTGAACACCTCAACCGCTGAGCCCGCCGCGTCCTCGCACCTCCGAATGTGCGCGACATCCTCCCGGCGCGAGATCACCCCCTCGCCCAGCAGGAATCCCGCCGCCAGCTCCTCATCCCGCCCCGGCGTCCTCATCGTCACGCTGATCGTTCGCCCCCCACCCCCCCCGCCTCCCCCCACGCGAATCGCCAGCGGCGCCTCCACCGCCAGCCGATCCACACCCTTCTCAAGCCCTTCCCCGCCGGCGCCCCCCACCCCGCCCCCCACCCCGCTCCCAGCCGGCCCCCGCCAGAACCACACATCAAACTCAGCGCTCTCGTCGCTCATCCGTCAACTCCGCCCACCAAACCCACCGCCGGACCACGATCAACCAGCCTTCCCCATGCTGGCCCGCCTCCCTCCACCAGCCGCCCATCGCGCACCATCACCCGCCCCCGCACCGTCACCACCGCCGGCCGCCCTGCGATCGGCCACCCCTCGAACGCCGAGTAGTCCGTCGCCATCCGGTGCGTCTTGGCGCTGATCGTCCCCCGCCTGCTCGGGTCGTACACCACCAGGTCGGCGTCCCCGCCCACCCGGATGCCCCCCTTCCCACGCAGCCCGAAGATCCGCGCCGCGTTGGTGCTCGCCACGGCCACGAACTGGTTCAGCGTCAGCCGACCCGCCGCGGGCCCGTGTGTAAAGAGCAGATTCACCCGGTCCTCCACGCTCGGGATTCCGTTGGGGATCTTCGTGAAGTCCCCCCGTCCCATCTCCTTCTGACTCGCGTAGTTAAACGGCGCGTGATCGGTCCCCACCGTCGCGATCGTCCCCGCCGCCAGATGCCCCCACATCTTCTCAAGCTGCCCGCGCTCGCGCAGCGGCGGGCTCATCACGTACTTGGCGCCCTCAAAATTGCCGCCGCCCCCACCCGCCCCACTCCCTCGCTCCGCGTACGACCGATCCAGCACCAGGTGCGGCAGCACCACCTCGATGTGCCCCCGCACCCCCCGCACCCCCCGCTCGATCCCCCGCCGCGCCTCCCGCACCGCCTCATCGCACGAAGTGTGCACGATGTACACCTCGGCGCCCGTCGCCTCCGCAAACGCCATCAGGTGCGCCACTCCCGCCGCCTCCACCTCCACCGGCCGCGACGGTTCGTGCCACTCCGGCCCGGTCTTCCCCGCCGCCAGAAGCTCCGCCTGCCGCTCCGCCACCAGCGTCTCGTTCTCGCAGTGAGCTGCGACGATCACCCCCAGCTCGCGCGCCAGCCGCAGCGTGTGGTAGAGTTCCCGGTCATCGATCCCCAGCGCCCCCTTGTACGCCAGAAACACCTTGAACGACCGCACCCCCTCGCCTCGCACCAGCTCCCTCAGCTCGCGCTCGACCCCCCCGTCAAACCGCGTCACCCCGAGGTGAAAGCCGTACTCGCACTCCGCCTCGCCCCGCGCTTTCCCCAGCCACGTGGCATAGGCCGCCGCGGGCGATTCCGCCTTCCCCGGGCACACCATCTCCAGCAGCGTCGTCGTCCCGCCCACCAAGGCCGCCCGGCTCGCCGTCGCCCATGTGTCCTTGGCGTGCGTCCCCATGAACGGCAGGTGAATGTGCACGTGCGGGTCGATGAACCCCGGGAACACGTACATCCCCGCCGCGTCGATCTCGTCAAGGTCGCCACCAGCTCCCCCCGCCCTCACCGTGTTCGGATCGATCTCCGCTTCGATCCGCGTGATCGTCTCTCCCGCGCAGTACACATCCGCTTGGTAGTCCTCCGTCGCCGTAATCACCCGCCCGTTCTTGATGAGCAGCGGCATCGCCTTCGCCCCTCTCTTGACCACGACCCCATACGCCACGACCCCCAACCCACCCCCCCCGCCCCAACCACCAACTCAGTCGTTCGCCGCCAGGGCCCGCGACTGCTCCACGAACCGCGCCCCGCTCCACTCACCGTCGCCTGAACCCCCTCCCGGCCGCCCCGTCCGCGCCCGCTGCCGGGCCACCAGCTCCGCGTGCGTCGTGAAAGCGCCCAGCGACCGCCCACGGAACTGCTCGATGCTCGTGAACCCGTGCCGGTCCATGAACGCCGAGAGCTCCTCGCACAGCGACCCGACCAGCCCATACCCGTGAATCATCACCCCCGTGCACACCTGCACCGTGCTGGCCCCCAAAAGCAGAAACTGGGCCGCGTCCCCGCCCCGCTCCACCCCGCCGATCCCGCTCAATGACCGCCCCGGAAACGCCCCCTCAATCAGCCGCGCCGTCTCCATCGCCAGCCGCAGGGCAATCGGCCGGATCGCCATCCCCGAGTACCCCCCCGCCATCCCGCCCCCCTCCACCGTCGGCGTCGGCAGCAGCGTTTCGAGGTCGATCCCCATCACGCACAACACCGTGTTGATCGCCGAGATCCCCTGGCACCCGCCCTCGAGCGCCGCCCGCGCCGGCTCCTCGATCCGCGTCACGTTGGGCGTCATCTTCGCCCACACCGGCACGCTCGCCGCGCGGCTCACCCACTCGCTCACCTCCGCCACGATCTCCGGGTCCTGCCCCATCGCCGAGCCCATCCGCCGCTCCGGCAGCCCGTGCGGACACGAGAAATTCAGCTCCAGCCCGTCGACCCCCGCCTCCTGGCACCGCTCGACGATCTCCACCCACCGCTCCCGCCGGTGCTCCTCCATGATCGACGCGATCAGCACCCGGTCGGGGTACCGCGCCTTCAGGCTCCGGAACTCCTCCAGCCACACCGCAAACGGCCGGTCCGAGATCAGCTCGATGTTCTCCCACCCCACCACCGTCTGGTTCGGCCGCTCCCCCACCCGCAGCCGCGCGTACCGGGGCGTCACGTTCACGATCTTCTCCGCCTCCAGACACACCGTCTTGGCCACCACCGCGCCCCACCCCTCGTCAAACGCCCGGGCGATCACATTCGCGTTCGTCCCGGGCGGCCCCGAAGCGATCACAAACGGATTCGGCAGCTTGAGCCCATCGACGGTCACACGCAAGTCAGCCATGCCGGCATCGCTCCATTCGCAGAACCCAAACAATAGCCCGCAACCCCCCCTCCGCCCCCCTCCACCCCCCTCCACCCCCCTCCGCCCCTCCCGGCAATCCATCGCCCAGCCGGTCAGGCCCTCCCCTCCCCAATACCCTCATCCATGCCCCGCCTCACCCGAGTCGCCCTCATCCAGGCCTCCGCCGCCCCCGGCCCCCACGACGATCTCCCCGCCCTCAAGGCCGCCCAGATCGCCAAACACCTCCCCCTCATCCGCCAGGCCGCCGACCAGGGCGCCAACATCTGCTGCCTTCAGGAACTCTTCACCGCCCCCTACTTTCCCGCCGAGCAGCATCCCCGCTGGCTCGCCCTCGCCGAGCCCATCCCCGACGGCCCCACCATCACCCTCATCCGCGACCTGGCCCGCACCCACGCCATGGTCATCATCGCCCCCATCTTCGAAGTCGAGCAGCCCGGCGTCTTCTACAACTCCGCCGCCGTGATCGATGACACCGGCGCCTTCCTCGGCGTCTACCGCAAAAAGCACATCCCCCACTGCCTCCCCGGCTTCTGGGAGAAGTTCTACTTCAAACCCGGCAACGCCTCCGGCCCCGGCGGCGGCTACCCCGTCTTCAACACCCGCTTCGGCCGCCTCGCCGTCGCCATCTGCTACGACCGCCACTTCCCCGAGCCCTTCCGCGAGCTCGGCCTCGCCGGCGCCGAAATCGTCTTCAACCCCTCCGCCACCGTCGCCGGCCTCAGCGAATACCTCTGGAAGCTCGAGCAGCCCGCCCACGCCGCCGCCAACCAGTTCTTCCTCGCCGCCATCAACCGCGTCGGCGTCGAAGCCCCCTGGTCCATCGGCGAGTTCTACGGCCAGTCCTACTTCTGCGACCCCCGCGGCCAGATCATCAAGACCGCCTCCCGCGATCGCGACGAAGTGCTCATCGCCGACCTCGACCTCGACCTCATCCAGCACGCCCGCTCCGTCTGGCAGTTCTACCGCGACCGCCGCCCCGAAACCTACCAGTCGATCTCCCGCGCCTGACCCCACCGACCCGGCGCCGTCCTCCCCCCGCACGATGCCCAGCCCGCTCATCAGCCCCCGCCGCATCCTCATCATCCGCCCCAGCGCCCTGGGCGACGTCTGCCGGTCCACACCCGTCCTCGTCAGCCTCCGCCAAGCGTTCCCCGACGCCCACATCGACTGGCTGGTGCAAGACGTCTTCGCCGACGCCATTTCCGCCCATCCCGCCCTCACCCAGGCGATCCCCTTCCCCCGCGCCCGCCTGGCCCGCTGGTGGACCCCCGGCGGCGTCGCCGCCGCCGCGCACCTCATCTCCAGCCTGCGGGCCGCCCGCTACGAGCTCGTGGTTGATTGCCAGGGCCTCGCCCGCAGCGGCTTCCTCGCCCGCGCCACCGCCGCGCCCGTCCGGGTCGGCCACGCCGACGCCCGCGAAGCCGCCTGGCTCGCTTACACCCATCGCGTACCCCCGACCCTGGCCGGGGCCCCCGCCCTGCACACGGTCGACCGCATGCTCTCGCTCATCGAGCACCTGGGCGTGCCCCCCATCCCCGACCTCCGCATTTACCCCCCGGCCCGCGAGATCCAGGCCCTCGCCCGCGATCCCGCCCTCGCCCGCCCCTTCATCGTCCTGGCCCCAACCAGCCGCTGGACAGGCAAACGCTGGCCCGCCGAGCGCTTCGCCGCCCTCGCCCGCGTCCTGCTCGCCCAGACTGACTGCGCAATCATCGTCGTCGGATCCGCCTCCGAACGCTCCCAGTGCGGGCCTCTCCTCGACCTCGCGGCCCCCACCCCCCCCACCACCCCCAGCTCCCCCACCGCCCCGCGCCTCATCGACCGCCTCGGCGCCACCTCTGTCGGCGGCCTCATGGCCCTCATCGACCGCGCCGCCCTGGTCATCGCCAACGACTCAGCCGCCCTGCACATGGCCGTCGGCCTCTCCAGGCCCCTGGTCGCCCTCTACGGCCCCACGGACGCCGCCAAAGTCGGCCCCTATGGCCCCGGCCGCGCCCGCGATGTCCTGCAGCACATCACTCCCGCTGACCGCCTCGATCACAAAGACCACGCCCTCGGCCAGGCCCTCATGGCCCGCATCACCGTCGCCGAGGTCGCCCAGGCTGCCCTCGCCGCCCTGTCCGCGCCCTCCGCGCCATCGGCCTGGGCGTCGACCCGGCACGCGGACGCCGCGTCCCCGCCGGCGCCCCACGATGTGCGATCCCCAGCACTCACTTCCCCCCAAGCTGAACCTTGATCGCCTCACCGTCCTTGCCGCTGGCTTCAAACACGCCCTCGTCCGTCAGCACCCGCACCACCACCGTGCGGCTCGGCCGGGCCATCTTGCCGCTGGAGTTCTCGATCCGCACGTTCACCGCCGTGCCGACCTGCTTGGCGACCAGCCTGGTCAGCAGGTACTCCTCCCGCTCATAGCCGTAGCCCTCCCCGGCGTCCTCGTACAGCGTTCCGGAGGCCTCGCCCTTATCGTTGAGCGCCACCAGCAGCGTGAGCGGGTCCAGCGGCTTCTGGTCCGTGTGCTCCATCACCGGCCCGAGGGTCAGAATCGCCCCGGCCCGCAGCTTCAGCTTGGGCAGGTCTTCGTTGGCGGTGTCCCCGTCCACCAGCCCGAACTCCCGCCACACCCCCGCCGGCTCCACCGGCGAGCGATCGAGGTTCGGCGTCAGTTGCGGGACCACCAGCACGTCCGACCCGATCAGGAAGCAGTCGTCCTCGCTCCGCAGCGCCGGGTCCTTCGGATCGGCAAAGAACACCGGCCGCACCACCGGCACCCCGGTCTTGGACGCGCCCCAGAACAGCGTGTAGAAGTACGGCATCAGCCGGTACCGCCGCTCCAGCGCCTGCCGGCACGTCTTCTCCGTCGCCGCGTCGAACGCCCACGGCTCCTTGTTGTCGTTCCCCTTGGCCGTGTGCCCCCGGCTGAACGGGAAGAGCGCCCCGATCCCCATCCACCGCGCAAAGAACCGACCCTTGGTCGCCGTGTCTCCGGTGTGGCTCCCGTTGAACCCGCCGATATCCGGCCCGCTGAACGGCTGCCCCGACAGCCCCAGGTTCAGCACCATGGGCACCGACTGCTCCAGGTCCACCCAGGTGGCTGAGTTGTCGCCCGTCCACGTCGCCGAGTACCGGTGACTCCCCAGGTACCCCGCGCGGGTGAGCACGAAGGGCCGCTTCTGCGGGTTCACCGCCATCACGCCCTCGCGCGTCGCCTGCGCCATCAGCATGCCATACACGTTGTGGTACCGCGCGTGCGGCCCGGGCGTCAGCGTCACCTCCGGCTGCCCGGGGTTGCTCGCCCACGTCCCGCCGCGATGCTGGTTGTCCTCCGGCATCGTCTTGCTCGCCACCGCGAACACCGCCGGCTCGTTCATGTCGTTCCACACCCCGTCGATCCCCAGGCTGATGAACGGCTTGTACAGCCCCGCCCACCACTTCCGCACCTCGTGGTTCGTGTAATCCGGGAAGATGCACTGCCCCGGCCACACCGCCCCGTTGAAGACCTCGCCCTTGGCCGTCTTCACCGCCAGGTCGAGCTTCCGCAGCTCATCGGCGATCGCGTACCCCTTCTCGTCCTTCACCCCCGGGTCGATCATCCACACCGTCTTGAAGCCCATCCCCTGCAGGTCCGCGTTCAGCTTCGCCGGGTCAGGAAACTGCGCCTTGTCGAACGTGAACACCCGGTACCCGTCCATGTAGTCGATGTCGAACCAGATCACATCGCACGGAATCTTCCTGGTCCGGAACTCCGACGCGATCTCCCGCACCCGGCTCTCGGGGTTGTACGAATACCGGCACTGCTGGTACCCCAGCGCCCACTTGGGCGGCAGCGCCATCCTCCCCGTGATGCTCGCTAGCGCCGCGCACACTTCCAGCGGCCCCTTCCGGTCGATGATGATCACCGGGTACGCCGGCCCCTCCGACGTGAAGCTGATCGCCCCGTCCAGGTTGATCTCCGTCCGCCACGTCGTGTCCGCCAGCACGCCGAAGGCCGTCCCGTCCGCCCGCACCGCCAGCACCCAGGGGTGGCTCTGGTACAGCGACGGGTTTGCCTCCACCGTGTAGCCGAAGGCGTCCGTATTCCACAGGGTCACCGATCGCCCGTTCCGCAGGAGCGGCCCCGACACCTCGCCGGTTCCGTACAGCGAAGTCCCCGCCCCGATCTCGACCCGCGCGTTCCACCGCCCGTCGGGCAGCTTCGTGAACACCGGCGCCGCCGGGAAACCCTCCGCCAGGTCAGCCGTCTTGGGCATCGGCTGCGACAGCGCCAGCGATGGCAGCACCTCGCCCGGGTTCACCCCTTCAGGCAGGAACCGCGCGATGTTGATCGCGATCATCTCCCCCTGCGGCCCCGCGAGAGCCGTCCCGCCCAGCAGCAGCGCCCCCGCCCCGCCGACCGCGATCATCCGCCCCATCCACCCGCCGTTCTGACGCGCCAGACCAGCTCGCATGCATGCTCCAAACTCGCCCGCTCAGGGCGTTCAGAAACCCGCTTGCCGGCCGCACCGGCGCTCCAGCATCGTACCGGCCCGGCGCCCCGTCAGCCTCACGCCGGGCTTCCCGGCGCAAAGTGCGTCAGCGGCACGCTCATCATCGTGTGCAGCCCCGCCGGCGCCGCCAGCAACGAGGGAATCGCGTTGATGGTGATCGACGAAGTCGCCACGTCCCCGTGCACCCCGCCCCTGATCGCCATATCGATCCCCGGCTCTCCGTTCACGATCACCCGGTCTTCCGGCGCCGGATCCTTCTGCCCGATCGCCGCCTGGAACACGAAGCGCAGCACCCGCCGCCCTCCGCTGTACCCATTGGCCACCTGCCGCACCCCGCACGCGTGCCCCTTCTTGATCGGCCCCAGCCCGCACCGCATCGCCCGCGTCGCCTTCACCGGCTCGATCGTCTCGTTCCAGCGGTCGATCGTCCACCCCATCGCCGCCGCCACGAAGTGCAGCGACTCCCCCAGCCCGACGTGCCGCAGCCAGCCGGCCTTGATCCCCGCCCTGAACGCCTTGTCGTCGAGCGTCGCCCCGATCTTCTTCTGGAACGGGATCCGCCGCGTTGTTGCGTCCTGAATCCGGTGGATCTCGATGCTCTTCACCCGCTTGCACGCCGTCGTCGCGAAAACCGGCAGCGCATCCATGAGGTATCCCGGGTTCACCCCGGTCCCCAGCAGCCGCCCGCCGTGTTTCTTGGCCAGGGCGTCGAGTTCCTTGCACAGCTCCGGGTGCCGCAGATACGGCCAGGTCGCCTCTTCGCAGGTGCTCACGATCGCCACACCCCGCTTGAGCAGCGCCCGGAACGTCTCGGCGCACGCCCGCAGGTCCGACGCCGTCGTCACCACCGCGCAATCCACCTGGTCCCACGCCGCGAACTCTTCCAGCGACCCCATCACCGCCAGGTCAAAGGGTGTCTTCTTGATCAGGCCCTTGAGCCGCTTCCCCGCCAGCCCCGGCGAGATGTCCACCACCCCCACCGCCCGCGCCACCCCGCGCTCCGCATAGTCGCTCAGAAACCGAACCCCCAGCGGCCCCATCCCGACATGCAGAATCCGCAGCATAGTGCTCCCCAGAGAAAGCCCAAAGCGCTATCACCACATCACACATCACAGCACCATCCGGAACCCCTGCACCAACCCCATCACCTACCGGCCGCCCCAGCTCCGACTTTGAATTCTGAACTTTGAACTTTGAACTTTGCCCCCGCCCCCCGCCCTCCGCCTACACCCGCTCCCCACCCACCGTCAGCGGCACCGCCCCGTACAACTCCTCGGTGATCTGGTGGTTCCCCACCCGGATCTTCCGCCCATCCGGGTCGATCCCCTTCTCCCGCATCAGCCGCTTCAAGGTCGCCGGGATCCCGAACTCCACATCCTCCGGCATGATGTCCCGCTGTTCCAGCGATCCCCCGTACCGCTTCAGCAGCGTCCGGCAGATCTCCGCCACCAGGTCCTCCGGCGCCGAGGCGCCCGCCGTCAGCATGATCGTCGCGTCCCGCCCCGCCCCCGGGGCCCCCGCGAACCACTCATCCCGCAGCTCCGTCACATCATCCAGCAGGAACGCCTTCACCCCCACGTTCTGCGAAATCTCCGTCAGCCGCACCGAATTCGACGAGTTCTTCGACCCCACCACCAGCACCAGGTCGCACTCGGGCGCAATCGTCCGCACCGCCATCTGCCGGTTCGTCGTCGCGTAGCAGATGTCGCTGCTCGGCGGCTCCTTGATGCTCGGAAAAGCCGCCCGCAGCGCCCGGATGATCACCTCGGCGTCATCAGTCGACAGCGTCGTCTGCGTCAGATAAACGAGCTTCCCCGGGTCGCGGATATCCAGCGACGCGATGTCATCCGGCGACTCCACCACCTGGATCGCATCCGGCGCCTCCCCGCGCGTCCCCACCACCTCCTGGTGGTTCGCGTGCCCGATCAGCAGGATCTGGTACCCCTGCCGCGCATACCGGATCGCCTCCGAGTGCACCTTCGTCACCAGCGGGCACGTCGCGTCCACCGCCGTGAAGTTCCGCTCCCGCGCCAACTCGCGCACCGCCGGCGACACCCCGTGGGCCGAAAACACCACGATCGCGCCCGCCGGCACGTCCGCCAGGTCCTCGACGAAGATCGCCCCCCGGTCCACGAAACGGCCCACCACGTGCTTGTTGTGCACAATCTCGTGGTACACGTACACCGGAACCCCGGGGCACAGCTCCAGCAACTGATCGACCACGTCAACGGCCATGTGAACGCCCGCGCAGAAGCCGCGGGGATTGGCGAGAATGATCCGCATGCGCGATCCTAGGTGATCTCCGCCCGCGCGGCCGTCCCCGCCGGTAAATCACGTTCCCATCATGATTCACCGCTCCCCGCCGAGCCTCCCCCACTACCATCCGCCGATGGCCCTCGCTGCGCTCGACCCCGCCGCGCCTGTCATGCAGTTGCTGGACCTCTACGGTCCCTCGAGCGCCCCCGGTTCGCCTGGCGACTCTGGTTCGCTCTCCGCCCCCCCGCGCCCCCCGCCCCCCTCCCCCGAAGAGGCCCTCGCCTACGTCCGCGGCCTCGCCCACAACCACTACGAGAACTTCTCCGTCCTCTCCTCCCTCGTCCCCGCCGACCTCCGCGACGACTTCGCCGCCGTCTACGCCTTCTGCCGCTGGGCCGACGACCTCGCCGACGAAACCGGCAAGGACGACGCCGCCCGCGCCCGCTCCGTCCAGCTCCTCTCCTGGTGGCGCGACCAGACCCGCGCGTGCTTCGCCGGCCAGGCCGACCACCCCGTCTTCATCGCCCTCCGCGGCTCCGTCGCCCGCCACGACCTCCCCGTCGGCCCCTTCCTCGACCTCATCGACGCCTTCGAGCAGGACCAGCGCGTCACCCGCTATCAGACCTGGGAGCAGCTCATCGATTACTGCGCCCGCAGCGCCAACCCTGTCGGCCGCATCGTCCTCCACCTCGGCGGCTGCCCCGACCGCCCCGAAAACGCCCAGCGCCTCGCCATGAGCGACTCCATCTGCACCGCCCTCCAGCTCACCAACTTCTGGCAGGACGTCCGCCGCGACCTCCTCGAACGCGATCGCGTCTACCTCCCCGAGCAGGAGACCGGCCTCTCCGCCGACACCCTCCGCCTCTGGCTCGATCGCCCCGACGACCCCGCCGCCCGCGTCCCCTACATCCGCGCCCTCCGCAAGCTCGTCAACCGCACCTGGCCGCTCTTCCAGCACGGCCGCCCTCTCCCGCTCGCCCTCGATGCCCGCCTGCGCCCCGTCGTCTGGCTCTTCGCCGCCGGCGGCGCCGCCGTTCTCGAATCCGTCGAACGCATCGGCTGCACCACCCTCTGGACCCGCCCGCGACTTTCCAAATTCTCCAAAGCCGCCCTCGTCGCCCGCGCCTGGCTCTCCGCCCGCCTCAGCGGCTCCACTTCCATGCGCACCCGACCCACCAAGGCCGACCCCTCGTCCGGAGCCGCGGCATGACCCCGACCTCCGCCGCCCCTTCAGCTCACACCGCCCAGGCCGCCTCCCCGCTCCCGGGCGGCCCCGCTCATCCCGCCGCCCCGCCCCTCCCGGCCGGCGCCATCACCCCCGCCTTCCCAGGCGTCGACGCCCCGCGCCTCGCCGCCTCCTTCGCCGCCTGCCGCGATGTCACCCGCAGCGCCGCCCGCAACTTCTACTACGGCCTCCGCCTCACCCCCGAGCCCCGCCGCTCCGCCGTCTACTCGATCTACGCCTGGATGCGCCTCGCCGACGATCTCGCCGACAAGGCCGGTGAGCTCGCCGAGCGCCGCCGCCGCCTCGACCACTTCGGCGCCCTCACCGACGCCGCCCTCGCCGGCCGCCTGCCCGATGACGACCGCGCCCTCTGGCCCGCCTTCGCCGCCACCGTCCGCAGCTACCCCATCCAGCACGCCCACATCCGCGACATGCTCGCCGGCCTCCGTGAAGACCTCGACCACGCCGGCTACGCCACCCGCGCAGAGCTCGACCGTTACTGTTACCGCGTCGGCTCCACCGTCGGCCTCGTCTGCATCGCCATCTGGGGCCTCAGGCCCGATGCCGACCACGCCCGCGCCGCCCAGATGGCCATCAACCGCGGCCGCGCCTTCCAGCTCACCAACATCCTCCGCGATATCGGCCAGGATTTCGACGACCTCCCCCGCCGCGTCTACCTCCCGCGCGAAGACCTCGACCGCCACGCCCTCACCGCCGAGTCCCTCCGCCGCTGGGCCGATCCCGCCCGCTGCACCGCCTTCGTCGCCGAGCAGGCCCGCATCGCCCGCGCCCTCTACAAGGCCTCCGAAGGCCTCGAGGCCCTCATCGACCCCGCCTGCTCCCCCGCCATGTGGGGCATGACCCAGATCTACGCCGGCCTCCTGGGCGTCATCGAGGCCGACCCCGCCCGCGTCGTCGGCGCCGCCCGCATCCGCCTCAGCTCCGCCCGCAAGGGCCTCATCGCCGTCCAGGCCCTCCTCCGCTCCCGCCGCGGCGCCTGGGGCGCCGGCTAAGCCAATCCCCAAACGCCCGCCCCGGCCTGATGACCACGCTCGCCCACCCTCCCGCCGCCGCCCCCGCCCCGCCCTCTGCCGGCGCCCCGGCTCATCGCCCCCGCTCGGTCCTCATCGTCGGCGGCGGCATCGCCGGCATCGCCGCCGCCCTCCGCCTCAGCGAAGCCGGCCTCCCCACCACCCTCCTCGAAACCCGCAAGAAGCTCGGCGGCCGCGCCACCTCCTTCACTGACCCCCGCTCCGGCGAGACCCTCGACAACTGCCAGCACGTCGCCATGGGCTGCTGCACCGCCTACCTCGACCTCCTCAGCCGCCTCGGCGTGCTCGATCAGCTCGAGTGGACCCGCGATCAATACTGGATCGAAACTGGCGGCCGCACCTCCGTCGTCCGCCCCAGCCCCCTCCCCGCCCCCGCCCACTTCGCCCCCGCCATCCTCGCCGCCAGATTCCTGTCGCTGGCCGAGAAGGCCGCCCTGGCCTGGGGCGGCCATTGCATCGCCCGCGCCCGCCGCGCCGATTGGACCACCCGCACCTTCGGTCAGTTCCTCACCTCGGCCCGCCAGCCCCGCCGCCTGATCGACCGTTTCTGGGCCCCCGTGGTCATCAGCGCCTGCAACCTCCCCTGCGACGCCGTGTGCGCCGCCAGCGCCCTCCAGGTCTTTCAGGAAGGCTTCTTCGGCAGCCCCCGCGCCGCCGAAATCGGCGTCTCCCGCGTCCCGCTCCTCAGCCTCTACGACCGTGCCGAGCAGGTCATCTCCGCCGCCGGCGGCCGCCTCCGCCTCGGCTGCGGCGTCGAGCGCCTCGATGCCTCGAGCGTGCTCACCACCGCCGGCGAACGCCTCTCCGCCGACGCCGTCATCTGCGCCCTCACCCCCGAGCGCGCCGCCGAGGTCATCGACGCCGCCCTCTTCGCCGCCGACCCGCGTCTCCCCGGCCTCGCCCGCTTCACCTTCAGCCCCATCCTGGGCGTCCACCTCACGTTCGATCGCCCCGTCCTCTCCTCCCCCCACGCTGTGCTTGTTGATGGCGCCACCCAGTGGCTCTTCCGCAAAGACGCCGACGGCCGCAAGCTCCACGCCGTCATCAGCGCGGCCGACGACTGGATGGACCTCTCCGAAGCCGCCATCGGCGAGCGCGTCCTCGCCGACATCCGCGCCCACCTCCCCGCCGCCCGAGCCGCCCAACTCCTCTCCGTCCGCTCCGTCAAGGAAAAACGCGCCACCTTCGCCGCCACCCCCGAAGTTGAACGCCTCCGCCCCGCCGCCATCGGCCCCGCCGGCCTCCGCGGCGTCATCCTCGCCGGCGACTACACCGCCACCGGTTGGCCCGCCACCATGGAAGGCGCCGCCCGCAGCGGCTACGCCGCCGCCGCCGCGATCCTGGGCGTCCCCTCGCTCCTCCCCCCGGAGCTCCCGCGCACCGGCCTCGCCCCCTGGCTCATCCGGTCCTGAGGAACAGCCCAACCACCATCACTCCGGCGCGCCGAACCGCTCCAGCGCCTCCCCGCTCAGCCGGAACACCGTCCACTCACTCAGCGGCTCAGCCCCAAGCGACTTGTACAGCTCGATCGCCGGCGTGTTCCAGTCCAGCACGATCCACTCAAACCGCCGGCACTCCCGCGCCACGGCGATCCGCGCCAGATGCTGCAGGAGCGCCTTCCCCAGCCCCCGCCCCCGCGCGCCCGGCCGCACGTACAGATCCTCCAGATACAGCCCCGGCCGCCCCACCCACGTCGAAAAGTTCATGAAGAACAGCGCGATCCCCTCCGCCCGCCCGTCCACCTCTCCGATCACGCATTCCGCCCCAGGCCCCCGCCCGATCCCGTCCCCGAAGAGGTGCCGCTCCAGCAGCTCCGCCGTCGCCACCGCCTGCTCCGGCGCCCGCTCAAACTCCGCCAGCTCCCGGATCAGCGCCAGGATGAACGGCACATCGCCGCGCATCGCAGGTCGGATTGACAGCGGAGACGAACTCACCCTAGTACATCCTCCGCCCGTCCGCGTCCGCCGTCACCGTGCAGATCTCCACGATCGCCCAGATCTGCATCGCCAGCACCCCCAGCGCGCTCAGCCCGAAGGTGCAGAACACCCCCAGGTAGCACCCCAGCGTCACGCACAGCTGGATCACCCCGTTCTGCGTGTGACCCGCCACAAAGTTGTGCACCCCGAACGCCCCCAGGAACACCCCGAGCAGGATGTACACGAGCCGGCTGCACCGCGCCGGCCCGCCCCCCGCCCCCCCCGGCCCACCCGGTCCGTACCCGCCTCCGCCCGGATAGCCGTCCGAATAGCCGCCCCATCCGGGCCCACCCGGTCCGCCCCCACCCCCCGCACCACCCGCCCCCCCCGCCGGAAACGGCGGCGGCTGGCCAGGCCCCG
>CAZSZO010000009.1:0-107555 GCA_964611125.1 uncultured Phycisphaeraceae bacterium | reverse complement strand
CGGCTCGGCCGTCATCGTCGCTCTGGCTTGGGGCGTCGGCACCGCCGCAGTCTAACCACCGCCGCCGCGCTCTGCCCGGCCAACTCGCCGGTGGCTCCGACTTAATGCCCGCCGGCGTCCTTCTTGGCGGGCTTCTTCGCATCCTTCTTGGCGGGTTTGGCCCCATGGCCGTCGTCTTTCTTCGCGGGCTTCGCGCCGTGGCCGTCGTCCTTCTTGGCGGGCTTGGCGCCGTGGCCGTCGTCCTTCTTGGCGGGCTTGGCGCCGTGGCCGTCGTCCTTCTTGGCGGGCTTGGCGCCGTGGCTGTCGTCCTTCTTGGCGGGCTTCGCGCCATGCCCGTCATCTTTCTTGGCGGGCTTCGCGCCGTGGGCGTCGGCGTTCTTGCCACCACCATGCCCGTCGGCCGCGCCCGACTTCTCCTCGCCGTGGCCGCCGCCCGCCTTGCCGCCAGCGCCGTGCCCTCCGTCGCCATGGCCCCCGGCGCCGTGCCCGCCGCCGGACTTAGCAGACTGGCTGAGGTCGGTCATCAAGGTCGGCTGGTCGCCAACCTCCGCCGAGACCGCCTGCGGGCCCATGAAGAACAGCGCATAAGACCAGACCACCCCGGCCCAGAAGAGGGTCACCACCCCCGCGTACCCGATCGTCTGGCGCGTCCCCGCCGGCAGCGACGCCAGCTTGACCGCCACCGGCAAAATCGTGCTGTCGAACATCCGGCGCGTGAGCGATGGCTTGCCCGGCTTCACCTCCGGCTCGTGCGCGGCCGCCGCACTCCCCGTCGGCCCGCGCCCGCCTGCCGACGACCCGCTCGAACCAGTCTGGCCCGCCGGCTTCTCAGGCGCCGGCTTCGCCGGGGTCGCCGCGGGAGCCGCAGGAGCGGGGCCCGCGGACGCCGCCGCGTCAGTGACAGGCGGCGGAGTCGGGACCGCGGAAGCAACGGGCGCAACCTGGGCCGGTGCCGCCGCGGCGGGCGCCGCCCCGCCGGCATTAGCCGATTTCGCTGGGGTCAGGCTGCTCGCAGCCTCCGAGGCCTGCACCATCGCCGGGTCGGCGAACTCGTCTTCCATCACCGCCTGAGCCTTCTCAGCGAGCTTGGCGTCGAGCTTCGCCACGGCTTCCGCCGGAGGCACTGGGGCCGTCGCCGCCGCTTCGCTCGCCGCCGGCTTGGCTGGCGCCGGGCTCGCCGACTCGGGGGCAACCGCTTCCGCCGCGGCTGCGGCCTCGCTAGCCGTCGTCGCCGCAGGGACAGGCGCAGGCGCCGCCGGGGGGGCGGGGGCGGCGGCAGGGCCGGCGACAGGCGCGGCCGCCAACGGCGTCGTCGGCTCCTTCGCCGCGTGCGCTTCAGCCAGCGCCGCTGCAACCGATTGGTCGAGCTCTTTGGCCTCAGGGGGTGGAGGAGCCGCGGAGGGCGCTGGCGCCGTCGCCGTGGCTGAGCCTGTCTCGTTGGCGGTGGCGGTGGGGCCCGGGATCGGGCCGGGGATCTGATCGGCGATCGGGGCCAGTGGCGCCGCCGGTTGGGCCGCCGGTTCCGCCTCCGGTTGAGGCGCCGCCGCCGGTTCAGCGACCGCCTCGGCCTCCGCCGGCTTCGCCCCCTCACCCACCGGCGCCCCGTCCGCCTGGTTCTTCAGCGCCGATTGCACCATCTCATCGAGCGCGTCCTGCTCGTCCTGGTGATCCAGCGTCCGCGCGATCGCCGCCGTGGAATCCTCCACCCGCTTGAGAAGTTCCTCCACGCGCGCGTCCAGAGCCTCGGCGGACGTCGGCGAAGGGGCGGTTTGGGTCGGCGCCTCGGGCATAGGAGGGAATCAACCGAAAATCAGCAAGCCGGCTCGCGAACGGACCGCGGCCTCGGCTCGCCAGCACTGCGTCCGCGGTTCATCGACGCCAGGTCGGACCCACTCCATCGCTCGCGTCCGGCGCTCCGGCTAGGGAAGCCGCCGAGGGCCGATACCCTTTGGCCACTCCCATTCCCGCCGGCCAACCGTCCAAATCCAGATCCGAGAACATGCACCGAGTGTATTGCCAATCCGCCCTCCCGCCAGCCCTCCCCGCGGCCGACGCCGAGCTGGGTCTCCGGATGACGATCGAGGGTGACGAGGCCGACCACGCCGTGGCGGTCAAGCGCCTCGCCCCGGGGGAGCCCGTCGAACTGCTCGATGGGATAGGCGGTGTCGCCAGCGCTCGTGTCGAACTCGCCCGCCCGCGCCGGGGAAAACACCCAGCCGCCCTGGTTGTCGTCGTCAGCGCCTGCGGCCGGGTCGAGCGCCAAGGACCCCCCGTGCACCTCTGTTCCGCCACGCCCAAGGGCGATCGCCTTGCCGGCATGATTGACCAGCTCAGCCAGGTCGGCGCCTGGTCCTGGCGGCCCCTCGCCACCGCCCGCGGCGTGGTCGAGCCGCAAGACGCCAAGCTCGACCGCCAGGCGCGCATCGCCGCCGCGGCAGGCAAACAGTGCGGCCGCGCCCATTTCCTCGAGCTGGGCCCCCCGGTCTCGCTCGAGGCCGCCCTGGCGGAACGCGCCTCCAAACAGGCCACGGTGCTCCTTGCCGACGCCTCCGGCGTCAGCCCCCGACTCGCCCTGCCGCCCGCCTTCCCGCCCCCCCACGGCCCCCACGCCCCTCATGCCCCTAGCCCGGTAGTCATCCTGATCGGCCCCGAGGGCGGCTGGACACCTGATGAACTCGCCCTCGCCCGCGAGCGATCGGCGCCGATTGTCAACTTCGGTCTCCACGCGATGCGGATCGAGACCGCCGCGCTGGTGGCCGCCGCGATCATCATCGAGCACCTCCGCCCCCGCTGACAAGGCGCCGCGCCCGCAGCGGCGCCCGCCCGTAGCATCGCCGATGAGGCTTGCCGCGCGGGCATATGCGAAGGTCAATCTGGTGCTCTCCGTCGGGCCGCCCCTCCCCAAAGAGGCCGGGCCCGCCGCAGGCTACCACCCGATCGCGTCGTGGTTTCACGCCCTGAGTCTCTGGGACGATCTCGAACTCCACCTGCTTACGCCAGGTGAGCCCAGCCGGCACGAGATCGCGTGGGCCGCCGACGCCCCCCGCCCCACGCCCATCGATTGGCCCCTCGAAAGGGACCTCGCCGTGCGCGCCCACCGCCTGCTGGAGCAGGAGACCCGGCGTGAACTGCCCGCTGCACTGAAGCTCCGCAAACGCATCCCCGTCGGCGGCGGCTTGGGCGGCGGCTCCTCCGACGCCGCGGCCATGCTGCAGGCCCTCGACGCTGCGTTCAACCTGGGCCTGGGCCGCGAGCGTCTGGCCCGCCTCTCCACCCGCCTGGGCAGCGATGTCGCCTTCTTCATTAACGCCCCGCCTGGCGCCCCCGCCGACGCCCTCCTCGCTCCCCCCCGCCCCGCCATCGTGACCGGCCTGGGCGATGAGATCGAGCGCGTCGCGCCGATTGGCCCCGGCCGAAGCCCCGGCCCAAGCGAAGTGGGGGGGGCATCGGAAGCACCCGGCATCGTCCTGATCTTCCCACCCTTCGGTTGCCCCACCGGGCCGGTCTACCGGGCCTATGACGCCGGCCCGCGCCCCCTCGATGTCGCCCGCGTGACCGATCTCGTTCATTCCGCCATCGCCAGCGGCCGCATCGACTCTTGCGGGCTCTTCAACGATCTCGCGGCTCCTGCCGAGGCCGTCGCCCCTGCCCTCGCCCCGCTCCGGCGCGAGGCGGCCCGTCGACTCGCCCGGCCCGTGCACGTCACGGGGAGCGGAAGCACCCTCTTCGCCCTCGCTCAGGGCGATTCGGCCGATGCTGACGCCGCCCGCCTGGGCGATCTCGATGGCGGGTGCGTCGCCGTCGGCGCCCGGCTGGTCTGAGCGTTCGGGCGCCCCGTCGGGGGGCGGCCGCGAGCCTGATCCGCAGCCGATTCAACCCGCCTCAGCGTGGTTTGCGGGCGCGGCACGATTGCCGTAGACTGCGAGCTTTCCCCGAAAGGACCCATCCATGGCGACCCTCAAGCCTGTCATCGGCATCGATCTCGGCGGCACCAACATGCAGATCGGCGCCGTCGACGCAAAGAACAAGATCCTCGGGCGCTCCAAGAAGAAAACCCGCGCGACCGAGGGCCTCCAGAAGGTCCTCGACCGTATCGCCGAGGGCATCACCGAAGCCTGCGCCGAGGCCCACCTCACCCCCAAGGACCTGGGCGGCATCGGCATCGGCGCCCCCGGCGCCATCGAGCCCCACGAGGGCATCGTCCTCCAGGCCCCCAACCTCCGCTGGCGCGATGTGCCCCTCGCCGAGCTCCTCCGCAAGCGATTCGGCGTCCCCGTCGTGGTTGATAACGACGTCAACGCAGCGGTCTACGGCGAGTGGAAGTTCGGCGCCGGCAAGGGCGTCGACGACCTCGCCGGCGTGTGGCTGGGCACAGGCGTCGGCGGCGGGCTGATCCTCAACGGCAAGATGTACTACGGGGCGTTCTACACCGCCGGCGAGGTCGGCCACACCATCCTCTGGCCCTTCGCCTCCCCGGGCTCGGCCAAGCTTGAGGAGAGCTGCTCCCGCACCGCCATTGTCGACCGCCTGCTCCGCCTCATCCGCACCCGCAAGTCCGTCATCCCCGAGCTCGCCGACGGCGACCTCACCGAGATCCGCGCCAAGACCGTCGCCATCGCCTACGACCGCGGCGACCGCGTCACCCGCGATGTCGTCGACAACGCCGCCGAGCTGCTGGGCATGGCCATCGCCAACATGGTCACCACCCTCAGCCTCCCGCGCGTGGTGCTGGGCGGCGGCCTTACCGAGGCCATGGGCGACATGCTCGTCAAGCCCGTCCGAGAGGCCACCCGCCGCTACGTCTTCCCCGATGTTTGCAAGAAGGTCGACATCGTCGCCACCAAGCTCTGCGACAACGCCGGCCTCCTCGGCGCCGCGGCCCTCGTCCGGGAGCGGGCCGAGCCCGGGAAGAAGCGGTGATGCTCCCCGCCGTCGTCACCTGGCTCTCCCAGCACCACCGCCGCCTCAGCGCGCTGCGGTCCACAGGGCTGGTGATCAAGGTCGGCGGTTCAATCCAGGATGAGCCCGATCAGCTCCGAGCGGTCATGCGCGATGTCGCCGCGCTTGCCTCCCTCGAGGCCCGCCCGGTGGTCATCCACGGCGGCGGCAAGGCCATCACCACCGCCATGAACAAGGCGGGCCTCCAGGCCCGATTCGTCCAGGGCCAGCGCTACACCGACCACGCCACCCTCGCGATCGTCGAACGCGTCCTCAACCAGGTCGTCAACCGCGAGATCCAGGGCTATCTCCAGGACGAAGGCTGCCGCTGCCGCGGGCTGATCTCCACTGGGTCCTGCGTCCTCCGCGCCGTCCGCACCCCGGCTGACCCCGTCGGCGACGCGCCCCCCGAAGACCTCGGCTTCGTCGGACGCGTCACCCAGGTCAACGTCCCCGAAATCCTCGGGGTCTGCGAGGGCGGGCTCGTTCCCGTCATCGCCCCCGTCGCCGTCGATGTCGCCCCCACGCCTGACGGCCCCGGCAAGCTCAACGTCAACGCCGATCTCGCCGCCGGCACCGTCGCCGCCGCGCTCAGCCCGCGCATGTTCATCCTCGTCTCCGACACGCCGGGCGTTCGCGCCGATGTGAACGATCCCGCATCGACCCTTCCAATTCTCACCCGCGCCCGCATGGATGAGCTCAAGGCCGCCGGCGCCATCGGCGGCGGCATGCTCCCCAAGCTCCAGGCCTGCTTCGAGGCCCTCGCCGCGGGCGTCCCGCGCGTCTGCATCATCGACGGCCGCCAGGGCGGCGCCCTGCTCCAGTCGGTTCTCGCCGGGCCCGCCGACCAGATCGCCGGCACCTGGGTCTGCCCGTGAGCCGGCACTCTACCCCGGGCGAATACGTCCTGGGCGTCTCCGCCGAGGAGGCCGCCCGCCTCCAACTCCAGCACGACCTCTTCGGCGACCGCACCCGCGCCCTCTGGGCCCGCGCCGGCCTCGGCCCCGGGGCCACCGTCCTCGACCTGGGGTGCGGCCCGGGCTTCGCCACCGCCGAGCTCGCGGCCCTGATCGCCCCCTCCGGGCGGGTCTACGCGGTCGACCGCTCCGCGACCTATTTGGCCATGGCCCGCCAGACCGCCCTTCGGGCGGGCGCGGCCGCCTCCGCCCCCATCGAGTTCATCGAGGCCGACGCCGAGCAACTCGCCCGGACCCCGGCCATCCCCCCCGGCGCGATCGATCTGGCCTACTGCCGGTATGTCCTCAGCTACCCGCGCCGGCCGGATCTGGTCGTCGCCGCCCTGGCCGACAAGCTGAGGCTGCCAGATCACGCCGCCGCGCGCCGCGGCGGCCGCATCGTCATTCAGGACTTCTACAACTATGAGTTCGCCCCGGTGCTGGCCCCCAGGTCAGCCATCTTTGATCGCGTGACCCGCGTCGTCGGCGAGTCCATCCGCGCCGACGGCGGTGACCCCGACATCACCGGCCGCCTGCCCCGCCTGCTGGCCGCGCACGGCGTCACCCTCACCCACATCGACTGCGATCAGCGCCTGGCCCGCCCGGGCTCCCCCCAGTGGGCCTGGCGCGACGCCTTCTATCGCAACGCCGTCCCCCGCATGGTGTCGCTCGGCCGCCTCACCCAGGCCGAGGGAGACGAGTTCGCCCGCGCCTGGGCCCAGGCCGCCGCCGACCCCCACGCGTTCGTCCTCGGCCCCGTGGTGGTCGAGATCATCGGTGAGAAAGGACCCTCATGACCCGCCACCACCCTCTCCCCCGCCTGACCCGTCAAACGCGCCGGCTCCCCGCCCTCGCGGCGGTTGTCGCCTGGGCCACGCTCGCGCCCGCGGCCCCGCCCGCCACCGCCGCCGCCGGCGGCGGCGAGAGCCCCGCCGCCGCGATCCTTGATGGCGTCGCCGAGATCGCGGCGCCTGGCGTCCCCGGCTCGCTGACCACCTTCTCCGATCACGCCTGGCCGGTCGTCTGCGGAAAGGAGGATCGCGACCTGCTCGCCCCGGTCGTCGTCGCCGCCGAGATCGGCCCCGGGCGCATCGTCGCCTTCGGTCATTCCGGCTACGGCGACGCCGCCACGCTGCGGACCGCTGACACCGGCCGGCTGGCGCTCAACGCCCTGCGCTGGGCGGGCCGCGCACCGGCGCCCGCCGAGGCCGCCGCGCCCGATGCCGCCAAAACCCGCGTCGGGGTCCTCGGCGGGGACGTCGCCGGCTGGCTCGACCAGCAGGGCTTCGCCGCGCTGCCCCTGGCCAAAGGTTGGGACCAGGCCCCGCCTGCGGTGAGCGTCATCTGGGTCAACACCTCCAGCCCCAGCGATGGCGAACTCAAGGCCCTCGCCGAGTTCCTTGATCGTGGCGGCGGCCTCATCGCGGCCCAGACCGGCTGGGGCTGGAAGCAGCTCTCCGGCGACCGCCCGATGCGCGAGAACCGCTTGAATCAGTTCCTTGCCCGCGCAGGCCTCGCTTGGACCGATGAGACCCTCGACCGCACCAGCCCCGCCGGATTCGACGTCAAGGGACCGCCCGGCCCCATGCTCCGCGGCGTCGATGCGCTCGAGCGGATGCTCGCCCCCGCCCTCCCCACCCCCCCCGCCGCCCCGCGCCCCCTCGTCGCGGACGATGACCTGGCCATGCGCCAGGCCAGCTCCACCGCGATGCGCGCCGTGCGGGCGCTCCCGCCCGATGAGCAGCGCTGGCGGGGCCGCCTGGCCGCCGCCACCGAGGGCGCGGCGGGCGCCCTCTCCGTCAGCAAGGCGCGCCCGCTCTCGGCCAAGCGCGACCCCCAGGCGCGATTTCTGCTGGCCTCCCAGCTCTGGGACCTCGACCAGCGATCCCCCGAACAGGTCCGAGCCATCCCCGCGTCAGAGAGTTTCCCCGGCCCCGTTCTCCCGTCCGCCCAGCGCGTGACCCGGACCATCAAGATCGACACCGCCATCCCCGGGCGGCACAGCCTCGGCCTTTACGCCCCCGCCGGCGAGGTCATCACCATCCGCTCGCCGCTCGTCAAAGCCACCCCGCGCACGCCAAAGCTCGCGGCCCGCATCGGGGCCCACAGCGATGAACTCTGGGGCCTGGAGCGCTGGGAGCGGGCCCCGGCGGTCTGCACCACCGCCCCGCTCGCCGCCGAGGTCACCCGCCTCGCCAGCCCCTTCGGCGGGCTGTTCTACATCGAGGCGCCCGACCGCTGCGAACTCGGGGTCGTCAGCGTCACCGTCGAGGGGTGCGTTGAGGCGCCCCTCTTCGTGTTGGGCGAGACCGACGCCGCCGCCTGGCGCGAGCGCATCCGCACCCTCCCCGGCCCCTGGGCCGAGTTCGCCACCCGCAAGGTCATCGTCACCGTCCCCAGCGCGGCCGTCCGGTCGATCGACGACCCCGCGGTCGTCCTCAAATTGTGGGACCGGGTCCTCGACGCCGCCGCGGATCTCGCGACCATCCCCCGCGATCGCCCCCGGCCCGAACGCTACGTCGCCGACCTTCAGATCTCCGCCGGGTACATGCACAGCGGCTACCCGATCATGACTCATCTCGACGCGGCCGACAGCATGGTTCAGGCCGAGCGACTCGCCGCCGGGACGTGGGGGCTCTTCCACGAGCTGGGCCACAACCACCAGGTCCGCGACTGGACCTTCGATGGGACCGGTGAGGTCACCTGCAACCTGTTTTCCCTCTACATCATGGAGACTGTCTGCGGCGTCCCCGACGAGCGGGCCCACGACGCCCTGAAGGACCCTGAGAAGTATGTCGGCCCGCATCTGGCCAAGGGCGCGCCCTTCAAGGACTGGAAGAACAACCCCTTCCTGGCGCTCCGCATGTACATTCAGCTCCGCGACGCGTTCGGCTGGGATACCTACAAGCGCGTTTTCAGCGAGTACCGCGCCCTCAAGCCCGCTGAGCGCCCCCGCGGCGACGACCAGGAGCGCGACCAGTGGATGGTCCGGTTCAGCCGCGCCGCGGGTCGCAACCTTGGCCCGTTCTTTCAGGCGTGGGGCGTCCCCACAAGCGAGGAGGCCCGCCGGTCGATCGCCGATCTGCCCGTCTGGATGCCCGAGGGTCTCGGCCGCTGAGGCCTCACGTGCGCGCGCCCCGCTTGCTCACCAATCCTGCGCCCGGGGCATGATGATCCACAGGATCAGGTACACCAGCGCCCCCGGAAACGCCGCGGAGCAGACGCTCGCCACGACGTACAGGATCCGCACCAGCGTGGGGCTCCACCCCAGCCACCCGGCGATCCCCCCGCACACGCCGCCCAGCAACCGGTGTCGGCGCGAGCGATGCAGCGGGCGGGCGGGTGAGTAACCTGAGGCGAAGGCGGTCATGCCAGGTTCTTCGGCAGGGCCCTTGGCCGATTTCGCGGCCGATTTCGCTGACGCGCCGGAGAGGGTTCAGCCAAGGGATGTCGCTGACTTCACGACTACCATTCCCCGCACGGCGCCCTACGCGAACGCCGCCCGTACCCCCAGTCGAACTGACGGCCATTTTCCGTCGCTGGCGCTCCGGGATCGGTGCGGTCGCGCGGGACGCTCGCGGGCAGGAGTAGTGGCGCCTCATGCAGATCCGGAACTTCTCGATCATCGCGCACATCGACCACGGCAAGAGCACCCTCGCCGATCGCCTCATGCAGGCGACCAAAGCCGTCTCCGAACGCGAGGCCCGGGCTCAGCTCCTCGATGACATGGACATCGAGCGCGAACGCGGGATCACCATCAAGGCCTCCGCCGTCACCGTCATGCACCACCACGTGCCCGGCGCCAAGACCGATGACCTCGAAGAGGCCGACCCCTCCGCCGCCGGCGGCGAATCCGCCGTCACCCGCCCCGGCGCCGGCGATTCCAACGCCCACGGCGAGGCGTTCATGCTCAACTTCATCGACACCCCCGGCCACGTCGATTTCAACTACGAAGTCTCCCGCGCCCTCAAGGCCTGCGAAGGCGCCCTCCTCGTCGTCGACGCCACCCAGGGCGTTCAGGCCCAGACCGTCGTCAACGCCTACCTCGCCATCAACGAGAACCTCGCCCTCATCCCCGTCATCAACAAGGTCGACCTCCCCTCCGCCCGCCCCGACGAGGTCGCCATGGAGATCGAGCAGGTCCTGGGCCTCCCCGCCGAGGATTGCCTCCAGGTCTCCGCCAAGACCGGCCTGGGCATCCCCCAGCTTCTGGCCGCCATCTGCGAGAAGTTCCCCGCCCCGCGCAAGGCCCTGGTGAAGCAGACCAGGGCCCTCATCTTCGACGCCCAGTACGACGACTACCGCGGCGTCGTCGTCTACGCCCGAATCATGGACGGGCCCGACAACGGCCCCGCCCTCAAGGTCGGCGACAAGATCCGCATGATGGGCACCGGCCGCACCTTCCAGATCACCGATATCGGCAAGCGCACGCCCAAGCCAGTCCGCGTCGGCAAGGTGGGCATCGGCGAGCCCTGCTACATCGTCGCCGCCATCCGCACCCTCGCCGATGTCCGCATCGGCGACACCATCACCCTCGACCACGACCCAGCCGCCGAGCCCCTTCCCGGCTACAAGCCCCCGGTGCAGATGGTCTTCTGCGACTTCTACCCCGCCACCAGCGCCGACAGCAAGGGCGCCGACTTCGAGAAGCTCCGCGACGCCATCGAGAAGCTCTCCCTCAACGACTCCAGCTTCACCTTCATCCCCGTCCACAGCGAGGCCCTCGGCTTCGGCTTCCGCTGCGGCTTCCTCGGCCTCCTGCACATGGAGATCATCCAGGAGCGCCTCGAGCGCGAGTTCCAGACCGAGGTCGTCCAGACCGCCCCCACCGTCACCTACAAGGTCCGCATGCACGACGGCTCCGAGGTCGAGGTGCACAACCCCGCCGAGCTCCCCAAGCCCGGCACCTTCGAAGAGATCCTCGAACCCATCTGCAAGGTCGAGATCATCACCCCCAACACCAGCATCGGCGAGGTCATGAAGCTCTGCAACGAGCGCCGCGCTGACTTCAAGAGCCAGTCGGTCGTCGGCGATAACCGCACGATCCTCACCTTCGAGATCCCCCTCGCCGAGATCATCTACGACTTCTACGACAAGCTCAAGGCCATCACCAGCGGCTACGGCACCATGGATTACGAGGTCACCAGCTTCCGCGTCAACGACCTGGCCAAGGTCGACATCCTCATCAATGGCGAAGTCGTCGAAGCGCTCGCCGTCATCTGCCACCGCCAGGATTGCGAACGCCGCGGCCGCATCCTCCTCCGCAAGCTCCAGAAGCAGATCGACCGCCACCAGTTCGAGATCCCCCTCCAGGCCGCCATCGGCGGCAAGATCATCGCCCGCGAGACCATCAAGGCCTTCCGCAAGGACGTCACGGCCAAGTGCTACGGCGGCGACGTCAGCCGCAAGCGCAAGCTGCTCGAAAAGCAGAAGGAGGGCAAGAAGAAGATGAAGAACGTCGGCCGGGTCGACATCCCCCAGGAGGCGTTCATGGCGGTCCTCGACCAGGGCGAGGATTGACCACCCCCAGCGCCCCCATGCGTGCCCCCACGCCCCAGCGCCCGAACATACACTCGCTGACCATCACCCAGCCCGCTCAGGAGCCGCCGCCATGAAGAGCCTGCTCGCCGCCGCCCTCGTCATCGTCTCCCTCGCCGGGTCCGCCCTCGCCATCGACGAAGCCCACAAGGCCAAGGGTGAGAAGCTCATCGTCAAGGCCGTCGACTACCTCCGCTCCAAGCAGGACGCCAAGTCCGGCGGCTGGGGCGTCCCCTCCAGCTCCACCCCCGGCGCCGCTCAAGCCCAGCCCGTCTTCCCCGCCTTCACCGGCCTGGTCCTCAACGGCCTCCTCATGCAGCCCGGCGTGACCACCGCCGACCCCGCCGTCGACAAGGGCGTCAAGTTCATCCTCTCCTACGCCAAGCCCGACGGTGGCATCTACGACACCCTCCTCCCCTCCTACAACACCGCCATCTGCCTCTCGGCCCTCGCCCGCGTCGACACCCCTGACGCCAAAAAGGTCATCAAGGCCGGCCAGGAGTTCCTCCGCAACACCCAGTGGGGCTCCCCCACCCCCATGGGCGTCGGCGGCCTCGGCGGCAAAGACGGCCCCACCTCCGTCGTCGGCCCCGAGCACCCCTTCTACGGCGGCGTCGGCTACGGCGGCGGCGGCCGCCCCGACATCTCCAACCTCCAGTTCATGCTCCAGGCCTTCCAGGAAACCGGCGTGCCCGCCGACGACCTCGGCGTCAAGCGCGCCCTCGTCTTCCTGCAGCGCTGCCAGATGCTTGACAAGGGCCCCGACGGAAAGATCATCAACGACCAGCCCTACGCCCGCGGCACACTGCAGGGCGGCTTCATCTACTCTGTCGCCGAGACCGGCGAAACCATCGGCCAGGGCGAGTCCAAGGCCGGCATGATCGAGGAAACCCTCGACGATGGCTCGAAGGTCTCCCGCCTCCGCGCCTACGGCTCGGTCACCTACTCCGGGTTCAAGTCATACGTCTATGCCGGCCTCGCCAAGGATGATCCCCGCGTCACCGCCGCGTGGTCGTGGATCACGGCCAACTACACCCTCGCCGAGAACCCCGGCATCGGCCAGGAGGGGTATTACTACTACCTCCTCGCCTTCTCCCGCTGCCTCGACGCCACCGGCAAGGCGACCATCGAGACCACCGGCCCCGCCGGCGCCAAAGTCGCCCGCGACTGGCGCAACGACCTCATCGACCGCCTCGCCGAGCTGCAGAACGACGACGGCTCCTTCAAGTCCGTCAACAAGCGCTGGATGGAAGACAACCCCGTCATGATCACCGCGTTCGGCCTGATCGCCCTCCAGCACGCCGTGCGCGACTGACCGCCGCCTCGCCAGGAATCACCCATGCTCCACGCTGGCCTTCGCCCGCTGCTCTCCCTGGTCGTCGCCCTGCCGCTGGGCCTCGCGCTCCTGCCCGCCTGCTCGTCGACGAGCATCGCCGTCAAGGAGTACTTCGGCTACGCCAAGCGCGATCAGCTGGTCGCCCGCGTCAAGGATGTCCGCGACAGCCAGGGCGAGGCCAAGAAGCAGTTCGAGACCGCCCTGGCCGAGTTCATGTCGGTGACCGGCGCCAAGGGCGGCGAGCTCGAGACGAAGTACAACCAGCTCAAGAAGGAGTATGACCGCAGCGTCTCCCGCGCCGGGGCCGTCTCCGCCCGCATCGCCGACGTGCAGCGCGTCGGCGACCTGCTCTTCACCGAGTGGCGCAAGGAGCTCGACCAGTACAACAGCGACAGCCTCCGGCGCGCCAGCGAACGCGACCTCGAAGCCACCCGGGCCCAGTACGACAAGCTGCTGGGCGCCATGCAGGCCGCCGAAGCCAAGATGGACCCCGTTCTCAAGGTCTTCAGCGACCAGGTCCTCTTCCTCAAGCACAACCTCAACGCCCGCGCCATCGCCGCGCTGCAGGACAACGTCGGCCAGATCCAGAGCGAAGTCGGCGGCCTCATCAAGGACATGGAGGCCGCCATCGCCGAGGCCAACTCGTTCATCGACCAGATGCAGTCCCAGCCCCCCGCCGCCGACGCCAAGTGACCCCCGGCCGGGCCAATGCCCAGCCAATCCCCCGCCAACGTCCCACCAATGAAAGCGGGCCCCCGCTCGGGGGCCCGCTCGCCAGCATTGCACTCTTCTGGCCCGTCGGGTCAGGCCCGTCCGCTCAGGCCCGCCGGCGCCGCAGCGCCATCACACCCGCCGTGCCCAGCACCGCCGCCGCGCCCGGCGTCGGCACGAACGTCACGTTATCGATCCGCAGCGCGCCCGACGCGTTGGTGATCCCGCTCACCGTCAGCCGCACATACGCCGCCGCGGCGTTCTCGATCTGCGAGACCGCCGAGAGGTCCACCGTCCGCGTGCGGTACGTCGCGTCCCGGGTCGGCAAGAGCGTCGTCGCCAGGGTGAAGTTCACCCCGTCGCTCGACGTGCTCACATCGATCGACGACGGCCCCGTGCTCGTCACGCGCTCGGCGTACGTCATCACGATGTCGCCGAAGCTCAGCGTGCTGAACTGGAACGTGATCGACTTGCCGTTGGTCAAGAGCCCCGTCAGCCCGCGCATCGACAGGCCCTGACCCGCCGCGTCGCCGCCCTGGGCGTTCAGCGCGCTCCCGGCGAAGTACTGAAACGCCCCCTGCCCGACGTCGTTGGCCGGGTTCGTGACGCCGTTCCACACCGCCGCATCGGTCGTGATCTGCGCCGTGCCGGGGTTGGCCTGGGCATCGGCCGCCAGCGGGAAGTTGATGGCGAAGTTCTGCGCCGTCGCCGTCGCCGGGAACCGCCAGTACGCAATCGTCTGCTGAGCCTGGGCCGAAGCGCCCGCGACCAGCGTCAAAACAACAGCAGTTGTGAGCTTCCTCATCTCGTCTCTCTCCTCGCGGCTATGTGGGAACTGCGAACAGCGAAAAACGCTTCGGCGCGCCGCCCACGCCTGCAAAATTATAGAACAACCCGCACACAACGCCACCAAAAAAACCCCCCAGCTCGCGCCACCGACCTCCGCCCGGCGGTCGCCGCTCCCACCCCTTACCAACCCCTCCCACCCCGCCCCGCCCACGAGCCCCTCCCGTCACCCCACATGCTTGCTCATGATCAGGCTGGTGTAGTTCGTCACCCCCCAGTCGAACCGCTCCACGTCCCGGTACCCCCGATTGCGGTAAAAACGCACCAGCGCCGTGTCCGGTTCCGCCGTGCTGAGGGCCAGTTCCCCCATCTTCTCCTCCCGAGCCCGCTGCTCCACCCGCTCCAGCAGCGCGATCCCGATCCCCTTGCCCTGCAGCGTCGGCTCCACCGCAAACTGCGAGAAGTTCGCCACGTCCGGCCGCCTGAACCAGCGCGGCCCGCTCTCGGGCGACCCCCACGACGGCTCCTGGAACATGATCGTCCCCACGATCACGCCCGTCCCTCCCCCGCCGTCAGTCAAAGCGCCAGACAGCTCGGCCACAAAGCACTCGCCCTTGCTCACCCGCTTCCGCGTCACCTCCTGCGTCTGATGGCTCGCCAGCGCGTGCAGCCCCATCGACACCTGCTTGGCGTACGCCCGGTGCAGCAGCTCCGTCAGCTCCGCCAGCGAATCCCCCGGCCGCAGCCGCCGCACGATGACCGCCGACGCCGGCGCGGCGCCATCCGCCGATCGCGGGCGCGAGCCCCCCTCCCCCATCCCTTGCCCCTCGGTGGTCATTTCGGACATAGCGGGAGGACTCTAGACTCCTGAACCATGAACGCGCCACTCCCGGCCCCGCTCCCGCTCCAGGCGCCGCACCCCACCCCGCGCCCCGCGCCGGATCGCCCGATCCCCACCCGCGGCACCCTCCGCCTCCGCGTCCGCTACTGCGAGTGCGATCCCATGGGCTTCGTCCACCACGCCAGCTACCTGCCGTGGCTCGAGATGGGCCGCACCGAAATCCTCCGCGAGGCCGGCGTCACGTACCGCCAGCTCGAAGAAGCCGGCGTCTTTCTCGTCATCGTCAAGCTCGATTGCCGCTTCAAACGCCCCGGCCGCTACGACGACCACATCGAGGTGCGCACCCGCGTCGTCGGCGGCAGCCGCGTCAAGATCGAGCATGAGTACGACGTCGTCCGCCTCGCCGACGCCGGCGATGAGCTGCTCATGACCGCCGTGAGCACCCTCGCCTGCATCGATCGCGCCGGCCGCGTCCAGGAACTCCCCGACTGGCTCGCCAAGCGGGAGCGCTGAGCATGCTCCCCCCCGACGCCCGCCCGGACGTTCGCCACGACGCGCGCCCAGACGCTCCCGAGCAGGCCGACACCAGCCTCGATGGTGTCCGGCCCAGGGCCGCCGAGTGCGTCCACTGCGGCTACCGGTTCAACGGCATCCCCATCCGGCACGCCGCGATCGTCTGCCCGGAATGCGGGCGGACGACAACGTTTTTCCTCAAGACTCTCACGGACCACGATCGAACCGAGGCCCTGCTCCGCTCCCGCACCCGGGCCTGGCTGGCCATCCTCGCCGGCGCCGCCCTGTTTGCCGCCGTTGTCTGGTTGTTGTACCGTTGACACGTCTTGGTCCCGACGGTGTCCTTCCTCCGCCGCGCCCGCCCCGGCCCGGCTGGAATCGGCCATGATCGAAGACGACCGCCAGCTTTGCGAGCAGTGCGAGTACGACATCACCGGCATCGCGCCGCCGGGTCGGCTCGTCCGCTGCCCGGAGTGCGGGGGCGATAACCGCATCGGCAGCACCAGCTTCGACGCGATCCACGCCCCCATGCCCGACTGGTGGGTCTTGGGCGGCTATCTCGGGTGGCCCGGCCCCGTCTGGGCCCTCTTCGCCCTCCTCGCCTACCGCAGCGGCGACCCGGCCTTCATCACCGGTATCGCCGTCATGGGCGGGGTGGTCTTCTTCGTCACCTGCGCCCGGGCCGCCATGCTTGCGATCGATTGCTCACCGCCCACCCGCCGCTCTTCCGCGATCCTCTGGGCGGTGCTCTGGGGGCTGCTCGGCGCCATCGCCCTGACCGTCCTCGCAGGGGTCGCCATCTTCACCTTCTGGGTGGCCGCCCGCTGGCTCGAGACCCTCCGCGGCGCCGCGCTCTAGGGCCCCTTCACCGGTCGTCGGGCCTCGGGCTCTGGGCGTCCACCGCCTGGGGACCCGCCTTGACCCCGCCGCCGCGCCCTTCATCATCAGCTTCCGGCCCGAAGATGCCCGACAGCATCCGCCTGGCCCCGCTCAGCGATTCAGACCCGAACTTCGGCTCCCGCAGCGTCCCCCGCACCCGCGTCGTGATCACCTCGTCGCGCAGCCCCTCCAGCAGGTCCGACCACAGCGGCACCCGGGCCCTCCCGCGGCTGTTGAACCGCAGATCAAGCTCCATCCCCGGCACCGTCATCGTCCCCCCGCCCACCACCTCCACCGTCGACGATTGAAGCTGGATCCGCTCGAAGGTCAGCAGCGGCCCGATGAGGTAGAACGTCCCCTCCAGGTGGTTCAGCTTGTCCCCCATCGGCGGAATCAGGTTGCTCAGCTCGAGCATCGGCGCCATCAGCGGCACACCCAGCACGTCGCCCCCCGCGATCACCATCGAGCCCCGCCCGCGCCGCGATTCGATGCTCCCGCTCACTCCTGTGATCGACAAGTCGCCCGTCAATTGCCCGCGCTCCACCGGCCCGGCCTTGGGCCCCTCCGCTCCGCCCTCCGACAGGTCGGTGATGAGCTCACCCAGCCGCACCCCGCCCACTTCAAACCGCGCTCCATACTCCCGCCCCGGGCCCGCCGCCGGGTCGCGCGGCCTGATGAACGCCGCCCCCGACACCACTCCGCCCGCGCTCCGGCCGCGGATCACCGGCGCGATCACCTCCCCTTCCGTCCGCCCGGTCGTGATCACCGCCCCTGCGTCGGTCAGCGCGATCCCCGCCGCCCGCACCTTCGCCAGCGTCAGGTCCAGCCGCACATCCGACCATGACCGCCCCTCCGGCAGCCGCGCCACCACCACCAGCCGCCCCGCGCCCTCCGTCAGCGCCACTCCTGCATCAGCCGACAGCCCGTCGAGCTGCAGCTCCCCCTCAAACGACGCCCGCGCGACCGGCTCGGCGTCGGTCGTCCGCCCGGCCAGCATCAGTTTGCCGCTCAGCAGATCAAAGCCGTGGTCCACCCGCACGCTCGACGACTTCAGCCCCTCGTCCACCGCCACCGGCAGCAGCGACAGCAGCGTCGGCTCCAGGCTCGCCGCCTTGCCCGAAAGCTGCAGATCCAGCCGCCAGCTGTCCTCCCCTTCGCCGCCGCTCACAAACGGCCCATCCGCCTGCATGCTCCACTCACCCGTGCTCACCCGCAACTGGTTCAGCCGCACTTCCGGCCCCGCCAGGTCCAGCCACCCGCTCACCGCCGGGGCCGTCGTCACCACGCCCCGCTGCGTAATCCGCAGCGACCGCGGCCGCACCTGCCCCGACGCCCACCACGCGCTCGCGTCCTTCTCACCCCCCGCCCCGGCGCCAGCCCCTTCCACCGCCTGCTTGGCCGCGAGCCGGAACTCACCGTCAAACTCCCCTCCGACCTCGCTCCGTCCCATCCAGGCCTGCAGCCGGGGCGATACCGATGCGCCCAGCATCCGCCGAGTCAGCTCCGACTCGATCAAGGCCCCCCGCGCCACCACCGTCAGCTCCCCCCGCGGCGCCAGCTTGCCCTCCGGCGTCACGCCGATCGGGCCCGACACCTCCACCCGCCCCGCCGGCGAGCCGTCAAAGGCGAGGTCCGCCCGAGCCTCCGAAAATGTCACATCGGCGCGCGCCCGGTTGGGCCCGCGGTCGACCACGATCCCCACGCCGCCCCCATGATGTTCCGCCGTCAGGCGCCCGCCCAGCACGTCGAACGCCAGCCCAGTGGTCTGACGAACGTCGGCCGAAACCCGCAGCCCTGGTTCGCCGGCCGCGCTGCTGATGCTGGGCGTCACCTCGACCCGCGCGTCGACCAGACCCGCCGGGTTGTGCTCCGCCCGGAGCTGCGCGAGCTTCAGCGCGGCGTCTGAACTCACCGGTCCCACCAAATCCTCGAGCGGCCACGACAGGTCGACGCCCTCCGCATCGATCGTCGCCCGCAGCGATCCCGCCGGGCCCGCTGCCTGCGTGAACAGCGTCCGGGCCGAGAGCTTGAGCCGCCCCCCCTCCCCCTCGCCCCCCTCGCCCCCCCCGGCCCCACCGTCTCCCGCCGCCAGGCCCACCCGGGCCGTCAGACCCTCGATCTGCAGCGAATCCTGCGTCACGTGCACATCGCCCGACAGCCCCGCCAGCCTCAACTGCGGGAGGTCCGCGCGGGTCTGGCGCGGGGCCGCTGTCAGGTCGCGCATCGCCACCCGTACGTCAAACCCCGTTCGGCCGTCGTCGAGCTGCCGCACATCGGCCACGCAATCCACCTGCCCCGACGGGTTGAGTGCCCGCAGCACGTCCGGGGCTGACGCGGTCTGGAGACCTTCTTCGTCGTTGTGCCGCTCTCCCCGCCCCATCCGCTCCGGGATCGCCTGGAACAGCAGGTCATCCACCGCCAGCCCGCGCGCGTCGACATGCAGGTTGGGCACTTTCGCCGTCCGCTCCGGATCCGTCAGGTCAAGGTGACCGGTGACCGTCGCCACGCCGCCCCGCAGCGCCCGGAAGCCCCGCCCCTCGAACTCGAGAGCGTTCTCGCGAACCTTCACGAGCAGGTTGTCGGCCAGCACCGGCAGCGGGAACGGCTCGGGCACCATCCCCGCCGAGCGCAGCTTCAGCTCGATATCCGTGTCGTAGTGCCCGCCGGTCTCGGGCGAGCGCTTCACCGTCACCACCAGTTGATCGATCATGCCGCCGAAGCTGAACTCCGGCGCCGCCAGCCGCTTCTCCAGCAGCCGCACCCGATCACGCACCGCCTCCGCTGTTTCTTCGTCCGCCCGCGCCGCGCCCGTGTCCAGCGCGCCGAGCGCGGCCCGGGCCGTGGCCAGCTCCTTCACCAAGTCCGGCTTGGCCGCAGGGTCGAGGATCAGCCCCGCCTCCGTCTGCCTGACGAAATCCTCCCGGCTGAAAAGGGCCTGGTAGAGCCCCATCCGCCACGTCCGTTCGCCCCCGAGCAGCGAGGTCCGCCACTCCGGCCCCAGCAGC
The DNA here is from genome assembly GCA_964611125.1 of uncultured Phycisphaeraceae bacterium. Taxonomy (GTDB): domain Bacteria; phylum Planctomycetota; class Phycisphaerae; order Phycisphaerales; family UBA1924; genus JAEUIX01. The sequence continues at coordinate 88,052 of CAZSZO010000009.1, read as the reverse complement.
CGGTCGAACACGCTCTCGCTCGGGCCCAGGGTTGGGTTTCTGCGGAACTCATCCAGTGTTGATCGCCACAGCACCGCCTCGGCGAGCTTGGTCCGCCGGTCCACCGCCGCCGCGAGCACCTCGTCGGCCGGGGCGTTGCGCACGTCCACGCGGATGTCCACATACGTCCCGTCGTCGGGCGGCCAGATCTCTCCGGTGGCCACCATGCGCGCCCCCGTCAGGCCCCGCCCCGTCAGCCCGACGATCCGCACCTTCTCATCGTCAAACTCCACCCGCCCCGCGATGTCGAAGAACGGGTACGGAAACTGCTCGAACGCCGCCCGCCCGTCGCGCAGCTGCACCGTTCCGTTGTACGACCACTTGCCGTTCTCGCGCCGCACCTTGGTCCGGGCGTCAACCAGCGCCGTCGGACCCGAAAACTGCGCCAGCCGCTGCAGCACCAGCTCCGGAGCGAAGGCCCGCAGCGCCCACGTCTTGCTCATCTCGAAGCCTTCGCTCAGCACCTCGCAGTCGATCGTCGCCGTGTCCGGATCCAGCCCGTAGGTCCGCAGGTTGATCCGGCACGGCAGGTCCTCGATCTTGCCCGACAACGCCGCCTCGAAGCCCGATTGTCCCCCCGCCAGCCCCCCCTGCCCCACCTTCAGCACCCCCGTCACCTCGTGCATCCGCACCCGCGACGCCGCCTGCGGCCCGCTCCGCTCGCTCGGGATCGGCAGGCTCATCGAGATGCCCTGAATCAGCATCCGCCCCTCGATCCCGTTCTGCCGCGTCCACTCCACCTCCGCCCCGGCCACCCGCCCGTCAAGCGCCAGCTCGCGCCACGCCCGCCGGAAGGCCCCGGGCACCGTCTCGGGCGTCCACTTGTTCAGGGCCAGGCCCGAGAGCTTCGCCCGCGCCTCCCCCTTGCCCAGATCCACCGTCCCCTCGATGCTCACGCCTGAGTCCGCCGCGGCGCCCGGGCCCAGTTGCTCCTTGAGCCTGATGGCGCAGCCGGCGCTGCCATCGCCGATGGGCGTCACCGAACCCTCGATCGGCAGCCGCGCCAGCAGCGAAAAGCCCTCGCGCGTGTGCTCGCCCAGCTCGATCAGCGCGTCGCTGACACGCACGTGCGGCATGCGGCTGGCCAGTCCGCCGCCGCCCGCACCCGCGCCCGCGCCGCCAGCCGGTCGGATCGCCGCGAGATTGATCCGCCCATCGCTGTCCTGACTGATTCGCACCACCGGCTTGACGATCTCCACGCCGCGGGGGCGGATATCCAGCGACGCCCACCCCGACCAGTCCAGGTCCACCACCACCCGGTCGGCCCGCAGCACGTCACCCCCGGGCCCGACCGTCATCGGAGACCGGAGCAGCAACCCCTCGATCACCAGCGCGCCATTCAGGTTGATGTGCGTGTCGGCTGCGCGGAACTCGCACGCCGTTGACTCGCGCACCAGTCGCGCCACCACCCACCCCGGCGCCGGCCCGCGCATCAGGAACGCCCCGCCGCCCACCGCCAGCGTTGCCAACAGCAGCCCGCCGATGATCACCCGGCGCAGCCAGCGTCTCCGCCGCCGCGGCTTGCCCGCAGCAGGCGCGCCGCCACCCTGCCCGGGGATCGCCCGGCCGGCTTGCTCCGTCGCTGCTGTCCGCTCCGCGGGGTGCTTCATGCGGGTTGCTGAACCTCGGCCTCACGCTGCCCACGGGCGCTGGATAGCCACGGGTAGCCCTCCAAGGCCCCGCACCCACCCTCACCGCCTGCCTCAGAGATCGACCATCCGCCGCGCGACCGACCAAGGATGCTACGTCCCCCCGCCTTCTCCGGCCCGGGCATAACCCCGCTTCCTATCAAAAACCGATCATAGGGGCCCCGGGGCCTCGCCTCGGCTCGCAAAAACACCGCGACCCCCGCCGGTCCCGGCGAGGGTCGCAATATTCATCGGGAAGCGTGTGCCCATGCCCCCCGATGGTGGCCCGAAATCGTCCGTCGGTGGTTGCCCTCCGAACCGGCAGACGATCTCGGCGCCTGGTCATCCCTCTGACCCTCAGCGAGCGATGAGCGGCTCGCGCCGGGCCAGACCCGGGCGTCGTCGCCGCCCGGAGCTCCAGCACAACGCCCCGCGGGCGGGCGTCTTGCCGCAAAATCTTGAATTTCTCCATTCCTACCGGGTGCCGAACCGCGATATGCTGTCGTTCATGGCCAAAGCCCGCCAGATCTTCGCTTGCCGCGCCTGCGGCGCCGTGCAGACCAAGTGGATGGGCAAGTGCCCCGACTGCGGAACCTGGGACGCCCTGGAAGCCGAGCGCATCGAGCCCAAGGCCAAGGTTGACCCCCGGGGTGCCACGCTTTCAGCCTGGCAGGCTGGTTCCGACGGCCCCGGTCCAAGCGGCCCAGCGCCCCTCCCCGACCTGCCCACCGCCGCCCGGGCCCCCGCGCTGCCGATTGCCGAGGTCGCCCCCCATCAAACGCTCCGTCGAATACCCACCGGAATGGGTGAGCTTGATCGGGTCTTGGGTGGCGGTCTCGTTCCCGGCTCGGCGGTCCTGCTTGGCGGCGACCCGGGCATCGGGAAGAGCACCCTGCTCCTCCAGGCCGCCGCGGGCCTCGCCCGGACCGGCACCCGGGTGCTCTACGTCTCCAGCGAGGAATCCGCCGAGCAGGTCAAGCTGCGGGCCACCCGGCTTGGCGCCACCGAGCAGAGCGACCTCTTTCTACTGGCCGAAACCAGCCTGGCCCGCATCATCGAGCAGGCCGCCCGGGTCCTGGGCGAACGTCCCGACGCCCGCCCACCGGTCATGGTGATCGATTCTGTCCAGATGATCTACAAGGCCGATCTCGATGCCTTCCCGGGCTCGCTGACGCAGCTTCGCCGCTGCTCCGCCGAGCTGGCGTACTTCGCCAAGGCGTCGGGCGTCACGGTGATCCTGGTCGGTCACGTCACCAAGGATGGCGTGCTCGCCGGTCCACGTTTGCTGGAACACCTCGTTGACGCGGTGCTGTACTTCGAGGGGGACCGCCACCACGCCCACCGCATTGTGCGGGCCGTCAAGAACCGCTTCGGCACCACCCTGGAACTCGGTCTGTTCGAGATGACCGGCGGCGGCCTGCGAGAGGCCCCCGAGGGCGCCGGGCTCGTCGCGTTGCCTGAGGCCTCCGCCCCCCGCCCTGGCAGCGTCGTCTGCCCCGTCCTCACCGGCAGCCGCTGCCTGCTGGTCGAGCTCCAGGCCCTGACCGCCACCAGCTTCCCCGGGGCCGCCAAACGCAAGTCCTCCGGGCTCGATTCCAACCGCCTCGCCATGCTCATCGCGGTGCTCGAGCAGCACGCAGGGCTGCGCCTCGCCGATCGTGACGTGTTCGCCTCGGCGGTGGGGGGGATCCGCGTCAGCGAGCCCGCGGCGGACCTGGCCCTCCTGCTGGCGATCGCCGGGGCCCACTACCGGCGAGCCCTCCCGCCCCGAACCATCGCCCTGGGCGAAGTGGGCTTGGGGGGCGAGATCCGCCCTGTCGCCCAGCTCGAGCAGCGGGTCCGCGAGGCCGGCCGTCTGGGCTTTACACGGGCCCTGGCCCCATTTCCCTCAAGTTCGGGCGCCCGCGATTCGACGCAGCACAATCCGACTCAACCCGGGGAGCGTACAGGCATAGAACTGGTCAGGGTCCGCGCCATCGGACACGCCATCGAGGAGCTGGAAGCATGCCCGCAGCCCACCCCAACCAGCCGCTCCGCCCGCGCCCGGGCCTGAACCCCGCCCCCTACGCCGCGGCCTTCACGCTCATTGAGCTCCTGGTGGTCATCGCCATCATCGCCCTGCTCATGGGGATTGTCCTCCCCAGCCTGGCCGGCGCCCGCGATACCGCCAAGACCATGCACTGCTCGACCAACCTCCGCTCCATCGGTCAGTCGCTGCAGATGTACGCCGACGAGAACCACGAGACCTTTCCCTACACCTCGGGCTGGCACACCTTCCACGGCGAGGCCACCGGTGAAGACGCCCCCGGCCTCGCCTGGACCGAACTGCTCGAGGACTACCTCACCTCCCAGGAAATCTACCGCGACAAGGCCCGGCCGCTCACCCCGTTCGCCTACTTCCTTCAGGCCATTTACCCCGTCGCCCAGGCCCGCCGCCGCTCCGTGCCGCCCCTCCCCAACGAGCGCCTCTGCCTCCGCGCCCCGGCGGTCTTTTTCTCTTCGCAATTCGTGCTCGCCGGCGAGGTCACCCAGCCGCTGATGTTCCCCGAGCCCTATGGCGTCCACGTCAACCTCGTCCCCAACGCCGACATGGACGACGGCGAGCTCCCCGCCTGCCTCCTCGGCACGCCCGACGAGATCAAGCCCCATCGCGGCAATCAGAACATGCTCTTCCTCGACGGCCACGTCGACGGCGTCCGCCGCTACGAGCGCGGCCAGATGACCTTCGACGGCCGCGAAATGCGCGACTGGGCCGAGACCAGCGCCGCCAACCCCTGAGTCGCCAATCTCCAGTCCATTGGCCGGCCCAGCCGCCAAGGCGGTCGCCACGCGCCTCGCAGGGGCTGTAAACTTGCCGCCCCTGGAGCCGCGTGTGGAACCCAACCGTCCGGAGCTCGATCCCGTCCCCTCGCCCGACCCCGCCTCCGATCTCGCCCCGCGCCCGCCCGAGCAGGCCATCGACGGCCCTGAAGCCAAGGCCGGCGCCCGAGCCGACGACCCCGAGATTCTCGCCGCGATCGAGCAGCTCATCGACCGCACCGGCGGCGACTCGACCCTGTTTGAGGGTCGCCTCGTGCGCGACCTCATCTCCACCGCGCTCAAGCTCCTGCCCGACGGCCGGCATGCCGGTGAGCTCAAGCTCATGACCACGACCGTCAAGGAGCTGCGCTACGCCTTCCGCATCTTCGGGCGGTATCCTGAGCCGCACAAGGTGACGATCTTCGGCTCCGCCCGCACCCCGAAGGCCCACCCCGACTATGTCGCGACCGTCGAGTTCAGCCGCCTGATGGCCCAGGAGGGCTGGATGGTCATCACCGGCGCCGGCGGCGGGATCATGGAGGCCGGGCACGTGGGCCCGGGGCGCGACCAGAGCTTCGGCGTGGCCATCCGCCTGCCCTTCGAGACCACCGCCAACGAGGTCATCGCGGGCGATCAGAAGCTCATCCACTTCCGCTACTTCTTCACCCGCAAGCTCATGTTCATCAGCCAGGCCGAGGCCGTCGCGCTCTTTCCGGGCGGGTTCGGCACCATGGACGAAGCCTTCGAGGTGCTGACCCTCGTGCAGACGGGCAAGGCCTCGATGATCCCCATCGTCTGCTGCGAGGGCGCCGGTCAATCGTACTGGCAGGAATGGGACCACTTCATCCGCAAGGGTCTGCTGGAGCGCCGGCTGATCAGCGAGGAGGACCCCGGGATCTACCGCATCTTCGCTGAGCCCGCCGAGGCCGTCCGGCATGTTATCGAGTTCTACCGCAACTACCACTCGTCGCGCTACGTGAAGGATGACCTTGTCATCCGCGTGCAGCGCCGCCTCAGCGACAGCGCCCTGTACGCGCTCAACACCGAGTTCGCCGGGCTGGTCAAGACCGGAGCCATCACCCAGGGCGGGCCGCTGCCGTCCGAGGACGATCACCTGCACCTGCCGCGGCTGATCTTCACCCACACGCGGCGCGACTTCGGCAAGGTTCGCCGCTTGATCGACCGCATCAACGAGCTCGATCGCGCCGGTCCCTGAGCCCGATACCTGAGCCCGGTGAGCCCGCCGGGCCCGGCGGGCCTGCACGGACTCACCGCACGCGGGGCCGGTTCGCCGCCGAGGTCGGGTCCTCAAGCGAGGTCTCAGGCAGCCGAGGCGCCGCCTCGTTGTAATGCATGAAGTACGGCTCCCGCGGGAACAGCACGCGGAATTCCTCAAGCGTCAGATGGTTGTTGAACGCCCGGTAGAGCACGCGCGAGTCGGTTGTGGTGTTGCGGTTGAGCAGGTCGGCCAGCTCCGCCCGATCGGCCGCCTCGCGGAGCGCCGCCTCGTTCGCGGCGTTCTCAGCGCCCGCGCGGGCCGTCAGCGGCACGCTGATCGTCGACCCTGAGGGCCCAGCCGAAGCCGACGCGCTGACACGCAGCGAGCCGCTCCCCGGCAGCACGATCGCCGGTGAAGACCGCGGCAGCGGCGCCCACTCCCGGGCTGGCGCTGCAGGGGCCAACGCAGCCGGGGCCGCCTTCAGTTCCGACGTCTCCAGCGCCGGCATCGCGCACGCCAGCGTCAGGCCCGACGTTCCAAGCACCACCGCGCCGCCCACCGAGAGCCCGATAAGCGCACGCACGTTCTTGAGCATGTATCGCATATCCCAAGTATGCGCTGTGTTCGGCGCGGGGTCGGCATTCTCCCCATCTTCCGGAGAAAATGGCCTCAGTCGAGACGCCGCCGCGCGTCCATATCATTTCCCCGCATGCGGCCCCCACACCCGATAAGCACCGGCGCCGCCATCGTCGCGGCGGCGCTCGCCTTCCTGGGCGGCGGCTGTTCGCACGCTGACCCAGCGCCCGACCCCGCTGCCGGGGCCCCCCTGCTCGGCGCCGAGGGCGGGGTCGAACTCCGCTCGCTGCTGGTTCACTCGCACGCCGCCGTCGGTCGGGCCCTGGCGCCGTACGCCGCGCGTCCGGTCGATGTCGATCCCCGCCTGCGGGCCGAGCTCGAAGCCTGCGGCATCCGGTTCGCCGCGATCAACCTCGCCAGCGGCGAACTCGAACGCATCGAGGCCGCCATCGCCGAGGCCGACCAGCCCGCCAGCGTGACGCGTCAGTGGATCACCCCCGGCCCGGCGTGGGTCGAAGCCGTCAAGAGCGCTCCGAACGGCGATTCGCGCATCATCGCCCTGCACGATTCGCGCTTCCGGGCGCCGCCGGGCGTCATCCGCCTGCTGGCCCGCTGCTGGTCCGAGCCGGTCGCCCGGGGGTGGGGCGGGGGAGAGGGAGCAGGAGGTGGGGGGGGAGGGGAGGGGGCGCCGCCCGGCGCGATCGCCAGCGCTCCCGCCGCGCCCCGCGTCGGCGCCGTGATGCACATCGAACTGGTCCCCCAGAGCGTGCCGCGCGTGCAGGCCGACCCGTGGTTGCGCAGCCTGGAGAACGCCACCGCCCCGCGCGGGCTCGAGGAGCAAGGCCAGGTCTTCCGCCGCCTGCTCGCGGCCGTGCGCCTCAACCCCGGGCAGGCGCTCGCAGTGGTTTTCGAAACGCCCGGGGTCGTTTGGCCCGCCCCATCCACGTCCCCCCCGCCCGCCAACTCCCCCGCCCCCACCCTCAACCCTGACGGCGCCGGCCCGCTGCCGCCCGGCAGCGCGAGCGACATCGGCCCGCCCTCGGCGGCCAAGGCCTTGGCCCCGGGCGAGGTGCGGCTCGACCCCGAGGCCGCGCCCGGCGCCCAGCCGCCCGCACCCGCGATCGGTGAGGAGCGGTCAGTGCAGCAGGGGTTTCTGCCCGGCGCCGATATGAAGCTGTACCGCACCCCCACGCTGGGCGAGGCGCTCTTCGCCAGCGGCCCGCCCGACGTTCGCGCCGGCGTCACCGGCGCCGCGCCGCGAACCATCCTGTTCATCGTGCCGCGGGTGCGCGATGAGTTCCGCCTGCTGGGGCCGTGACGGCCGAAGCGTCGATGTGTCGCTCAGCCGCGTGGCTCATTCCTGCGAGTACCGGTCCTCGGGCATCAGCTCGCGCAGCACGATGATCTCCGCCCGCTGGTTCGACAGGTGGACGTTCCGCCCGCGCATCGTGGTGACGGGCATGATGTCGCCGCAGGCCACCACCCGCAGCTGCTCCCACTTCAGCCCGCCGGCCACCAGCACGCGGGCCGTCTCCATGGCGCGGTCGTAGGAGAGCTTGCGGCCGCGCTCGGTGTCGCCGAAGCTCTCGCGCGAGCTGGCGTGCCCGCGGATCTCCACCATCCACTTGGTGCCCACCACCTTGCGGGCGATGTTCGCGGTGATCGTCTTCGCGTTGGCGTTCAAGGCGTGCTCACGCTCTTCAAACTCAACAAACGCCCCGTCCGTCTCATCTTCCGACGGTCGGATCGACTGCTGCTTCCCGTCCTCCTCAACCCCGGCCCCGCTCGGCCGCGGCGGCTCGCCGCTCGACCGCTCCAGCAGCCGGCGGATCAGGGCCTGGTCCTCCGGCGCCGTTGACGCCATGTCCACCGGACTGTTGAACCCCGACCGCACCGCGATGGCCAGGTCGATCAGGGCGTCCTCGGCCGACTTGGCCGGCGTCCCCGGGCCGGGTTCAGACGGGCCGGTCGCCTTGGCCCCCATGTTCAGCGCCAGCAGAATCACGAAGAAGCCCATCTGCAGGAGCACGTTGTCGGCGAAGGAGACCACCCACTCCGGCACGCCCTCTTCATGTTCGGCGTGGCCGCCCCCGTGGTGGGCATGCTTCTTGTGCTTCTTGTGGCCCTTTTCGTGGCCGCCCTTGCCGTCTTCGCGGTCGTGCCCGTCGCCCTGGTGTTTGTCGCTCATGGCCGGCTGCTCCGAAGGAGAGAGGTCTTTGGGTGCGCTGCGCGGGTGGAGGGCTGTGGGGTGATTACGCCGCCGCGGCGAACTTCATTCGCACCGGCACGGGGATGAACGCCGCGAGCTTGTCGGTGGTCACCCGCGGGTTCTCACCCGCCTGGATCGACAGGATCCCCTGGATGATCATCTCGCGGGAGAGGATCTCCTCCGCCGAGCGGAGCGCCAGCTTGTCGCCGATGGGCCCGGCGATCCCGTTGGCCATGATGGTCCCGTACATCGTCGCGACGACGGCCACCGCCAGCATCTGGCCCATGACCTCGATGCTCCCGCCCAGCGCGCTGAACATGCCGATCTGCCCGATCAGCGTCGCGACCAGCCCCATCCCGGGGCCGTAGACCTTGATCAGGTCGAAGAACTTCTTGCCCGCCTTGTGCCGCTCCTGCATCGCCAGCACTTCCATCCGCAGGGTCGATTCGATCGCGTCGGGGTCGATCCCGTCAACGGCCATCTTGAGCCCGGCGGCCAGGAACGGGTCGTCGAGCTTGGCGATCTCGCCCTCCAGCGACAGGATGCCCTCGCGCCGGGCCTTGTCGCTGAGCACCTGGATCAGCTTGAGCGTCTCCAGCGGCGGCCGGATCGAGCAGAAGAAGAACCGGCGGATGTATCCCATCACGCTCATCACGCGGTCCATGGGCATCGCCATGAAGATCACCGCGATGGTCCCGCCCACCACCATGATCGCCCCCTTCTCCGACCACAGCGCCAGCAGGTGCCCGTGCGTGGCCTTCCAGCACACCACCCCGGTGGCGAGGAACATCAAGAGCGATCCGATAACGCTGGCCTTATCCATGGGCGATCGCTCCAGTCCGTGAAGGGTCGGTGCGCGGTCTTCAACCTCGGCGCCCGGCGTTACGCCGCCGGCCACCGTGAAAACCACGGCCGAAAACTCGCTGGTTCCATCGGCACGATCGCGCCATCACTCAAGTCTGTCGTCGCAGACGCGTTTTGGCCAGAATCCGCCGGGCGCCGCTCAAGTGAGCTACTCCGCCAGCCGAAGGGCCCTGCCCAAGGCCTTCACACACCTGCCGCCGCCAACCGCGCTTGTCCCACCGGCGCCGGCGGGCTCAAGGGGTCGCTCAGGCCCGCCTCGGCGCACAGCAGCCGGGCCGTGATCTGCGACGAGAGGAAGATCACCGGCAGCCCCGAGCCCGGGTGCGTCCCCCCGCCCACCAGCCACAGGTTGTCAACGCCCTGCACGCGGTGCTGCGGCCGCAGGAAGAGCATCTGCCGCAGGTCGTGAGACAGGTTGAACGTCGCCCCGAACTGGATCCCTGACGCCGCCCAGTCCCTGGGCGTCACCACCTGCTCGGCGACGATGAGCGGCTCGATCTCCCGCCCCGCCAGCTCGCTGATCCGCCGCAGCACCGCCGAGCGGACCTCCGCAGTGCGGGCCGGCCAGTCGATCGCGGCGCCGCTCTTGAGGTTGGGCGTGGGCGCCAGCACGTAGACCGACGAGCACCCCTCGGGCGCCAGCGACCGGTCGCGTGGCGACGGGTTGCACACGTAGAGCGAGGGCTCCTCGCTTAGCCGGCCCTCGCCGATGTCGGCGAGGTTCTCGCGATAGCGGGAGCTGATGCTAATGGTGTGGTGCGGCAGATCCAGCACCCCCCGCACCCCCAGATGCAGCATGAACGTGCTGCATGAGTACCGCTTGCCGTCGAGGCTCTCATTGGAGAGCGTGCCCGGCCGCAGCTCCGACGGCACCAGGTTCTTGAGGGCCCACGCCGCGTCGGCGTTCATGACGATGTGGTCGTGCCGTTCGACGGCCGGGCCGCCGCCGGGGCCGTCGAGCTCAACGCCAACCGCCCGCCGGCCCTCGAAGACCACCCGCTTCACTCGGCTGGCGCAGCGGACCTTGACCCCCAGCTCGCTCGCCGCCGTGGCCATGGCCCCCATCAGCGCGTTGCACCCTCCCCGCGGATGCCAGATGCCGAATTCATACTCGATGAAGGGCAGGATCGTGAACAGGCTCGGGCAGTCGTGCGGGCTCATGCCCAGGTACTTGGACTGAAACGAGAGCGCCAGCCGCACCGCCGGGTGCTTGAACCGCTTCTCGAGCTGCCCCGCCACCGACTGCAGCGGCGCCAGCAGCGGCGCCGCCCGGAGCATGTCGGTGGAGAGCAGGTCCAGCGGCCCGCGAAACGCCCGGCGCAGGATCGGCGTGAACGCGTCGAGCTTCCCTCGGTTCTCGCTGATGAAACCGTCGAACGCCGCGCCGTCGCCGGGGCTGATCGCCTCCACCCGGGCCCGCATCGCCGCGAGGTCCTGCGTGCAGTCGAGCACGGTCTCGCTCCGCCCACCCTGCCTGACCCCACCGGCCCCACCCGCCTTGTCCTGCGCGCCGATCACCAGGCGGTACATCGGGTCCAGCCGCGTCAGCTCGGCGTAGTCGGTCAGCCGCTTCCCCACCGCGCCGAAGATCTCCTCGAGCACAAACGGCATCAGGAAAAATGTCGGCCCGCGATCAAAGTGATACGCCCCGCCCCCCGCCCCCCCCGCCCCCCCCGCCCCCCCCGCACCGCCCCCCGCCTTGAGCGTGAGGCGGGCCGTCCGCCCGCCCACCGTGGCGCCCTGCTCATACACCGTCACCCGGGCGCCGCCCGCCGCCAGCAGCATCGCTGCGGCTAATCCGCCGGGCCCGGCGCCGACGACCCCGACCGATATCGAGCGACCTGAAACCATGGGGACTCCTGTCCGAACCGGAGAGTGTAGCCTGATGTGTTAGAACGTCCAATTCAGGCACTTTAAGCAGCATGTTTTGAACGTTGTGGTCGTTTATTCGATGCCTATGCTTGATCAGATGCAGGTCGACCCCGTTTCACCCGCTTCCTCCCTGAATCAGGCCCACCCGTGGGCCCTGGAACCTCTACGGGTTCGGGTCGCCTGGGTGGCCCGCTTCCGCGTGGCCCTGGCGCGGGCCCGCGACGAGTTCTGTCGCCTGATGGCTGATGAGGTAGGCAAGCCCCACCACGAAGCCCTGATGGCGGATATCGCCCCGGTGCTGGCCGCGTGCCGCTGGCACGAGCGGCACGCCGCGCGGGTGCTGTCCGGCCGGTGGCTGGGGCGCGGGCCGCTCTTTCTCAAGGGGGTGGCGCTCGAGGAGCGACCCGTCCCGCTGGGGCGGGTCGCGATCATCGCCACCTGGAACTACCCGGTTCAGCTGCTGGGGATTCAGCTTGTCCAGGCCCTGGTGTCGGGGAACACCGTGGTGGTGAAGCCCTCCGAGCACGCGCCGCTCACGCAGGCCCGGCTGCTGCGCCTCGCTGTCGACGCCGGGCTTCCCCCGGGCGCCCTCGCCTGGACCGAGGCGACCCGTGAGGCCGGCAAGCGGCTGCTCGACGGCGGCCGCGGCCGGTTCGACCACGTGGTCTTCACCGGATCGACCGCTGTGGGGCGTGAGATCGCCGCGTGGGCCGCCCCCGGCCTGGTTCCGACGACGCTCGAGCTTTCGGGCCGCGACAGCGCCTTGGTGCTGGCCGACGCCGACCCGGCGCTTGCCGCCCGGGCCATCTGGCAGGGCGTCACCTTCAACGCCGGCCAGACCTGCATGGCGCCCCGCCGGGCTCTGGTCGACCAGCGTGTCTACCGCGCGTTTCTGGCGGCGCTCGGGCCGCTGGCCGCCGGCGCCCCGCCTCGCCGCCTGATCAGCGAGGCCGCCGCGAAGCGCGTCTACGACCTTTGCCGGGCCGCGATTGAGGATGGCGGGCGCAGCCTCAGCGGGGTGGTGGAGGCCCCGAGGCCTGACCGCGCCGACCGGCTCGGGCTGCACCGGGCGCTTACGCCGCTGGCCATCGTTGATTGTCCTGTTTCCGCCGAGCTCGTGGCGGGTGACCACTTTGGGCCCGCCCTCGCCGTGGTTCCGGTGCGCGATGTTGACGAGGCCCTGGCCATCCACGCTCGCGTCGACCAGCACCTCTCGGTATCGGTCTTCACGAGGCGCCCCGCCGCGGCCCGGGCCCTGGCGCCGCGCCTGCGGGCCGGGGCGGTGATGGTCAATGACTGCGTCGTGCCCACCGCCCACCCGGCCGCGTCGATCGGCGGCGTTGGCGCCAGCGGCTGGGGCCTCTCGCGGGGCGAGGCCGGCCTGCTCGGCCTCACGCGCCCCGTGCAGGTCTCCGTGACCTCGTCCTGGCTGCGGCCCCCCACGGCGCCGCCGACGGGGGCCCTGCTCGGCCGCCTCTCGGCGCTGGTCGGCTGGCTCTACGGCGCGGGTGGGGCCGGGCCCGCGGCGGCCGGCGCCGGCGTCGACGCGAACGCCGCCGCGGGTCCAGCGCACGCACCAGCCCCGCTCCCCGGGCCGGGCCCGGGCGCCGCCCGCCCCGAACACGCGTTGTTCAACCCGGCGCCGTCCGCCTCCGCCGGCGTTCACCCCGCCCGTCCGTAGACTCAGCGCCAGGTTTAGGTCAGGTTCAGCCTCAGGATCGTGGAAGGAAGCCATGCCAGAGCGTCAAGTCCGGGTCATCGTGGTCGGCGGGGGTCTGGCGGGCCTCGCCGCGGCTGTGGAGCTCCGCACGCGCGGCGCCCATGTCACGCTCATCGAGCGCAACGCCCACCTGGGCGGCAAGATGAACGTCCTGAGCGAGCAGGGCTTCACCTTCGACATGGGCCCCACGATCATCACCCTGCCGCAGGTCCTGCGCGGGATCATCGAGCGGGCCGGCCGGCCCGTCGCCGATTACATCGATCTCCGCCCCTGCGTCCCCCAGTGGCGCTGCCACTATGAGGACGGCGCCCGCATCGACCTGCAGGCCGATGTTGACGCCTTCGCCGCGGCGCTCGACGCCCAATTCCCCAAGGACAAGCCGGGCGAGGGGTACCGCGCGTTCATCGCCTTCAGCCGGCGCATGTTCCGCCTGAGCGAGAAGGTCTTCTTCTACAAGGACGTCGAATCGCCCCTCGACATGATGCGGGCCTCGCCGCTGGGCGATCCCTCGCTCCTGGGCGATGTCCTGGGCATGCGCATGCACAGCACCGTCGGCGCCACCGCCCACGGCATGATCCGCGAGCCGCACGTCCGCCAGATGGTCGAGCACTTCATGCAGTACGTCGGCTCCAGCCCGTTCCTGGCGCCGGCGATCCTTTCTCTGATCGCCGCCGCCCAGGTCGATCACGGCTGCTGGTACCCCATGGGCGGCACACGCATGGTGGCCGGCGCGCTCGAGCGGCTCGCCCGTGAGCTGGGCGTCGAGGTGCTCCTGGGAACCGGCGTCCGCCGCATCGCCCAGGCCGCCAACCCGGCAACCCCCGCCGCCCCCAAGGGCTCCGCCAGCGCCTGCGAAGTCGAACTCGACGACGGCCGCCGCCTGCGGGCCGACGCGGTCGTGAGCAACTGCGATGTGCAGCGGACCAACCGCGACCTCCTCGCCACGCCCGCCGGGCGCGCCCAGCAGCGCCGCATCGCCTCCCGCTACACCCCCGCGTGCAGCGGCGTGGTGCTCTACCTGGGGCTCGACCGCCAGTACGACCACCTCGCCCACCACAATTTCCTGTTCAGCGGCGACTCCCACCAGGAGTTCGACGATATCTACTCCCAGGGCATCCCCGCCCGCGACCCCACGCTCTACCTCGCGGCGCCCTCGCGCAGCGACCCCGCCCAGGCGCCCCCGGGCGGCGAGGCCCTCTACGTGCTCATCCACACGCCCTACCGGCGCGACGGCCAGCGCTGGGAAGGTCCCGGCGGCCTGCTCGAGCAGTACAAGCCCGTCGTCATGGCCAAGCTCCGCCGCTTCGGCATGGGCGACATCGACAAGCACATCGTCGTTGACCGTTTCCTGACCCCCGACGGCATCGAGCGCCTGTACAACGCCGAGGGCGGCGCGATCTACGGCCTCGCCTCGCACGGCCGTCTGCTGGGGGGCTTCAAGCCCCGCAACCGGGCTCGCGCCATGAAGGGCCTCTACCTCGCCGGCGGCAGCGCCAACCCCGGCCCGGGCGTCCCCATGGTGCTGATGAGCGGCGTCACCGCCGCGTGGGCGCTGTGCGATGATTTCGGCCTGCCGGCCAGCACCCCCACCCCCATCGCGGCCCCGGCGCCGGTGGTGGCGCGCCCGGAGCGACAGGCCGCGACGGTCTGAGCGTCCCGTGCGCCCAGTCGGCGTCCGGCGCCCCTCGGGGGGCGGAGGGCTCTATCCTGCCCGACCTTGGCCTCAACCCTCGATTCCCCAGACGCTGACCGCGGCCACGACCCGCTCGCCGCCATCCGCATCGCCAACTACCGCGCCTTCGCCGTGGGGTTTGTCTGCTCCGGGCTCGCCCTGCAGATGCTCGGCGCGGCGGTGCTGTGGGAGATTCACCAGCGGACCCACGACCCGCTGCAGGTCGGCTACGTCGGCCTCGTGCGGGCCCTGCCGGTGGTGCTGCTCGTGCTCGTCTCAGGGCATGTCGTCGACCGCTACAGCCGGCGGGCGGTGCTGGCGATCACCTCGTTCGGGTTCGCGGCGTGCGGCTTTGTCATGGCATACCTCTCGATATGCGAGGCCCCGCTGGGCTGGGTCTACCTGACGCTCGCCCTCACCGGCGTCTGCCGGGCGTTCAACGGCCCGTCGCGCAACGCCCTGCTGCCTCAACTGGTGCCCGAGGCGATCTTCCACAACGCCGTCACCTGGAACAGCGGGCTCTTCCAGTTCTCGGCCATCAGCGGGCCGCTGCTCTTCGGACTGCTCTACTGGCTCTGCGGGCGCATCTGGCCGGTCTACGTCGCCACGGGGCTGCTGTGCTCGGCGTTCGGGGTCATCGCGCTCTTCCTGCGGCCCGCGCCGGGCGGCCTGAGCAAGGAGCCGCTGACGATGGCGGCGGTGCTCGCGGGCATCCGCCACATCCTGCGCGAGCGGATCGTGCTCTCCGCCATCACGCTTGACCTGCTCGCGGTGCTCTTCGGGGGCGTCACGGCCTTGCTGCCCTTTTACGCCGAGGAAGTGCTCGGGGCGGGGCCGATGGGCTACGGCGTCCTCAAGGCCGCGCCCTACGCCGGGGCCCTGGTGATGGCGATCATCATGGCCTACCGCCCGCCCATCGCGCGGGCCGGGCGGGCCCTGCTGTGGTCGGTGGCGATCTACGGCCTGACGATCATCGTCTTCGGGCTCTCCGGTTCGTTCTGGCTCTCGCTGGCCGCCCTGGCCGTGGGCGGCGCAGTTGACAACATCAGCGTCGTGGTGCGGCACGTGCTGGTGCCCACCCGCACCCCCGACGCCCTGCGCGGGCGCGTGAACGCGGTGAACTCGGTCTTCATCGAGTGCTCAAACGAACTCGGTTCGTACGAGTCGGGCCTGGTGGCCAGGGTCTTCAGCCCCATGATCTCCGCCGTGTCAGGCGGGGTCATCTCGCTGCTGGTGGTCGCGGGGGTGGCCTATGCGTTCCCGGAGCTGCGCCGCCTGGGAAGCCTGAAGGACATCCCCCCGCCGCCGCCGGGTTAAGCGGCACCCGGCCGGCGGCCCAACCACTCGAAACTCACGCGTGCTCAGCGGAGCATGCGGGGCAGCACCTGGCCTTCGGGCGTGTTGCGCGGCCTCTCGGGTTCGTTCGCCTCGGGTGCGTTCTGCTCGCGATCGCCGAACTCGCCCGACCAGGTGCTGCGCGACCGGGTCAGATACTGGTGGAGCTCACGGTTGGTGATCAGAACCTGCTGCATCAGATCGAGGAGCGCCGCGGTCTGCCGCTCGCCCGACATCCCGCGGATCTCGCCCAGTCGGCGGAGCTGCTCCTCACCCGCCGTGCTGAACCGCTGCTCATCGCGCATCAGGCGCTGCACCCCACCATAGAACACCGCCTCGGACTGGGCGGGCTGGAAGCTGAAGGGGCGGCTGGCCCGCATGCGAGCGAGTTGCTCGCGCTGCTGAGGCGTGAGGCGCGGATCCGCGGGGTCGACGATGAACACGTCCTGCGGCGCCTCGGGCGTCCCCGCGGCGGGGGTGGCCGGGGTGGGCGTGGCGGGAGCGGGTTGATCGGGGCTGGGCGGCGTGGTGTGCGCCGGCTGTGGGAGCGACTGGGGCGGCTGCGGCAGCGACTGAGCCGGCTGTGGGCTGGTCCGGGGCGGCTGCGCGGGGACGCCCGACGCTTGTTCCGGCAGCGCGGGCGACTCGATCGCGCGGGCGCTGAGCAGCAGGGCCGACGTAGGCAACATGACAAGCAACGCGAGGTTCAGAGATCGCATAGGGAGTCCTTCAAAGATTGTGGGCGATGGTGACGGCCGGACGGCCGGGCGAGGTGTTGAGGCGGCGAGGGTGACAGCGCGTAACGCTCGGTCCCCCGGCTCGTCCTCGTCACCCCCCACACCGTCGAAATGGCGGCGCCAGCTCTCGCCGTGCGCCTCCGTCATGCCCTGCTCCGCGCCTTGGCTTGCGCCCAGGCGCGGAGCGATCGAGAACATTCATTGCCGACCGGGCCATCCCACGGCCCTCGCCGCGGGCTGGCCGGCGGGTTACCGCTGACCCCAGGCGGGCACGCCCTGGCTGTCGAGCAGCACGGTGCGGGCGTTCATGCACTCCACCGAGGACGCGATCCACAGGCGGCGACCGTCGACGGTCGTGCGCCGGGCGTCGATCTTCACGGTGTCTCCCCGCTTGTAGCTGACCTTCTGGTTGGCCATGTACCACTCCGGCCCGACCAGCACCGTCTCTTCCGCTCCGCCGGCGGTCTTGATCACCAGGGCCCGCGCCGGCCGGATGCCGCCGCCGAACTTCATTTCCGTCGAGTCGGTCACGGCGCCCTCAAGGGTCCGGCTGGAGTCCTGCTCAATGGCGCTGAGAATGGCCCCGCGGGCGGACCACGCGTTCTCCCCATCGAAGGGCATCGCGGCGATGTCAACCGGGGCCTGGAATCGCGGCGCCGGAACCCCGAAGGCCTTGTACACCCGCTCCGCCTGCCCGCCGCTGTTCAGGGTCGAGATCTCCGAGGGCGTCTCCGGGCTGGCCAGCACCATGTCCTTGGATGCGTCGATGCGGAGCACGCTCTCAACCGTCACCGTCGCAACCGACCACGGCAGCAGCCGCTTGGTGTCGCCGATGCCCAGGAAGTTCTGGTTGGGATCGATGGAGAGGAACCCGATTTCCCCTGAGACGCGATCGATGATCACATCGTGAACCCGGCCGCTCTCCGAGCCGCGGCAATCCACCTTCATCCCCGCAAGCTGGCTCACCAGCAGGTATCGGGAATAGGGCGTGGTGTACTTTCGGCCCGAGTGCTCGATGGTGTTGAGGGCCCACATGGGCGTGCCGTCGCTGGCCCGCAGGCGCAGCTCCCGCTCGCCGTTGCGCAGCTCGACGCCCGCCAGGAGCATCTCAGGATCGCGAGGGAGCCCGAGTGTCTCGACCACGACGCGGTCGCCCCGCATGGGCGCCGCGGCGGCCCCGTTGACGTACCACGATGGGCCCAGCGAGATGCGCCGCGTGGCGCCGTCACTCTCAAGGACGGTGATCTGGATCTGCTCGCCGTAGGTGCTCGTGCGCACGCGGTCGACGCTCTTCACCTCGCCGGTGATGCGGGCCTTCCGCTGGGCGTCGAGGCTGCCGGCGTAGGGGTCGTTCGACGCCGCGCTGTCGGCGCCGAGCCGCTGGCGGAGGGCGCTCGCCTCCTTTGTGGAGAGGTCGTTGAGCGAGGTCCAGCTCTCCGCGGTGTACTCGGGGAACTGCTTGAGCTGCTCGATGGTGGAGGCCAGCACGAAGCGGTCCTTGCCGGACTCCCACCGGAAGGCGCCGTAGGGGATGGCGATGGCCCGCCCGCCCATGCCGAAGGTCGTCCCGGTCTTGATGACAAGGTACTCAATCCGGCCCCAGCCGCGGTCGAGGATCAGGTCAGAGACCCGGGCGACCTCTTCGCCGTTGGTGTTGGCGACGACGCGATCGGCGAGCCAGCCAGAGGAGCGAAAGTCGACGCTGGGTGAGACCGTTGCGTCGCCGGGCAGCGGAGCAGCCTGGCTCTGGCCCCACACGGCTGAAGGCGCGCCGGCGCCGGCAGCCAAGATGAGAGCGAGCAGCGAAAGGGACGGACGATGGGTGCGAAGGATCACGTAGAACCTCTGGTGGTTCGCCGAGCTCCTGGATGAGCGGAGGGGAGGCCCGGCGGCTGAGTGCTGGTTTGGGATCTCCGTCCCGCGCATGGGACGGCGAAAGAGAAGACAAGTACATCATGGCCCGTATCGCGGCGGCGTCAACGGAGGAACATTCCCTCTTCAACGCCCGTCATGTGCGACGCCCGCCCGCGAGCCGCTGCGCGGCGTGTGCCGCGCCGGCCCACAGGGCGCGGGATCGTGTCAGGCTCAGGACAGCGGCTTGACGCGAACCTCGACGCTCTCACGCTTGATCTCGCGACCATCAGCCGTGAGCACGGCGGAGACGGTGCACGTGCCCGCCTGGTCGATCTTGACGCGGGCGACGCGGCCGTTCTGCTCGGTCGTCAGCTTGCCTGAGGTGGTCGTCCACTCGATCTGCGGGTCGCGCCCGTAGGTGTCGTAGCTGCGGGCGAAGATGGTGACCGTCTCGCCCGCCAGCAGGTCGCGCGTGCTGGGCTCGAGTGTGAAGTTCACGCGGCTCACGGTGGGGTCGGAGGTCGATGACCGCGTCGAGGAGTTGCACCCGTTGAGCGCGATGGCCAGAAAGACGCAAGGCAGGGCGAAGAGGCGGGAGGCGTTCATGGAAGGATCCTTCTGAAAGTGGGCGCCATGGCCGAATGCCGGTACGTCCGGCAGTCAGCGCCTGGCGCTGCTGAGGCCTTTTGATCGGGCGATCGAGTGGTGCGGCCGCGCTGGGGCGCGGCGGGCGAGCGCGATGCCCGACCTGATGGAACATCATCAGGGCGCACCAGGCGCGGAACCATGGCGGAGATGTTCCCCATCGGCGCGACGGCCCATGGTGCAGCCGCGAAGCCCGAACAGGGCCTGGCCCTCAGAACTGGCGATTCAGAACTGGCGATTCAGAACGGCGCCGGTCCGCTGTCGCCGCCGCCCAGCGGCGGCGGAGCCACGTCGGGATCATCGTCTTCGTCAGGGCCGCCGCCGTCGCGGAAGTTGGCGACCGGCCCGGTCTTGGGCCCGGCGCCGAAGCCCACTCCACGCGAGTTGCCCGCCGGCCCGGCGCTCGCCCCGCCCACCGGTCCGAGTCCGCCGCCCCAGTCGCTGGTCAGGCTGCCGCGCGAACCCGCTGGCGCCGCGGCGCCGCTCGCGGCGGGTCCGCCCAGCGCCGGCGGCGGCGTGCGCGTGTGCACCGTGGGGGCCTGACGACCGCCGCCACCGCCGCCGCCGTGGCCTGCCGGGCTGCCGCCACCACCCCCGCCAGCGTGGCCACCATGGCCGCCGCCCTGGCCGCCACCCTGTCCGTACGTACCGACGTGGTTCTTGAACCGCGTCGTCGATGAGTCCCACGTCAGCTTCACCGTCCCCGTCGGGCCGCTGCGCTGCTTGGCGATGATCACCTCCGCCACGCCGATCTTGTCCTCGTTCAGCGGGTCGTTGAGCCACTCCTGGTCGCCGATGTGGTAGTACTCCTCGCGGTGCAGCAGCATGACCACGTCGGCGTCCTGCTCCAGCGATCCTGACTCGCGCAGGTCCGACAGGCGCGGGCGGTTGCCGTCGCGCCCTTCCGGCCCGCGGTTGAGCTGGCTGAGGCAGATCACCGGCACCTTCAGCTCGCGGGCCAGGGCCTTCACGCCCCGGCTGATCGCGCCGACTTCGACCTGCCGGCTCTCCCGCGCCTGCTGCGGCGAAGACAGCAACTGCAGGTAGTCGATCATCAGCACCTTCACCTTGTGCTGGTGCACCATCCGGCGGGCCCGGGCCCGCAACTGCAGCAGCGACAGGCCGGGCGTGTCGTCGATGTACATCGGCGCCTGCCCGAGCTGCTGGCACGCCTCCAGGATCACGCCGTAGTCCTTTTCCCCCAGCCGCCCGGTGCGGATGCGGTGGCTGTCGTAACCGCTCCACGAGCTGATCAGCCGCTGCACCAGCGCCGACTTGCTCATTTCCAGGCTGAAGAACCCCACCGCGATCCGCTCCCGCTCCGCCCGCGTCGAGGACGGCTCGCTCGTCCCCAGCGCGATCTGCTCGGCCAGGTTCAGCGTCAGGGCCGTCTTACCCATCGACGGGCGGGCCGCGATGATGATCATTTCACCAGGCTGCAGGCCGCTGAGCTTGTCGTCGAGGTCGTAGTACCCGGTGTAGACGCCCTCAGGGGCGCCGTGGCCCTCTTCGATCGCCATCAGCCGCTCGTACTCGAGCGTCAGCAGCTGCGACAGCCCCTGCGGGTCGCTGGCCATCTCCTCCTGGGCGATCTCGAAGATCTTCTGCTCGGCGATGTCCACGAGCTTGCTGGCGTCGTCGCCGGTCACCTGGCCCGCGTGGTAGGTGTCGAAGAGGATCTGACCCGCGGCGTCGATCAGCCGGCGGAGCTTGAACTTGTCGGCGACGATGCGGGCGTAGTGGGCCGCGTTGGCGGCGCTGGGCACATCCTGGGCGATGCGCACGAGATACTCGGTGCCGCCGATCTGTTCGAGCACGCCTTTGTCAGTCAGCGTCTGGTTGAGCTGCACCAGGTCGCCGGTGTGGTGCTTGTCGTAGACCTCCACCAGGGCCTGGAAGATCAGCCCGTGGCGCTCCTCGTAGAACGCCTCGCCGCCCTTCACCTGGTTGATGACATCGGTGATCACCCGCGGGTCGATGATCATCGAGCCCAGCAGGCTCATCTCCGACTCAATCGAGCAGGGCGGCTCGCGATCAAACAGCCGACCCAGCGGAACCTTCGGCGGCCCGCCGCCACCAGCACCACCACCGGCCCGCCCGCCAAAGGGCCGATCGCCCGCCCGCTCGTAGCGGCGGAAATCGAAGGAGTCCTTCCCTGGACTGGCGGGGGCGGTGGTCATGAGCGGTCAGACTAGGCCGCCGCCGCGCCAATGGGGCGTCACCCACAACTTGTTCTTCTGGCTTCCACCTGCGCTCCACCGGCGCCGACAGCCCGCCAGGCTTCCCTGGCGAAGTGTCGCGCCGCGGCGGCCCTTCTATCCTTTGTCATGTCCCAGATCGACGCGCTTTCCGGCCGCTGCCACTTCTCTGGTCACACGCTTCCCGAGCAGTTGCCGGACAATCCCTTTGACATTCTGACCGACTGGCTGGCCGACGCCGCGGCGAAGAAGACGCAGCCCAACCCCAACGCCATCACCCTCGCGACCGTGGGGCCCGACGGCCGACCCTCGGCCCGCATCGTGCTCGCTCGCGGCGTCGACGGGCCGTCCGGGCGGGTGGTCTTCTACACCAACTACGACAGCCACAAAGGACGCGACCTCACGGCCAACCCGTTCGCGGCAGTGATCTTCCACTGGGATCATCTGGAGCGGCAGATCCGCGTTGAGGGCCGGGTGACACGCTCGCCCGACAGCGAGAGCGATGAGTATTTTCATCGGCGGCCGCTGGGCAGCCGGATCGGCGCCTGGGCGAGCCAGCAGAGCCGGCCGCTGACGTCGCGCGACGATCTGGTGCTGGAGAGCTTCGAGATCATGAAGCGGTTCGGGATCTCGGTGGATGTGGATCTGGAGAACGACCGGACGATCCGCATCCCGCGCCCGCCGCACTGGGGAGGGTTCCGGCTGTGGGCCGACCGGGTGGAATGCTGGCTGGGCCACCCCAATCGGCTGCACGACCGGGCCCGGTGGACGCGGACGCTCTCCCCGGCGACGGTCGATGGCGTGCCGGGGTTTGAAGGTTCCCCGTGGAACACTGTGCGTCTCCAGCCCTGATACCACCACCGCTAGCCCCTCTCCTCTCCCCCCATGGTCAATCTCCTGGTCAACCTGCTGCTCATTGCGATCGGTGGGGCCATCGGGTCGGTGGCCCGCTACGGCTTGGTGGTGGCGATGCGGCCCAGTTCTCCGGGGTTTCCCCTCGGGACGCTGGCGTGCAACCTGCTGGGGTGCCTGGTGATCGGCCTGCTGGCCGGGGCGATGGGGGTCGTGGGCCAGGGTCAGGGTGAGGACCGGGCCAGGCTGTTCCTGTTCACCGGGGTGCTGGGCGGGTTCACGACGTTTTCCAGTTTCGGCCTTGAGACCATCGGCATGCTGCGCGACGGGCGGGCCGGGCAGGCGCTGGCCTATGTCGCCCTCAGCAACGTGCTGGGCCTGGTCCTCGTCGCGGCGGGCTGGGCGGCGATGCACCGGGGGGGCTCGCCCGCTGGTACCATGGGGCCATGACCCCCGCGACTCCCGCGACCCCCCCGACCCCCGCGACTCCCGCGACTTTTCTGTTCGGCAAGGTTCGCTCGTCCGCTGCGGCGCTGACGGCGCGCGGCGTGCTGATGGCGTGTCTGGCGGCGGGTGCGTGCCTGAGCGGCTGCGGCCGGCAGGAGCGGGTGATTTCGATCACGTCCGAACCGCCCGGCGCGGTGGTGTGGCTGAACGATTACGAGATCGGGCGGACGCCGGTGGAGACGGAGTTTGCGTTTTTCGGGGTGTACGACATCCGCCTGCACAAGGAGGGGTACGAACCGCTGATCACCAGCCGCGAGGCGGAGGCGCCGTACTACGAGTACCCGGGGGTCGACCTGATCGCGACGGCGCTGCCGGGGACGCGGGCGACGCGGATCGAGTGGAGCTTTGTGCTCGCGCCGCTGGCCGAGCGGGGCGACCAGGCGGCCGCGGAGCGGGACGTGCTGGAGCGGGCCCGGACGTACCGGACGGAGGCGGAGGGGGAGACGCTGGGGAAGGAGTGAGCGGGCTGGACCGGGTGGACGTTCAAGCAAGTGCACCGATTGCGCTGTCTCGGTGTTGCGTTATGTCAGAATGGCGCCAGGATTGGATCGCGGCCCGACCGTGGAGCCCCTATCCGGCTTGGCTTCTTTGGTTCTGATAAAGAAGCATATACATGTATCGCTCAATATGATTTGCGTAGTTCTATTCGTTCAGTCACTCGTCTCGGTGGCGGTTCTGCTGTACCTTATCTGGGCCATGCAAGCCGTGCTTTTCGAGACACCCACCAACGTCGGCCAACTGCTTGTGCTTGGAGGTGGCGATGTGTCCGGAATCAACGAAAGATTGACAAGGCGGGGTGGCATTGAGTTACGTTGACCCTGCCCAGGACTTTCGGACGCCTCTTGACCGGGGTTACGGTTCAACAGGAGTCCGAGCATGCGACCCGTGCCACCGAGGTCTCGGCTGGACGAGACCTCGGTGCTCTGGGGAGGGCGAGTCTCACGCCGGTCTGCCTGAGCGTAGAATGCAGCGTATGGTCCCCACGACGCCCATGCGCAAGCGGATGAAGCGGCGGGAAACGCCCGACCAAGTCCGGTTCGTCACGTTCTCGTGCTTCCGGCGGATCACGCTGCTCTCCAATCCGCGCATCGCCGACCTCTTCGAGGCGAATCTCAGGGCGGCCTGCGAGCACGGCCGGATCGAGCTGATTGCCTGGGTGATCATGCCCGAGCATGTGCATCTGATCGCGCGGCCGTCGCCGGGATGTCCGCTGGCCAAGACGCTGCTGAGCCTCAAGCTGTCGGTCTCCAAGACGGTGCTGCCGCGCTGGCGCGCGGCCGGGGCGGCGGTGCTGAAACATTTGACCGTCGGACCGAGGCTTCGGTTCTGGCAGGCTGGCGGGGGCTTTGATCAAAACGTGGGACGGGTTGGGAGGACTGGCGGAGGTACGTGACGAGGGAGCGAGGCATGTGATGGAGCAAGGCTGCGTATATCATGAAG
Organism: uncultured Phycisphaeraceae bacterium; assembly: GCA_964611125.1. Lineage (GTDB taxonomy): Bacteria > Planctomycetota > Phycisphaerae > Phycisphaerales > UBA1924 > JAEUIX01. Next base: position 63,886 of record CAZSZO010000009.1, on the reverse strand, counting down.
AACTGCCGGCGAAGTGCGCGGTTCGCCGGACACTGAGGTCTCGCCGAGCCGAGACCTCAGTGGCACGACGAGCGCGCAACTTAGCGCCACCCTGCCAGAATCACGGGGCGCTTCGAGCAGGCGCTCTCGGGCCAGCGCCCGCCCGCGTTCTGGGAAGCCTGGACCCGCACGCTGCGCATCCAGCTCGACCGCGACCGCACGGCGGCGACGGTGCGGCTGCGGATCAGGCAACTGCGCGCGACCGACGCGACACTGGGGGGCGAGGCGTGGCGCGGGGAGCTGGAGAAGATCGATGGGGAGGCGGCGGTGGTGAGGTGAGGGATGTGCTCTCAGAAAGTCTGGGCTAAGCGACGCTCGGGTTCAGCGACCTTCCAACGTGCTTGACAGCTCGTGTAGGCTGGCCGCGATCACGCTCGGGGGTGAAAGGAGCTGCGCATGGGGATCGGTTTGTTTGCGGTGGGTCGGCGGGCTTCGACCTCGGACAACGGCGGGCTGCGGCGTGGTCAGTTTGAGCCGATAGCGCGGGCCATAGAGACCCATGTGGACGTGCCGCTCCTCGCGCGGGCCATGCACATCAGCGAGGAGGATGGCGTTCTATTCGCGATGGTCCATCCTCTGAGTGAACCCCTGAGGCTGACCTGGCACGAGCGGGGAGAGGTCGAGGTGGAGACGAAGACGTCCACAGTCGGCCCCGGCTATCACGCGTGGCTGGTGGACCTGCTGGAAGCGGTCGGGCGCGAGGTCGGGCTGGAGTGGGACTGGAGCCAGGACGAGTTGCCGTACTCGACGACGAGGGACTTTGTGGTGCTCCAGCGCGAGTTTGATGAGCACTTGGGAGCCTTGGCGACCGTGGTGCTCGACACCAACCACGAGGGGGGCATGGCGATCAATCTGGGCCTTGGGCAGCCGCAGCTCAAGGGCGCGTACACGAGCACCGTCCTGGGACCGCGGGACCGGGCGTGGTGGGATCGGGCCTCGCGAGAGAGCGGTGCCGTGGCGCGTGACTTCTGTTTGTGGTGGGACCGGGCTCACGACGCCAACGTCGAGTTCAAGCTCGGCCTCGGCTTGCTGTGGACCGACGTGCGGTGGCGGCCGCCCGAGAACGAAGACGAGGCCGCGATGGCGAAGGTCGCTCTGGACGCGATCCAGAGTGCAGAAGAGGGCGGCGCGAAAGCTGATTGGCCGCGGAGGGAAATAGAAGAGCTGCGCCAGCTTCTCGCGTTCGAGGGCGAGGCCGCGGACCTCAAGGAGCCGGCGCCGACCGGCGTGGGGTACTACCGCGGCATGCAATCACGCGCGATGGGCCCCTGGTCGGTCGATGTGCCGGCTTACTTTTACTCCGATGTGGAAGATGACGGCGCCACCTTGGTGAGCATGTACGCCTCGCGCACTATTCACCTCTCCGCGTACGGTATGGACGGCGAAGATGATTCGCCCGAGGACGTGCTGGCCAAAGCCGCGGAACCGATCGATGGGCCGTTGCCGATCCGCTTCTCCGCCACCGGGAGAGCCGGCGCGGCGAGCATCGAGCCGTGCGAAGAGGACGGATGGTCGGGGTTCACGCTGCACGGCTTGATGGCATCCAAGGGCAGCTTCGCGAGGGTTACCGTCGCGTTTGAGCACGAGCACCAGCGCGAGTGGGCGATCAGCACATGGCAGAGCCTGATGTGTTCGGAGGATGGGCCTTCCGAAGGTGGTGGGATTGAGTCGGCAGGATGATCACGGCGGGAGCGAAGTAGGAGGCGGTTGGAATGAGAGCCTTCGCATTCCGAAAGACCGAAGCATGATCGACACGCTTTCCTGGGTGCCGTGGTGGGGACTTGTGCTCGGCGCCGCCGTGCTTGGGGTCGTGCTCGCCTTTGTGCCCAAGGTCGCGGGCTTGGGCCGGTTGGGCGGCGGGATGGTGATTGTGGGGCTAGCCGTTGTGATCGGGGGAGCCTGGCGTGATGCGTCCCCCGCGTCGGCTGGGCGCGCGATAATGGGACTTGGCACCCTTTTCCAAGGACGCATCCCATGGCCGCAGACCGTGCTTCCGACCGCTCCGACAAGACTGCCTCCGCCGCGCCCGCGGGCCCTGCTGAGGACATCCAGCGCTGGACCGCTGGGCGCAAGGCCGCCGTGGTGCTGGACCTGATCAAGGGCCGCGCCACGCCGGCGGACTTGGCCCGCCAGTTCAATCTCACCGTCGCCGAGGTTGACGGGTGGGTCGAGCGGTCGCCAAGGTGTGCCGCTGGCTGGAGGTGCCGCGCTCGACCGCGTATTACCTGCCGCGCGAGCGCAAGGCCGCGCCGATCGACGGCATGATCGCCCACCACATCCACGAGATCATCCAGCAGGAGCCGACCTGGGGCGTGGGCATGGTGTGGGGCCAACTGCGGTTCCAGCTCGGCTTCGACACGCTTAACAGGGAGAAAGTCGCCCGGATCATGAAGCTCGAGGGCTGGACCTGCCGGGCCCGGCGGGGGGGCCGACGAACTCAGTGGCACCAGTGGCGCGCCGAAGTCACCGCACCGCCGAGTCGTAGCGGACGCCGTCGGGGACCGGCACGGCGACGGGGACTGTCACGCCGAAGGCGCCCTGGGTGGGGGCCAGCGAGTCGACTGCGACGAACGACGTGAAGGCTGACATCAGGTTGTAGCTCAGGGCGGTCTGCTTGATCTGGCCCAGGTTCTCCTGCATCGCCTGCGGCGAGGTCGCGTCGGCGAGCGCGGCGATCTTGGCGCGGGCCCAGATGCTCGGGAGGGCTTCGTGGCGGGCGGGGGGGACCACGCCGCTGACGGTGAGGGGGATCTCGAACGCGGCGTCGGCGCCGCCCTGCTTGCCGCGGATGCGGAGGGTGGTGTTGGTGATCGCGGCGCCGGGCTTGAGCTTGGCGGTGACGGTGAGGGCCCGGCCGACGAAGAGGTCGCTGAGGCGGCTGGGGTAGACCTCGGCGACGTCGAGGCCGCCGAAGTCGAGGGCGATATCGGTGAGGGCGGGGCGGCTGATGCGGTCGAAGAAGGCGTCCATGATGGTCTCGGGGGCGTCGCCGGCGGCGACATGGGCGACGCAGCCGCGCCCGACGCGGCCCATGGAATCGATGAGGTAGCGGTTGACGGATGTGCCGACGCCGAAGCTGAAGATGCGGCTGGCGCCGAGGCGGGCCTGGATCTCGCCCAGGATTTCGTTCTCGTTGCCGATGTAGCCGTCGGTGAGGAAGCAGACGAAGCGGAGGCGGCGGGGGTCGTGGGGGAAGTCGAGGGAGGCGCGCAGGCCGTTGAGCATCTCGGTGCCGCCGGCGCCGAAGAGGCCCTGGGCGTAGCGGACGCCGCGGGCGATGTTGGCGTCGGTGGCGGGGACCGGTGCGGACCCGAGCTGAGAGGCGGTGCTGGCGAAGTTGATGATCTGGAAGGTGTCGCTTGGGTCGAGGCGGCGGAGGCCGCGGACGACGGCGGCGACGGCCTGCTCGATGGGTCGGCCCTGCATGGAGCCGGAGCAATCGAGGACGAAGACGAGCTCAACGGGGGCGCGCTTGAGGGAGGCGGTGGCGGCGGGGGGCACCAGGAGCAACTGGAGGTACTGCCCGCCGTCCTTGTCGGCCCCGAGGGTGACGCCGGAGCGGAGGGCGTCGCCGGCGACGGTGTAGCGGACGACGAGGTCCTTGTTGGGGATGCTGTCGCGGCTGGAGAGGCGGATGGCGGCGATGGTGGGCTGGGGTCCGCGGGTCACGTCGATGACGTGCGAGCGCGACTCGATGGCGCTGATGGGCATGCCGGCGCTGAGGTTGATCGAGACGTTGATATCGTGGCCGCTGCGCTCGCCGGGGCGGAGATAGGAGACTTCGACGGGCTGGCCGGAGGCCCCGGGCTCGCGGGCGCCCTGCTCGCGCCCGACGGCGGCGACGCCGTCGTAGAAACTGGGGGGGTTGTACCGGGGGCCGACGACCATAGGCAGGACGAACTCGAAGCCGCCGTCGACATATTCGAGGGTGTTGAAGTAGGTGATGCCGACATCGATCTGCCTGCCCGGTTCGATGTTGGCGACCTTTTGGGTGAAGATGTTGGGGCGCTCCTGCTGGAGCAGCGACGCGGCGTAGCCCTGGGACCTTGCGGCCTCGTAGACCTGCCGGGCTTCGTCACGGTCGCGGATCACGCCGCGAATGCGGCGGTCGCCGATGGTCATGACGAAGTCGTTGATCGCGGCGTTTTCGGGGAGCGGGAAGACGTAGACGGCCTCGATCTTGGTGTTGAAGGGGTTGGCGAACTGCTGGGTGACGGTGACGCCGGCGATGTTGCCGGCGATGGAGGCGGTGACATCGGTGTGCTTGAGCGGGAGGGGGATCTGGACGGCGGGTTGATTGGGATCGGTGGTGACGAGGGCGCCGGAGCCGGGGCGGTCGTCGCCCGCGCCGGGCTGGCCGGCGGGGCGGGCCCGCTGGATGACCCAGACCTCGTCCTGAAGACCGGGGAGCGACCCGGCGAGGTCGACCTGCCGGCGGAGGTCGCGGAAGGCGTCGGGCGCGGCGGCGGCGGAGCCCGCTCGCAGGAGAGAACCCACGAGAGGAATGTCGCCCAGCAACTTCGGATTTCCGTATTCGGACTTTTCGGATTCACTGAGGGTCGACAGGCCGCGCGAGTAGGGCGGCAGCCCGGCGACGGCGCTGTTGCGCCCGAGGGTGACCTGGGGGTCGAGGCCGAGAGATGACTGGCCGACGCCGATCGGCGCCATGTCAGCGGCCGTGGTGGCGCCCGGCTGGTTTGCGGCCTGCTGCTCCGAGGCTGCCTTTTGCGCGCACGAGGAGAGGCCCAGGAGCGCCAGCCCGACGGTCGCGGCCAGCGCCGCGGAGGCGACCGACACGAGCGCCCAGGGCGGCGTGCGGCGAGGGTTGGCGCCCGGTGACGAGCGGCGCGAAGGTGAAGGGGACGGATGGGACGAGCGGGGCTGGTTGTGGGTGGTCATGGGGCGCCTCCGGTGACGCGGACGGTGGCTTCGGCTTTGGCGGGGGCGCCATCGCGGGTCGCCGCGGTCATGAGTTGGATGGTGTATGTGCTGGCGCGGGCCTGGCCGGTGGCCTCGCGCCGGGCGGGCTGGCTGCGGGCGGGCTGGCCGGCCGAAGCGGGGGCCTGTGTGGGAGTTTGGATTGCGGGTGATTCGGCCGGGGCCTTGGCGGTGGGGGCTGGGGTGTCTTTGTCTGGCGAGGTCGGGCCCTGCGGCGCCGCTGCGGGCTTGGCGGGTGGCGCCGGCGCGGGGCGCACCTGCATGTGCAGGCGGGCGACGCGGGTGCGGCCGGTGGGGAGCTCTTCGGCGAGGCTGAACGACGCGATGATGATGCGGTCGTTCTGCAGGGCCTTGGGGTCGTAATAGGGGGGCGAGGCGTACGCGGCGTGCTCGCCGCCCTCGACACCGACGATGACCGACTGGAAGCCCGGCTCGGCGGGGGCGGTGAGTTCGAACTGGTACGCCGCGAGGGGCTGGGGGCCGGAGTCGACGAAGACGTCGACCGATTCGAAGCGGATGGCGTTTTTGGCGCCCTCGGCCCGATCGGGCTGGCCGGGGGCGCCGGGGGCCCGGCTGAACCCGAGGATGGCCAAGGTGAGGAGTGCGAGCCCGGCGAGCCCGGCGAACGGGTGGGCGAGTGGGTGGGCGAGTGAGTGAGTGGGCGGGTGGGCGCGGTTCATGTGCCGCCTCCGGCGGCCGGGCCGCTGGGAGAGGGGGGGCCGGCGGGCTTGGCCGGGGCGGGCGTGTGTGCGGCGAGGCTGACGGCGGAGCGGGCGATGGCGTCGATGTCGTCGCGGTCGAGGACGCCATCGTGGTTGAGATCGGCCAGGGCGGTCATGGCGGGGGTGACGGCGTCATCGCGGATCGCGCGGGCCAGGGCGAGGGCGTCGAGAATGTCCACGACGCCGTCGCCGGTGAGATCGCCTGGGAGCCGGGCGATGGCGAGCTCGGCGTTCGCCTCGGCTTCCCGCAGGTTGGCGCCGGCGGCGTCGTTCTTGGCGTCGTGCTGAGCACGGCCCGCGGCGAGGGCGCCGGCGGGGGCCATTGGAGGTGAGGGGAGTGTGGAGGTTGGGGCGGCTGATGGGTCTTGGGCGGCGACGTCAAGGGCGCGGCTGGGGTGCGAAAGGCCTCCGGAGCCTGAGCTGAGCGGGTCGGCGGCGGACTCGGACTTGAGCTCACCAATGGCGACGGGGCGCCCGGCCAGCGGCAGCCGCGGGCCGCCAGCGGGGCTGACGGGCGATGCGAGGTAGACCGAGACGTAGGCCACAAGGACCAGCGCCGCCGCGGCGGCGACGGGCCCGGCGTAGCGGAGCTGGGCCAAGAGCAGCCTGCGCGGCTGCTCGGCGGGGCGGAGCTTGGCGTGGGCCGCGGCGAGGATTTCGGCATCGAGATCGGGCGGGATGGCCCGGCGGGTTTCGGCAAGGGCGTGCAGCTCGAGCAGGTCGCGCCTCAGGGCGGCGGGGAGGTCGTCGTCCGGTAACGGCGGGCTCGGGTTGGGGGGGAGCGTGCTCATCGGGTGCCTCACGAGGTGAAGGGCGCGGGGGCGGGGTCGAGTTCAGCGATCTTTGGCATTTTCCGTCGTGCGGGGAGGACGCGGGCGGCGCGAGCGGCGGGGCCGGAGTGAGGGCGTGGCCGAAGGGGGAGTGTGTGGGGGGGCGGGGGGACTCATTTGCAACTGAGTTGCATGTGCAGGCGGATAGCGGTATGATGGAGGGGTCAGATGGAGCTTCCGGTGCGCAGACATGGTCGCCAATTCAGCCCCGCGTGGTGGGCCTTGCTCGGGCTGCTGAGCGTGCTGCTCGGGCCGGTGTGGCACCATCACGGCGGGCGGGGCGAGACGGGGGGCCACTCGGGGGGCCACTCGGGGGGCCACCCGGGGGATGTCGACGCGGTTGCGGGCTCGGCGTTTGCGGCGGAGCGGTGCTGCCCGCACGCGGGCGAGACGGGTCAATCGCACGGCGACGACGAGCCGAGGCGCGGTTCGAACGAACCCGGCCATCACGAGTGCGCGGTGTGCGCCGCGATTGCCGAGGCCCGCCCAGTTGGCGAGGGTCCGACAGTGTTGGTGGTGGTCAGCCTGCCGCCGCCAGGCGAGGCGCGCATCATCAGCGGAAGGTGCGAGCGGGTCAGCCCGGGGGCGGCGCGGGCGCGCGGGCCACCGATCGGCGCGGGGGCCTGAACCTGCTCCGGCGCGCGGAGGGCCCCGGCGGCTGGCCGCCGAGCGCACGCGCTCAATCGTCAGTTTGACCTTCGCTTAAGTCACGTGAACAGTCGGGCGGACTGGCGCCTGCGGGCCAGCAGCCCGGCCAAGGGTGAATCTATGCCATTGCGGACTCACGGCCCGGGGCGTCGCTCCGGGCCTGCGTGGCCGGCGTTCACGCTGGTGGAGTTGCTCGTGGTCATCGCGGTCATCGCGCTGCTCATGGCGATTCTGCTGCCGTCGCTCTCGGGCGCCCGGCGCGCGGCGCGGACGACCAAGTGCCTGGCGCAGGTGCGCATGCTGGAGACGGCGCACGTGCTCTACATCAACGATTTCAAGGAGGCCTTTGTGGACGCCGCGCTGGCCCACGGGGGGCTGGGGGATCCGCGCCGTGCGTGGCCGATGACGCTGGCCCAGTACGCCGAGGGTCCGCTGGTGCTGCGCTCGCCGGGTGATGACAGCGCCCTGTGGGCGGTGAGCGAGGGGGGAAGCGATGCGGGCATGACCTTCAGGGCCTATGCGGAGGCGTACGCGGCGGACCCGGCTTCGCCGCCGACGGGGCGGGTGGCCCGCTGGACGTCGTATGGGCTGAACAACTACGTGACGCGCAGCAAGAAGCCGGCGCGGCAGTTGATGGCCCGCCCTTCGTACGACACGCTGGCGCGGATACCCCGCCCGTCGGCGACGGTCCACTTTCTGATGATGACCAGGGGGGATCCCGATCCGCAGTTTGCAAGATCGGATCATGTGCATGTGGAGAACTGGAGCGACGCGGGGGCCGCCGGGGCCCCGCGCGCGGCGTCGGCGCAGATGCAGCTCAACGCGCACGGCGGGGCGAGGAATTCCTGGCGCGGGGCCGCGAACTACGGCTTCCTTGACGGGCATGCCTCGACCCTCAACTTCGAACAGGTGTACGCGGACTTTGACAATAACAGCTTCTATCCGGAGATCGCCAAATGATGATGTCAGCGACCTTTCGTGCGACCGGCTCGGCCGTCGCGGTGATGACCATGATGATGTGCGGGACGCCGACGGCCCTCGCCCAGCTCGACGCGGGAGACGTGGTGCTCGGGGTGGAAGGGGGACGGATCGTGACCGCCAGCGCCGACGAGGCGACCGGCCAGATGACCCCGGGCGTCCGGCTCTTCCTGGCGGAGCTGGGCGAGTTCGACTCCGCGGCGGAGCCGGGCTTTGATGCCGAGGAGGGTCAGTTGCCCGCGGGTTCGGTCGTGGGGTTCGACTATGTGCGGGCGCTGCGGGTGTGGAACGGGAGCGACTTTGTGCAGATCGCCGCGCCGCGGATCCGGATGCGGCTGGGCCCGCTGCAAGCCCTGACGCCGCCTGATGATGTGCTCACCCCTGGGCTGGGGCTGACGGTGGATGACGGCGGCGGGTATCACCACCACTTCACGATCACGCTCCTGAGCCAGGCGACGCCGCCGGCGGCTCCGGCGGAGGCGGGGGTGTACCTGCTGACGCTGCGGATGTGGTGCTCTGACCCGCTGGTGCGCGAGAGCGAGCCGTTCTACATCGTGGTGAACCAGGCCCGGCCGGCGGCGGAGCTGGACTTGGCGGCGGCTTGGGTGAGCGCGAACCTGCTGGGTTCGGGCCCGGCGTGCCGCGCCGACTTCAACGGCGACGGCACGCTCGATCCGGATGACCTCTCGGATTACATCACGTGCTACTTCGCGATTCCCGCGTGCGCCGCGGCGGACTTCAGCGGTGACGGCGGCGTGGATCCGGACGACCTGTCGGACGTGATCACGGCGTACTTCCAGGGTTGCTAGACGGGGCGGGGCAAACCTCCCAAAGCGCAGCACAAAGCACACAGCACACAACACACTTTCGGTGCTTGCGCCGGCGGCCAAGTGGCGCAAGTCCCCTCCGAATGGGTGCTGTGTGTTGTGTGCTTTGTGCTGTCTAGGGTCGGGTCGTTTGCGCCAGGTCGCGGACCACGCGTAGGGCGTCGTCGATGTGGCGGCCGACCTGGAGCTGGGAGCTGAAGGTGTGGCGGACGACGCCCTGAGCATCGAGGATGTAGGTGACGCGTCCGGGAAAGAGCCAGAGCGTGCGCGGCACGCCGAAGGCCGAGCGCAGGCTCCCGTCATCGGCGATCAGCCGGAACGGGAGCTTGTGCCGCTGCGCGAACGAGGCATGGACCCCGCTGGAGCCGGTGCTCACGCCCAGGACCTCGGCGCCGGCCTGCGTGAACGACTCATAGGCATCGCGGAAGGCGCAGGCCTGGGCGGTGCAGGCGGGAGTGAAGTCCTGCGGGTAGAAGTAGATCACAACGGGCTTGCCGCGCAGGTCACGGAGGCGGACGGGCTGGCCATGCTGATCGGGGCGGTCAAAATCCGGGGCTGGGTCGCCGACCTTGATGGGCATGGGTGAGGGTAGAGGGCGCGGGCGGGAGACGCGGGGCGGCGGCCGCTAGGCTTGGGCCCGATCGAACCGAATGCTGTCGTTCGACCACCTCTGGAGTCTGTCATGGCGATGCTGGTCATTTCCACGAGTCTGAACCCGCAGAGCCGTTCGCGCGTTCTGGCCCGCGAGGCGGTGCGCTGCCTGCGGGCCCGCTCCGGCGAGGCGACGCTGCTGGATATCGAGCCGATCAAGTTGCCCGTCTGCGACGGCGGCGGGGCGTACGCGCACCCGGCGGTGGCCGGGCTGGCCGAGCAGATCCGGGCCGCCGAGGGCGTGCTGCTGGCGTTCTCGGTGTACAACTATGACGCGGGGGCGAGCTGCAAGAACCTCATCGAGCTCACCGGCAAGGCCTGGACCGGCAAGGTCGTGGGCCTGGCCTGCGCGGCGGGGGGCGCGAGCGCATATATGGCCCCGCTCCAGATCGCCAACGCCCTCATGGTCGACTTTCGCTGCATCGTGCTGCCCCGTTATGTCTACGCGGCTGGCGATGCGGTGAACGGCGAGGCGATCGTCGCCGAGGAGATCACGCGCCGATTGGACGAATTGTGCGGCGAGCTGATGCGCGTCGGCCGGGCCCTGAGGGCATAGCGCCCGGGCTCACGCCACCGGCGTGAACGTGGCGCCGTCGAGCACATCGAAGGCCACCATGACGCCGATGGGGAACTGGCTGGGGTTCTGGCGGGCGTCGCCCAGGCGGGCTGTGAAGGGCAGCGGAAGGCCGTCGACCGCCGCGGCGCCGCCGGCGTTGACGGTGATGGCTCCCTTGGCGGGGTCGGCGGCGATGACGGTGCCATGCACGCGGCGCGGGCGGCCGATGACGGGCTCAACGAGGCGGCCGCCTGTGGTGACGATGTCCACGCGCCGGCACTGGCCCTCGATGATCCCGGCGATCTTCTTGCCGGGGGCGGTCTTGATGGCCTCTGGCCCGGGGGCGGGTCGGAGGTGGAGGCGGTACTGGCTGCCGGGGATCGAGAGCACGAGGTAGCCGGGCTTGGTGGGTGAAGCGGGGACGAGCTCCTCGAGCACGCCGCGGGCGATGAGGCTGTGCATGTCCGGCTGCCCGGTGGGCGTGAGTTCGGGCGTGAGTGAGGCTGTGGTTGTCGGCATCGCGGTGGTCATGAGGTGGCGCTCCTGCTGGCGGCGATGGTATCGTCCTGAGCGGGGGCCAGAAAATTGGCGAGCATCTGGCCGCCGAGCGGCGTGGCGAAGCTCTCGGGATGGAACTGCACGCCTTCGAGCGGGGCGAGATTCCAGCGGCGGCGCAGGCCCATGACCACCGGCGCGGGGTCGGTCGGCCCTGCCGTGGCGGCTGAGATGGTCCAGTCGCGCGTGTTGATCGACGCGGGGTCGACAGCGAGTGAGTGGTAGCGCATGACCGTCAGGGGCGAGGGGAGCCCGGCGAAGACGCCGAGGGCGTCGTGGGCGATGGGGCTGGTCTTGCCGTGAATCGGCCGAGGGGCCCGGTTGACGCGCATCCCGAAGGCGTGCGCGATGCACTGGTGCCCGAGGCAGACGCCCAGGATGGGCACGCGCCCGGCGAACGCGGCGAGCAGTTCGAGCGTGCCCGGGGCGTCCTGCGGGCCGCAGGGGCCGGGGGAGAGGATGATCCCTGTCGGGGCGAACGCCGTGACCGTCGCGGGGGAGGCCTGATCGGCCCGGAGCACGCGCAGCTCGACCCCGGGCGCGCAGCGCGCCGCGACGTGGACGATGTTCCACGTGAAGGAGTCGAAGTGATCGATGAGCAGGACCAAGGGACGGACCTCCGGCCGGGCGGGAACGCCTAGGCGCGACCGCCGGCGCTCGTCGAGGCCCGCTTGGCCTCGCTGGCGACGCGCTGGACCATCTGCTGCATGTACGACTGGAACTCATCGTGCATGATCTTCATGCTCGAGGTCGACATCATCGCGCGGAAAGAGGGTTCCGCCGCGATCTCGCGCATGCGGGCGTCCCAGGAGTTGAAGTAGTCATCAGGAATCTGGCCCTGGCGGTGGCCGACCCAGACGATCTCGAACACCGAGAGCTGCATCAGGTTGAAGAAGTACTCGCGGACCTCGCGGCTGGAGGAGGCGAACTCAACATCGTGCCGGTAGACCTCGGCGAGCGACGGGTCGCCGACGCGCATCTCGCGCAGGTGCATCTGCAGCTCGACGAGCTTGGAGAAATTGGCGAAGTGCTGGGCTTTGCGGTAATGGCGGAACTGCAGAGCTGTGAACAACAGCCCCCCCGCGATGGCTAGGGAGGAGATCGACTGAAACAGCAGTTGCAGCTCGGGGAGAGTCATGGTGCTGCCTGGGTTGGGCGACGGGGTGACGCGAAGGACGAGCCGAATCAGGGCGGATCGCAGGGTAGCGGCGGCCGCGGCGGGGTGAGCGGGCGTGGGGGGGGGTGGGGGGGGCCGGGGTCGTAGACTTTTGCATGCCACACCCGCTTGCCGCGCCGCTGAAGATCCGGCCCCGAGGGTTTCGCATGCTGGTCATCGCCGTCAGCGCCGTGGCGGCCTCTGCGTGCTTGGTGATGGTGTGGTCAGGGTTCGCGACCCCGGCGAGTCTGGCGTGGCGGCTGGCGGGGATCGTCGTGGGCGCCGTTGTCGGCGCCTGGGCGAGCGAGTACTTCGCGAGCCTGGCCCAGGCCTCCCGGCCGGAGCGGCGGCCGCTCCCGCTGGCGGCGGCCATGGGCAGCTTCATGGCCGCCATGACCCTGGCGATGGCCTGTGTCACCGCCGGGACGCGGCTTGAGGGTCTCACGCTGCTGTGGCAGGGGCCGTTCATGTTCGGGATGATGCTGGCGATGGGCGCCGCGCAGCGGCGCGAGGGCCCGAGCCTGCACTGCCCGGCTTGCGATTACGAGCTGGCCCAGGCCCAGGCGGCGGCGGCTGCGGCGGGGCCGGGAGTGAGAGAAGGACCGGGGGCGGGCGCTCAGGCAGGGGAGGCTCCTCCCGCCGGCGCCAGCGGGCAGGGGCCGCCCAGTCGCTGCCCTGAGTGCGGCAACGAGTGGCTGGGGAAGCTCAATGAGGGGCGGCGAAGCCCGGCGCCTCGCCAGATCGCGCTCGGCGCCGCGCTGGCGGTGTTCTTCGGGGTGGTGCTCAACCCGGTGTTCTACATCGATCTTGTGGCGCCCTACTTGCCGACCGGGGCGTTGTACGGGGTGATGTATGCATCGCCCGACGGACCTTTGCCGGCCTGGGCGGAGCTGTCAACGCGACCGCTCAGCCCCCCGGCGGTGCGGGCCATGGCGGAGCGGGTGATCGCGCTGCGGGCTCGGCGGCCGTGGTCGGCGGTGCCGGCGAGCATGTGGTTTGAGTCGGCCATGGGCGCCGGGCCGCTGGTGGCGGCCCCGAGGCCCCCGGCGGGCACGCCCCCCCCGCCCCCGCCCCCTCCCGCGATGCCCGCCGACCTGGTGGAGCGGTACTACCGAGAAGCGGTGCTGATCACGCTGCAGGCGCCGGCGCGCGGCCGGGTGGGGAAGCGGTTCGCGGTGGCTCTGCGGGTGCTGTCGGGCGCCGACGGCCCGCGCTCACACATGGCGGTGGCGTTCGGCGGCTACCGCATCAACGGCGGGCCGGTGATGTCGCGGCGCGAGGAACCACTCTGGGGCTTCCAGATCTGCCCGAGCCCGATGTCGCCGAGCAAGGACATCTTTATCAATGAATTCATCCCCGATCGGGTCGGCCCGCTCCGGGTGACGGCGGTGTACTGGGTGATCTGCCAGCCGGCCTTCGCGAGCGAGGTCCAGTGGCGGGGCGACGAACTGGCCACCCCTCCGAGCGCGGCGTGGTTTGAGAAGGTGGAGCTTGAGGCCGTGGTCGACGTGCGGGAATAGGCGAGCGCCGCCGGCGTTGACCCGTCCTATGCCGCGGCGGGCTGCGCGGCGGGGGTGCGGGGCTTGTCGGGTTCGAGGGAGTGGCCCTGACCGCACTCTGGGCAGATCACCTGGCCACCGGCGCCGGGCGCGATGATGGTCAGGTCATACTCGCACTCGGAGCAGAGCGCGGGCGGCGCTCGGAAGGTCCGTTCGAGCGTTGCGTAGCGGGCCAGCACCTCGGCCCACGTGAGCGGAACCGCCTGGCCGGCGGCGACATCGGGGAACTCGCTCGCGACGCTGAGCACGAAGATCCCCGGGCGAGGCTCGACGCGGTCGCCGGTGAACTGAGCGGAAACAACCCGCCCGCTGCGCGGGGCCGAGGCGACCAGCCAGCGTCGCCCGGGGAGGAACCGCGCCTGGCGCGGGTCGCGCCCGTGCTGGCGATAGCCCCAGCCGAGGTCGTCCTCGCAGCCGGACTCATCGTCGATCACGAAGAGCACGCCGTGGTCGGCGGTGCGGAGGAAGTAGCCCAGGCCGCCGTGCTCATCGTCGGTGACGCAGAGGCACTCGGCGATATCGAACTCGCGGACTTCGACCTCCCCGGCGGCGAGGTCGTCGCTGATGGGGCCGGCGGCGCCGCGGGCCCGCGCTGCGGCGATGATCCCCGGGACCCACACGATGGCGCACCAGAACGCGACCCACACGAGCGCGGCGATCCGGAGCTCGTGGGTATACGGCTTCAGGAAGGCCCTGGGCAGCCAGCCGACGAGCGCGTTGAGCAGCCCGAAGAGCGCGACCGGGATGACGAAGAACAGGAACGCGGTGACGGCCGCCAACAGAACCGGCGCGATGAGCACGCCAATGCACTCGCCAAAGCTGAACCCGGCCGGTCGGAGCGCGGCCCGCTCGGGATCGGTCATCGGACGACGGGTGAGCCGGGCGGGCCGCATGCGGAGAAGATCGGCGGTTTTGGAGGGGTGTTGGAGGGGGTAGTTGAGGAGAGACTCCAGAGTAGGGGCGTGTCAGGATCGACCCGAGCCACCGTGGCACGCGTTCGGGGGCAGCTCATTCGGTAGATTGAAATCGAAGGTTGGCAGCCCGCAGGGACCATCACCGTCCGATGCACCCTGTCGGTTTCGAAGAGTGACCTGCCCGACCGCCGCGAGACCGAGGCGTGGTGGACGCTCATGGCTCATGGGATGGGCGCGGGGCCGGGCGTCGCCTCTACCTGCGTATCGAGGAAACTGGAAAGCCGCTTGTGCAGCCGGGCTCCCACAGCCTGCCACGTGAATTCGGAAGCCCGAAGCGAAGCTGACCTAGACCAGGAGGACCGCAAATCGTGTGATTCAACGATCCGGGTGAGGGCGTCACTCCAAGCGTCAAGTTGGTGTGGATCGACGATCAATCCATCAACATTGTGCCTCACGCCGCGACCGGCACCCATCGGGGACACCAGCATCGCAAGCCCGTGACCCATTGCCTCGTAGGAGACAAGCGGGTCGCCCTCTTCGAGTGACGGAAATGCGAACACATCCGCCGATCGAAACACCGCCCCAACGTCGTCGGTGAACGGGAGCACGGTCACCTCAGAGCGAGCGAGGGACGATGCGCACAGCTTCGCAATCGCCGGCTCCATCCGACCCACCAGCACCAAGCGAGCCTTGGGTGACGCCTTCTCCCAAGCTCGGAGGAGGATGTGGGCGCCCTTACGCACGCATATGTAGCCAACGAAGACAACAGTGGGCGTCGATGCTTCAGGAAGCGCCATCGAAGTGCCTGTGAACCTCTCCGGACTCCACCCATAGCTCGAATCG
Organism: uncultured Phycisphaeraceae bacterium; assembly: GCA_964611125.1. Lineage (GTDB taxonomy): Bacteria > Planctomycetota > Phycisphaerae > Phycisphaerales > UBA1924 > JAEUIX01. The sequence continues at coordinate 48,670 of CAZSZO010000009.1, read as the reverse complement.
ATCAGTTTGCTCTCTTTCACCCCCTCGCTGAGCAACGAGCGCCTCACCTGGTCGCTGGGGCAAACGACGGCGCTGGCGAGTTCGAACTCTTCCCGCTCTTTATCGATCGCCGCCTCGCTGATGGTGTGTCCCGGCGAAAGCCCTGCGCGTTCATAGGCGTCATCGAGAATGCGGCGCGCGACCGCCTTGTGGCAATTGTACTTCTCCCTGATGATGATGGTCCCCCGTGCCGCCAAGCGTCGCGACAGGGCCAACGTTGGCTCGCTCCAGAGGTAAGCGGCCGCGGAGCCTAGGTCGCGCTCAAAGGTGCGTTCCACTCCCGAGACCCCAGTCGACCCGATCAGCCGCCACGGCAGATAACGCAGGTGCAACGGCAGAGTCTCGCGAAGCATCGGCGACCAACCGCCTCTCCAGGCACGCGGCGTGTACATCCTGATGCCCATGCCATCGGCCGCCAGGTGCTTGCAAACCTGGTAGCAGGTATGCCCCACGCCTCGATTGCCGAAAGGGATCGGAAACAGTGCACTGATGTTCAGCGGCGCTTCCCCGTTCAACTGCATACGGCCTTTCATGCGTGTTCTCAGGACACCGACGCCGTGACGATCGCGGCTCGGGCGGGGTGAGCAAGCCCGTTCAGAAATGGGTCGGAGCCGGACACCGCGAGATCGCCCGATTCCCCCGATCGAGTGTACCCGGGCGGAGCGATGGAACAAGGGCCATGGATGTGATGCTCTGGCGAACGTGAAGATGGGCCACCGGCGCGGCCCTGGCATCCGGGGTGCTTGAGGCTCTTTTGCGAAGAGACAACCGCCGCTCCACGCTGCCAGAACCCAAACAAAGACTCTGGATCTCCTCCGGTGGTCATCGCGTCACCGCCTCCCTCCCTGGCTCGCGAACGTCGGGTCATCGGGGGCTTGGACGAGCGGCGGCGGGTGTTGTCGGCGACCCTGCCGCGATGGAGTCGAAGGTGCGGTTTCCTCGGTTTCACGTTGGCGAGGAGAGCCTTTGGGGCTCATTCCATCGTGGGCGAGGGCTGTCCACGAGATGGCGCAAGGACCATGCGGGCCTTTCGACGCCGCCAGCCCAATAGTCGAGAAAGCCCGCAACACCCAACTGGCCCCGCTGGGCGTCGAACCCACACGGCCCTTGCCGTCCAACGGCCCAGCCACCGGCCCGGAGCCCTGCGACCGCCCTGCCGGGCCGGGAATCCGCTGCCTCCGGCCCCCCTGGTGCTTCCGGCCGGCATCGCCTCGCAAGATGTCCACCACACCGGCCAGATCCACCGCACGCGCGCCCCCATGCGCTCGGCGACGCTCCAGCCTGCGTCGCCCTTGTGCTCTCATCCCGCCCCGCACTCACGAAAAGTACAGATTGATGAAGTCCGAAAGATCGTCCGGGTCCACCACGCCGTTCCCGTCCAGATCAGCGTTCACCGACGGCGGCGTCGCGAAGAACGTCGTCACAAAGTCCGACAGGTCGTCCGGGTCGATGATGCCGTTGCCGTCGAAATCCGCCGCCAACGACACCCGGACGATGACGCCGGTGTCGGTGAGCTCGACGCGGGCACGCAGGCTTTCGTCGAGGTCTGGGGGCGACTCGATTCGGCGGAATTGACCCGCAACGGAGGGGGAGGTGAGGAAGGTGAACGTCGAGCCGGCTGGAGGGGCGAAGCCGTTGAGAAGCGTCAGCCGGAGCGTGCCGCCGAGGGTGGCGGAGGTGGTGACGGCGAGGACGTCGTGCTCGGCGCCGGGGGTCGGTCCGGCGAGTTCGATCTCCAGGATCCCGCCGGCGGACATGTTGAGCGAGCCGACGGTGAGCGTCCCCGGGGAGGCGCCTGGGGCGATGGTGGCCTCATCCTGGGTGCGGCATTCGCCGTCGATGAAGCCGCGACCGCGGAGGGTCGCGCCGTTCTCGAGGCTGACCTTGCACGTCACGCAGAGTTCGATGATGCCCGAAGGGGTGAGGGACACTTCGGCGTCGTCGGCGACGACGACGTCCGTCGGGGGGTCGATGAGGGTGCCGATCTCGGTGAAGGCCTGGTCGCGGATGAGGGCGGGCTCGTAGTCGTTGCAGGTGCCCTGCACAAAGACGCGGGCGGAGCCGCGGTAGTGGGTGATGAGGCGGCCGTTGAAGGAGAGGACCGCGTCGGGGGCGACGCGATAGATGCCTTCGCTGAGCGAGAAGGTGTTGGGGGCGAAGGGTGGGGAGGGTTGAGGGAGAAGGCCGTTGATCGGGCCGGAGAGGAAGAGGGTGCCTTGCTGAACGAAAACTTCGCCCGTGTTGGCAAGGGGGGCGGTAATGATGGCGACGCCGGGCTCGCGTTTGGTGATGATGGCGGAGTCGGTGTTGCTCAGGAGCGGTGCGGGTGAGCCGGAGACGGGGGCGATGTTGGCGTTGTCGCCGATGAGAATCTGGCCGAAGTTGTCGAGGAGCGAGCCGGTGTCCATCGTCATGCGGGAGTCGAAGGCGATGAGGGCGCCGGCGGTGTTCGAGATTTCGCCGCTCAGGAGCAGGGTGGACGTGTTGACGAAGATGTTCCCGGTGTTGATGAGGACAGGCTGGGTGAGGTTTTCGCCGATGCGGCCGCCGGCAAAGGTGAGGTTCTCACGGTTGGTGAAGGCGCCGTCGCCGGTGATGAGGCCGCCCTCGACGCGGAAGCCGTCGTTGCCGATGCCGGTCATGTCGTTGCCATTGTCCAGGCCGAGGAGGGTGAGCGTGGAGGTTGGGCCAAGGGTGACGGTGCCGGCGCCGGTGAAGCGGGAGAGGATCGTGAGGGTGTTGCCGAAGAGGCGGAGGTCGGCGAGTGGGGCGACGATGACGGTCGATTGATCGAGGGTGAGGCCACCGGTCGAGAACTCGCCCTCGGTGATGTCGAGGGTGGAGCGGCGAGCGTCGACGCGGGCATCGGTGCGAGCGGATGCGGGGGTGGTTTTGCGGAGGGTCGCGTCGATGAAGAAGAGGGAGCCGCCCGAGGTCGACTGCGGGGAGCGGAGCAGGGCGCCGGAGCGGAACTCGACGACACCGGGGGTGCTGGTCGACAGGTTGGCGTCGCGCAGGAACATCTGCGGGGTTGAGACGGCGAAGACGCCGCGATTGTCGAAGGTGAAGTCGCGGATGTTGAAGGAGTTGGCCTGGGCGCGGAAGATCCCGTCGTTACGGAAAGAGAACGTGACGGAACGGCCGACGATGTCGCCTCGGAGCCAGGTGAAGGCGCCGGCGTTTCGGAACTCGGAAGTGACTTCGATGTCCATGCCGGCGGACGAGTTGAGGGTGAAGCCGCCGCTCGTCCCGGCGGGGTCGAGGGTGGAGAGCGTGTCGCCTGTGTTGATGCGGAGCAGGCCGGTGGTGAGGGCGACGGCCCCGTTGCCGGAGAGTTGGCAATCGCCGTCGAAGGTGCTGTCGCGCGTCAGCTCGATGCGTCGGCCCGGGGAGGCGGAGAGGCTGCCGCCGTTCATGGTCAGTTCGGTCAGGGTCAGGTCGCCGGTGAGGGCGTTGATGGCGCCGGTGTTGTGAACGGGCAGGCCGAAGGTCGCGGGGGCGTCCGGGGGGGTTTCGAACGCGACGTTGACGACGCCGTTGTTGGTGAACGTGCTCGGATTGGAGATGGAGGTTCGGCCGATGCTGCTGGTCGCGGCGAAGGCCCACGTGCCCGCGTTGGTGATCGGCGAGAGCCCGTCGACCGACACCGCCGCCCGTTGCGCGACAGCGCCGGAGTTGGTCAGGGCGGCGTTGCGAAGCGTCTTGGGTGCGTTCGGGTCGATCGCCAGCGACGCCCCCGCCTCGACGCGCACGGACTGGTTGCCGATGATGCCCGAGAGCCACTGGGCGGTGCCGTTCATCGAGAAGGTGGCGGCGCCGGGGGTCGAGGGTCCGACGGTGAAGGCGCCCGACTGGATGATGACGTTGGAGGCGATGATGCTCGCGGAGTTGCGGACATCGCCGTTGAAGAGGACGGGGCCTTGGGCGTTGAGCGAGGCGAAGGTGGGCGTGCAGCCGAACAAGCGCACGCGTTGCGTGATCTCCGGCCCGATGATCGCGCTGCCCGAAGGGACGGACTGGGGCTGCCAGTTCATTGGGTTGCACCAGAGGTTGTCGCCGGCCTCGCCGGTGTACATGTGCTGGGCGAGCGCGGGGGCGCTGCACGCCGCGCCAGCGGCCAGCGCGATCAGGACTGTTCGGGCAGTGGCCGGTGCGGCAGTTGGGCGGCGGGGCAAGGCTGGCATGCGGCGGCTCCGAGGGTGGCGGGGAACCTCACGTCGAGATCTTTGCAGCTTACCTCTAATAGTGACGTCACGCCAGCGCCTGCAGAGGTTCTCGGCCCCGTTTGGCGACGTCCCTGGATTCCCCGATCGCACGAATGCGCCCCGTGTTCTGGAAGTGGCCCCGGTGGGAGTCGAACCCACACTCCCGTTTCCGAGAAGCGGATTTTAAGTCCGCTGCGTCTGCCGTTCCGCCACGGGGCCGCGAAGCGCTGAATGTAGGGCTGGAGTGGCTGGGCGCACGGCGGCGGGCGGCTGGCTCAGGCGCATCCGCCGAAGAACGCGGCGATGTAGTCCGAAAGGTCGTCGGGGTCGGTGACGCCGTCGGAATTGAAGTCGGCGGCGGGGAGTGGCGGGACGGCGAAGAACGAAGCGATGTAGTCGGCGAGGTCGTCGGGGTCCACGGCGTTGTCGCCGTTGAACTCGGCGGGGCAGAAGGCCGCCCAGACGCCGGGGAAGCCCGGGGCGTTGACGGTGACGACCCAGCGGAGCGGGGCCGAGACGCTATCGAAGGCGCCGGTGACGCCGCCGGCGGCGGTGAGGAGTTGATGGCGTTCGGCGGGGGTGGGCGAGTGATCCGGGGCGACGCGCAGGACCAACTGACCGGCGAGGGGGACCGTGGGGTTGAACTCGAAGCCGAACGGCGGATTGGTGGTGATGAAGAACGAGGGGATCAAGATCTGGTCGTGGGACTCCGCCCCGAAGACATCGAACTCGAGGGCGGCGGCGGGGTTGAGCGCCACGTCGCCAAACAGGCGGAGGCGCCCGGGCGCAGCGGGCGTTCCGGGGCTGAGGACGCCGCGGACGGTGATGCCCTCAAAGGTGTTGGAGGACACGGCGCTGAGGCTTCCGGAGCCGGAGACGACGCCGCGGTTGACGGTGAGGCCGGTGGCGCAGAACAAGGCTGGAGACTGGGCGAGGTCATCGGCGAGCACGACGTCGGCGACGAAGGCGTGGTCGGCGTCGCGGAGCGTGACTCTGAACTGCCCGCCGATGACGATGCGGCCGGCGCTGAAGAAGCCGCTGGCGAGGAGGGGGTTGCCCATGGCCAGGTCGTCGGTGGCGGTGATGACCGAGCCGGCGAGGGCGTTGACGGGGGTGGTGGTCGAGAAGTCGCCCGAGCCGGTGAAGCCGCCGCCGGAGGCGAATGTGATGGTTGAGCCGGTGATGCCCTGGCCGAGGCCGGAGAGAATCTTGGAGAAGGTGAGGCCGGTGTTCTCGCCGGCGATCAACCCGGAATTGGAGATGGGGGCGTCGACGACGCCGCCGCCGGAAAGGGTTCGGCCGGACCGGACGAGGAGCTGGACGTTGGACTCGAGGCGGCCGAACCGGCCGAGGTGGCAGGTGTTGACCTGACGTCCGGCCGGGGCGATCGACTCGATGGAAAGTGTGTGGTCGCCGATCTCCATGGTCCCGTTGTTGACGAGATTGGCGGCGGAGGTCGACCCGTCGGTGATGTGCAGGTCGCCAGTGAGGACGATGCTTGAGTTGAGCGCGCCGGCGTCAAGCTGGAGCCCGCCGGCGATGGAGCCGGCGAGGTTGAAGGCGGTGTTGGGGGTTTGGAGAAGCAGTTCTCGGGAGTCGATGGCGCCCCCATCGAGAGTGAAGGCCCCGCCGACCCGAACTCGCCCGTCGGCTGTGAGGAGGCCGCCTCGGCCGATGGTGAGGGAATCGCCCGAGCCCCAGACGCGCACGGCGTCGATGACTCCCGAGTTGACGTTGACGGTTCCGTTGGCCAAGAAGCCGTCACCGCCGATCAGGACGCTGCCGATTCCTCCGGCGGCGGCATTGGTTCCCCCGATGGCGAGGACGCCGGTGATGCTCCAGGCTCCGGCGTCGTTGTTGACCTCGACCGCGCCCGAGCCGGTGGCGGCGCGACCGAGGAAGACTGATCCGGAGTTGACGGTCCCGCCGTTGCGGACAAAGACAGCTCCGGATCCTGCGTCGCCGAGGATGATGAAACGCGAGGAGGGCGCCGTCAACGAGGCTCCGGGAGAGGTCACTTCCAGAAACCCATTGCCGTTGACGAGGTTGCCGATGATCATGTCGCCGGCGGCAATGGTCAGGTGTGAAGGACCGAAGACGTGAACAGCGGCGAAGTTGCTCTGCCCGATCACGAGGGCTTCGAAGGGTGAGGCGTTGTTGGAGAGCGTGCAGGAGGCGCCGTCTTCGAGGAAGAGGTTCGGCGATGAGCCGGGGGTGATGCCCAGGGTGAGGACATCGTTGCGGATCTGGAGGGCGCCGCCGCGGACGCGCAGCTCGCCGCCGAAGAGGTTGAGGAAACCGCCGGAGTCGGTGGCGATGAGGGCGCTGGTGGTGAACGTGCCGCCGTTGATGGTGAGGGTTCCCGAGCCGATGTTGTTGGTTGGGTCGCCGATGCGAGTGGTTCCCCCGACGGTGACTTCGGCGCCGACGTTGACAGTGAAGCTGGCCGAGCCGCCGTTGGCGCCCACGTTGGGGTTGTCGCCGAGGTGGAGGCTGGTGGCGATGTTGATCTGGGCCGGGGTGTTCAAGAGGCCGCCGGTTCCGCCGACGGTGACGACGCCGTTGGAGCCGGCGTTGAGGGCGACGAACATCTCGTCGGCGCTCACGATGGCGCCCTGGGCGACGTCGAGGAAGCCGTCGCCGGACTGGCCGATGGTGAGGTCCTGCCCCGCGGCGGGGAGGTTGAGGGTTGACGACGGGACGGGCAAGGGAAAGGCGCCGGCTCCGGAGACGGTCAGGTGTCCGGTGGAATTGGCGATGGCGGCGACGATGACGTCGTCGACGGGCTGGACGAGGGCCCCGTCGGTGATGTTGAGCGTGCCGGTTCCAGCACTGCCGACGACGATGTCGGACCCCGCGGCGGTGGTCTCGAGTCGGCCGACTTCGTTGTCGACAGTGAGGGTTCCCGTCGAGCCCGCGGCGTTGCCGACAGTCACACCCGTCCCGGCGCGGAGCGTGCCGGCGGAGAGGGTGACCTGGGCGGAGTCGCCAGCGACATCGGCGACGCGGACGAAGCTGGAGGTGGTGTGGGGAGAGGTGATCGAGAGGGTGACGGCGCCGCGTTTGTAAGTGTGGGAAGTGACGGCGGCGACGCCGACGGGGAGGGTGACGGTGTAGGTGTTGGCGAGGTTGAAAGAGAGGGTGTCGGCGGGGCCCGGAATCTGGGCGGGACTCCAATTGGCGGCGGTGGCCGCGGAGCCGCCGGCGGCGTTTGACCAGGAAAGGCCGGTGGCGAGGGCGGTCGCCGGTGGGGCGACATGACAGGCGAGGGCGACGCCAGCGAGGGCGAGGAGAGTTCGGGGGGCCAGAGACGGGTTGTTGAGGATGCCCATGGGATTTCTCGGCTAGGGACTGGGATGCCACAGTTCACGTCTGAACGGTGGGATGAACGCCGCAGCAACTCGCGAATGCCCCCTCAGGGGGCTGCACGGAGTAGGGCAGTAGGGAATGCCCGGTGACGACCCGTCCATGTGCGAGGGACGCAGCGCCTCATCGCTGCGGCCGCCGGGAGTTCTGAAACCCGCACGGCGCTTGAAAGCCAGCACAAGAATACCACAAACCGGGCCGATCCGACTGATTTCCACCGAAGCGCTGAGCGGCGCGGGGATCGCCCAAAGGAGCCCAGGGGCTTCATACGGCCGCTTCATGCCCCGCGAAAGACGTCGGACCGAATGACCGATCGCAGAGCAGGTCGCTCAACCGGCTCGCCCCTAGCGACCCTGCCCAGCGGTCGATTTGGACGATCGCCTTCGAGCCCCATGCCGCCAACACTCCGTGTGCCGGGCGGCTGCGTTCCTTGGGGCGGCCGACGGCTGGGGAATCGTCATGAATGCCGGCAGCACGCCTCTTCCACGTTTCGGCCGCTGGTGGCTCCTCGCCGCGGGAATCTACAACCTGCTCTGGGGCGCCTGGGTGATCGCGGCGCCGCACGCGATGTTCGACCTCGCCGGAATGAACCGCATCAACTACCCCGAGATCTGGCAGTGCGTGGGCATGATCGTCGGCGTCTACGGCGTGGGGTACCTCGCCGCGGCGAGCGATCATCGGCGGCACTGGCCGATCGTGCTCGTGGGCCTGTTGGGCAAGATCTTCGGGCCCATCGGCTTCGCGGTGGCCCTGTGGAAGGGGGTCTTCCCACCCATCTTCGCGCTCACCATCGTCACCAACGACCTCATCTGGTGGATCCCCTTCGCCATGATGCTGTGGGACGCCGCGTGGAGCGCCGGGGCCTATCCCCCCGCCCCCCCCAGCTCACGCTCGGCGGGTGGCGCGGCCCAGGGGCCGACGCTCGCCCAAGCGCTCGACTCCCTGTCCGACCAGCAGGGCCGCACGCTGCGGGCGCTGAGCGACGGGCGCCCGCTGCTGGTGGTCTTCCTGCGCCACGCCGGGTGCACGTTTTGCCGCGAGGCCTTGGACGATCTCGCCCGCCAGCGCGCGCGGATCGAGGGCGCCGGCGTCGGCATCGCGGTGGTCACGATGTCCGACGCCAGCGGAAACGCGGCGCTGGCGCGGCGGTACGGGCTGGAAGGCGCCGCGTGGTTCTCCGACCCTGATCGCGTCGCGTACCGGGCCTTCGAGCTTGGGCGGGGCGGGTTCGCGCAGGTCCTCGGCCCGCGTGTTTGGTGGCGGGGGCTGGTGGCGACGCTGCGGGGCCACCTTGTGGGCCCGCTCGCGGGCGATGGGTTCCAGATGCCCGGCGCCTTCATCATCCATCGCGGGGCGATTGTCCGCGGGTACCGGCATGCGCTCGTCTCGGATCGCCCGGCGTATGACCAGCTCGCCTGCGAGCTGCCAGCCGTTGCGCAGGCCGGTGGGGTTGCGCCGCCGCCCGCCCAGGCGGTGCGCGCGTGATGGCCGACCACCCGTGGCTGCTGGTCGTCAACGCCGCGGCGGCGTGGTTCATGGCCGGGCTCATCTGGTTCGTTCAGGTCGTGCACTACCCGCTCTTTGGGCGAGTGGGCGCCGCGGGCGAGAGTCACTGGAAGACGTACGAGCTCGAGCACCAGCGCCGCACCACACTGGTGGTGGCCCCGGCGATGCTGGTCGAGCTCGCCGCGACGGCGGCGGTGCTGTGGTTTGCGCTCGGAGCAGGCGCGGCCACCGGCGACGGCGGAGCACCACGGCCGGCGGTTGCTTCGGCCGTCTGGCTTGCCTGGCTCAGTGCGGGGCTGCTGGCGGTCGCATGGGTCTCGACCTTCTTCGTGCAGGTGCCCCGGCACGAGCGGCTGGGCCAGGGTTTCGATGCGCGCGTGCACCGGCAACTGGTGGTCACCAACTGGGTGCGGACCTTCGCCTGGTCGGCCCGGGCCGTGATCTGCGCTCTGCTGCTGAGGGCCTGAACGTGAAAAGACCGGCGCGGCGTCTGGCCGCGCCGGTCTGATGATTTTCAACTGGTGCTCACCGCATGCGCCCGGCGGTTACTGGCAGCCACCGAAGTACGCCGCGATGAAGTCCGAGAGGTCGTCGGGGTCGGTGATCCCGTCGCCGCTGAAGTCAGCTCCCGGACCCGGTGGCAGCGAGAAGTAGGCGGCGATGTAGTCCGAAAGGTCGTCGGGGTCGAGAACGCCGTCGGCGTTGAAATCGGCCCGGCAGGGCTGGCCGAGGCTGGCGGCGGCGGAAACCGCGCTGCCGCACGGGCTGGTGATGATGCAGGAGTAGCGGGCGACATCACCCTGACCGAGGTTGGTCAGGACCAGCGTCGGGCCCTCGGCGCCGCTGACGAAGGTGCCGTCGGGCTCGGCCCCGTCGGTCAGGGCCTGGTCATCGCGCCGCCACTGATAGGTGACGGCGGTCGAGGCCGACGCGGCGACCGAGAACGCGGCGACGCCGCCCTGGGCGTAAGGCTGGCCCTCGGGCTGGCTGGTCACGAGCGGGGTGCACGCCTCCACGCGGATGACGACGGTGGCGGGGTCGCTCAGCACGATGTTGCTGCTGGGCGGGTCGATGTCGCCGCGGGCGCGGTAGGTGAAGGTCACCTGCCCGGTGAAGCCGGGAGGCGGGGTGAACGTGAAGGCCCCCGAAGGCGCCAGGCTGAGGGCCCCCACGGCGGGTGGGCTGACCAGCAGTGCGGTGATCGCCGCCGCAGGCTGCTGTTCATCGTTGGCGAGCAGGCCGGCCGCAGCGGGGACGGCGAGGGTTGCTCCCGGCGGCGCGACGTACTGATCGTCATGAGCCAGCTTGCGGGCGGTGGCGCTGAGGCTCGACAGGCTTGCGAGCGTCCACTTCATGAAGGGCGGCTGCTCCTGACGCGGGCTGCTTATGGCGGCCGAAATCTCGGCTGCCACGAACTGGTGCCGGCGGGTCATCTCCCCGGCCAGGGTCAGCGGCGTCGAGGGCGGCGCGGCGCCGAAAGGCAGCGCCGCGAGGGCGGTGCGGGCGTCGATGAACGCCGCCTGCATCCCCTCGCGCCCGAGCCCGAGCTCGTACCCGCGGAGGCCGCTCCGCAGCACGTCGCTGGTGAGCAGCGATTCAGGGCACGCCAGCGACAGGTAGCTGTCGATGAGCTTGACGTTGAGGGCGGCGAGGTCCGCCGCGGCGCCGATGTTGGCGCTGTCGGGCCCGGTCCCCAGGGCGGCGATCACCCGGTCGTAGAACCCGCCCAGCAAGCCCCTCAGCCGCTGGCCCACGTCGTTGCGCACGTCGGTCAGCGGAGCAGGCTCGATGATGGTCGACGCGCTCCAGACGGGGACGTTCTGCCCGATGGTGTAGTCGAACGCCTGATCGGTGCTGGCGTTGTTGTAGAACAAGTCGCGGATCGGTCCGCCCCCGGCGGCGCTGGTCCAGCGGGTGCGGAACGTGTCCAGCGGGGTCGAGCTGAAGCCGGCGGAGGTTGAATTGAGCGTGAAGGTGAAGCGCCGGATGCCTACGCGCTGCATCCCGTAGCCGTCGGCGGGCACATAGACGGGCGAGCGGAAGTTCTGGCTGAGCGGGTTCCACCACAGCTCGACATCGACGGTCGCCTTGTAGGTCTCGCCCCGGGGGTCGACGGTCCACTGCGTCCCGAATCCTGAGGGGATGCTGCTCTGGCGGTAGGCGAAGTGATACGTCCCGATCCCGCGGACGATGAGCTGCAGGTACGACGCGTTGCGATACGCCTGCGGCAGGACCGACTCGCCGAACGAGCCGTCAGCGCGGCGGCCCGTCCAGGCGTCAACGGTCCCGCCGCGAGGAGTCGCGATCCCGAATCCGCCGGAGAGGGCGTTGAACTGCACCATGGTGGCGCTCGGCGGCGTGGTGACCGCACCGGGGATGGCCTGGTCCGGCCCGCCATGCAGGTTCACGCTCGGCACGCCCTGGAACGACGTCAGGTAGTCGGTCCTGGCGGAGGCGATGTTCTGATCAACCGCATTCACCCGTGCGAAGTAGTCGGACGTGAGGCGGTTGAACAGGTCGGTCCGCTTCGCGGCCGTCATGGCGCTCTGGGCCGCGGCCCCGGGCGCGCGCACGTTCTGGATCGCCGAGGGCTCGTTGATGGCCGTCCGGGCGAAGTACCACGGGTTCTCCCGGGCGAGCTGCGCGTACGCGTCGGCCGTCACGGCCCAGAAGACCGGATCGGGGAGGGCCACGCTCGCCAGGGCCGGCTGTCCGAGCGCCCGGCTCGGGAACGACGCCAGGGTGTTCAGGTTGTATCCCAGCGAGTAATTGGCCAGTTGCGGGAGCCCCGAGGCGTTGTACACCAGGCTGCCCGGGAGCGACGCGTACACGTCTGACGAGGCCACCGACGCAGCGCCGGTGAAGAACCGGGCCCGGGCGTCGTTGAACTGGGGGAGCGTCAGATCCAGCCCCAGTCGATCGCGGTACCCCAGCGAGGTGTTCATCTCGTTGATGAACTCGATGCCGAACCCCGCCGAGAGGATGCCGTAGAGGTTCTGCTCGAACCGGTTCAGGTTCGACTGCGTCGTGCTGATCTGAAGCTGGATGGACTGGACATCCTGGCTGATCCCCTGGAGGTATTGCGTCACGGCCGTGAAGCCCGTGTTCACCGCGTCATAGGTCGCCAGCAGCGCGGCGTCGACCCGGTTGAACCGGTCGGTCAGCTCGCCGCGGAGTTGCTGCACGTCGGCCCGCAGACCGCTGATCTGGTCCGAGACCTGCTGGAACGGGCTGGGCGGCACGTTGTCGTCCCGGGCGAAGGTCTTCACCAGCGTGCTGCTGCCCGTCAGCAGATGCCCCATGCCGGAGATGACCCCCGCCGGGCCCTCGGCCCCCAGGATGCCGCCAACGCCCGTGAGGATCGACCCCGCGCCGGAGAGCGAGCCGGTGATGGTGTCGGTGGCGGTGGAGGCGAACTGGATCTCGATATTGCCGAACTGCCTGAGCGTCACGGCGCGCTGCTGCTCCTCGAGCGTCCCCTGCAGCATCAGCCCTGTGGTGAACGAGAGCACCGAGCGCGACCGCGCGATGGTCAGCAGGTCCGCCTGCCGCTGCGCCAGGGCGGCGTTGACGATCGAGGCGTTCTGAGCCGCCTGATAGGTCGACGCCACGGTGGCGTACGAGGCCTCGTAGCTGTTGAGCCGGTTGAACTGGCCGTCAATGAAGCTGCCGATGGCGGCGAACTCCGCGTTGATGCGGGCCCGGAGGCTCGGGAACCCCGCCGCCTGCTCGCTGAAGTACGCCGCGGGGCTGGAGGGGATCGCCGCCAGCGCGCCCAGCACCTCGGGGTAGCGGGCCGCGAGCGTCAGCCGACTGGGCTCGGGCTCGATCCCCAGAGACCGCAGGAACGAAAGCGCCTGCGTCCGGGCCAGCGGGTTCTCGCGCCCTGAGGCGTCGCGCCCGCCCAGCACCCGCTTCAGCGTCTCGTGCACCGCGTCGCTCGATGCCAGGCGGAAGACCGTCGCATCCTGGAACGCCCCCAACTGGGCCCGTCGGTTCACCCCTTGGATCTCGATCCCCAGATCTCCCAACACCTCGCCGCCGATGTCGGCGTCGACGCCGGGGACGGTCGTCACGCGAGCGACGAATCGCACGGCGGTCTGCAGGTTAAAGGAGAACTTGAGCTCGGGGTCGCCGGGGAACGCGCTCCCAAGTTGCTGGTGGTACGCCGCGACGAAGTCCTGCAGTTGCCCGCTGGTCATCGTCGGGTTGCGCTCGAGCACGCGTCCGATCGCGGCGAGGGTCGCGATCATTCGCGGGCGAGGACTGCGCTGGTGCTCGGAGCGGACGATCTCCGTGGAGATCAGTGTGCTGATCAATCGGTCATAGGCCGAAGCGGCGGGGCTGGCCTGCACGCTCACCGTCGCCGGGGTGCTGCGCGTCTGTTGGCCGCAGCGCGAGACCACGACGGTGTACGAGCCGGCGTCGAAGGCCTGCACGCTCGGGATGAGGTACCCCGGCGAGTTGGCCCCGGGGATGGCCACCCCGTTGAACTCCCACTGGTAGGAATCGTTCAGGATGCCCCCCGCCGAGGCCACCGACAACACGGCCGACTCGCCGATCTCCCGGGTCATCGACTGGGGCTGCTGCACGATCCCCGGGGGCCCGGCGACGGTCACCGTAGCCGAATCGCTGTTGCACGGCGCGCCTACGGCGGGGTTGAAGCGGCACTGGTACGTTCCGCTGTCGCCTGGGCCCGCCGAGGCGACGCTGTAGGTGGGGCTGGTCGCCCCGGGAATCTGAAGTCCATTGCGGAACCACTGGTAGGATCCGTTGGAGAGGACGACGGCCGTCAGGCTGGTCGCCTCACCCGGGCAGACGTTGCGCGGTGTGGGTTGGATGGCCCAAGTGCACTGGGCCATGGTCTGGCTCGACCCGGCGAGGGCGACAAAGGCGACCGGGGCGACTCGACGGAGGAAAGCGTTCATCTGGGTGCTCCTGCGTGGGCGGGGGGCCGGGGGATGAGGCGCGAGTGAGGGTGTGAGGACGGCCTCGACACTCCCAGTTCCGAAATCTGCGAGCGGCGCGTATCACCGATTGCGCGGGTTCGGGCCCGGCGCCGGCCCCGACCTGTGGCTTGCGGTCTTGGCAATCACCCGAATTTTGGGATCCAGTCCGGTTGGGCGCCTGTCAGATGGCCGATATCAACCCTGCAGCGCGGGCTATGCTCGCGCGCCGACCGAGACTCTCTCCCCGACCTCGGCGCCTCCACAAGGCACCCATGTTTGTCGCGCAGGCTCATTCCTTTGCCCAGCAGGCCCGCCTGGTCGTCACCCTCGCCTGGGTGGCCGGCTACACGAACATCATCACGATCCTCACCTGCGCCACCGCGACCTCGCACGTGTCGGGCACGGTCTCCAATTTCGGGCGAGACATCGCCGAGGGCTCCTGGGGGCTGGCGGCGTTCGCCGGGATGCTGCTGCTGACCTTTCTGGTCGGCGCCGCGATCGCCGGGTTCGCCACTGAACTGGGCCGGCGCCAGCGCTGGGAGTCAATCTACGTCCTCCCCATGGTGCTCGAGGCCATGCTGCTGGCGGTCTTTGCGCTGGGGGTTGAGTTCCGCACCCAGGCCGGGCAGGGCTTCGACCTCGCTGAGCTGCTCATGGCCGCCAGCGCGTCGATGGCGATGGGCATCCAGAATGCGACGATCACGCGCATCTCGAACGGGGTCATCCGCACCACCCACATGACCGGCGTGCTGACCGATCTGGGGCTCGAAGGCGCCCAATACGTGCTCCGGACCGCTGATCAGCGGGCCCAGCTCGGTCAGGCGTCCGCGCGTGAGATCCTGACTTTGACGCTCAAGGACCCCCTCGCCCGTCGCCTGGCCCTGCTCGCGAGCGTGGTGGCCCTGTTTGGCTTCGGCGCCGGGCTGGGGGCCTGGGTGTACGTGCTCGCCCCACGCTTCGCCATGTTCCCGCCGGTGCTCTTCCTGCTGTGGGTGATCTACCAGGACACCACCCGGCCCATCGCCGAGGTGGCGATCTCCGACCTGGTCCGCGAGTCGGAGTTGTTCAGCACGCCGGAGCTGCGCGGCAAGCTCAGCGTCTATCACCTGCGGCGCGAGAAACACCGCGAAGGCGAGGCCCACCGCCTCCCCAACTTCGTCCTTTGGGCCGACGCCCTGCCCCCCGACGTCAGCGTCGCGGTTCTCGACCTCCACGCCTCGGCGGGGCTCGATGCCAACGCCGCCCTGGAGCTGCGAGCGGTCCTCAACCGGCTCCACCAGCAGGGCCGGCGGCTGATCCTGGCGGGCATCGGGCCCGACCAGTTCCCGCTGCTGCGCGACGCCGGGGTGTCCGAGCTGCTCAACCCCGACAACATCTGCCCGGATGTTGAGTTGGCGATCGCCCGGGCGGTGAATCTCGTGCACGAGGAGCACGCCGCGCGGCGACAAGCGGGCCCGATCCCGTGAGCGGGGGGGTGAGCGGGCAGTTGGCCGTGATCGGGGCGGAGGCCCGCCCCGGGCCGTGAATGATCCACATGACCCGGCCGGGTCCATCCACCCAACCCGATTGAAACCCTGTACACTCGTGGTCCTGCCGCGAAAGGTGGGGAGATTGCTGCCGGACCGTGTGGACGCGCAGGGTGCGACGGCCGATATCTCTGGTCAGAGGGCAAGCCGCAATGGGTCGAACTCCAAAGAATCACCAATCCCGGTCCGGGCCGCCATCAGGATTCCGCACGCTCATCGCGGCATGTGGACTGGCCTGCGCGGCGTTCACCGCGCAGGAATTGCGCGCCCAGGACGACCAGCGCCGCCTCGAGCGCCAACTCCGCACCTCGGATCAGGAGGACTGGCGGCTGAAGGTCGATTCCAATCTGTCGCTCACCGAGCGGACGGTGCTGGAGTACGGCGGTTTCGTCAGCTTTACGGGCCTGTGGCTTGACGACTCGACCAACAACAGTCGCCGCCTGGCCCAGACGGAGACCACGCTCTACGCCCGCGCCAGCATTGATGGCGTGCACACCGCCTTCGTCCGCCTCCGCTTCCCCTACCAGGATTTCAGCCCGGGCGACTCCTTTGATGGCGAGGGCGACCGCTGGAAGGAGCCGTTCCTCGACCGCTACACCTATGAGTTCGACCTCAAGCGGCACCTGGCCGCGTACGAGGGGCGGAGCGTCGATTGGAACTTCAACTTGCGCGTCGGGCGGCAGTTCGTCGACTGGGGCGCCGGCCTGGCCTTGTCCGAAACGCTGCTCTCGATCCGGCCGACGATCACGTTCAGCCCGAGCTTCGAGCTCGAGGGGCTCGTCGGCGTCACGCCTGACCGCACCGTCGACTTCGACGCCAGCCGGTTTGAGTTCAACAGCAAGACGCGGCGAGGCTATTTCGGCGGCAAGCTCCAGTACACCACCCCCATGGGCCGGCGGTACTACGTCAGCGTGCTGCATTCGAGCGACTACAACACCGACGACATCCCCCGCACCACGCTCGCGGGCGTCACGAATGTCAATTTCGACTACAACGCGACGTACGTCGGCTTCGGCACCGAGGGTTCCCTCGGGGCCGATATGGTCTATCTGGGCGAGGTGATCGGCGAGTACGGCGAAAACACCTCCGACCCGGTCCGCAGCGCCCAGCAGTTCGACAGCATCGAGGCCTACGCCGGTCGGGTTCAGCTGAGCTACCTGTTCCGCGACATGAACCAGTCGCGGGCCCAGTTCGAGGCCCTGCTGGCCACCGGCGACAAGGACCGCCTGAGCTCGACCGACACCGTCAACGGCAACCTGGGCGGCACCACCGACAACGGCTTCAACAGCCTGGGCTTCGCCAACACCGGCCTGGCGTTCTCCCCGTCGTTCTCCAATCTGTGGACGCTCCGGGCCGGCGCCAGCACCTTCCCGTTCAAGGGCAACGAGATCTTCGACCAGCTGCAGATCGGGGCCGACTTCCTGGTGTTCAACAAGTTCTACGCCCGGGGCGGGTTCGACGAGACCACCAGCAACGACATGTTCCTCGGCACCGAGGTCGATCTCTATTCCAACTGGCGCATCACCAGCGACCTCGCCCTCAATCTCCGCTATGGCGCCTACTTCCCGGGCACGGCCATCGAGGGCCCCAAGGACACCCGCCACTTCGTCCTGATGGGCGTCACGCTCTCGTTCTGACCTGATCCGCCTCCGCTCCTCCCACCGGGTCTCCTCATGAACACCGTCAAGCTCGCCATCGCGACCGTCGCCGCCGCCGGGCTCGCCGCCCTCTCAGCCGGCTGCGCCCGCACGTATATCCCCGCCACCATCGACACCAACTACCCCCCGCAGAACACCGACAAGGAGCTGGAGTTCTGGCACTCGCTCCCCGGGCGCTCGGCTGTCTGCAATGACGAGGGCCTGCACGGCCTCATCCTGCTCGCCGATGGCGACGACTCCACCGGCGGCTACCTCAAGCGGGTCGAGCTCGCCAAGCAGCGCGGCTGGGTCAGCGCCGACTTCAACGAGGCGGGCAATCTCGCCATGCAGCGCGGCACACTCGCCCAGGCCATCGTGGTCATCTGCAAGATCAAGGGAGGCGTCCTCCTTCAGCTCCTGGGCCCCACGCCCCGCTACGCCACGCGTGAGCTCGTCTACATGCGCCTCATGGGCGACCCCAGCACCGAGAACCTCGCCATCACGGGCCTTGAGTACATGGGCGTCATCAGCAAGGCTCAGGACTACCTGATGCTGATGAACGACCCGGCCGAGGCCCCCGCCGACCAGCCGGGGACCTGACGGCTTCCCGCAGGCGGCCATTCGCTCCGGCTAACATGCCTCGTGTCGGGTCCCCCTACCTCCAGCCGTCAGCGTTACCGAGAGTACCTCCGCACCCAGCAGAGCCGCGCGGCCACCGCGCCCGACGGCAAGGCGAGCCCCGCCCGGCCCGGCCCCCAGGACTGGACGCAGGAGCCGCCCCCGGGGAGCAAGCGCAAGGCCGGGCGCGGCGTTGTCGAGCTTGCCGCTGAGTTCCGGCGGGTGCTGCGCGGTCACGCGGCCAAGCTCGCCATCGCGCTGGCGACCCTCACGCTCACCACGGTGCTTGGGCTGTTCATGCCCCTGTCGACCAAGATCGCGTTCGACTACATCATCCTCGATACGCCCGGCCCGACGGGGATCCCGCCCTGGCTGGGCCTGCCGACCGACCGCATCGCCCTGCTGTGGCTGCTGGGGGCGATCATGGTCGGCGTGTCGGTGGTGAGCGTCTTGGTGGGCATGGTGGGCCGGTACCACATGACCCGCCTGACCAAGCTCACGCAGATCGAGATGCGGCAGCGCGTCTTCGACCATCTCTCGCAGCTCCCGCTCCACCGTCTGCACGCTCTCAAGAGCGGCGGCGTCGCCAGCATCGTGCGCGATGACGCCGGCGTCGTCGGCGAGATGCTCTTCTCGGTCATCTACAACCCCTGGCGGGCGGTCCTCACGTTCGCCGGCGGCCTGGTCGCGATGGCCCTGATCGACTGGCGGATGCTGGTCGGCGGCCTCGCGGCGGTCCCCGTCGTCTGGCTCAGCCACCGCACGTGGATCAACCGCATCCGCCCCGTCTTCCGGGCCACCAAGGCGACCCGCACCACCACCGACGCCCACGCGACGGAGACCTTCTCCGGCATCCGCGTGGTGCGGGCGTTCGGCCGCAGGCGGGGCGAGGCCGGGCGCTTCGCCCGCGGGAACAACCTCATGGCCCGCCAGGAGATGCTCGCCTGGTGGTGGTCGCGGATCATCGAGGGCTTGTGGACCGTGATCATCCCGGGCGCCTCCGCCGTGGTGCTGGTCTACGGCGGCTCGCAGGTCATCGGCGGGCGGCTGACCATCGGCGATGTCGCGGCGTTCACCGCCTACCTGCTCATGCTGCTGGGGCCGCTGGAGGTGCTGGTGAGCACCGCCGCGGGGCTGCAGAACAGCCTCGCGGGCTTCGACCGATGCCTCGACGTGCTGGAAGAGCCCACCGAGTTCAGCGCTGCCCTCACCGCCGCCGGCGCCGCTGGCGGCCCCCAGACCGCCCACGCGCCATTCAACCCCGCGATGGCCCGCGGCGCGCTCACCATTGACAACGTCAGCTTCGCCTACCCCGGCCAGGCGCGCCAGGCCGCGGGCGGCGCCGGTGGAGACCGGCGGGTGCTGCACGAGATCACCCTCGACGTGCGCGCGGGTGAGACCATCGCCCTGGTCGGGGCGTCGGGCTCGGGCAAAACCACGCTTTGCAATCTCGTCGCCCGGTTCTTCGACCCCACTGCGGGCCGGATCCTGCTCGACGGGGTCGACCTGCGCAGCATTGATATCGCGCTCTACCGCTCACTCCTGGGCATCGTCGAGCAGGAGGTGTTCCTCTTCGACGGCACGATCGGTGAGAACATCGGCTACGCCCGGCGCTACGCGGGGCCTGAGGCCATCCGCGCCGCCGCCCGCAGCGCCAACGCCGAGGAGTTCATCGACCGCCTCGACCAGGGCTACGACACCGTCATCGGCGAGCGCGGCGTGCGGCTCTCCGGCGGCCAGAAGCAGCGCATCGCCATCGCCCGGGCCCTGCTGGCCGACCCGCGCATCCTCATCCTCGACGAGGCCACCAGCAACCTCGATTCCGAGAGCGAAGCCCTCATTCAGCGCTCCCTGGGCGTGCTGATGCGGGGCCGCACGTGCTTTGTCATCGCCCACCGCCTGGGCACCGTCCGCAACGCCGATCGCATCGTGGTCCTCGAGCACGGCCGCATCGCCGAGTCGGGCACGCACGACCAGCTCGTCGCCCGTCAGGGCCGGTACTTCGAGATGCTCCAGGTGCAGCTGCACGCGGGCAGGGACTACGCCGACCCCGCAGCCGACCCGGCCATCGACCGGCCGCCCAGCGGGCCCATCGGCCCCAGCGGCTCGGGCGGGTTGAGCGGCTCGGGCGGGTCGGGCAGATCGGGCGGCGCTGCGGCGCCGCCGGTCGCCGCGGCGTGATCGGGCCGGCCACGCCTGCCGTCGTGCGCTCGCTCGCCGGTTCGGGTACGCTTCCGGCATGGACCACTTCGAATACCGCGATGGCGAGCTCTACTGCGACCAGGTCAAGGCCGCCGACATCGCCGCGGAGGTGGGCACCCCGGCCTATGTCTACTCGCGGGCGACCCTCGACCTGCACTACGAGCGTCTGGCCAAGGCTTTCGCGCCGCTTAACCCGCTGATCTGTTTCAGCGTGAAGTGCTGTTCCAACATCCACGTGCTGCGGGCCCTGGCCAGGCGCGGCAGCGGGATGGATGTCGTCTCCGGCGGTGAGTTGCACCGGGCCCGCCTCGCCGGCGTCCCGCCCGAGCGGATCGCCTTCGCCGGCGTCGGCAAGACCGACGAGGAGATCCGCGACGCTCTGGGCCGGGGCGGCTCCTCACTGCCGGGCAGCGACCAGCCCATCGGGCTCTTCAACATCGAATCCGAGGGCGAGTTCGAGGTCATCGCCTCCGCGGCCCGCGCCATGGGCGTGCAGGCCCGCGCCGCCCTGCGCGTCAACCCCGATGTCCAGGCCGGCGGCCACGCCTATATCTCGACCGGCCACAAGGAGACCAAGTTCGGCGTCGATCTCGAGCACGCCCGCGTCCTGTTTGAGAAGTTCGGACGCGAGAAGCACCTCCGTCTGGCCGGCGTGCACATGCACATCGGCTCTTCGATCACTGAGACGGGTCCCTATGTCGAGGCCGTGCGCCGCGTGCTCGCCCTCATCGAGGATCTCTCGGCCAAGGGAGTCGCCATCGACGTGCTGGACCTCGGCGGCGGCTTCGGCGCCGACTACCGCACCGGCGCCGCGCCCCCCGCATCGGACTTCGCCAACGCCATCACGCCGCTGCTGGTTGATCGCGTGAAGGCGGGCCTCAAGATCGTGCTGGAGCCCGGACGGACCATCGCCGCCAACGGCGGCGTGCTGCTCACGCGCGTCCTGTACGTCAAGAACAGCGGCAAGAAGAAGTTCATCGTCTGCGACGCCGGCATGAACACGCTCATCCGGCCCGCGCTCTACGGCTCATTCCACTTCATCTGGCCCACCGGCGTGTCGCCCCAGCATGAGCCCACCCGCCGCACCGACGCTCTCGACCTCCCGGGGCTCGAGGCCTGCGACGTCGTCGGCCCCGTGTGCGAGAGCGGCGATTTCCTGGCTCAGGACCGGCCGATTCCCCCCGTCGCGCGGGGCGACCTGATCGCGGTGTTCTCAGCCGGGGCCTATGGCATGGCCATGGCCAGCCGCTACAACTCCCATCCCCTCCCGTGCGAGGTGCTGGTCGACGGGGCCCGCGTCCAGATCATTCGCGAGCGTGAAAACGCCGCCGATCTGGTCAATCACGAGCTCGTCGCCCGCGACGTCTCGGTGTGATCAGGGCTGCCCGGCGAGCGCCTGGGCGTTGGCCCGCAGGTGGGCCGGGTCGGTCGTGCCCACGACCACGGCCGAGACACCCGCCAGCCCGGCCGTCCATCGCAGCGACGGCTCCGCCGCTTCGCGTCCCCCCGCAAGCGCCTTCTTGACCAGCACCCCGGCCCCCGCCGCGCGGGCCTGCTCCAGCACCGGCAGTTCCGTCTGCTGAGCTCGATTGAGGGTGAGCATCACCACATCGCACCCGAGCTCCACCGCCAGGAGCCCGCCGGCGACTGTTGCCGTCGAGGCGCCGATCGCCCGCGCCAGCCCTTCATCCTTGAGCCGCCGCAGCGCCGCCAGGGCCTCGCCCCCGCGCAGCACCGCCGCGTCATCAACCGCGCTCGAGAAATGCAGAAGAACCACATCCACGCTCGCCATCCGCAGGCGGGTCAGGCTCCGCCGCAGGCTCGCGGCGATCGCTCCGGCCGTGAAGTCATGCCGCGACGCCCGCTCGCCGTCGTCATCGAACTCTTCGCCCACCTTGGTGCAGATCACCCACCGATCGCGCCCCGCCACCCGCGGCAGCAGCGTTCCCAGGCGCTCCTCGCTCCGCCCGTACGCTGGGGCCGTGTCGATCAGGTTCACCCCGAGTTCCTGGGCCGTCCGCAAGAGCGCCAGGGCCTCGTCATCACTCGGCAGGCGAGCGGGCGCGGTCGCTACGTGCTTGAGCCCGTGCAGCCGCCCGAGCTTCACCGTCCCCAGCCCGGTGACGCCGACCGACAGGCCCGTTCGCCCAAGCTGGCGCTGCTCCATCAACAAGATTAGCCCTGGCCGCACGCTTCCCGGTCCGGGCGCCGCTCAGCCCGCTGGCGTCAGCTCGACCAGCCGATCATCCAGGACGAACCGCTCGGCCGTGCGCTTGGCCCGCTCGACATCCTCTGGCGGCGTTCCGGGCGGCGGCGTCAGCTTGATCGCCGCGGCGCCGGCGCCCGTCTCCGCCGCCGTGAGGCTCACTTGGACCTGTTCCAGCCCCTCGACGGCCAGGGCGTCGCGCAGCTGCTGGGCCACCATCATCGCGTCCACGCGCAGGTCATACGCCGGGTCCGGCAGGCCCTGCGGCGCCCTGATCCGCAGCCGCAGCCGGGCGTATTCCGCCCGGTTCAGCACGCATCCCACGATCCTCGGGCGCTGCCCCGCCCGTGGCGCCGGCTCCATCCGCACCTGGGCCAGGCCCAGCGGGCCCTCACCTGCCGGCTCGCGCGGGCGGTCCTCCGCGCGCGGCGGCGGCGGCGGTGGCGCCCGGCGAGCTTCGCGGGCCGGGTCGGGCCTGGGCCCTGTCGCTGGCTGGTCTCGCGGCTGACTCGGCCCGGGCTTGGGCGGAGGCTGGGCTATTGCTGCTCCCGCGCCGGTGGGGGGGTCGATTCTGGCGGGGTTGCGGGCTGCGCCCGCCATCGACAGGGTCGGCGGCCCGCCTCCTGCCCCAGCGATCGCCAGGCGGACGCCCAGCACATCGCGCGCGAAGTAGACGCCCCCGGCCGCCACACCCAGCAGCACCGCCGCGGTCATCAGGTTCTTCATCGCCGGCCAGCCCCGCCCCCGGGTCGGCCTGGGGCCGAGCGTCACGGCGCGATGCACCTTTTCACTGTCGGGCGGCTGCGAGAGCGGGGCGATGCCGACGGCGCCCACCTCGAAGACCTCTACCGGCTCATCGAGACCGCGGAACATGTACAGCCCGTGGGCCTGCCAGCGGATGTCGGGGAGGTCGAAGCCCTCCTCCTGACCGTCCCCCTGACCCTCTCCATGGCCTGCGCCGACCGGCGGGTGGGCCCGAACGTACTGCTTCGCGCCGTCGAAGGCCGCCTTGGTCAGCAGGATCTGGCCCCCCGACGCAAGCGACATGATGCGCCCCGCCACATCGACCGCCAGCCCCGACAGCTTGGGGATGCCCGACGCTTCCATGTCGAGCTCGCTCACCTCGCCCAGATGAATGCCCACCCGCACCCGCAGCGGGTTCTGGAACGGTTCGCGGGCCAGGGCGTGCTGGAACGCCAGCGCCGCGTTCACCGCCGCGCTCGCCGAGCCGCAGGTGGCCAAGAAGCCGTCGCCGGTGTCCTTGACGTAGTCGGCCGTGACGCCGACGGTCGCTTTGAAGAGCTCATCATGGCGGCGGAGCATCTCCGCGAACGCGGCGTCGCCCAGGCGGCGCTTCAAATCCACCGACCCCACCATGTCGGTGAAGACCAGGGCCATGAGCCGGGATGGGTTGGCCGGCGGAGCGGCCCGATCGGAGCGGCGAGCGATCATGGTCGATTCCCCTGCCGACATCGGCTCGCTGAGCATCGGAGCCGGGCGGGCCGGGCTTTGGGCCCCCTTCGCGGGCTTCATACGGCGCGCCCGGCTGGGCTGGTCAGCGAACCGCGCCCGGATGTCGCCGGTTATCCGGACGGCGCCCTGCGGGCCGTCACCTACGCTGCGGCCATGAGAGTGCTCCTCTGCAACGACGACGGAATCCACGCCTCCGGCATCGCAAGCCTGTTCGACGCCCTGATCGATCACGGCGGGCGATTTGGCAAGCCCTTCGCCGACCTGATCGTGCCCGTCGCCCCGCTCACGGTGCAGTCGGCCACCGGCCACGGCATCACCTTCCGGCAGCCGCTGATCACCAGTGAGATCGAGGTGAACGAGCGGATGTCGGGTATCGCCGTCGACGGCCGCCCGGCCGATTGCGTGAAGATCGCCCTCGCCGCGCTCTGGCCTGAACGCTTCGGCGAGGGCTCGCGCCCGGACATGGTCATCAGCGGGATGAATCAGGGGGCCAACGTGGGCATCAACGTGATCTATTCGGGGACGGTCGCCGCCGCGCTGGAGGCCGCGTTTCTGGGCGTTCCTTCGATCGCCGTCTCGCTGCACCTCGGGCGGGGCAAGACCCGCTACGATGTCGCCGCGCGGCACGCCCGGAGCGCGATCGAGACGCTCCTGGGCCCCGATCGCGCCGGCTGGGCGGCGGCCCTTCCGCCGCATGCGTGCCTGAGCATCAACATCCCCATCACCGAGAGCGACGGACCGACTCCGCCCCTGGCGATCTGCCCCATGAACGTGCACGGGCTGGTGGACAGCTACGCCCGCAACGTCAACCCCGCCGGCGAGGCCTACTTCTGGTCATCCGCCGGGCCGCTGGAATTCCACGCCACCGAGCCCGGGAGCGATGTGCAGGAGATCATGGCCCGCCACATCACGGTGACGCCGCTGAAGTACGACCTCTCCGACCACGCGGCGATCGCCCGCTGGCGCGATCGCCTCGCCCGGTCTGGTGGCTGAGGGCCCCAGCCCCGCCCCTCCGAGCCAGCCCGCCCACCCGATCGTGCTCCCCCTGCCGGGCGACCCCATGTTAAGGGGGTGCCCGGTGGGGCCCAGCCGATCTCCTCTCACGAGCGATCCAACTCGTCCAGTGGGGTTATGGGTGGATCTAGGCTTCGGCCGGGTCGATAGCTACGGGGCGCGCCTGGCGATCAACCGGCGTCGCCTCCGGAGCCGCCCCCATGTCGACCGCCACGCTCGCCCCCGCCCCATCCGCTGGCCAGACCGCCCCCGGGGCGACCCCGCCTTCGACTGGCCAGGCTGGCCAGCTTCCCAACATCACCGGCGACATCCTGCTCGAGGCGGGCACGAACGAACTTGAGGTGCTGGTCTTCTCGCTGCGGTCGGGCTGGTTCGGCGTCAATGTCGCCAAGGTGCGTGAGGTCATCCGCCCGGCCAAGACGGTCGAGGCGCCCCACCAACACCCCTGCGTGATCGGCATGTTCAGCATTCGCGGAAGCGTGATCCCGGTGGTGGACCTCGCCAAGTCGCTCGATATCGAGGTCCCCCCGCCTGAGAACCATGAAGGGCGGATCATCATCACCGAGTTCAACGGCCTGCGGACGGGCTTCCTCGTCGATTCGGTGGAGCAGATCCATCGTGTTTCGTGGTCCAAGGTCCGGCCGGCGCCCGACCTGACCGTTCAGGGGCTCTCAGGCCAGACGGTCTCGAGCACCACGGGCATCATCGAGATGGGCGACCGGTTGATCCTGATGGTCGACTTCGAGTCCGTCGCCGACCGCATCCTGCTGCACAAGAATCTGCACGTCGAGTCGGTCGCCAACGAGAAGGGCGTGGATCGCGCGGCCCATCGCGTCTTCCTCGTGGAGGACTCGCCCTTCATGCGCAACCTGATGCAGAAGGTCCTCGTCGCCTCCGGCTACACCCGCCTCGAGGTGTACTCCAACGGCGAAGAGGCCTGGAACGCCCTGAACCTGGAAGGCCCGCCCGTCGCCGCGGTGGTCAGCGACATTGAGATGCCCCGCATCGATGGCCTGCACCTCACCAAGCGGATCAAGGAGTCGGAGCGGCTCCGCGGGATTCCGGTGGTGCTGTTCAGCTCCCTTGTCAGCCAGGACAACATCAAGAAGGGCCTGGCCGTCGGGGCCGACGTCCAGATCCCCAAGCCCGAACTCCCCGAGGTCGTCCGCCTGGTCGACCGCGTGGTGAGCGGCGAACGGCTGAACCCGGGGTCGAGCCGCGCCGCGGCCTAGCCCGCGCGCGTCCGACCCTCGTCCCGCCGCTATCCTCCGCCCATGCTCAAGACCATCATCCGCTGGGGCCTGGCCGCCGGTGCGCTGCTCGCCGCCGGGCCGCTCGCCTGGCTCGCCACCGGCCGCCTGCACGGGCCCGATGGCGGGCACGAGACCACCGCCCTGCTTTCGACCACGCCGGCCATCGGCCTGGCCTTCACCATCGGGGCGATCCTGCTGGCGGGCCTCATCGGCTTGGCCTCCGCCCGCCTGATCGGCGTGCAGGCGGGGTTCTTCAACGCGGGGCTGGTGCTCGCCTGGAGCGCCTTCGGCGCCGGCACGATCGACGCCCTCGCCCGCGCCGCCTCTGGGACGCCCATCGCCTGGCGCCTGGCCGCCGAGGGGCTCATCCTCGCCCTGCCCGCCGCGGGCGCGGCGTGGGGCATCAGCGCCGTCGCCCGGCGCGCCGGCCTTTGGCACGTTCCCATCAATGATCGCGCTGAGCCGGTCTTCCCACCCGCGGCCGCCGCGGGCATCTGCGCAGGCGTCGCCGTCGTCGTCGCGTTCTTCGCCGCGTGGATGGTCGCCCAGAACACCCTCAAGGGTCAGACCATCGCGGCGGGGGCCATCGCGGGGCTCTTCGCCGCCGCGACCGCCATGGCCCTCGACCATCAGGCCAGCCCCGGGACCATCCTCGCTTCGCTCTGCGCCATGGCGTTTCTCGGTCCCGCAGCCGGGGCCGTCATGCACGGCGGGGGCGCCGACGGCTTCAGCGCCGCGGCCCTGTCCGGCAAGCTCATCCCCGCGGCGCGGGTGCTGCCGCTCGACTGGATCGCCGGGGCGTTTCTAGGTACGCCCGTGGGACTGTCGCTGGGCGCGTGGATCACCGAGAGCCGCCACCCCAAGCCGCTCGGCCAGACCGCGACGGCCTGACGGATGTGCGCTGGGCGGTGCGGGCCGTCGCCGGCGGGTCCTGTTTCGTTACCTACCGGGTCCGCCGTCACTTCCTCAGGGCGGAGGTCTCGTACCGCGCCGCCATCTTGGCCCCGCTCGCTGGGCCGATCAGGGCCTGCAGCTTGGCGATCCGCTCGGGCCGCCCCGGATGGGTGCTGAACAGCCCGCCGCCGGGCCGGGTCTCGAGCCGCTGCAGGAACCGCACCAGCCCATTGGGGTCATACCCCGCGGCCTTGCAGAGCTGCACCGCCCCGGCGTCGGCGTCGAACTCCGTCCCGCGGTCGTAGCCCTTGACCAGCACGCCGTCGACCGCCGTGTCCGCAGCGCCGACGAACACCGCCGCGGGGCCGCGCACGTTGGCCGCCGCCAGCCCGCCTTCGAGCGCCGCATTCCAGAACTGACCCGTTGCGACCGACTTGATCCCATGCTTGGCGAAGACGTGGGTCATCTCGTGCCCGAGCACGCCGGCCAGCTCACTTTCATCCTGCATCAGCCGCAGGGCCCCGCGCGTGATCATCACCGCACCGTTGGGCGCCGAGAACGCGTTGACGTCCTCGGTCTCCAGCACGCCGAACATGATCTCCAGCCCGGGGCTGCTGCTGGAATCGAGGAGCGCAAAGCCCACCATCGACACGTAGTTGTTGAGGGCCAGATCGGTGGTGAGCGGCGTCTTGGCCGTCACGGCGCAGGTGATCGATTCGCCGATGGCGATCTGCGTCTGCTGGTCGTTCTCGAGGCCCAGCGCGTCGGCCGCGCTCACGAGCGATGTGCCGATGGTCAGCCCGCGCGCCGCGTTCTCGCCGCCGAAGGCGCCCACCATGGGCTTGGCGAAGTCCATGAACGAAGGCCCGCCCGAGCCGCCCGATGAACTGGTCTCACCCGCTTTGCCCGACTTGTTGCACGATGAGGCGATCAGCGAACTCCCCGCCGCGCCCGTGAGGGCGAGCAGGAAACCCGCTCTGCGGCTCAGGATGAACGGGCGGCCCTTCGGCGTGGATGAGGTGTGTGTGTGATTCATGGAGTGTCTCCTCAGCCGCCCTTCTTGAGATCTTGGATGAACCGCAGGTAGTCCTCGCGGGCGATCGATTCGCGCCGCCGCTTCAACTCCGCCAGCCCCGCCGTGGAGATTCCGCGATACGACGCGTAAATCTCAGTCTGCGGCTCGATCCCCTTGGACGCCGCGGTGGCCCGCACCTGCGGCGCATCGTTGCGGGTGGAGAGGGCCTTGGCCAGGTTGCCGCCGTCGGGGTCGGCCCGCAGTTCGAGGGCCTTGGCGTGGGCCCAGCCCTTCTCGCCGCCGCTCTTGGGGTCGCGCTCCAGCTGCAGCCAGTTGTTGGGGTCGCGCTGCAGCACCTTCACGGTCTCGCCGTGCTGGGCCGTTGCGACGGCCTTGAAGATGCTCCCCGCCCCGTCGCGCAGCACAACCCGTGCTGGGGTCAGCTTCATCTCCTGCGGCGCCTGGGCCGCTCCGGCGCTGGCCAGGAGCGCCGCCACGCTGACGACCACGCCCAGCCCGGTGACACCGACACCCCGCACACCCGCCCGTCGCTGATTCGTCGTCATGACCGCCTCCGCCCCGCAGGGGGCTATTTGTCAGTCGCGGTGAACACGCCATCCCACCCTGGCCCGGGCGGCTCGCGCCGCAATCGGGCAGAGCGCTCGAGCAGCATCACGCTCGGACCATCTTCGCCGAACTGGGCCTGCAACGCAAGGGCGGTCTTCTCCACCTCTTCCCACCGCTGCTGCTGATAAAGCCCGAACGCCTGTTCGTACATGGCCGCCTTGGCCCGCTGTTCGGCGCTCCCGCCGCCCTCGGCCATCAGCTCGAACACCGCCATCGCGTTGGCCTTCCCCTTCACCCGCGTCACATCCACCCGGCGCAGCAGGAACGACCCCGCCGGCAGCAGCGTCGCGGTGCTCTCCGAGATCAGGATCCGCGTGCCATACCGCTTGTTGGCCGGCTCCAGCCGCGCGGCGGAGTTCACGCTGTCGCCGATCACCGTGTACTGGAACTTCCGGGCCGAGCCCCAGTTCCCCACCGCCATGAGCCCGGTATTGATCCCGAATCGCGTGTACAGCTTCCCCTCGCCCATCGCCTCCACGCTCTTCCGCACACCTTCGTCGCGGGCCAGCAGCGCCGCCAGCTCCGGATCCGCCAGCAGCTCGTCGCGCACGCTCCGCTCCGCCGCCTGCATCCGCAGGGCCGCCCGGCAGGCCCGCGCCGCGTGGTCGGGCTGGTCCAGCGGGGCATTCCAGAAGGCCATGATGGCGTCGCCGATGTACTTGTCGATCGTCCCCCCCTCCGCCAGCACGATCGCCGACATCCGCTCCATATATGCGTTGAGCACCTTGGTCAGCACCCGCACCTCGGCGGCTTCCGAGAAATCCGTGAACCCCGCCATATCGCTGAAGAGGGCTGTCATCGTCCGCTGCTCGGCGTCCAGCTTCAGGCTCTCGGGCCGCCGCTCCAGGGCCCGCGTGATCTCCGGCGAAACGTACTGCCCGAGGGCCCGCGCCATCAGCCGGCGGCGGGCGTCCTCGGTCAGGAAGTTGCGCGCAAACCCGCCCACCGTCGCCAGCAGCACCGCCGCCAGCGGCGTCGTGATCGGCATCCAGTCGATCTGGTCCCCGAGGAACAGCCACAGTCCCGCCGCCACCACCGCCGCCGGGGCCACCACCGCCCCCGCCAGGCGCCCGCCGATGGTGAAGGGGAAGATCGTCGCCGCCGCGGCCAGCAGCGCCGCCATCAGCGTGAACCCCGTGCTGAAGCCCTGCGAAACCTCCACCACGCGCTGCCCCCGCAGCATGTTCTCTATCGCCGTGGCATGGCTGTCCACCCCTGGGTAGAGCTCCGAGACCGGCGAGGAGAACAGGTCAAACGTCCCCGCCGCCATTGAACCCACCACCACCACCTTGCCCTTGAGCTTCGCCAGCATTCGGGCGGCCTCCTCGGCCTGCTCGGCGGTCTGAGTGGTCTCCACCCCCGCGGCGCGCTTCATCTCGCTGATGGCGTCGAAGACGATCGGAAAGGCCCGCAGGTACGGCAGGCCCGCCCGCCCCCCGGAGCGCGAAGTCGCCCCGTAGAAGTGCAGCCGGAAGGGCTCCTCGGCCCAACTCGGCGGCTGCACGCTCAGCGCCCGCAGCGTCGCGGTGGCCAGCGCGTCGAGGCCGCGCATCCGCGGCCGGTACTCCCTGAGCACAGGCCCGCGCTCGATCTCCACCGACCCGATCCGGGGCGTCTGCCGGTCGCGAAACGCCCAGATCGGTTCGGGCTTCCCCATGTCGTCGAACTTCACGCCGAAGATCACCGGGATCGGCGCCGACTCCATCAGCGTCACGAACGTTTCGTCGTCCGGCTCGCTGGCGTCGTAGCTGCTCCGCTCGCTGAACTGCACGTCGAGGGCCACCGCGCGCACCCCGCCCTTGGCGAGATAGTGCACAAGCACGCCCCAGAAGGTCCGCGGCCAAGGGTGGCCCCGCCCCTCGATCACGTTCATGTTCTTGAGATCGATGTCGTCCATCGCCAGCACCGCCACCGTCGGGTCGGGCGGCGATTCCAGGGCCCTGAGCCTGTAGAAGGCGTCGTAGAGCAGGTCGTCGGCCCGCTCGCGCAGGTCGCCCAGCACCGGCAGCCGCAGCCCCTGGGCCAGCACCGTCGCCAGCAGCCCGACGATCAGGACGCCGATCGCCTTGCGGGCCGGGTGGTGGGGGCTGAGTTTCAGCACGTTCATGGGCAGCTCCAGGGGTGCCGACGGGAAGATGGGGGAACTGAGCAGGGTGGGAGGTTATGGAGCAAGGGGAGTACGGGCCTGGCGACTTTCCGCTGACCGCCAAGGGCCGATTGGACCAAACCGCCTCTCCGGCTACGCTTGCCCACCCTCGGGTCTCACCGATTCCTAGCGGACACCAAACATGCTCGGCAAAGTCTTCAAGGCGTACGACATCCGCGGCACCTATCCCGATCCGCTCAACGAGCTCATGGCTCGCCAGATCGGCTATGGCGCTTCCCGCTATCTGCTGCAGGACGCCATCGCCGCCGGCGAAGGCTCGCCGATGATGAAGAACATCGTCGTCGGGCGCGACATGCGGAAATCCTCGCCGTCGCTCACCGACGCCCTCATCAAGGGCATCACCGATCAGGGCGGGCACGTGCTCGACCTGGGCATGGTCGACACGTCGTTCATCTACTTCGCCATCAACCACCTCGACTGCGCCGGCGGCGTCATGTGCACCGCCAGCCACAACCCTCCGCAGTACAACGGCTTCAAGATCTCCAAGCGCAAAGCCAAGCCTGTCGGCGAGGCCACCGGCCTGGCGGAGATCCGCAAGTTCGCCGCCACCGTCGACTTCGTCAACAACTTCGTCTCCGCCGGCGGCCGCACCGAGAAGCGCGACCTGTGGGACGCCTATCGCAAGCACGTTCTCTCGTTCATGGACTTGTCGCCCCGCAAGGCCAAGAAGCCGCTGCGCGTCGTCATCGACGCTTCCAACGGCATGGCGGGCACGATGATCCCGCGCATCTTCGGCAAGAAGGGCAAGGACGTCGAGGGGCTCGAGATCATCGAGATCAATTTCGACAATTCCAAGGGCGAGTTCGTTCACGAGCCCAATCCGCTGGTGGCCGCCAACGTCCGCCAGACGTGCGAGCGCGTCGTCCTTGAGAAGGCCGATGTGGGCTTCTGCTATGACGGCGACGCCGACCGCTGCGTCGCCGTCGATGAGAAGGGCCAGATCGTCGGGTGCGACCTCCTGACAAGCGTGCTGGCCCAGTACTTCCTGGCCAAGAACCCGGGCGCCGCGGTGGTCTACGACCTGCGCTCGACGAAGGCGGTCGTCGAAGACATCATCAAGGCCGGCGGCAAGCCGGTCCGCAGCCGCGTCGGCCACGTCTTCCTGAAGGCCGCGCTCGCTGAGAACAAGGCGATCTTCGGGGGCGAGCTCTCCGGCCACTTCTACTTCAAGAACAACTTCAACGCCGACAGCGGGGCGATCGCCATGTGCTCGGTGCTCTCGGTCATGGCCGCTCAGCACAAGCCGCTCTCGGAGATCGTCAAGCCCGTCGCCCGCTACGCCCAGTCGGGCGAGATCAACTTCAATATCGAGGACAAGGACGGCGCCCTGGCCAAGCTCAAGGAGCTCTTCGGCGTCGCAGCCAACCCCGCCGCGGCGGTCGACGAACTCGACGGCGTCACGATCGACTGCTTCGCCAAGGATGGCTGGTGGTGCAACGTCCGCAAGAGCAACACCGAACCGCTGCTGCGGCTCAACCTCGAGGCGAAGGACCGCCGGAAGCTCGATGACATGCTCGCCCGCATCAGCCCGCTGCTGGGCCATCGCGTGGCGCACTGACGCTGACTGTCCTGGCTGTCGCCACCACGCCACCACCAAGATTTCCCGGCTTCCGCGGTTCGTCACCCCTCCCGGCCCTCTCGACATCCGGCCCCTCAATGACCCTTGCCGCCTTCCTCGAGCACTGGTCGCTCTCTGAGAACCCCTTCCGGGGCGAGGAAGCTCGTCAGGATCCGGTCTTCACCCGCCTCTCGGCGCTCCCCGAGCCGGCCCCGACCAGCCGGCCCTTCGGCCCCATCGGCGCCCCCAAGCCCGGCTCGCGCGTCCAGCACCCGGACTTTGAGAAGATCGCCGGCGACTTCTCCCGTCCCTCCACCTCCATCGTCTTCGGCGAAAAGGGCAGCGGCAAGACCGCCATCCGGCTTCAGATCGGCGAGCACATGGCGGCGTACAACGCCGTCAACCCCGGCAAGCGCGTCCTGCTGATCCCCTACGACCAGCTCAACGACGTGCTCGACCGCTACGCCGCGCGCATCCTGCCCGCCCTCAAGGATCGCAAGGCCGTGCCGGCCGACACGCTCAAGCGCCTCCGTCTGGCCGATCACATCGACGGCGTGCTCGCGGCGGTCGTGCCCCGGCTGGTCGACGCCGCGCTCGACCACGCCCAGCGCCCGGGCGAGGAGGCCGCCCGCGTCGACCTCGGGGCCAAGGGGCCCGAGCTCAAGCGGGCCCTGCGCGGGCTCGACCCCTCGCTCCGCAACGACCTCCTGACGCTCCAGGGCATCTACGACCGCCCCGAGCACGTCGAGGACCGCACCCGCGCGCTCCGCCGCCGCCTGGGCGTGCGCCGTTCGTGGGTCGACCGGGCCGAGTCGCTGCTGGTCGGCTTCGGCTGGGCCGCCCCCGCCGCGGTCCTCGCGGCGTACGTCCGCACCGGCCACTGGCGCGAGGCGATGCCCGACCTTGACCCCATGTGGACCACCGCGTTCTTCACCGCGCTGGGGGTCTGGCTCGCCTTCCTGTTCAAGCGGGCGATCACCGACCGCCTCGCCGTCGGTCGCGTGGCCCACCGCCTTCGCAAGCAGATCCGCGTCATCCCGCGCTCCGAGCGGTCCTTCGCCGCGGTGCTCCGCCAGCTTCCCGCCGCGGCCCGCTCTCCGGTCACGCTCCCGCTCACCGACGCCGACGACCAGCGCTACGGCATGCTCGACCGCCTGCGCCGCGTGCTCGCGGCGCTTGGCTACGCCGGGCTGATCATCATCGTCGACCGCGTCGATGAGCCCGCCATCGTCTCGGGCGATGTCGAGCGGATGCGGAGCATCGTGTGGCCGCTGCTGAATAACAAGTTCCTGCAGCAGGACGGCGTCGGCGTCAAGCTGCTGCTGCCTGTGGAGCTTCGGCACGTGCTCTTCCGCGAGTCGGCCGCGTTCTTCCAGGAAGCCCGCCTGGATAAGCAGTGCCTCATCGAGCGCCTGGCGTGGACGGGCCCGATGCTCTACGACCTGTGCACGGCCCGCATCAACGCCTGCCGCCCCGCCGGCGCCCAGCCGATCTCGCTGCGGGATCTGTTCGCCGACGAGGTGACGCGGGCGGACCTGGTGGACGCGCTCGACCAGATGCACCAGCCGCGCGACGGCTTCAAGCTCGTGTACCAGTGCCTCGCGGAGCACTGCTCGAACGTGACGACCGATGAGGCGGCGTTCAAGGTCTCCAAGGCGGTGCTGGACATCGTGAGGAAGCAGCAGACGGAGCGCGTGCGGCAGTTGTATATGGGCGTGAGGCCGGCGTAGGAAGTCGCGAGCCGCGAGACGCGAGACTTATCCCGCTTGCCGACAAGTTCGGCTGACGTAAGCCTCAACTGTGCCATACCTCCTCGAAGGCGTAAAATCCTGTGCTCAGGAGGCTGTCATGGATATCGGCGGATACCTCTGGAATCTGCAGCAGTCGATGGACCTCGTCGACGCCCGTCGGGTCGCCCGCGGGGAGACTGAGGCCGCGCGCCGGGAGATCGATCGCCTCAGCGAGGATGTCCGCAGGCAGCGCGTGCTCTCGTCAGCGCTCTGGATGATCCTGCGCGACCGCTTCGGCGTCGCCGAGCACGAGCTGGCGCAGGCGGTCGGCGAGATCGAGCTCCAGCAGACCGCTTCTTCGCCGGAGAACGTCAAGGCGACTTGCTCTGGTTGCCAGCGGGTGGTGGCCGTAGGGCTTCGGGCCCAGTGCCTGTATTGCGGCGCCAAACTCAGCGTGGCCCTCCGCACCTGAGGCTACTTCACCCGCTCCAGCCGCGCATACGCCAGCACCAGCGTCTTGGTGCCGACATCGTTGAACTTCACCCGCACCCGGGCATCCTGGCCGCCGGTCACGCCCTCGACCTTGCCCAGGCCGAACTGCGGGTGCCGAACCACGCACCCCACCGAGATCCGCCCTCCCGCGCCGTGCCCCTCGCCCTCGTCGGGCACATACACATGCTCGCGCGGCAAGCCCGCCGCCCGCCCCTCCTGGCCCCGCCCCTCCTCGCCCCGGCCGTGCCGCAGGAAGCTCCGCATGTCGGGGTCGTCATCAAACGAGGATTCCAGCCCGCCGCTCTGGTCGGAGATCACCACGCCGTCGCCGCGCAGCTCGTCGATGAACCGGCTGGGGATCATCCGCTCGGTCAGCCCGCGGAGCGTCCGGTGCTTGGCCGAGGTCATCAGCAGTCGGTCCATCGCCCGCGTCACGCCGACAAAGCACAGCCGCCGCTCCTCCTCGAGGGCCGCCTCGCTTTCGTTACTCCGCATGTGCGGCAGCATGGCTTCCTCAAGGCCGATCAGGGCCGCAGCGCGGTACTCCAGCCCCTTGGCCGCGTGCAGGGTCATCATGGTGACGGCCCCGTGGCTCGGGTCGAGGGCGTCGGTATCGGCCACCAGGGCCACCCGCTCCAAATAGGCGTGCAGCACGTCGATCAGCCCCCTCGCTCCCGTTGGCGGGGCCGCCTCAAGCTCTGGCCCCGCAGGCCCGCCGCCGGCATCGGCATCGTTCGCCGCCGCTTCGAGGAACCCGGCTTCGAATTCCCGGGCTGAGCTCACCAGCTCGGCGAGGTTCTCCACCCGCTCCTCCTCGCTGGCGTACATCGCCTCCAGGCCCGACTCGCGGATCACCCGCTCCACCAACTCGGGCAGGCTGCCCTCCACCACGCCCGGCTCGCCATCGCCAGCGCCCGTGTCCTCGCCCTCGTCCGCGGCTTCGCCAAGCTCGCCCTCGGTATCGCCAATCTCGCCTTCGGTCGCGGCATCGCTCGCCCAGGGTCCCCCGATGCCGTCGAACATCGATGGCTCTTCGTTCGCTCCAGGCGCGTCGGCCGCGGGGTCCTCGGCGGGCAGCGCCCCGGCCGCCGGCTGGCCCGCCCCGCGATTGAGCCAGCTGTCGAGCATCGCGACAAACTTCGCCACCGCCGCCAGGGATCGGCTCGTACCGCCCGGCCCGTCCCCCCTTCCGCTGCTCAGCCCGCGCAAGGCCGTCAGCACCGGCGTCCCCCGCTCGGCCGCCCAGGTCTCGATCTTGGTCCACGTGGTGTCGCCGATCCCGCGGGCCGGGGTGTTGATGATCCGCCCCAGCGACACCGAATCCGCCGGGTTAGCCAGCACGCGCAAATAGGCCAGGGCGTTCTTCACCTCCTCGCGCTGGAAGAACGCCGTGCCGCGCACGATGGTGTAGGGGATCCCCGCGCCGCGGAGCGAGTCCTCCATCACCCGCGAGAGCGCGTTGGTCCGGTAGAAGACCGCCGCGTCCTTCCACTCGATGCGACCCTCTTCGCGCAGCCGCTTGAACCAGTCAACGACCAGGCCCGCCTCGTGGTGCTCATCGCGGCACAGCACGATCTCCACCTCGTCGCCGCTGGTTTTCCCGATTCTCCCGGCCCCGCCACCCTTCCGCATCGCGATCAGCGGCTTGTGCTTGCGCTTCTTGTTCTGGCGGATCAGCCGGTCCGCCGCATTGAGGATCGGCGCCAGCGACCGGAAGTTCTCCCCGAGCGCGATCACCCGCGCCGAGGGGTAATGCTCCTCGAACTGCAGGATGTTGGCGATGTCCGCCCCGCGCCAGCCATAGATCGACTGGTCGGGATCGCCCACCACGCAGATGTTGGGCCGCCCGCCACCATTCCCGCCGCCGCCCCCCCCGCCCCCCCCGCCCCCGCCCGACGTCTCCTCCCCGGCGATCAGGCTGGCGATCACGAACTGTGATTTGTTGGTGTCCTGGTATTCATCCACCAGCAGGTACTGGTAGCGCCGCCGCACCTCCTGCCGAACCGCCCCCGACTCACGCAGCATCTGGGCCGTCAGCAGCAGCAGGTCGTCAAAGTCCGCCGCGCCCGCGGCCCGCAGCGCCGCGTCGTAGCGCTCGTAGGCCTTGGCCACCGTCCGCGAATGGAAGTCGTGCGCCACCCCCGCGAACTGGCGTGAGTCCAGCAGGTCGTTCTTGGCGTTCGAGATCGCCGAGAGCACGCTGCGGGGCGGGAAGTTCGCCGTCGACAGCTCCATCGCCGCGATCACCTTCTTCAGGAGCGCCATCTGGTCATCGGCGTCGTAGACGGTGAAGTCGGCCTTGATGATCGGCGGCCGCCCCGCCGCACCGCGCTCGGCGGCCCACAGGTCGGCGTAGCGCCGCAGCAACCGCACGCACAGCGAGTGGAACGTCGTCACCGTCAGCCCGCGGGCCGCCGCGAGGCCCGCCTCGCCCCCCTCGCCCCGGCCTTCGCCCATCACCGACGCGACGCGGTGACGCATCTCCCCCGCCGCCTTGTTGGTGAAGGTCACCGCCAGAATCCGCCACGCCGGGACGCCCATGCCGATCAGGTGGGCGATGCGCCGCGTGATCACGCGCGTCTTGCCCGACCCCGGACCCGCGAGCACCAGCAGCGGCCCCTCGGTGCACAGCACCGCCTCGCGCTGCGGCGGCGTCAGGTCGGCGGTCAGATCAGGAAACGGCTGCATCACGCCAGTCTAGCTCGATCAACTCGGGCTCTTCCCCGCGCCGGTCGGTGCTGGCGGCGCTGGCGGAGCGGAGGGATCGGCGGGAGTGGAGGGAGTGCGGGGCGGGGGCGGGGCGCCGTCAGCCGAGTTCGGCCCGGCATGGCCGTCGCCCGCATGCTGGTGGTTGCCCGCCGCGTTTGGCCGCCCCTCATCCGCCGGCGCCGCGGCGAACGGCTCCGACGCCCGCCTGATCAGCTGCACCCCCGGGGGGAGGTGTCGGGCGATGTCCGCGACCACGTCCCCCTCCAGCTTGCGGGCGAACAGCCGCCGCTTCGACTCGCCCAGGATCAGCGTGTCGCAGCCGTAGGTCACCGTGTAGTCCAGGATCTCCTCGGCGATGTTGTTGCTGCACGCGTAGATCGGCACGCACGCCACCCCGAAGCGCCGCGCCAGCATCGCGGCATAGCCCAGCGACTCCTGGGCCTCATGATCCTCCTCCACGCGCGGCACCCCCAGGTTGCCCATCTCCAGCACCCGCAGCGTCCGCACATAGATCACAAACAGCGTCGAGTTGGTTCGGCGGGCCAGGTCCACCGCAAAGTCCGCCTGATGCCGTCCGCGGGCCGCCAGCATGATGCGACGCGTATCGCCGTCGAGCTTCAGCGGCGCCTGCCGCAGCTCCGCAAGCCAGCCCAGCGCCGGCGCGGCCGGCCGCGTCGCCTCCGCCCGCGCCTGCACCCGATGGGCCACCACGCGCGCCACCAGCACCACCGCCACCAGCCCGCTCGCGAAGGCCAAGGCCGCCAGCTTCGTGATTGCGATCGTCACCCAGATCGAGCCCACGATCCCGCCGATGACCCACAGGCCCGCCCGGGTCCGCGGGCCGATGGTGAGCCTCGGGTTGTACGCGCAGCACAGCAGATTCACCGTGATGGCCCCGCACACGCCGATCGCATACAGGTCCGACAGCTTCTCCAGGTCGCGCACGAACAGCAGCACCCCCACCGGCATCGCGCACGCCGCGATCAGCGGCAGCCACGGCACCCCGGAGTAGTTCAGGTTCGTCAGCTTCGACGGCAGCTCCCGATCGCGCCCCAGCGAATACAGCACGCCGATCATGTCCACCACCACCGTGTTCGCCGCCGAGATCAGCAGCAGCCCGAACGCGAACGCGGCGCCCTTGCCCACCACGGCGCCGATCGCCGGGCCCAGCCAGTCGTACCCGGCCTGCAGCGCGATCACCTTCATCGCGGCGTTCTTCACCTCTTCGTTGGTGAAGCCGAAGCCCGCGAGCCCCCCGGACCGGGACATGCTCACGATGCCCACCAGCGCAAAGCCGAAGACGACATTGAGCGTCGCCACCTCGCCCAGGATCGGCCAGATCGTCTTGGCCGAGGTCCGGTCGACCGGCTCCTTCATGATGCCGGTCATGTTGGCCACCGCCTCAACCCCCGACAGCGCCAGGATGATCGATGCGAAGTGCGTCCAGCGCGTCCACGGCGGGACGCCCGTCCCCCAGTCCACCGCCTTCACTCCGGCCGGGATGTACGGCAGACACGCCAGCGCCACGATCGCCGACAGCCCCATCGTGATGACCGCGATCACCAGCGCAAATCGCCCCGCCCAGCGCGGCCCGAACCAGTTGATGACCCCGATCAGGAACATCGTCCCCGCGCAGCAGGCGAAGATGATCCATCCCCCCGGCCCCTCGGGCACGCCGAAGTAGTGGAAGCCGTCAAGGGTCGACAGCGCCGCCGTGACGATGTAGTCCGCCATCAGCAGCGTCGCCCCGATCACCCCCAGCAGCGGGCTGATCTGCCGGGCCGCCGTGTACACGCCGCCGCCGTCGTGAAACTGCCCGCAGATCACCGTGTACGCCCACGCCACCCCGATCATGAGCACCGACAACCCGATCAGGTAGTACGGCGAGGCGAACCCGGTGAACGCGAACGCCAAACCCAGAACATACAGGCGGCTCGTGCCCCAGTCGCCGAACAGCAGCGGGCCGGCGTGGAACCACGCCAAGTCACGGGGCCGTTTCTGGCTGACAAGCATCGAGGGGGCTCTTGAAGCTGGCCGCAGGGGCTACTCACCGCCGCGACCGGCCAAGGCGTGGGCGGAGTGTACCCGCCCGGAGAGGGAAAGCCGCTCGACGCGAGGTTTTGTGAGTATCCCGTTAGGATTCCTATTGGACGAGGTCAGATTCCAGCGGCGAAATCACCCTGTTTATGGTACCCACGGATAATGTCCGGCCCATGGTCGACGACCCCTTCCACCATCTTCCCGATTCCGACAAAGATCTGGTGCGGGGTCGCGTCTGCGTGCATGTACGCCGGGCTGGTGAAAATCAGGTTCGCCTCATCGAAGCAAGCCTCCTCAACGCCTCGGCGGGCGTGCGTCGAACCCCACCCCTGCACAGCGCCCTCGATGCCGTCGCCATCGCCCAGCGTGACGGTGCACCCCGGCCCGCCCGAACCGGTCCCCAGCACGCGGGCCGCCAGCACCGGGGCGATGCAGCACAGCCCGATCGGCTTGCGGGCCGCGTGGAAGGCCCGGATCACCCGTTCAACATCAGGAATGACGGTGGCCTCGGCGCCGTCGCGGGCGAAGGTGCACAGATTCTTCGCCGCGCCCAGGCCGCCTGGAAAGATGACGCCATCGAAATCGCCCGCGCTCAGGGTCGCGAGGGGTGAGATCTCGCCACGTGAGATCCGCGCGGCCTCCACCAGGCAGTTCCGCCGTTCACCGGCGGCCGTCTGCCCCGTGGCGTGGTTGATCACATCAGCCTGCCAGGCGTCGGGGGCGAAGCAGCGGTACGCCGCGCCCAGCCGAGCCAGGTGGACGAGCACCGAGACAGACTCGTGTATCTCCGACCCGTCGGCCCGCCCCGAGCCGCATAGGACCACTGCGAATCGCGCCATGGAGCACCTCCTGAAGATCACGGGACGGTTGAGGGTAGGGGGCGCGGAGTTGTTCGAGATG
Organism: uncultured Phycisphaeraceae bacterium; assembly: GCA_964611125.1. Taxonomy (GTDB): domain Bacteria; phylum Planctomycetota; class Phycisphaerae; order Phycisphaerales; family UBA1924; genus JAEUIX01. The sequence continues at coordinate 8,544 of CAZSZO010000009.1, read as the reverse complement.
CCTTCGTGCGGAGAAGCTAACCAGGCGCCGGTCGTCACGCGCATGTCACCATGTCTTGAGTAGCGGCGGGGCTGAACACCCGCGAGCACCAGGCCCTGTGCACATATGTGAGCTTGCGCAGACGTCACGACGAACACCCGCCGTGCTGCACGGTTGCCCTCTGTTCGCGCTTGTTTTCACGCTGATTTCGCTTGGTTCGGCCCCCGTTGCCCTAGCGCCGGGCGATCTTGCATCCACAACGTGAACACCCGCTTGCTCGGCGCCGATGTGGTATACTAACATGAGTTAGAAGCACCCCGTCGCGGCCATCCTTCTGTGTAAGGTCGGCCCGGCGAGCTGGAGCGCCCACGTGAATGTGTTCTACGCGATTGCTCGTGTGAACGCTTCCCTCTCGATCAGGAACCTCGCCGTGCCGCATGATCTGCGCGCTGCGGTGGGTTCGCCGCGCCACTAGTCGGCGCTGGCGCGTGGCCTGATCTGTCCCCGGCCAGTTGCGCCTGAGTTGCGCCCGAGGCCCACACAACCAACCTGACCCAACCGGCTGCCTGATCAACCGCTCAGGCTTGGCTGCGCCAGGTTCGCGCGTTCGCCGCGCGATCCTGGCGCGCCCGGTGCGGCTTGTCCGCCCCTGCGCGGCTGATCACGCCGGGAAACCCGTTTTATAGAGAGGCTCACCCATGATTCCCTTCGTGCTCATCATCGCCGGCGCCGCCGCGCTTGCGATCATCCTCCCCATCCTTATCTTCGTGCGGTATGTCCCCAACGACGGTGTCGGCATCGTCGAGAAGCGGTTCTCCGGGCGCGGCTCGGTCGAGTCGGGCATCATCGCCCTCGCCGGCCAGGCGGGCTTCCAGCCCGAGGTCCTGCGCGGCGGGCTGCACCTCCTCAACCGCTTCCAGTACGCCCTGCACATCCACCCCATCGTGACCATCACGCAGGGGCGGATCGGCTATGTCTTCGCCCGCGACGGACGGGCGCTGGAGCCCACGCAATCCCTCGCGTCCAACCTCACGACCGCTTCGTTCGAGGACGCCCGCGGGTTCCTCACCAATGGCGGGCAGCGCGGCCCCCAGCGGGCCATCCTGCGCGAGGGCGCCTACGCCATCAACCTCGCCCTCTTCGTCGTCATCACCGAAGAGCGGCTGTACTACCTCCCCATGAGCCGCGATGATCACAAGCTCTTCCACGCCAACGCCCAGACCATCCAGGAGCGCGACGGCTTCGCGCCCCTGGTCATCCGCGGCGCCGACGACCTCGTCGGCGTGGTCACCGTCCACGACGGCCCGGCTCTGGCCGAAGGCGAGATCATCGCCCCCAGCGTCGGCGGCAACGACGCCGGCGACCACAACTCCTTCCAGGACCCCGAGCGATTCCTGGCCCTCGGCGGCCAGCGCGGCCGCCAGCTCCAGGTCCTCGTCGACGGCACCTACTACCTCAACCGCCTCTTCGCCACCATCGAGCTGATCCCCAAGACCGTCATCGACGTCGGCCACGTCGGCGTGGTCGTCTCCTACACCGGCGCCCACGGCGCCGACCTCTCCGGAGTCGACTACAAGCACGGCGAGCTCGTCACCAACGGCCAGCGCGGCGTGTGGAGCGTCCCGCTCCTCCCCGGCAAGTACGCCTTCAACACCTTCGCCGGCGCCGTGATCGTCGTGCCCACCACCAACTTCATCCTCAAATGGATCCGCTCCCAGGTCGGCGCCCACCGCTTCGATGAGAACCTCACCGAAGTGTCGCTGATCACCAAGGACGCCTTCGAGCCCTCGCTGCCCCTCAGCGTGGTGGTTCACATCGACTACCGCAAGGCCCCGCTGGTCATCCAGCGTTTCGGCGATATCCGCAAGCTGGTGGAGCAGACGCTCGACCCCATGGTCTCGGCGTACTTCAAGAACGTGGGCCAGACCCGCACGCTCATCCAGCTCCTCCAGGATCGCAGCGAGATCCAGCGCATCGCGGGGATCGAGATGCGCGAGAAGTTCGCCCACTACAACCTCGAGCTCGAGGAGGTGCTCATCGGCACGCCCGCGTCCTCGGCGGGCGACAAGCGGATCGAGGACATCCTCGCCCAGCTCCGCCATCGCCAGATCGCCCAGGAGCAGATCGAGACCTACTCGCAGCAGGAGAAGGCCGCGGTGCAGGAGCGCGAGCTCCGCGAGGCCGAGGCCCGGGCCAAGCAGCAGTCGCACATCACCGAGTCGGAGCTCTCCATCACGGTGCAGACCAACCAGGGCAAGGCCGAGTACCAGCGGGCCCTGCAGCAGGCCGCGCAGGTGAAGACCATGGCCGAGGCCGAGGGCAGCCGCATCCGCACGCTCGCGGAGGCCGAGGCCGAAAAGGCCGCGCGCGTCGGCATCGCCCAGGCGATGGCGATCGAGGAGCAGGTCCGCGCCTACGGCGGCCCGCAGTTCCAACTCACCCAGGAGGTCATGTCGCGCTTCGCCACCGCCATCCAGCACTCGGGCGTCGATGTCGTGCCGAAGATCGTGATCGGAGGCAACTCCGGCGGCGCCGGCGGAAGCAGCGGGGGGCTGGGCGGCCCCGGCGGCTCGTCGCCCTCGAGCGGCGGCAGCGTCATCGAGGCCCTCATGGCCATGCTGCTCTCTGACCGCCTCGGCCAGCTCACCGCCGCGAACGGGAACCCGCCCCGTTCGCCGGAGGTCGACGCAATCCGCTCAGGAATCCGCGGCAAACTCAACGCGCCGCCGCGAACCACGACGATGTGAGGCCCAGGGGTCCGGCACATGCAGCCCGCCCGGAACATGCAGCCCGACCGTAAGGGAGGGCGTTCCGGGCGGCCCGGGGGCGGAACCGGGAACGCCCTCCCTTACGGTCGGGCTGCATGTGCCCAGCCGCATGGCGCCGCCCGCCTACTTCCCTATGCCCAGGAACGGCAGCACGATGCTCACCGCGATCAGCACGATCACGATCCACTCCAGCAGCTCCAACCGGCGGGCGCTCGCCTCGTCGACCAGCTTCTGATAGATCCCTTCCACGGTGTGGAGCTTGCGGATGATGCTCGCGTCCCACTCGGCCAGGTGCAGACGCTGGCCGGCGAGGCGGTACAGCCGCGCCAGGTGCTGATCACCCACCAGCTTCAGGGCGTTGTTGATCCCCTCGAAGAGCACCGCGCTGTCGACCTGCAGGGCCGCCAGACGCCGCCGCTCCTCGGTCCCCGCCCCCAGCAGCCGCCGACGCAGGCTGCCGTGCGCGTGCATCGCCCCGTACGCCGTCTCCAGCACCCCGTCGAGCCGGTCGTCGAGCACCCGCAGCTCCAGCAGCTCGACATTGGCGAATTCCAGCACCGCCAGCGTGTCCTCGGCCTGCCCATCCAGCACGAGCGCGGCGTTCCAGTCCAGCACCGCCCAGTCCTCGCGCGAGTACGCCACCTGGCACGACAACGCCTCATCGATCTCCTGCTCCGACAACCCCCCCGCATGGGCCCGCAGCAAGGCCCCGATCGTCGCCCGCCCTCGCGCATCGCCGCCGGCCATCGTCCCCGCCATCGTTCCCGCCATCGTTCCGCCCGGCGCTCGCCCCCACCCCCCACGCCAGCGCCGCCCGTGGTAGACCACATAGTCCTCGACGACCTCCGCCAGTTGCGGCCGCTGCACCGCCGCGCCGATGGTCGCCATCACCCGCTCCACCCGCTTACGCGAATCGGCCAGCAGGGCCTCGTTCTCATACAGCCGCTCGGCCAGCGGCAGCAGCGACCCCAGCGGCCCGCTGATCGGCAGCGTGTACGCCACCGACACGGCGCCGAAGTCAAAGAGCGTGCACTCTACCCGCGGCAGCGTTTCGAGATCCCCCGCCCGCACCGGCTCGGCCCGCTGGTCGATCCGCAGCGGTCGCGGCTTGAACTGAATCCAGCTCGGGTTCTTGCGCCGCGCGGGAATCCCTTCGCGTTGGGCCGCGCCCGCCGCGAGCACCTCGGCTCGGTCGAGGTCGATCGCCAGCCCGACGTCATAGGCGAACATCACGACGCAGGCGCCCTCGTCAATCACCAGCTCTGCCGGGTCGGCCCCGTCGCTGGGCGGATGGGCTTGCTGCTCGCGCTGGTCCATGGGCGGTTCTCCCCGTCTCCAACTCCCGGCGATCCACCCGTGGTCCGTGGGGGTGGGTCGCTCGAGGGCGTGGGGCGGTGATGGTGTTCAAGGCCGGAGGGATGGCTGCGGGCGGGCGGGCCGGCTACAGCTCGACCAGCCCTTCGCGGATGGCGTATCGGGCCAACTCCACGCGATCGTGGATCGCCAACTTCTCCATGATCGACGAGCGGTGGGCGTCCACCGTCTTGGGGCTGCGGAAGATCACCTTGGCGATCTCCGTCCGCGACATGCCCTTGCCGATCATGCGCAGGATCTGCAGCTCCCTCGGCGTCAGGGCCGCCAAGCGCGACGCCGGCGCCGAGGGCTCGGCTTGCGCCGCGGCGGAAGGGCCGCCCGGCGGCGTGCTGACAACCGATTCAAGCGTGCGATCATCATCGCGGGCCATCTGCCGGCACCGTTCCAGCACCATGGGGCCGAAGGTGAACTTCCCGCCGAACACATCGCGGATCGCCCGCACGATCACCTCGGGTTCGTCGCTCTTGGCCAGGTAACCCCACGCCCCGGCCTTCACCGTCGCGTCGACATACCGGTCACGCACATAGGCCGACAGGATGATGGTCCGCACATCCGGGCATTGGCGGCGCAGCTCGGTGAGGGCCTCAAAAGGGTCCGGACCGGGCATCTCGATATCCAGCAGCACCACGTTCGCGGAGCATTCGCGCACGCGGTCGACAAGCCCCTCCGCCCGTCCCAGATGGCCCACAACGGCCATATCGGTCTCAAGGGCCAGCCGAGCGCGCAGACCCTCGGCCAGGAAGGCGTGGTCGTCGACGCTGAGCACCCGGATTTTCTTCGCAACCAGATCCATCAACGACCCCATCCTCCGGGCGCCGCGAGGAGCCGTCCTTGGTCATCTGGCCGTGCAGGTGACGCGTCACGGGGCTCGGATCGCTGCGTTGAGAGCCGCCACATCCGCGGAATCCTCGATCAGAATAGCACCCAAGGCGTGCCATTCGGGGGACGCCGAGCCAACTACTATGATTTTCTTAATCTGAGAACATTCCCCCTTTGAAGGTGGACTGGTCGTTCCATCCACGACCCAGATCGCGGCGTCGCCCGGCCCGGGTCCTCGCTCGGACGGGATCTGGTGAATCTGCAGCAGCGCGGAGAGCAGGCTGGCAATTCGTTCATCCTGGAGACTAATCCGGGCGATACCCGGTCGATTTGTTGGCCGGGTGACCGATTTTTCATTGGCGAGCGGGCGGTCGGGCGCCGCGGGAATCAGCAGTGAAACGGTCGTGCCGCGTCCTGGGTTTGAGTCGATGGACACCGAGCCGCCAACCGAGCGCGCCACGGCGTGAACGAGGGACAGCCCGAGGCCCGTGGAGAGCTGGCGGGTTTTGGTGGTGAAGAACGGTTCGAAAGCGCGCGAGACCACGTCGGGCGCCATGCCGGGCCCATCGTCGGTGACGCCGACGACCAGCGTCGATTCCGTCCCGCTCTGCTGGAGCCGCGCCCAGATCTCCGCCGAGCCCGTCGGACCGCCGGCCTCGGCGGCGTTCACGATGAGGTTCAGCACCGCCCGCGAGAGCTGCTCGGGGGCGATGGCGGCGTCGGGGAGCCCGGCGGGGATGCTGAGGCGGAGCTTGAGCGGGGTGGCTGAGGCGAGCATGTCGCCGTCGCGAGCCCACCAGCGCGAGAGGTTGGTGCGGGCCCCGCCGCGCTGCGCGTCGTCGGGCGCGCTGGCGAGTGCGAGCAGGCCGGAGCTGAGCTGGCTGAGGAACTCGAGGGAGCGGCGCAAGGAGCTGAGCTGGACCCTCTGGGCCGCGCTGGTGGAGGTGAGAGCGGGCTCAAGCGCATCCAGCGCGCAGCGCATGGGCAGGATCATGTCGTTCATGTCGTGCCCAAGGCCCGCCGCGAGGGTGCCCAGGGAGGCGAGGTGCTCGCTCTGACGGAGGCGGCGCTGCTGGCGCTCAAGCTGGGCGGTGCGGTCAACGACGAGCGACTCGAGCTGCTCGCGGTACTGGGCCAGTTCGAGCTCCGCCTCTTTTCGGGCCGAGACGTCCAAAGCGAGCATGTAGTGCCCGCTGATCTGCCCGGCGACGGTCTGAGGCACCAGCGACACGTCCACGTGCCGCACACCCTCGATGGTCGTGAGCATGGCCTCGAAGCGGGCGGGCCGGCCGGCCCGCACCTCGGCGAAGTGCTCCCGGGCGCTGCTGCGGAAGTCCTCCGGCAGCACCTCGGCGGGCGCTCGCCCGCGCAGCGAATCGGTGGGCGCGCCGAACCAGCGGCTGAAGGCCTCATTGACAAAGCGGAACTTGCCGTCGGCCCCGACGTGGGCGATGAGGGCGGGGAGGGCGTTGGCGATCAGCCGCAGGTCCTGCTCGCGCCGCGCGATCTGGGCCTGGGTCTTGGCCTCGTCGGTGACGTCTTCGACCATCGACACCACGCCCATCACGGCGCCGTCGTCGTCCACCAGCGGCGCGTTGTACCAGTCGCAGAGGATTGATACGCCGTCGCGCCGGACGTTCTCGTTCAGGCTCCGCTCGCCGCCCCGCTCCTTCAGCAACTGCTGGAACAGCGAGCCCACCATCGGGCGCAGGCGCGGCGGCACCAGCCGCGATGCGTGCATGCCCCGCGCGTCGCCCTCGCTGTAGCCGAAGATCGCCGCGGCGGCCAGATTCCACTCGCGCACCGTGAAGTCGGGGTTCCAGACGATCACGCCCAGGGGTGAGCGGCGGACGATCAGGGCCAGGCGGCGCTGCGACTCGGCAAGCGCGAACTCGGCCTGGCGGCGACGGGTGTCGTCGAAGATGTAGCCCTCGTAGTGGACCGGCGCCCCGCGCTCGTCGCGGACGATCACGGTGAAGTCCTGGATCCACACGTATTCGCCCCGCTCCCCGCCGGTGCGGATGCGGTACTGCTGGGCGAAGCTGAGATCGCCGGCCTCGCGATGGGCCTCGACCTCCGCCCGCACGCGGTTGCGGTCGTCGGGGTGGATGATGTCGGCGTAGACGACCCGGCCGGAGAGGAAATCCTCCGCCGAGTACCCGAACTGCGCGATGTTGGCGGTGACGAAGTCCACCGGCCAGCCCTCGGCGATCCGCCAGCGCAGCGCCACCACCGGCCCGGCCAGGAAGAGACGCTGCTCGCGCTGCATCGCCTCGCTGGCTTCGCGCTGGCTGGTCACATCGGTGATGAACCCCTCCAGCGTTCCCACCCGACCGTCAGGCCCGGTGACGGCCCGCCCCTGCTCCCACATCCAGCGCGTCGCACCGTCAGACCGCCGGATGCGGTAGAGCAGCGTGAACGGCCGACGCTCGCGGACGGCCTCCTGCACCTCGCGCCACACGCGATCAACATCCTCAGGGATGATGAGCTCGGCGTAGTGGGGGCGCCCCTCCCGAAGGGAGTCCGGCGTGTAGCCCGTGATCGACTCAACCTGGTCTGAGACGTACTCGAACGGCCAGTCGGGCGTGTTGCCGCAGCGGTAGACGAAGCCGGGGAGGTTCGACACGATCGAGCTCAGGGCCCGCTGGCTCTCGAAGAGCTTCTGCTGTTCAAGACGGCGCTCGGTGAGGTCGTTCACCGCCCCGATCGTGCGGACCGGCCGACGGCTCGACCCCGCGCCCTCGAAGGTCGTCTGGGACTTGGTCACGACAAACCGCTCCACGCCGTCGGGCCGGATGAGCCGGTGCTCCAGCGAGAACGCTCCGTCGCCGCCCGGGTCGTGCGCCCGCCGCACCTGCTCGCCGGCCCGCTGGCGGTCGTCTGGGTGGACCGCCGCCATCAGGTCGTCGATGGTGCGCGGCTCATCGGGCGCCCACCCGTAGATCCGCCGCACTTGGGGCGACCAGTAGATGGCGCCCGTGACGTGGTCATGCTCGAAGATCCCGATCGACGCCACCTGCAGCGCCTGGTGCAGGCGGGCGCTGCTGGCGTGCAGCGATTCCTGCGCGGCCTTCCGCTCGGTGATGTCGCGGATGTAGCCGTGCCAGAGCGTGCTCCCGTCGGGGAGTCGCTCCGGCCCCGAGTGCCCCTCGAGCCAGCGCTCACCCCGGGTGGGGTGGAGCACGCGGTACTCGCACCTCCATGGCGCAAGGGTCGCCTTGGAGACGTCGACGCTGCGCCTCACCATCTCGAGGTCATCTGGGTGGATGACGCTCATCAGCGCGCCCACGTCCTGCCGGACCTCATCGGGTCTGAAGCCGTAGATGTCGGCGATCCCGTCGCTGGCGTAGGGAAACGAGGCTCGCCCGTCAGGGCTCAGCTGATACTGGTAGATCACCCCCGGCACATGCTCGGCGATCTTGCGAAGCAGGCGGTCGCGTTCGCGCAGCCGCTCCTCGCTCTCGCGCCCTTCGGTGATGTCGGCCGCCACGCCCGCGACGCGGCCCGCCGGGCCACCTCCACCCATGCGCGAGGCGACATCGCGGATCCAGCGGACGCCGCCGTCAGGGCGCACGATCCGGTACTCGCTCACCAGGCGCGGGCG
>CAZSZO010000008.1:0-119396 GCA_964611125.1 uncultured Phycisphaeraceae bacterium | reverse complement strand
CTCTGGCGCGATCGCGGCAAGGGCGGCCAAGGCCGCCAAGTCCGCCCGGGCCGCCCGGGCCGCCCGGGCCGCCGAACGAGATGCCCAAAGAAAAAAGCCGGTCGAGCGTAAGAAGTACGGCCAGGCCGGCGCCCGCCGCCGCTTCCAGTTCAGCAAGCGTTAAGCCCGCTCTGGCAGGAACGTTTCAGCAGAAGGGGAAAAGAGAAAAGGGTTAATCGGAGTCCAGAGCCAACCGCAAACCGAAGCTGTCGTCGCGGTCCTGAGGGGCAACACCCCGTCGGTATCCCGCGCGACAGAGTATCGGGCCGTTACCCATCGAACCGCCCCGGAAAACACGCAATTCTCCGTCATCGGGGCCCTTTGGATCGGTGGCATCGTCCGCACTGTTGCTCTTGGTGTCACCCTCATAGGTAGCATACCAATCCGCGCACCACTCGGTGACGTTGCCGTGCATGTCGTGCAAGCCCCAGGCATTGGGTGCCGAGAGGCTTGCAACGGCAACGGTCTGCTTTCGATTCTCGCCCCTAACCGAACCGCCGTAGGGCTGGCCATCGAAGTTTGCCTGAGCGGTGGTGATGGTGGCGCCGGTGTGGAACGGCGTGGTGCTCCCCGCCCGACATGCGTATTCCCATTCCGCCTCGGTCGGCAGCCGGTATCGCTTGCCCTCCTTGGCCGACAGCTTCTTGCAGAACTCGACGCAGTCGTTCCACGAGACGTTCTCAACAGGGCGGTTGTTGTCGCCCTTGAACTTACTCGGGTTTTTCCCCATGACGGTCTGCCACTGGGCCTGAGTGACTTCGGTCTTGCCCAGCCAGAAGCCGCGCGTCAGCGTCACTTGATGCTGGGTCTCGTCCTTGTAGCGTCCTTCCTCGTCTTGCGGCGTACCCATGGTGAACGCTCCAGGGGGGATGAAGACCATGACGGCGCCGATGGAGTTGGTCATGGTGTCGCCGAGTTTGGACGGCTCGGCTCGCTTGCCGCCTCGTTGACTCCCACGCCGTTCTTCGGGAGTCTCCATTACATCTGGGACCGTGCGATTCGCCGGTACCGGCCGGGGCATGCTAGCGAGGGACTCGGCTCCGGAACTCGCGCTCTCCAACGCCTCCGTGAAAAGCCGAAGCGCTGCGCTGGTGCGTTCATACGCAACCTTGGCATCCTGTAGCGCACCCTTCTCAAGGAGGAACTCTGCTTTCTGCCACTCGTGCTCCATGCGCTCAATCAGGTCCGCAAACTGGGGGGATCGGGGGAGGGACTTGGCTCTCTCGCGTTCGGCGCCGACGGCGATCTTGAGCGCGGCGATTTCGGCTAAACTGACCTTGGGGGTCGGCGGACCGCCGCCGGGCATGAGGTTGACAGCGACGATCAACGCGGCGAGCAGGAGGGACCCAGCCGCGCCGAGTGCGAGCTTGGACCAGCGGGGCTGCTTGGCGCGCGGCGTGGGAGCCGGCACGGCAGGCCGGGGTGGGGTCGGGGGCGGAGGCGACGCGCCGGCGGGGCTACTGGCGACGGGCCCACCGGCCGGGCGTGCAGCGGCTGGCACAAGCCCCTGCGCGGCTGCGATGATCGTGCCAAGGTGGGCTTCGATGGGCGGGGTGATGGCATCGAGCCAGTGCTCGCGGCCCATGAAATACACGAACTCCTTGTTGGGCGCAACATCCTGGATTCGCACCGGAAGCAACGGTTTGCGGGCCCGCGCCGCCAGCTCGACCTCGCGGGCGACGTGGTCGGAGGCGTTGGCGCCCTCGGAAATGACCACCAGCATGATCGAGCAGGATTCGATCGCCTCCATGATGCAGCGGGCGTAGGGGACGCCCGGTCGCACGTCGCGCGGGGCCACCCAGCAGCGCGTGCCCGTGGCCTCCAGCGCGTGGCAGACCGCGTCGGCGATGGCCTTGTCCTTGCTGGCGTGGCTGAGGAAAACACCGTGCATGGGCGTGGCGGCAGCGTACCCGCTCTGGCGCGATCGCGGCAAGGGCGGCCAAGGCCGCCAAGTCCGCCCGGGCCGCCGAACGAGATGCCCAAAGAAAAAAGCCCCGGGAAGGCCCGGGGCTTGTGTGCGATGCTGAAACGTGCCTGCCAGAGCGGGCTTAACGCTTGCTGAACTGGAAGCGGCGGCGGGCGCCGGCCTGGCCGTACTTCTTACGCTCGACCTCGCGGGCGTCGCGGGTCAGCATCCCCGCGTCACGCAGGGCCGGCTCGGTGGCCGGATCGTAATCCTTCAGGGCCCGCGCGATGCCCAGCTTCATCGCGCCGGCCTGGCCCATGAACCCGCCGCCCGAGAGGCGGACGAACACATCGAGCTTGCCCAGCGTGCTGGTGAGCGTCAGCGGGATCACCGCGTCGCGCCGGTCGCGAACCTCGGCGAAGTACTGCTCGACCGTCTTGGTCTTGGCGCCTTCGAGGCAGATCGTCACCTTGCCCTCGCCCTCCTTCGCGGGGCGGATGCGCACGCGCGCCACGGCCCGCTTGCGGCGGCCCGTGCCCCACCACCACCCGCCCTTGGCGGGCTTGGGGGCCTTGAGCGGGCGAACCACCGGCTGCGGCGGCGCGGCCGGGGCGTCGCCCGGACCATCGTCGATGATGTCGAAAGCGCTGGGAATGTCAAGACCGTCAACGGGCTTGGATTTGCCGGGCATGGGGGTCTCGCGGGGGGACGGGGGTCGGGGTCGGGGCAGGCGGGTCGGGAGCGTGGGGGGGTCGGGGGCAGCGGATGAAGTCGCTTAGATCTTCAGCTCAACAGGCTTCTTGTCGGCGTAGGGGTGGTCGGCCAGGGGGTAGACCTTGAGGTGGCTGAGCATGACCCGGCCCAGGCGGCTCTTGGGGAGCATGCGCTTCACCGCGTCGCCGATGAGGGTCTCGGGCTTGCGCTCGCGCACCTGGCCGTAGGTCTCGGCCTTCAGGCCGCCCGGATACTCGGTGTACCGCAGCTTCAGCCGCTGCTCGGCCTTGCGGCCCGTCAGCATCACTTTGGTGCCGTTGATCACGACGATGTTGTCGGCGCAGTCGACGTGCGGGGTGTAATCGGGACGGTGCTTGCCCATCAGGTAGATGGCCAGCTCCGCCGCGAGGCGGCCCAGCGGCACGCCGGTGGCGTCGACGATCCGCCACGCGGCTTTGGTCGAGCCGGGCTGCGCGGTGAAGGTCTGGGCGCGATTCGAAACAGTGACAGCGGGCATGACGCAACTCCAGATCAGACCTTGCTGCCGCCCGCCTCAAAGCAGCCGCGCGACGCAAAGCCCGGGTAGAACCGGAAGACTCGCCGCCTACTGGGCGGGGCAGGCCAGGCTCAGCAGCCCGGCAGGATTTCAAGCAGCCGACAAGCCCCCAAGGGGGCCCAGCGGGAGGGGAGTATTGGCGCCCGCCCAGCGCCGGTCAACTTGCCGGAGCCCAAGACCCTAACGTTAACCGCTCAAAGAGGCAGACGCTCCACGATCTCCAGCCCGAACGCCTCCAGCCCAGGCAGGTCCGTCTTGTGATTCGTCAGCAGGCGGAGCCGGCTGAGCCCCAGGTTCCGCAGGATCTGGCAGCCGATCCCGAAGTCGCGCATGTGCGCGGGCAAACCGCCCGGCGCCACGGCCTGAGCTTCGGGGCGGGCCAGTTCGGGGACGTCGGCCCCGCGCTGGTAGGCCCCTTCGCGCCGGATGGCGCTCAGCCGCTGGTCGAGGGCCTGGCCGACGCCCTCGGGGCGCAGGTAGATGATCGCCCCGCGTCCTTCGCGCTGCACGGCCCGCATCGCCGCGTTCAGCAGCTCGCCCGACGGCCGGCCGCCGCCATCGGCGCCGCCGCCCGGCAGCGCGCCGAAGACATCGCCCAGCAGGTTGCGCCGGTGCATGCGGACGAGCGTCGGGGCATCGGACTCGACCGGCCGCCCGAGCGCATCCAGGGCGCCGACGTCGCCGGCGCACAGCGCCACGTGGGGCATCGGGTCGACCAGGCTCTCGAACGCCACGAGGCGGAAGTCCCCCTCAGCGGTGCGGATGGGGGTCCCCGTCGCCGGCTCGATGCGGCGGACGAGCGACTCGCGGGCCAGGCGGTGCTCGATGATCTGGGCCACCGAGCAGAGCTTCAGCCCGTGCTGGCGGGCGATCACCTCCAGGTCGGGCAGGCGGGCCATCTCGCCGTCATCGCGCATGATCTCGATGATCGCCGCGGCGGGCTTGAGCCCCGCCAGCCGGCAAAGGTCCAGCGAGCCCTCGGTCTGTCCCGTCCGCACCAGCACACCGCCGGTGCGCGAACGCAGCGGGTTGATGTGCCCGGGGCGCACGAAGTCGGCGGGGCCTAAGGCCGGGTCGATCGCCATCGCGATGGCCCGGGCCCGCTCGCGGGCCGAGACCCCGGTGGTGAAGCCGTGGCGCGGGTGCCCGTCGAAGGACACCGTGAAGGCGGTCCCGCGCACCGAGGTGTTGACCGCAGCCTGCGGGGCCAGTTCCAGCCGGTCGCAGTCGTCCTCGGTCAGCGAAAGGCAGAGGTACCCCCGCGCCACCGACAGCATGAACGTGATGGCCTCAGGCGTGATGTGCTGGGCGGGCAGAATGAGGTCGCCCTCGTTCTCTCGGTCTTCATCGTCGGTCAGGATGACCATCTTGCCGGCGCGCAGGTCATCAAGAATCTCGGGAATGGGGGCGAAGGGCATGGCGGCAGGATACGGCGGCGGGCCCCCGCGGCGGCGATACACCCGGGCACGCCGGACGCGCGGTGCGTTTCACACGCCCGGCCGCCCCTCCCCGCTGGTATGCTGCCCGCCGCAGGAGGTGCGCCATGGCGAAAGCGACCACGCGAAAGACAGTCAAGACCCAGGCGGATCGCCGCCAAACCGCCAGCGCGCCCAAAGCAATGCTCAAGCCCAAGCCCAAGGCGCCGTCAAAATCCAAGGCCGGCGCTCAAAAGCGCAGCGCCGCCTCGCCTGCCGCCGCCGGCCCCGCCCACGCGGGCATCTCCGACGCCGCGGTGCTCAAGGCCACGGGTCGCTCGTGGCTGGACTGGTTTGCGGCCCTCGACCAGGTCGACTTCGCGACGCTTGGCCGGCCCGGCGTCGTCGCCGCCGCGGCGGCCCTCGGGGCCACGCCCTGGTGGGGTCAGATGGTCACCGTCGCGTGGGAGCAGGCCCGCGGGCATCGCGTAAGGCACCAGACCGTCACAGGATTCTCCGCCTCCGCCAGCCGCGTGATCTCGGCGCCCATCGAGATTGTTTACGATGCCTGGCAGCCGCCCAACCTCGGGGCGTGGCTGGGCGAGGCGCCCATCACCGTCCGCCGGGCGACCGCCAATCGATCGCTGCGGCTCACCTGGGGCGAGACCGCCAGCAGCGGCAAGCCCCGGCGGACTTCCAGCGGACAGACCGGCGGCGCCCAGACCGGCGGCGGACAGTCCGTCGAGATCATGTTCTATGAGAAGGGCCCCGGCAAGTGCCAGGTGACGGCCCAGCACAACCGCCTGGCGAATGCCGCGGCGGTGAAGCGCATGAAGTCGTTCTGGGGCAAGGCCCTCGACGCCCTTCGGGCCGCGGTCGAAGGCGCCTAGGCGTGCCGCGTCCCATCCGCACGCACCAGACCCCGGGAGGCCCCATGTCGTTCCACACCGTCCGCAAGCAGGTGCTCGACCGGCTCCTGGCCAAGCTGGCCGAGCGGTTCATCACCAGCGACGACCTGCACGAGTTCGACCCCACGCGCCGCACCGTCGTGCTGCTGCCGGGCGGAATGGGTTCCGAGCTCGCGGCGACCGCGCTCCCCTTCGACCAGCTCGACCCCAGCAAGCCGTTTGTCCCGCCTCCGGCGAAGCGGTGGGGCGATCTCGGCCCGCTCTGCCGGGGCAGCGCCATCGATCTGGAGATGACCGACCAGGGCGAGGACCTGGGCGGACGTGTGGTCTTCGCTGAGAGCGAGATCCTCATGCAGCCGCTGGTGACGTATCGCGGCGTGCGCGACTTCTTCGAGCGCCGGCCCAACAAAGAGAAGTTCAACTTCGCCGTGTTCCCTTTCGACTGGCGGCGCGACCTGGTGGAGTCGGCCGAGCTGCTCGACCGCTTCCTGAGCGCGCTGCGCGAAGCCGTAAACACCCGAGGCGGCATGGGCGGACTGGGCGGATTGGGCCCTCGGGACCCCATGGACGGCGTCACGCTGCTGGCCCACAGCATGGGCGGCCTGGTTGGCAAGCTCTACCTCAACCGCATCGCCGACGGACAAGCGACCTCGGCGACCCGCGCGAGCTGGAACGGCCGGCTCATCACCGTGGGCGCGCCCTTCTACGGGACCGACACCATCATCCGCCACTTCTTCCTGCCCATGCCCGAACTGGCGGAACTCGCGCCGTACCAGCCCGCCTCGCGCCTGCCCAGGGTGGTCGCCACCATGCCAGGGCCCTACGTGCTGTTCTTCGCCGACCGCGAAATCCTCACGCCCGACACGCTCGAAGACCTCGGCCTCGACCGCGACAGCTACCCGCTCCGCGATTTCGACGCCCCCGACCAGGCCGTCGACCCCTACGACCCCGCCAACCGCTGGCGCTTCCCGGCGTGGATCACCGCCCCCCAGCCCGGCTGGAGCCGCGCGTGCGACCGCTTCATCGACGAAGCCGCGGCGGTGCGGCGCGAGATCGTCCGCCCGCTCGACGGGCCCGACGAAGCCGCCCTGCGGGAGTCCATCTTCCACTTGCGCGGCGTCCGTAACCGCTCCACCGGCGTCGGCGTCCGCTGGCGGAACCCCGGCCCCGACGGCTTCATCCCCGATCTCACCGACGAGGCCGAGCCCTTCACCCCCGACCCCGACCTGCCCCGCCCGCCTGACCCGCGCAGCGGCAAGCTGCTCTACGGCGACGGGCTCGTGCCCTTCTGGTCGGCGCGGCTGTCGTGGGTCGATGCGGAGTCGCAGGTGTACGACCTGCGCCAGGCGCAGGACCACATGGCCCTCCTGGCCAGCCGCGAGACCCTTGAGGTCGTGGGCTCGCTCCTCGATCGAGGCGCCTTGCCCGGGACCGCGACAGGAGCGCCCAGGCCCGCAGCGGCCGGCGGAGCGGCGGCGGCGGCGTTCGCAGGGCCTGCGAGCGGTCGGGCGGGCCGTCGGGGCTTGCCCTCGGCCCGCGAAGCCGCCGCCGAGCGGTCGCTGCGCCGCGACGGGGTCAGCGGGCTGACGGCTGCGGAACTGGCCATGGCCTCGCCGGAGCTGGGGGCCAAGCTGCTGGCCGAAAACGGCCTGGGCTGAGGAAACACGCAGACAGGCAAGGGTGAGCAGAGCCGGCGACAGTTCCACAGACCGGGCGAACCGCTGCGCGGGCGCCCGCCGGGCTTACTCCTTCTCCGACTTGCCGATCTGCCACTCTTCGAGCTCGACGGGCGCCTGGCGGCCGAAGATGGTCACCAGCACGCGCACCAGGCCCTTCTCGGGGATGAGCTCGTCGACGGTGCCCTCGTAGCTCTGGAACGGGCCTTCCTTGATAAGGACCGTCTCGCCCTTCTCGAAGACCATCTTGACCTGCGGCTGGTCCTCGGGCTTCAGGCTCGCGGCGAGCATCTTCTCGATCTCGTCCGTCTTCATCGGCGTGGGCCGGCCCTTGGTGCCGACGAAGTCGCCGACGCCCGTCGTCTCCTTGATCAGGAAGAAGACGTCCTGCGGGATGCGCCCGTCGTCCTCAAGCTTCATCTCCACGAAGACATAGCCCGGGTAGAGCTTGGTCTCCTGGATCTTGTGCTTGCCGCCCTTGATCGTCTTGGTCTTCTCAGTGGGCACCAGGATGCGCCCCACCAGGTGGTTCATGTGCTCGATCTGCACCTTGCGGAGCAGCGTGTCGCGAACGCTCGACTCCTTGTTGCTGGCCACCCGCAGCACGAACCAGTTCATCCCCGCCCGCACCGTCGGGTCGCCGGGACGGAACTCGCTGTTGGGGATGCCGTCGGGCCCCACGGAGCCCAGGGGATCGGGGGCGCCGGGCGCGGCGGGCGCGGGGGGCGGAGTCTGGCTCATGGGCTTTTCCTGCTCAGCGGTGGTGGAATCCTGGGCGGTCGTCATAAGCGCGGCTCGGCCGGGGCCGGGGGAGAATCAAAACCAATCAGCACATCATCCGGTCGGGGCCCGGTCACTTGGCCAGCACGCCGATCAGCTGGAAGAACGTCTTGAAGAACAGGTCGAACACGAAGAGCAACCCCGCGATGGTGAAGCACGCCCCGATGACGACATAGGTCGACCCGCGGATCTCGCGGAGCGTCGACCAGTTGACCTTCTTCATTTCCATGTCGGTGGCAATCAGGAAGTCGACCGTCTGCGGCCGCATCGCCACCAACCAGTACGCCAGGATCGCACCGACCAGGATCGCCGTGAACGCCAGCCCGCCCTGAATGTACGCCGGCTCCACCGACGCCTGGGCCGCAAAGGTCCGCGCCACCACGCCAGCCGCCACGGCGCCGTCCTTCGAAGTCAGGCCCGTCGTCTCCGCCGGGTCGTGCCCGTCGATGATGGTGAAGGAATCGATCCGCACCACGCGGTCGGCGGGAAGATACTGCCGGACCACGCCCGAGCCGATCACCGGCGCCGGAGCCCCGCCGGATTCGGAGATGCCCAGCAGGTCCACCAGGTCGCCGGGCTTGGGCTCGCCCTTGGTGATGTTGACCGACACCAGGAACGCGGTTCGCGGAAGCTTGTCAGCGATGATGGCGCCCTGACCGACCAGCCACCCGGCCGTCGCGAGCGTCACGGCGCCGATCAGGCAGGCCGCCATGACCCGAACCCAGTATCCCTGACCGAACTTGTAGATGCCTAATGACATGAGTGTGGGCTGCTATTGAAAAGGCGGAAGAAGCGCCGCGGCGTGGCCCGCCGCCCGACCCGCGGCCCGACGGTGGGTGTTCATGTGCTCCGCCGCGGTCGACTGGGGAGAAGAGAGCCGCCTGAAAGCACGCCGGGAGGGAATTGAACCCGCAACCTGCGGATTTGGAATCCGCTGCTCTACCAGATTGAGCTACCGGCGTATGGGAACTGTCCGAGGCGCCAACTGCCAAGCGCCCCATGGCCGCCTGGCCCTTGGGCCATTACTTGCGCTTGATCTTGTGCAGCGTGTGCTTGCGCAGGCGGGGGCAGTACTTCTTGAAGCCCGCCTTCACCTTCTCGCTGATGCCGCCCTTGGTCTGGATCTCCGTGCGATAGTTGAGGTCACCGGTCTCGGTGCACACCAGCCAAACGTACTCGCGAGCAACGCCTTTACCCTTCGCCATGACAATCTCCGATCCGCCCGCATCCGCGGGATCTGGTCTTCAATCGTACCTACGAGCCCGTCGCGGGCCGGCCATCGCCGGGCACAAACAGTCCTGATAACCGTCTAGTTCCCTGACACAACCGGCCCGCGGGGTAATCCGCAGGCCGGCAGGAAAAGGCTTCAGACGCTGATCACGGGTTCCCGCTGTCGCGTCGGACTCGGTGCTGGGCCCCGGAAATCACGACCAACGGCACGCCCGCTGATTCTTTAACCGACGACTATAGGCCTCGATTCCCGGCCCAAGCAAGCGGTTCACGCCCGGTTACCGGGGGGTGGGCGAGGAGTGGACGAGCAGTGGACTCCCAGAGGATTGCGGCGATTTATCCCTTGATCAGATGGCTTATTCACTGCCCAGGTCCGACGTCGGCACCCGTCACGATGTGAATGTTCCGGGCGTCGAGACCGGTGGCATGAACCGTGATCTGCGATCGGCGTCACCGGGACGGGGCGCCAAGCAGAGGCGGTCGGCGCCATCAGGGGTTGAAGAACGCGGCGATATAGGACGAGAGGTCGTCGGGATCGATCACGCCGTTGCCGTCGAAGTCGGCTCGGGGGGAGAGCGGCGACGAGAAGAACGCGCTGATGAAGTCGCTCAGGTCGTCGGGGTCGACGTTGCCGGAGCAGTTGAAGTCGGCGAGGGAGAGGGTGACGATCGCTGTGTCGCTCTGGGTCTCGCCGCCGCAGGGCGAGAACAGCACGGAGTTGAAGGCGAGGCTGGTGGGGCATCCCGGCGCGCCGGAGAGGGAGACTTCCAATGCGTAGTCGTAGGTGATGTTGGCCGCGCCGCAGGTCCAATCGCCGATGAAGATCGGCCCGCCGACAAAGAGCGGGATCCAGGTCCCGGGGTTCGCGGGGTCCTCGACCTGCCAGTAGAGCACGAGGTTCTGATCGATGGTGGGGGAGGCCGTGAGCGTGGCCTTGCCGCGGGGGCACACCAGGCTGCTCTGGGGCTGCTGAGCGAACTCAATGGGCTGGAACTGCCGGATCGAGGTCGGCTGGCTGACGAACGTGCCGCAGTCATTCTGGAGGCGGACGCTGTACTGCGCGCTGAAGTCCGCGGGTTCAAGCTCCGTGACGAAAAGCGTCCAGGTGTCCGCGCCGAAGTGGCGCGGCAGGTCCACGATGTCCACGCCGTTGCGCATCCACTGGGCCTGCGAGAACAACGAGCCGAACGGCTCTATGCTGAGGAAAGCATTTGACCGGCTGCACACGGGCATGAAGCGGGGCGGGTCCTGCGCAAGCCGCGGCGGGCCGTAGTAAAACCTCGCGGTGTCGGTGCGAGCACTGCCGCAGGGTCCGGAAACGATGCAGGCGTAGTCGGCCGAGTCGGACCCGATCGGCGGTTCGATCGTCAGGGTCAGCGTGTCGGCGCCGGAAATGCGCCCGCCGTTCTCCATGGGGAGGCCGTTCTTGGTCCACTGGAAGGTCGCGGGCGCGGCCACCGCGGCGCCCGCACTCATCACCAGGCGCGGCAGCGGCTGGTTGCATTCTGCGGAAACCAGTTCGGGCTGTCGGAAGATGCCGACGCCAGAGGAAGCAAAGTAGAACGGCCCGAAATCGAACTCGCCGCACGAGTTGGAGAGCCGGCAGGCCACGGCCGTCCACGGATCGTCGAAGTCAGAGGGAGCGACGCTGGAGAACTGCAGCGTGGGCCCGTTCGCGCCGGTCACGACCGTGCCGCCGGGCATCCTGCCGTCAACCAGGATCTCCGTGGTCCCGCGCAAGAGCACCCACTGGTAGGAGATGGGACCGCTCAGAACCGTGTCGCTCACGGCGAACTCGGCGGAGCCGTACGGACACGTCCCGGCGGATTCGGGCGATCCGAAGGAAGCGGCGACCTCGCCGAGGCTGAGCATACTCGGCGGGCTGTCGGCCGAGAGGCCGCAGGCGTCGGTGATGCGGCAGGAAATGAGCACGGAGTTTGTGCCGAAATCAGCGATGCGGGGCGTCTCCAACGTGAGCGTCCTGCTGGTGCTGCCGTGGACGACGACCGAGCCGCCGGGGATGACCCCCTCGGTGAAGTTGACCCACGCGGGGACCGGGAGCGCGGCGTTCCACCAGCGCCACTGGGCGAGGGCGGGGCCGGCGCCGACGAAGTCGACGGTGAACTTCACCGGGTCGACCTGCGAGCCGCACGTAAAGGCGGTCGGCGGCTCCGGCGTCGCCACGGCGGGGGGAAGGCCGGTGCAGGGGTCGTCGGGCGGGGCGGCGGGCAGCGTGGCCAGGAAGGTCTCTTCGGCTTCGGTGCTGCAAGGATCAATGCTGATGCCTTGGAGGAACTCGCCGTTGGCCATCGGCGAACCCTTGAACGAGTAGACGATCATCGCCCACTCGTTGAGGCTCTCCATGACATCGTGGTGCGAGTGGCTCTCGAGCCCGTTGGGATCGGCGCAGACCGGGGTGTCCTGCGAGATGATGCGGTCGTTGTCCCAATCGACGGGACCGCCCATGGGCACGAAGTTGATGCACGTGTAGAGGATGTTCTGTTCGTTCGTGCGGTGGCAGACGCCGTTGTTGGTGGGCGGTTCGAGGCAGAGCCCCTCGGTGATCGGGGCGCGGACGACGATGGGCACGCGGACGCTCGGGTCGCCGCCGATCCCCTCGAACTCGAAGAGGAGGTCCTCGTTGAGGACGTTGAGCGCGCGGCGCGAGTAGTCCAGCTGGAGGTGCGGAGTCCGATCCCGCGGCCCGAACCTCCGCACGCCCGCCCACAGGGGGTTCATCACGCTGTAGTGGTTGGGGTTGAAGGTCTGCTTCTTGTTCACGCCCCCGTGCCAGAGGCCCAGGGTGTGGCCAAGCTCGTGCATGAACGCCGCGGCTTGGATGTCCTCCATCGTGACGCCCGGCGGCGGCGTGTACGTTCCCAGGCCGATCATGAGGTCGTCGCCGCCCTGCCGACGGCCGAAGGCGTCGAGCTCTTCGGGGCACTCCGCCACGCCCAGGTAGTTCCCGACGATCTTGCGGCAGAAGAACGCGTATCGATAGATGCTCTTCTTGGTCTTGAGGATCACTTCGCTGTCGTAGAGGTCCTCGCGCTCGGCCGCCGTGCCGAAGTAAAAGGACTTGTACGTCTGGTACGGCACGGCATCGAACAGCAGGTCGCTCACAGGGATGTTCTGGTCGTCCACCTCGGCGTGCAGCGCGATGCCGGAGAGGCCGCCGGGCGCGTCCGGCGCAGGGACGGGGGCGTTGGAGAAGGCGTCGCGCACGCGCTGGAGTGCGCCTTCGGAGGGCCCGAGCCCCTGCATGGCGTCGATCTCGACGTAGATGTCCTTGCGCAGCGGGTTGGCGCCGGGGAGGATGAGCCGTTGGACGCCGTCAAGCCTGGAGATGTACGGCACGCCGTCGGTCTCCCAGTGGTCGTAGAGGCCGTCGCCGTCGGTGTCCTTGCGGAGATCGATGATGACCGAGCGGAAGTGGCCGTCGGTCTGGAAGCCGATGCCGGCGAGGACCATGCCGTCCATGGAGACCGCGGTGATCCAGAGCCTGACGAAGTTGCTGAGGTCGACGCCGGGCAGTGAACCGAGGTGCTGGCGTGCGCCGACGACGCCGAGCCCGGGCTTCCAGATCCACCCATCAAACGCCGGCCCGCCGGGGTTGGAGGAGTTGTACCAGATCCCGCACAGGGTTTGAGCGTCGGCGCTCATGGCGGTGCATTCCATGATGTTGCCTGGGAACGGGTTGGGCAGCTCGCCGGCGTTGGGGCCGCCGATGATGTGCACGCGCTTGCGAAGGCCGCTCTCCCCGAGGTAACCAACGTCGGCGGCCATGACGCTTCCATCGGCGCTGATGGCCACGCCCTGGGCCCCGATTCCGCTCGTGAACAGGTCGTCGGCAAGGGGCCCGTAGTGCCATGCCGACTGACTCCCGCCCTCGCCGAAGACCGACACCGTGCCGGCCATGTCGTTGCCGGCCGCCGCCATGGCGGCGACTTCGGGTCTGGAGGTGGTGCTTTGCCTGATCATGAACGGCACAAACGGCGTGAACGGGCCCATGTTGAACGCCCAAGAGGTGGTCTGGAAGGTGGTCGGATTGAAGACTCGAGCATGGCCGGCGAGCCGCTGGCCGTCGGCGCTGAGGCACCCGTTGGGCGCGGCTTCGAGGGGCGGCTCGCCCTCGAACGGGTTCACCAGCCCGAACGCAATGTTGCTCGTCACGAATATCTCATTGGTGTCCTGCCCCGATCCGAGCCGGACATTGCCCGCGATCACCTCGCCGTTCTCGCTGACGCCCGTGGCGACCGAGTTGAAGGCTTGGAGGTGCAACGGCAGCACGCCCCCGACGATGCCGAGCGTCGGCGACCACCGCCCCGCCGCGCCGACGCCGGTTTGATAGTGCACCGCCAGCCGCCCCACGACCACCGAACCATCAACGCTGATGGCCCGGGGCCACAACTGGTAATCGGGGAAGCTGGACGGGTAGGGGTACACGCTCTGGGCGCTGGCGGAATGGCTGGTCAGCCAGACGCCCGACGCAACCGCCGCGAACACGAGCGAGCGGAGCGGGAGTGATTTCAGACGCAAGCATGGTGTGCGGCTCATGGGTGTGGTTTCCCTGCGGCAGGATGGGGCGAGGCCTGCCAAGTAGTCCGGCGCGGCCGCGCCGCACCCAAGCGGCGAAGCGACACGACCACGACGGTTCCGACCTCAAGCGGAATCCGGAGGGGGCGAGCGCCGCAAACTTCCGCAATACCGCGACGACACCCGAAACACGGGACCTGCTTCCCGGCGCCGAGCGTCACGACGTTCGCATGGCGTCTGGGGCGACCCCTCGGCCGCGAGCTGCGGTCGGAGCGCGCCGAACCGCTCAGGTGAGACGGTCGCACCCTGCTGTCGCGCCAATACCCGTCGGCCCGATCTCTTGGCGATCCCCGGCCTGAAACGGGTATCCCAATGAAAAAGGCCCGCGGCAATCGCCGCGGGCCTGTCAGAAACACTTGTGCGATCGTCGCCTTACTCGATGATCTCAGTCACGACGCCCGAGCCCACGGTGCGGCCGCCTTCACGCACGGCGAAGCGGAGGCCCTTCTCCATGGCGACCGGCTTGCCCTGCAGGTCGACGTTGAGGGTCACGTTGTCGCCGGGCATGCACATCTCGACGCCCGCGGGCAGCGTGACGGCGCCGGTGACGTCGGTGGTGCGGAAGTAGAACTGGGGCTTGTAGTTCGAGAAGAACGGGGTGTGGCGGCCGCCTTCGTCCTTGCTCAGGACGTAGACCTCGCCCTTGAACTTGGTGTGGGGCTTGATGGAGCCCGGCTTGCAGAGCACCTGGCCGCGCTCGATGCCTTCCTTCTCGACGCCGCGGAGCAGGGCGCCCACGTTGTCGCCGGCCTGGCCGGAGTCGAGGGTCTTCTGGAACATTTCAACGCCGGTGACGATCGTCTTGCCGATGTCCTTGCGGATGCCGACGATCTCGACTTCGTCGCCGACCTTGACGATCCCGCGATCGATGCGGCCGGTGGCCACGGTGCCGCGGCCCTTGATCGAGAAGACGTCTTCGACCGACATGAGGAAGGGCTTGTCGATCTCGCGCTGGGGCTCGGGGATGTAGCTGTCGATGGCGTCGAGGAGCTCATCGATGGGCTTGCAGATCGTGTCGTCCTTGGGGTTCTCGAGGGCGGCCTTCGACTGGCCCTTGATGACCGGGGTCTTGTCGCCCGGGAAGTTGTACTTCTTCAGCAGGTCGCGGACTTCCTCCTCGACCAGCATGAGCAACTCGGGATCGTCAACCAGGTCGACCTTGTTGAGGAACACCACGATGTAGGGCACGCCGACCTGGCGGGCCAGCAGCACGTGCTCGCGGGTCTGCGGCATCGGGCCGTCAGCGGCCGAGACGACCAGGATGGCGCCGTCCATCTGAGCGGCGCCGGTGATCATGTTCTTGACGAAGTCGGCGTGGCCGGGGCAGTCGACGTGGGCGTAGTGACGCTTGGCCGTCTCGTACTCGGTGTGCGACGAGTGGATCGTCACGGTCTTATTGCCGTCGCGGACCGTGCCGCCCTTGGTGATTTCGGCGTAGCTCTTGATCTGACCGCCGAACTTGGCGGCCGAGCGGGCCGAGAGCGCGGCGGTGAGCGTCGACTTGCCGTGGTCAATGTGACCGATGGTGCCGACGTTGACGTGGGGCTTGTTGCGTGTGAATGTGCCCTTGGCCATGACTCGCTTCCTTCTCTAAAGACAATGCTGACGCGTGTTCAAGCTCTGTTCACGCTCTGTATGGAAGAGCGGGAGGGGCGTCTTTCGCCCAACCGCCAACGACTGCAAAACCGACATCCGCCCCGACATCCGCCCCGGACCCGGCAGGCGGCCCGCCATGAGGGCTGATTGTTGCCGCGCTACCGTGCCGCGACCACTCGCCCCACCGGCCGACTTCGACCCCCGACCTCCGACCCCCCGGCGACCGCCGCCAGCGCGGGCGCCCAAAGGCCAAACACAAAAGAGCCGCTGGTGGGATTTGAACCCACGACCTCAGCCTTACCAAGGATGCGCTCTACCACTGAGCTACAGCGGCGGGACTCTTCGTTTGGCGACGAGCCTTCTGCGATCCGGGAAGGCCCGAAACGGTGGAAAGATCGAAGCCCGCGCGCGGTCAACCCTTCGGCCAGCCCCGCGCGGGGAGGGGATCTTACCGCTGAGGGGGAGGGGGTCAACTCGCCGGGCCGCCCCCACGGCCGTTTGCCGACCGCCCCGCTCCTCCGCAGCACAAAGGCCCTTGCTCCCCCTGTCCATCGACTCACAACCTGTTGTGGATGCCCGCACCGCGCAACCACACCGGCGGGGTGGCGACCGTCCGCTGCCTCCAGACCGCATCGGTCAGGCGCCCGCCCTCGTAAATCACCAGCCCGGGTGATCTCCCTGAGCAATCGACCCACCTGAGCACTCAGTCCTTGCGAAATTGCGCCTGGTCCCCCAACGCCGCTTGACGGCGCGATCGCCGCGCGGCACAGTGAACTCATGCGCAACCGCCCATCAATCGCGTGGTCGTCGGCTCTGGCCGCCCTGCTCCTTGCCGGCGTCGGCGGCGTCGCGCCAGCCGGGGCTCAGGTCGCCCGGCAGGTCGCCGACCTGAACCCGACAACGGTCGCCTTCGGCTCCACCTTCGGCGAGGGGCCGACGAGCGGCGGCAGCGGCCCCAACGGTTCGGGCGCGTCCGGGCTCTACTTTGTCGCGTTCGACCCCACCCACGGCTCCCAGATATGGCGGACCGACGGCACACCGGCGGGGACCGCGCCCATTGGCCACTTCAGCAACAGCGACTCGCGCCAGCCGCCGTTCGATGTCTTCGGGGTCGCCGGCCCCGCTGACAACGAGCGGATCGTCTTCGTGCTGAACACCCTCTTGTGGGGCGCCAGCGGGCCCGGCGAGGCCCCGCAGGTCTTCGAGACGCTCCGCACGGGCATCCGGCCGGGCGCGAATCGCAGTTCCGGGAACAACCTGCTCCCCGGCGCGCGCGTCGGATCGCGCCTCGTGCTGCCGCTGTCGCTCTCGACAGGTGATCCCAACGGGCTGCTCCTGCTCAGCACCGACGGGACAGCCTCTGGAACAGTCGCGTTGGGCGAGGCCAACGTCTCCACGCTGCCTCTGCCTCGGGCCGCCGGAGATCGTGTGTTTTTCCAGCGCCGCAGTGCAAACATGATCGAGCTTTGGTCGACGCGCGGCCTCCCGGACAACACCACGTTGGTGAAGGCCCTGTTCCAGGCCAATGGCGCCGGGGGCATCTCCTGGATCGCTCCGCGCGGCGAGACCGGCGAGGCGTTCTTCTTCGCCGCGGCCAACAGTCAGTCCTTCAACCTCTGGACGACCGACGGAACCGAAGCGGGCACGCGCCAGCTGACCACCTTCACCACCAACACGACCCTGCGCACGCCCGTGTGGGATGGCTCCCGCCTGGGCTTCCTGGCGATCCTCGACGGCGGCCTCTCAGCCCGCCTCTGGATCAGCGATGGAACCCCTTCGGGCACCGCCCTCGCCCAGTGGGCGGGAACGGTGCCGCTCGCCCAATCCAACAACAGTCCCAATGTCGACCCCGTGCAGCCGCTGGCGGCGCTCGACGGCCGACTGGTCTGGCGCGGATTCAGCTCAGGGGGGAACGGCATCTTCGCCGGCGATGGGACCACCGCCGGCACCGTCGTGGTGACGCCGACCAACGCCGACCCGCAGAACATCCTCGGCGTGACGCGCGGCCCGGGCGGCGCGCTGGCGTACTTCGTCGCGCGGGCGCAGTCGTCCTTTCAGCTGTGGCGGACCGATGGCTCCCCAGCCGGCACGCGGGCGATCACCAGTTTCAACTTCACGACCTCGCCCACGATCACGTTCAGGCCACTGGGAACCCTCGGCGACCGCCTTGTCTTCGTGGTGCAGAACCCGACCATCTCCGACCGCTTCGAGGTATGGATCACCGACGGGACCGCCCCGGGCACCGTCCGGCTCGCCCGTCCGGGCCTGCGCGAGCGGTCCGACTCATCGCCCTTCAACTATGTCCCCCTGGACGTGCCCCTCGAGGGCGACCGCCTCGTCACCTTCACCGCCCGCACCCCGGAGCGGTCGCTGGAGCGCTGGCGCACCAATGGAACCGCCGGGGGGACCGTCCCCTGTCCGGATGTCGGCCCGGGCGCGGCGTTCGGTTCCGAAGGCCCCCAGTACGCCCGCGTTGGCGAGCGCATCTTCACCCGCCTGTGGTCGCTCAACGCCGACTGCGACGGGCGGGTGGGCTCGTCCAACCGACTGCACGTCTCGAACGACACATGCAACCCGGGCGTCCTGGTGCGCAACTTCGCAGGCGCCTTCGACTTCGGCGCCATGATCGGCCTCAATGACCAGTTGCTCTTCGCCGGGCCGGTGCTCACGCAGTGCGCCCGGTCCACCACGCTGTGGCGCAGCGACGGCACGCCCGACGGCACGGCGGAAGTCGTGCCCGCCGGCAACCCCAACCCACCCAACCGACCCACCGGTCTTTCCGGCGATTTCGTCTCCTTCCGGGGGCGCGCCTACTTCGGCGCCGGGCAGGCGCTCTGGGCCACTGATGGCTCGGCTGACGGCACGGTCATCGTCCGCAACTTCGCGGGCGGCTCCAGCAGCAACGCCGTGGTCCCCGGAACGTTCCGCGTTGTTCCTGGCGCCTCCGACGGCGGCGACCGACTGTTCTTCTATGTCACGCTGCCGACGATCCAGTTGTGGGTGACCGAGGGAACCAGCGAGACCACCCGTGTCGTCGATGCCGCCGCCTCCATCGCAGTCGCCAGCGCCACGACGCTGGCGAAGCTTGGAGACCGCGTGGTGGTGGCCGGCGGTCTCCCGGGGTCGGGCGCTGAACTGCTCATCACCAACGCCGAGGCGACGGCGCTGACGCCGCTGCTTGACGCCCGCCCCAACTCCACCTCCGCGGCGAATCCGCAGCTGACGAGCGCGATGACCGCCGCGGGCCCGCGGGTGTTCTTCGCGCTTGATGACACCGTCCGCGGGAGTGAGCTGTGGGTGACCGACGGCACGCCGGAGGGCGGGCGCATCGTCACCGATCTGTGGCCCGGACCCGGGGGCTCGTCTCCGAGCGGCATCACCGCCGCGGGCGAGGGGGTGTTCTTCGTCGCCAACTCCGGGCCGTCGGGGCGCGAGCTCTGGCGGACCGACGGCACGCCGGGCGGGACGCGGCTGGTCGCCGACATCTGGCCGGGGCCGTTGTCATCGTCGCCGGTCGCGATCACGCCGCTGGGGGACCGGGTCTACTTCACCGCTTCATCGCCGCTAACGGGGAGCGAGCCCTGGCTGGTGGCGGTGGCGCCCTGCCCCGCCGACTTCGACAACGACGGTCTGGTGACCCCCGACGACCTCTCGGACTATGTCAGCGCCTATTTCGCCGCGCCGGGGACCGACCCTGACCTGCGCCTGGACCGCAACGGCGACGGCATGGTGGATGGCGACGACCTGGCCGATTTCATCGCGACCTATTTCGCCAGTCGGTGCTGAGTGCGGGTCCGATTTGAGGCGTTCCCGCGGGTCGCGCTGGCCGAGCCGAGCCCCGCGTGGTAAATTGTTCAGAGATTCGCGTGCGCGATCGCCCCGCCTGCCCCGGGGCCAGCTCGGGGCCGATGCCAGGACTTGGGCCCCGTCGCCGCGCCGATCAGGAGCCTCGTCTTGACCTCTCATCGATTGATTGCGCGTCTGGTGTTGGCCGCCGGTCTACCCCTGTCGATCGTCGGCGCCGCGTCGGGGCAGGCCTGGACCGGCGGCTCGGCGGTCGACAGCAATTGGACGACCTCGGCGAACTGGACCTCGCTGCCGCTCAACAACGGCTCGGCGAACATCACCTTCGCCGGCGGCCCCCGGACCACGCCGGTTGTGAACGTCGCGCAGGACGTGAACTCGATCACATTCATCACCAGCGCCTCCGGTTTCGCTCTCCTGGGTCCGCAGATGCTCACCATCCGGTCCGGCGGCGTGTCGGTTCAGAGCGCCGTCAATCAGATCCTCGGAGGGCCCGTTTCGATCCCGGTGTCGCAAACGTGGAACGCCGTCAACGGAGACCTGTTGGTCGCCTCGACCAGCTCCATCACGCTGAACGCCGGCGCCACGCTGACGCTGGCGCAGAACTCGGCCCTCCGCCTGGTCAGGCTCTCCGGCCCCAGCAGCGGCGTGGGAGCACTGGTGAAGAACGGGCCCGGCCGGCTGGCTGTCGCGGCGGCGCTCGCGCACACCGGCGGCGTCACCGTTACCGACGGCACGCTCCAGCTGGAGTCCGGGGGAAGCCTTCCCGACACCGGCACGGTGGGGCTGACAGGGGTGGCGACCTTCGATGTGGGCGGGCAGACCGACACCATCGGCCAGCTCGTCAGCAACTCCTCGACAACGGTGGTGAGTCTGCCCTCGGGCTCGGCCCTGACCGTCGGGAATGGCGCCGGAGCCGCCTACACCTTCGCCGGGCAGTTGACCGGTCCGTCAACTGGCACCAGGTTCACCAAGGCCGGCCCCGGCACGCTCACGCTGAGCGGGGCCAGCACGTTCGCCGGCACAGTTCAGGTGACCGCCGGCACGCTGGTGATCTCGGCCGGCCAGCGGCTGTCAAGCTCGTGCCGGCTGTCGGTCGACGGGGGGACCTTCGATCCGCAGAGCTTTACACAGACCGTGGACGTCTGCTCAGCCACGGCCGGCATCCTGGGCGGCGCCGTCAGCGGGCTCGGCACCATCACCGCCTCGGCATTCAATCTCGACGGCGGCATCATTCGATGCCGGCTCGAAGGCGCCGCCACGCTCACCAAAAACAACGCCGCGACCAACCTGTTCATCTCAGCCCCCGGGAGCACCTACACCGGGCCGACAATCATCAACGGCGGCGTTCTCACCACCAACGGCTTCAACGTCCTTCCCGACACCACCGTGGTGACCATCAACCCGCCCGGGCGCCTCGAGGTGATCAATTTCGACGACACCGTGGCGGGGATCAGCGGCGCCGGCGCCATCAACGTGATCAGCGCGACCCTCGCCATCGGCGCCGGGAACGTCTCCAGCACTTTCAGCGGCGTCATTGGCGACGCCGGCCTCACGGGCGGGATCACCAAGATCGGCAACGGCTCGCTCCTGCTCACGGGGGCCAACACGTTCAGCGGGACCACCACCGTGAGCGCCGGGTCGCTGAGCCTCGGCGATAACGAGCGCCTGGCCAACTCCAGCGATGTGGTGATCAACAGTCCCGGGCGGCTGATTGTCCGTGAGGAGACCATCGACCGCCTCACGCTCAATGGCGGCGAACTCCGGCCCGCCGTCATTGGTACGGGGTTCCTGCGGGCCAACGCCTACGACCTCAATGCCGGGTTCGTCGACGCTCGGCTCGTCGGCCCGGGCGGAATCGTCAAGGCCGGGACCGGCGTCGTCACGCTCGCGGCCGCCAACGACCCCGCCTTCACGCGCATCGACGCCGGTGTGCTCTCGTTGGCCTCCGACAGCGCGCTTGGCGCCCCGGACACCGACGTCCTCCTCAACGGCGGAACGCTCAGGCTCACCGCCCCCGTCTCCATAACCCGCCCGGTCCTCGTCACCGCGCCTTCCACCATCGAGTGCCTGGGCGACGTGAACGTCTCCGATCTGACGGGGGGTTTCTTGGGCTCCCCGCTCACCAAGGCTGGCCCAGGCAGACTCACCATCTCCGGCGTTGTTTCCAGCATCGCCTCCCTCAGCGTCAGCGCAGGCGAGGTCAACTTCGCCCCCCTCTCGCTGATTCAGGGCAACACCCTCTCCACCGCCGCGGCCGGAACGCTCGTGATCGACAGCGCTCTGGCGAACTTCGGCTCGGTGACCAACCAGGGCGATCTGGTCCTCCGCGGCGCAGCCCCCCGCCTCCAAGCCTCGGCCCTGACCAACAGCGGTGTGATCAGCGGGTCGGGGCGCCTCGCGGCGCCGCTCTCCAACGCCGCCGCGGGAGACATCCGCATCGGGCTTGGCGACGCCATGCACTTCGCCTCCACCAACGCGCACGCCAACGCGGGGCTCATCGAGGTGATCGGCGGCGCCGTCGAGTTCGACGGGCCCCTCACCAACTCGGCGTCCAGCGGGCTCATCTTCGCCCGCAACGGGCTGCTCCGCTTCGATGGCGGGCTGACCAACCTCGGCTCAGTCGCGCTCTCATTCGGCGTCACCGACGTGTTCGGCGATGTTGACAACCGCCCCGGCGCCGCCATCACGATCTCCGGCGCGTCCGACGCCACGTTTGTCGACGACGTGCTCAACAACGGGACGATCCGCACCAGCACCGGCGGCAACACCGTCTTCCTGGGCGCCGTGTCCGGCTCGGGCTCGTTCCCCGGCGCCGGCCTGGTGTTCCTTGAGGGCGACCTCCGCCCCGGCAACAGCCCCGGCCTCGTCACCTTCGGCGGCGATGTCGTCCTGGGCTCGTTCTCGACGCTTGTTCAGGAGATCGCCGGGTCCGACCCCGCCCAGTTCGACCGCACGACCGTCGCCGGGACCGCCTTCCTCGATGGCGTGCTCGATGTCCGCCTGCTCGACGGATTCACCCCCGCGGGCATCCAGTCGTTCACCGTGCTCTCCGCCGGGAGCGTCGTCGGCCGGTTCGGCGAGGTCCGCCTCCCCCCCGGCGCCGGGCTCGCCATCCGCTACACCGCCACCGAAGTCCGCCTGACCACCTGCCTCGCCGATGTCGACGGCAACGGCGTCATCGACCCCGACGACCTCTCCGACTTCATCGGCGCCTTCTTCGCCACGCCGCCGGCCCCTGAAACCGACTTCAACAACGACGGCTTCATCGACCCCGATGACCTCGCCGACTACATCGCGACGTTCTTCGGCGGGTGCTGAGACAAAACGCGCTGAAGTCGTCGCCCCACCCGGCCAAGCCCCTCTCGCTCCCCAGCCACCCCAGCCCCGGGCCCCGGCCCCCAGGCTCTCCTTGGCCAGCCCGGCCGGCGCCGCCGTCCGATACCCACGACAATTTGGCCGTTCACGTCGATCAGGGCCCAAGCCTGTCCCGTACCATTCCGATCCCAGACGCAGGCTCCGCCCGGTCCCGGGCGGGTGTTGCGTTCGGGTTCGATCATTCTGGTAAGCAGCTCGGCCCCTCGTGGGTCCAAACGGAATCCAATCATGTGCGGAATCGTCGCCTATATCGGCTCCAAACCCGCCAAGGGCCTGCTCATCGAGGGCCTCAAGCGGCTTGAGTATCGCGGGTACGACTCCGCCGGCCTCGCCGTGATCGACGGCGGCAGGCTCAACGTCGGCCGGGCCGTCGGGCGCGTCGCCATGATGGAGGAGCGGATCGACGAGCTCATGTCGGCCTATTGCGGACCAGGGCCGGTCCCCTTCAGCGGTTCGCTGGGGCTCTGCCACACCCGCTGGGCCACGCACGGCGCCGTGACCGAGCTCAACGCCCACCCCCATCGCGACGACCGGCACGGAATCGCGGTGGTGCACAACGGCATCATCGAGAACTACGCCGCGCTGAAGACCTATCTCCAGGAGAAGGGCCACGCCTTCGCCAGCGAGACCGATACCGAAGTCCTGGCGATGCTCATCGGCGAACTCTACGAGGGCGACCTCGAGAAGGCCGTGCAGGCGGCCCTGCGCGAGGTGACCGGGGCCTACGCCATCGCGGTGATCTGCGAGAAGGAGCCCGACACCCTCGTCGTCGCCCGCAAGGGCTCGCCGCTGCTTGTGGGCGTCGGGCAGGGTGAATACATCGTCGCCTCCGACGCCGCGGCGATCATCAGCCACACCTCCCAGGCCTTCCTGCTCGACGACTACAACGTCGTCAAGATCACCCGCGACGGCTTCCACACCACCGACATTCACAACACTCCCGTCAACGCCAAGGTGCAGCAGCTCGAGATCGACCTCGAGCAGATCGAGCTGGGCGGCTACCCGCACTTCATGCTCAAGGAGATCTTCGAGCAGCCCTCCTCGATCCGCAACTGCTGCCGCGGGCGCATCAACAGCACCGAAGGCAAGGTCGTGCTCGGCGGGCTCGCCAACTTCGCCAAGGAGCTCACCAAGGCCCGGCGCGTCATCCTCACCGCCCAGGGCACCGCCCTCCACGCGGCGATGATCGGCCGCTACCTGCTCGAGGACCTCGTCAAGGTCCAGGCCCAGACCGAATACGCCAGCGAGTTCCGCTACCGCAACCCCGTCATCGAAGACGGCACCGTCGTCATCGCCGTCAGCCAGAGCGGCGAGACCGCCGACACCCTCGCCGCCCTCAACGAGGCCAAGGAGCGCGGCGCCCTCGCCCTGGGCGTCATCAACGTCGTCGGCAGCAGCATCGCCCGCGAGACCGACGCCGGCGTCTACCTGCGCGTCGGCCCGGAGATCGGCGTCGCCAGCACCAAGGCCTTCACCGGCCAGGTCGCGGCCCTCACCATGATCGGCCTGTTCATGGCCCGCCGCCGCATCCTCTCCGCCGACCAGGTCGCCGAGCTCCTGCGCGCCATGGAGCAGATCCCCGAGAAGACCGAACGCATCCTCCAGCAGGCCGCCCACATCAAGAAGGTCACCGAGAAGTACGTCGAACGCGAGAACTGGCTCTTCCTCGGTCGCGGCTACAACTACCCCACCGCCCTCGAAGGCGCCCTCAAGCTCAAGGAAATCAGCTACATTCACGCCGAGGGCATGCCCGCCGCCGAAATGAAGCACGGCCCCATCGCCCTCATCAACGAGGGCATGCCCGCCGTCTTCATCGCCAACCGCGGCCGCCAGTACGAAAAGGTCATGTCCAACATCCAGGAAGTCCGCAGCCGCGGCGGGCACGTCATCGCCGTCGCCACCGAGGGCGATGAGCAGATCAAGAAGTACGTCCAAGACGTCCTCTACATCCCCGACGTCCCTGAGCCGCTGAGCCCCATGCTCGCCGTCGTCCCCCTCCAGCTCATGGCCTACTACGCCGCCGTCGCCCGCGGCCACGACGTCGACAAGCCCCGCAACCTCGCCAAGAGCGTGACGGTGGAGTGAACGTCAGTCGAGTTGGCGCCGCCCGCCTCACCCGGGCGGCGCCTCCGCGCCGCCCTCGCGCCCTCCGGCGCGCCGGTTGAGCTCCTCCGCGCGCGCGGTCCATTCCGCCGCGTCCGCCTCCCGTCCGGGCCAGCCCGCGTAAAGCTTGGCCCGGTCCTCCGCCAGCGCGATGCACGCCCGGTGCTCGGGGTAGAGCGACTGCTCCAGGTCTTGACCGGCTTTGATCAGCTCGGCCTCGGCCTCGGCCCGCCGGCCCTGCAGCGCCAGCACGCTGGCCAGATGCCGGCGCTGGTTCCCCGACGCCTTAGTCGGGAATTGCGACGCCGCCGAGTGCATCAGGGCCTCGCGGAACATCGCCTCCGCCTCGCTCAGGCGCCCGAGATCGCGCTCCGCCAGCCCCAGGGCGCTCAGGCACTCCCACGCCAGCCAGTGGCCCTCGCCGCCGCGCCACAGGGCCCGGGCCCGCACCAGCACGCGCTCCGCCTCCTGCAGCCGCCCGAGCCGGCGGTACGCCGAGCCCAGCGACGTCAGCGTCGGGGCCAGTTGCTCGGGCTCCGCCCCCAGTCGCTCCCAGGAGCGGGTCACCTCCTCGAGCATTGTCGCGCTGGCGGCGACATCGCCCTCCGACGCGAGCGCCCGGGCCAGGTTCGAGCGCGTCGTCACCGTCCGCGGGTGCTCGGGGCCAAAGGCCCGCTCCTGCAGCGCGACCGCCTTGGCCAGCTGCGCCCGCGCTGCCGCAGGTCGGTCAACCGCCATGAACTGCTCGGCGAGGTTGATCCGCAATTGGGCGAGAATGTGCGGCTCGCGCGAGCGGATGACCGCCGAGTCGTCCGACCCCGGCTCGATCGGCTGGTCGAGCTCCGCCGCGGCCCGCTCCAGGAGCGTCGGCACGAGCCGCTCGAACCCGTCGCGCGTGCGCGCGATCGCCGGCAGCATCGCGTCAACCACGAAGTCGTTGGTCACCCGCATCACGATGTTGCTGTCCTCCGCGGCCCGCCGCATCCGCGCTTCGCCCGCGGCGAAGACCAGCGACACGCCCGTCGCCGCCGCCAGCACCGCCGCCATCGCCGCGCCGGCGATGATCGCGCCCCGGTGCCGGCTCGCAAACTTCCGCAGGTGATACCAGCGGCTCTCCGGCGCCGCGACCAACACGCGCCCCTCCAGATAGTTGCGCACATCATCAGCCAGCGCCAGCGGCGATGCGTATCGGCGCGCGCGATCCTTGGCCATCGCCTTCAGCGGCACCCAGTCCAGCTCGCGCCGCAGCTCCCGGACCGCCTCGTCGCCGCCGCCCGTCCGCCCGCCCGTGCGCGCGCCTGAGGCCGCGCTCCCGCCCGCCCCCGCCGCGCCATCCGCACCCCCCGCTCCCACTTCCGAGAGCGACGGCAGCGACGGCAGCACCGGGCCCCCCGACCACCGCGAGCCCCGGGCGCTCGGACGCGGCGGCTCCACCTCGCGGATGATCCGCCGGATCTCCTCATACCCCTTCGCCCGCAGCTCGCGCGGCTCGAACGGCAGCGCCCCCGTCAACAACTCATACAGCAGCACCCCGAGCGAGTAGACATCCGTGCGCGTGTCGATGTCCGCCTCGCCCCCCGCCTGCTCCGGGCTCATGTACTCCGGCGTGCCGATCATCCGCCCCTGCTCGGTGAACAGCGTCATGTCGGTCATCACGTGGCTGATCGCCTTGGCCACGCCGAAGTCGATCACCTTCACCTGCGCCGCGCCCCCGGGCAGGCCCCCCGCGGGCGCATCCCCCGCGCTCACCAGCACGTTCCCGGGTTTGATGTCGCGGTGAATGATCCCCTTGTGGTGCGCGTGCTGGATCGCCTCGCACACGGGGATGAACAGCTCCAACCTTCGGCGCAGATCCAGCCCGTGCCGATCGCAGAACGCCGTGATCGGCTCACCCTTCACGTACTCCATCACGAAATAGGGCCGCGCGCCCAGCGCCGCCGGCGTCGTCCCCGCATCGAGCACCTTGGCCACGTTGGGATGGTCCATCACCGCGAGGGCCTGCCGCTCCTGCTCGAAGCGCGCGATCACGGCCCGTGAATCCATCCCCGGTTTGATGATCTTGAGGGCCACCCGCTGCACCATCGGCTCGCGCCGCTCCGCCAGCCAGACCTCGCCGAAACCCCCTTCACCGATCATCGACAGCAGCCGGTACGGGCCGATCACGTCCGGGGTCGCCTTCACCCGGGCCGGCCCGCGCGCCGGCTCGGGCGCCCCGAGCGCCGCCTCCACCGCCGCAGCCAACTCCTCCAGCCTCTGGGCCCGCGGCGGGCGCGACGCGTCGATCCACTGCGCCGCCGACAAAAAGAACTCCAGGCTCGCTGGCGGCGAAGCCCCGTCCTGCACCCGCAGCGGAATCATCGCCAGCCCACGCGACGCCGCCCGCTCCAGCTCCCGCGCCACCATGCCGGAGCGGCCCGTCGCTCCCGAAAAGACCACCACCACCACCCGGCACGAATCGAGCGCCCGGATGATCGCCTCGCCGTAATTCGCCCCCACCGGCACATCTCGGGGCGCCATCCAGCACTTGATGCCCCGCTCTTCAAGCGCCCGGCACGCCGAGTCGGTCCACGCCCGATCCTCACTCGCGTGACTGATGAAGACCCGCGGCCCGTCCACCGCAGGCTGGGCGCCGGGGTCGTCCCCGGCCCCGGCAGGCGCGCCGCCAGCCTCAGCACGCCCCTCGTCCACACCCTGCGCGTCAGACCCTGATGCACTCACAGGTCACCCCCCGCCCAGCCAGCGCGCCGGGCAACCCAGAAGTACGCTCGCCATCCAGGCCGGGGTCTCCTTGCTCTGCGAAGATCGCGCAACGCCGACAAACCGGCCTCCGAGGCTCAGCTCGCGCCAGGCGCACGGCCCTCTGGTGGCGCACCAGCCGCCCGCGCCTGCAGCAACTGCTCGAGGTTCCGCAAGATCTCCCGCGCCTCGGTCACCAGCCGGGCCGCTTCCAGGTCGAGCTTGGTCGGGTCCGGCGGCGATGTCCCCGACGCAAGTCGCACCTTGAACGTCTTCGCGCCGGGCTCCAGGAG
The DNA here is from genome assembly GCA_964611125.1 of uncultured Phycisphaeraceae bacterium. Lineage (GTDB taxonomy): Bacteria > Planctomycetota > Phycisphaerae > Phycisphaerales > UBA1924 > JAEUIX01. Next base: position 91,666 of record CAZSZO010000008.1, on the reverse strand, counting down.
CGCCAGCTCACCCTGCTTGATCGACACCTCCGCGGGCCCTTCGGGCTCGCGCGGGCTCAGCTTCACCACATGCCCGCCGCTGGCCTCGAACACATAGAAGATGTCGCCGATCTGGCCGGTGTACACCAGCATCTTCGTCCCGCTCGCCGCGGCGACGATCCGCGTGGTCTTCACCCTGGGCCGCTTGCCCGACCCCGCGACCACCCCGGCATCGGCCTCCACCGTGGGCGCGGAGAAGTGCAGGCTCGCCCGTGCCGCTCCATCAATCTCCACGCCCCGGTCGTCCTTGGCGCCCGTCGGCTGGATCAGGTAATCCAGCTTCTCGCCATCCTCAAGAGTCAAGCGCAGCACCACCGGCTGACTGATCGACAGCTTCCCCGCCTTGTCCTGCGCGCCGGTGGCGATCGCCACCTCTTGGCTCTTGCACCCCGGCGCGGCGGTCAGCACCCCGCCCAGCAGTACAGCCGCAACCATCGCCACTGCCCACCGGGCAAAGCGCTGGCCCAACGTCTGATCCCACCACGCCTGGCATTCGATCCGGATCAACTGCTGCTTCAAGGCCGCGCTCCTCATGAAACTCCCGGCGACGCCGCGAACCGGGCGACCCCACCGGACGAGGGATCCGAGCATACCGCCCACGCCCACGTTCAGGTTGAGCGCGGCCCTGAGGACAGCCCGTGCACGGCCGCGCCCGCTCCGACGCCGACACCAGGTTTCCACCAAGGCCGCCCGCGCGTTGGGCCATCACCGCCGATCAGCCGGCGCGCCCGTGCCGCCCGTGCCGCCGCTGGCGCCGCCATCCGGCTGGTGGCCTCCCGCCGCGCCGTTCTCCTCAGGAGGCGGCTCCTTCAACGGCTTCTTCAGCCGCTCGAAGATCCCCGGCGCCAGCGCCAGCACCCGCTCAAGCTCCACCATCAGCTTGGTCGCGTTCGGGCCCGCTATCCAGCCAGGCGGCGTCACGATCACCTTGAGCCGCGAGGCCCCCGGCTCAAGCAACGCCGTCCGGTTCTCGCCGATCCACCTGGTCACAAACTGACCCGGCGTCACCGCCGAGACCTCCACCGCCTCATTCGCCTGCCTCACCAGCACGAACTCGCCTGCCTCGCCGCAATAGCTGATCATGTCCGTCCCGCTGGCCGCGGCGACCACGCGCACGCCCCGCACCCGCGGCTTCCGCCACGAACCCGCCGCGATTCCGCAGGTCAGGTTGACCTCCGGATCCGAAAAGCCCACGGAGGCCTTCCAGGAATCCTCAATCGACCCATCGTCCTTCACGAACCCGGTCGGCTGGATCAAGTACCCCACCTGCGCGGTTTCTTTCGCGCCAATGTGAATCACCACCTCCGTCTTGTGATCGTCCGTTGCCTTCTGGCCGCGCCAGTGCCGCCGCTCGGCGCGGGCCATCGACACCCGGGTCGGCCCGAGTTCATCAACCTCGCTCTCCCGCGCCTCACGCGCGCACCCAGCTGCGCCCGCCAGCAGGAGCCCCAACACGAGGCCCCACGGCGCGACGCCGAGGCAACGCCCCAGCGCCGTCACCACTGATCCGTGTTCTGCACGCTTCATGGCGAGCCTCCTTGGCCAAACGGCCCTGCAAACCCGGGATCGGTGGACCCCCGCCCGACCCACGCCATCACGCCCAACGACACCAGCATACCTGAAAGGCCCCCAATCGGGTTAGTGAGCACCCCGAGCACGCCCAGCGCACACACCGCCGTCGCCACCGTGGCCAGCACGCCCACGCCCACCGCCGACCACCCCACCGCGGGCCGCCGCTTCCACCAGCCACGCCCGAACAAAGCGGCCCCGCAGGCTGATCCCAGCACGCCTCCCAGCCCCGCAAGCCCGGCGTCCGCCCACGCCCGCTCCCGAAACGCGTATCCCCGCATCAGCGACTCGATCGACTGGGCCTGCAGGACGTACCCCGGCAGCACCCGCCCGTCGCGGTACCGGTGCCGATCAACCTTGTCCGAAGCATCGCCGACCAGCACGACCCGGCCTGCGAACCACTCCCGGAGCTTGGCGGAGCTCGCCCGCAGGACGTGCCCGTACTCGAGCTGCGCCGCGCTGATGGCCTGATCTCCCGCGGCGTCGATGCTGAACCGCGCGACCTGATCGCCTGCCCGCAAGCCGTGCGACGATTCCTCCTCGGTCGAGATCTCCTCACAGCGCACCAGCACCGGCGAACGCGTCGCCGCGCCCAGCGAAAGCTCCAGGGACCGCTCGCCCCACTGCCGCACCGCCGGAAGCTCCGCGGGGGCCAGCGCCGCCGCGAAGGCGCTCAGCGACAGCGCGCACAGCCCGGGCTCGCCCGGCCGCATGACCGCCAGATCGGCGGCGATGCCGTTGTCAGGGTCCTGCTGCATGGTCAGGCCGCCAAGCCGAAACTCCCGGCGCCGATCAGCGTCTTGTGGGTTGTCCGCCTGGCCAGAGCGCCCGCCGGGCTGATCCGCCGGCCCCCCCTGCCCCCCCTGGCCCTGTCCCGGCGCCGGCAACAGACCGCCCCCCCACTCCTGCGACCCGAACACGACCGGCGTAGCGGGACCGAGGTCGGCCCGCTTCACCAGCAGGCTGTCGTAGTCCGAGCGTGACTTGAACAGGATGTCAAAGGCGATCGCCCGAACCCCGCTGGTGGCCAGGCGCTGCAGCAGCAGCCCGTGCAGGGCCCGGCGCGCCTCCAGCGGGGTCGCCGTCGGGCTCAGGATCGCCCCCTCCTGCGCAAGCAACTCCTCGGTGCGCGTCTGCTCGTCGAACACGACCATGCGCACATGATCGAACCCCCCACCCCCCCCACCCCCACCACCCCCTCCGCCAACGCCAAACGTCTCATGCTTGATCCACTGCGTCAGCAATCCGCCCTCGCGGGGCAGCACCCACGCGCCGCCCAGGCCCACGGCCAGCCCCGCCGCCGCCGCCGCGACCGTGCAGCCGCGCCGCCCGATCCGGAGCAGCAGCAGCCGGCGCAGCCGGTCCGGCACGCGCTCGGGCCGCGCTTTGATGGCGCCCCCGGCCAAGTACCCCCGCACATCGGCCTCCAGGTCGCCCACGGTGACGTACCGCTCAAGGGGCGCCTTCCGGATCGCCTGCAGCGGGATCCACTCCAGCCGGTCAGCGAGGATCTCGGCCAGGTCCTCCCCGCGGATCCGCATCGCCCTCTCGATCGCCGCGCGGCCCTCCGGCGGCAGCCCGCGCACCCGCGCCGACGGGCGGGGCGGCTCGAACTGGCAGATCAGCCGCCGCACCTGGTCGATCCCGCGGCTCCGCAGCAGCCGCTGATCGATCGGCAGCGAGCCGCTCAGCAGTTCGTAAAGCATCACCCCCAGCGCGTACACATCGGTCCGGTGGTCGATCCCCATCGGGCCCATCTCGGCCTGCTCGGGGCTCATGTACTCTGGCGTCCCCAGCAGCCGCCCCGACTCTGTGAAGATCGTCTTCTCAGTCAGTCTTCCGAGCAGCGCCTTGGCGATCCCGAAGTCGATGATCTTCACCACCGCCCCGTCGGCCATCGACTCGTCACCACCACTCCCGCCACCCCCACCGCCCTCAAGGCTCGTCACCAGCACATTCCCCGGCTTCAGGTCGCGGTGGATGATCCCCCGGCGGTGCGCAAACCGCACGCCCTCGCAGAGCTGCAGGAAGAGCGCCAGCCGCTGCCGGATGGTCAGCCGGTGGCGATCGCAGAACCGCGTGATCGGCTCGCCGTGGACATGCTCCATCACGAAGTACGGCCGACCGCGGGCCGTCATGCCCGCATCAAGCACGCGCACGATGTTGGGGTGCTCCAGCACCGCCAGGGCCTGCCGCTCCTGCTCGAACCGCGCAATCACCTCGCGCGAGTCCATCCCCGGGTTCACCACCTTCACCGCCACCCGCCGCACGAACGGCTCGCGCTGCTCCGCCACCCACACCGTTCCAAACCCGCCCGGCGGCCCGGCCAGCTCCAGCAGCCGATAAGGCCCGATCCAGTCGCCGGCCCGCTCCACGGCGCCACCTTCGGTGCGGCCCGCCCCGCCCCCCGGTCCGTCAGGTCCTTCGAACGAATTGGACGAGTCTGACTCGGCTGGGTCGGGCATGGGCGCAATCCGGGGTACCTACGCAGGCTGGGGCAACTCGACCCTCGACAATACGAGCCTCGAACCCGGGTTCGCCCACGAGCCTCACCACCGACCCTCACGCACCCCTCATTCGGGCAGGATTCCTATTCACACACGCCCTCGCGGCGGGTGTCCTGAGACGACGCAACCGCCCCCGCCGTTTGCCGAATACTCCAGATCATCATGCGCTGAGCGGTGTTGTGACGATTGATGGACCGGTTTTCAGGTCGCGCACTACCCCGGTGCAAGGAGTGCGCGTGCGGTGATTGGTGTCTGAGGTGTCCGAAGCGAAGAGAAGCGTGTTGTCAGCGGACAGGGAACCACGACATGTCGGCAGGTCAAACCATGCTGGCGCCGTCGCCGCCGCTCGTCCGGCGCGCAGGCCTTCACGCCCGCCCCCGGCAGGGCGTGCGCGGGGTTCGAGCGGCCCGGGCTCGCGGCTTCACGCTGCTTGACCTGCTCGTCACCATCAGCATCATCGCCCTGCTCATCGCCATCCTGGCCCCCGCGCTCTCAGGCTCGCGCGAGGTCGCGCGGCGCTCGGCGTGCCTCATCAACCTCAAGACCTGGGGCCTGGCGACGCACCTCTACCGCCTCGATTTTCAGGACCTCCTCCCCCTCGCGCCCGAGCGGGCCTCAAACCAGGTCCTCGACACGCGCTTCGGCCGCCTGCAAGACGTGTTCAGCCGCTACATCGACCTCCCGGCCAACCCGGCGCTCGCGTCCGGCCGCTACCACACCACGCAGCCCTGGCATTGCCCCAGCGACAACGCCCCCGAACCGCTCGCCATGTCGAGTTACGGCTATCGCCCCGGCTGGTTCATGTTCAACCTGCGCCCGTACAACCCCATCGCCAACCAGGTGATCATCTCCCGCCTGGCCCGCAGCGCCCCGGGAAGCAAGCCGATCTTCGAAGACTTCGACCCCTACCACCTGCGCAGCGTCGCCAACCCCGGCGCCGCGCTGGCCTCCAACGCCTGGCGCAACGCGGTCTTTGATGACGGCCGCGCCGCCTGGGTCCCGGGCGAACCCGTCTGGACCTCCCCCGGCCGCCTGCCGGATGAATACCCCACCGGCATCGAACCGTGAGTGGTCGCAGATGCGTACCGCCCCACCAGACCTGCGAGATCAGCGCCCCAGGTCGCGTCCGCGGACGCCGTCGAGCGTGTGGAACGCGAATGGCCCATCTTGAGCGTGGGTCGCCCCCGGAACCGGCCCTTCGGCATCCTCGACGCCCGGCGCCTGCTCGTCAAGGCGCACCAGTCGGGCCGAACCATCGCAGAGCAGCATGTCGGTCGAGATGGTGGAAGTCCTGCGGCCGACGCCGACGAATTGTCGCTCCGCGCTGAACGTGTTGATCAGCAGAAGCTTGCTGGCGGGAAACGTAACCGAGGAGTGGGTCGTCGCGCCCAATTGGCCCGTCGACCGAACGCGGGTGCGCGGGTTCCAGTAGTCCGCGTGGGCGAGGAACACGCACGGATAGCCGTAACTGGGAACGCCGATGCGTCGACCGCGCCGCGGGTCGGCAGGCATATCGGGCGAGTAGAACGAATGGTGCCAGACATCGCCGGAGTAATAGTGCTCGGCCAAGGCGAAGCCCCAATAAGAATACGCATGAAAGTACTCAACGGTCACCTGGCGCTGCCCAATGGGAAAGGACATCTTCGCCAGCGCCGGGTAGCCTTGATAGGGGAACGCATCGCGGTGCTCCTGCCCATACTGAGCGAACACTGTGCCGTGCTGGTGCAGATTAGAGAGCGACAGCGCGCCATCCCTTGACGCACGCACCTGCCGAAGCCCGAACAGCAGCAGCGTGACCAGCACCGCGAGCACCGCCATCACGACCACGACCTCAACCATCGAGAAACCCGCCGACTCGCGTCGCCCCGATTGTCTGGGTCTACTCACGCGCGGCGCGCCGGATGCACTCCCCGCTCCATAAGCGGCCCATCCCACAATCAGCGCCGACATCAGGCAAACGTTGCGGCCCACAACGACCGGAAGATCGCTCATACTCTTGAACTGCTGATCCAGCACGCCGAAACATGCACAGGAGGGCATCTGTGCGTGAGACACTTGGACAACAAACGCTATTGTCATCGACATGACGAGCCAAAAGCCTACATACAGCCAGACTCTCTGGTGACTAACAATCCAGCCGGCTGCGACCGTCAGCTCTAATGTCGGCACAAGGATCGCTAGGGGCACAAGGGTCCACCTGGGAAACAGGCTCCAGGTCTGCAACCCATGATAAAACTGTTCCACATCTACAATCTTCAGCACGCCGGCCAGACCGATGACGCAGATGCTGATCCAAGCTGCTGAACGACCTGCAGTGTGAAGGAATTGATTCGCGCCCATCAATTGTCGTCACCGGGTGGAGTGGCCTCTGGATTGCAGCACCTACTCGATAGCGGGTTGGGTACTATGTTCGAGCATCCCGTGATTACAGATGGTCCTGCGAACTCACACCACGGTGACGCCTCGATACATCGCTTAGGGCGGCGAATGCAGTCCGCCGCCACGCTCGTGATTGTTCCAGTTTTACCGCACTTACCATCGCTAACTCCGCTGATATCGACAACGCGATCCACCGCTACCTCGCCGGTGTGGTCATCATCACAAGGAATAGAAATAGGATTTCCGCCATCATATCCTCCGCAACTGCGCGGGAACGGCCGAGGACAACAGATTCCGGGCGTACTCGCAAGCTGCCAGCAAGGTTCGGCGGCAACGGCTGCAGCGCAAAGCACCGGCACGCCAAACAGCATCCACACGTTTGCTGACACTCGGTTGCGTCTGTTCGTCATCGATGAGGCCCCTTTATGCTATCGACCTGCGTCGCCACACCCACGCGAGTGCGCCGGCGAAGCTCACAATCACGATTCCGATCCCCCATCCCCAAACCCGAAGGGTACTGGAGCCCGCTGGCCCGGCCCCCATTGGCAGTTCAACCCGTTCGCCATTCCGTGCCGTCACCAGCTTTCCCGCCGCGCGGTCATCGATCGCCGTCACCACCAGATCAGTCCTCACCCGGTCCGGCTCTCCGAACTTCGGCGGCTCGGTAATGCGTGCCAGCAGTCCTGCCTCCTCCCGCTCGGCAACCATCCAGCGATAAACGACCTTCGGACGCTCCTGTGGATCAGATCGCCGAACCGTCCCCGCCACCCACCGGTTGAGCGCGGGTGAACGGGCCCAGCCTTCGAACATGAACCGGTCGCCCCTCACGCCGCTCGGGGTGATCGTGGTGATGTACTCGCGGACGAAGCCTCGGCCGAGTTCGGGTGACCAGTCCCCGCTGATCTTCACCTGAAACAAGGGCTTCCGGTCGCCAGCCGCACGGTTCAGTCTGGGACCGAACTCCGCAACCCACTCCCTCCCCTGCACACTCAACCCTGTGCGGTCCCAGCCCGCGACGAAACGCAAGCCACCGTCCAGAAAACGCGTCAACTCACCCATAAAAACCTGCTCGTCACCCTTTGCCGCCCCCCCGGCTGCAAACAGGTCACCCGCGGGGCGCAGCAGCAACATCGCTGACTTCGGCCGAGATGATGAGAGCCGCCAGCTCCGGTGCGGCGTGGAGACCGTGTCGCCCACAATCCCCCGATCCAACTCATCGGTGTTGAATCGCCAATACCCGGGCCCACCGTACCACAGGGTGCTCGTCACTGCCGGCGGCTTGCCGCGAAGGACGCTCTCGTACTGGGCCAGCCTCTGCAGATCAGGGTGGTCTTGCCGCCCGCCAACTTCGGCCCGCAGAGTCGCCAGCTCTTGCGGCGACGGCAATTCGACGTACTCCGTCCGCCATACGACTCGACTCTCCGACAGGGGCAGCGGCCCATCCGCCTCCTCGCAGGCCTCAGCAAGCCATCGACTGATGTCCCTAGCGTTTTCCTGTCGGGCCTGTGAGGCTTGTAGGGCATCGGTCGCCGCCGCGACGATCGGGCAGCCCAAGACAAGACAGAAAAGCGTGCAGGGCGTGGCTCGCATGATGAGAGATTACCTCATCTTGCGGTTTTCGTCAATCCACAAAATTAATCTTTTCCTGAATTGCAAACCGATGGCCATCGGCCGCCTAGCCCGCTGTCGGGGTGCTTTCAGCCTCGCACCGGCATCGGCGGCCGCCGACCGGCCCACACCGTCGCCCGCTCGAACAGCCCCCCGATCTGCAGCAAGCTGTGCTCTGAGAGCGCCGGGCCGATCAACTGCATGCCCAGCGGCAGGCTCACGGCGCCACCTTCTCCGCTGGCCTCAGGGCTCGTCTCCACGGCGAAACCCGCCGGGATCGTCAGCCCCGGCAGCCCCGCCAGATTCACGCCCACCGTGTAAATGTCCTCCAGGTACATCGCCAGCGGGTCATCGCCCTTGGCCCCGATCCGGAACGCCGGGCCCGGGCTGGCGGGCATCAGGATCGCCTGCACCCCCGACCCCCCTGCCGACGCGAAGACGCGGTCATAATCAGCCTTGATGAGCCGGCGCGCCTTGAGCGCCGCCAGATAATACGCATCATAATACCCGCTCGACAGCGCATACGTTCCCAGCATGATCCGCCGCTGCACCTCAGGACCCAGCCCCTCGCTGCGCGACCGCCGGTACAGGGCCAGCAGGTCATCCGCCACGCCCAGCTCCGCCCGCCGCCCGTAGCGGACGCCGTCGAACCGGGCCAGGTTCGAGCTCGCCTCCGCCGTGGAGATCAGGTAGTACGCCGAGATGGCGTGTTCGAGCATCGGCAGCTCCACCTCCACCACCCCGGCCCCCAGGCCGCGGTAGACCTCCACCGCCGCCTGCATGGCCGCGACCACGGCGGGCGCATTGGCTTCGCTGAACGACTGGCGCAGCACCCCGAGCTTCAGCCCCGTCGCCGGCGCCGCGAGCTCGCGGGTGAAGTCCTCGCCGGGCAGGTCGGCGCTGGTCGAATCGTGCGGGTCGCGCCCGCACAGCACGCTGAGCATGATCGCCGCGTCGTCGACGCTGCGGGCGAGCGGGCCGATCTGGTCGAGGCTGCTGGCGTGGGCCACCAGGCCGTAGCGCGAGACCCGCCCGTACGTCGGCTTGACCCCCACCACGCCGCACCACCCCGCGGGCTGGCGGATCGACCCGCCCGTATCGCTGCCCAGGGCGGCGCAGCACAGCCCGGCCGCGACCGCCGCGGCGCTCCCGCCCGAGGTGCCCCCGGGCACGCGGGTCGGGTCCCACGGGTTGCGCGAGGGGCCGAAGGCCGAGTTCTCCGTTGAGGAGCCCATCGCGAACTCATCGAGGTTGGTCTTGCCCACGATCACGGCCCCGGCGTCGATGAGCCGCTGGGCCGCCGTCGCCGTGTAGGGCGAGCGGTAGTGCTCGAGCATGCGGCTGCCGCAGGTCGTCTTTCCCCAGGCCAGACAGATGTTGTCCTTGATCGCCACCGGGACGCCCGCCAGCGGCGGGGCCGGCTCGCCGGGGGCCAGGCTGGCCAGCCGGGCGTCGACCGCCCGGGCCTGATCCATCGCCTCGCGTTCGAAGACCTCCAGAAAGGCGTGCAGCCCGCCATCGACCGCGTCGATGCGGTCGAGCGCCCCCCGGACCGCGTCCTGAGCGGAGAGCGTGCGGGCGGCGATGGCGTCGCGAGTCTGGCGGAGTGAGCGCATGGTGAGAAGCACACGATACGGAGCAGGCAAGACGACGAACAGACGGGCCAAGAAAAGACCGGCGCTTATAGCGGCAGGGCCTCGCTAGCGGGTTTCGCAGCCGCACTCGCCGGCGCGGACATCGTCGGGGTTTTGGCCGCGCCGGATCAGGTCGAGGTAGAGCTCGCGCCGCAGATCCCAGGCGTCATCGAGCATCCGGCCCAGCAGCGATGGGCGACCGGAACGGAGCGACTCATCGTCTCGGGCGTCATGCTGGGGCGGCCGGCGCCGCCCCGGACGCCGCTCACCGCCTCCGACCCCCCCACCCCCCCCACCGACCCCAGCCCCGCCCCCCCCGCCCCCCCCGGCGCCTGCGTCGCCGCCTCCGGGCTTCTTGTCAGAGAGCAGCTTCTGGATCAGCCGGTGGCGCTCCAGCCGGTTGTGCTCGCGCAGGGCCTGGTCCTGAGCCAGCGAGTACAGGCGCCGCCCATCGACATACGTCGCCTCGCAGCGCGACAGGCTGCTGATCGGCGGGCCCGACCACACGGCGAGGTCCGCGTCCTTGCCAGCCTCCAGCGAGCCGACCCGCCCGTCGATCCGCAGCTGCTTCGCCGGGTTGAGGGTGACGAACTTGAGGGCCTCCTCGGGCGTGATGCCGCCGCCGGAGTACTTCACCGCCTTGCCGGCCTCAACATTGAGCCGGCGGGCCAGTTCATCGGAGTCGGAGTTGTACGACACCACCACCCCCTGCTCGAACATGATCGGGAAGGCCTGCGGGATCGCGTCCTGAACCTCGATCTTGTACGCCCACCAGTCGGAGAAGCCCGAGGCGCCGCCGCTGAACTCACGCAGCACATCGGCGACCTTATAGCCTTCCAGGATGTGCTGGTACGTGCCGATCTTGAAGCCGAACTCCGACGCCACCCGCGCGAGCATCAGGATCTCATCCTGCCGGTAGCTGTGGCAGTGCACCAGGCGCGTCCCCGCCAGCACCTCGGCGAGCGCCTCAAGCTCCAGGTCGCGATGCCGCGCCGGCCCCGCCTGATCGCCGCCCCGCTGCTTCGCCTGCTCCAGATACTCGCGGGCCGCGGTGAAGCGGTCGCGGATCTGCGTCTCGACGCCCATGCGCGTCTGGGGGTAGCGCCAGCCGCCCCGGGCGTCGCCGCTGTTGCCCCACTTGGGGTTCTCGCCCAGGGCGAACTTGATCCCCGGCATGGCGGCCTCGAAGTGCATGTCATCAGGGTTCGGGCACCCCCAGCGGAGTTTGTTCACCTGATTCTGCCCGCCAATGGAGTTGGCCGAGCCGTGCAGGCTGTTGACCGCCGTGACGCCCCCGGCGAGCTGGCGGTACCAGTTGATGGCGTCGGGGTTGGTCACGTCGCCGATCCGCACCTCGGCCGTCACGGCCTGCCCGCCCTCGTTCACGCCGCGGGAGATGCCGGTGTGGCTGTGGCAATCGATGATCCCCGGGGTGATGTGCTTGCCGGCGCAGTCGATCACCTCCGCCCCGGCGGGCTGGCTCGCGCGGGCCGGCCCGGCGTAGACGATCCGCCCGTCCTTGATCTCCACCTCACCGTTCTCGATCACCCCCTGGGGGCCGCAGGTCCACACCGTGGCCCCGCGCAGCACCACATGCCCCTGCGGCGGCCGCTGCTCCATCGCGTACGCGCCGAAGGGGTAGCCGGGCAGCTTGGCGGGCACATCAGGCCGCGGCTCGTCATCCTGGTCCCTGGGCTCATCGGGCTTGGCCGCGGGCAGGCTGCCGACGGGCGTGCGCCGCTCGCCGGTGAACTCACGGGCCGGCTGATCCGCCTCCTGGATCTCGCCCTTGAGCACGCCGTCCTCAAGGCGGGCCGACAGCCGCAGCACGCTCTTGGCGCCCAGATTCGCCGGAACCCCTTCGAGCACGCGTGTCGATACACCCTTGATGGATGTCTCGGTCACGCTCAGTTCATCAACGCCCGCCGAGGTGCCCGCCACGTCCAGCGTCACCTCAGTTGCACTCTTGATCGTGAGTGTGAATTTGGGCCCCACCGGCATGGCATCGGGACGGGCCCGCAGGGCGCCGGGGCGCGCATCAGGGCCCACGCGCGTCTGAAAGGTCCACACGCCCAGCAGGCCCGTCGGCGGCGCCAGGCGCTCGGCCTCAAAGCCGTGCCCGCCGCCGCCCGGGAGCGCGATCGACCCCTGGAGCCCGCCGCCCGCGGGAGGCGCCGCGCGGCGCAGCGTCAGCTTCGCCACGCCCGGTCCTCCCTCGCCACCCCCCAGCCCCAGAGCCTGCAGGTCGAGGTCGCACAGCAGCGCATCGCCTTCGAGCTTCGCCTCGCCACCTTCGACCGGCTTGCCCTCAACCCCGCGGAAGACCGTCACCGTCAGCCGCCCGTCTCGCTCGCCGATGGCGATCTCGGTCACCGGCCCGTCAGGGCCCACCGGCGCGTCGGCCATGCGGGTGATGCGGTACCGCCCGGGAAGGGCGGCCCTGGCCGCCGGCGAGGGCGCCGCGGGTCCGTCGCCCGTCCTCACCGCGGTCCAGCGGAACATCGCCCCGTCGGCCCGGGCGCCCTCGCCGGCGATGACCCGCGCCGGCCCGCGCCCATCGACCACGCCCGTCATGCTGAAGACGCCCGGCGACCCCAGCGGCTCGTGCTCAAAGACGAACGACAGCCGCATGCTGTCGGCGACGACGTTCCTGCCCTTGGCCGTCTGCTCGCGCGGTTTGGCGTCGGGCTTCGCGTCCGGCTGCGCGGCGGGCCCCGCGTCATCGATGACCTTGCGGATACTGACGCCGTTGTCCTTGTCGATCAGCAGCGTGAGCTTCCCGGGCTGCTTGGGCGGCGGCTCGAGCGTGAGGTCATACGCCCCGTCAAGGCGGGCCGGCGCCGGGTTCACCTCGTGGCGACGGCCGTCGATCCACACATCGCGCACCTTGGCGGCCTTGGCGAAGATCGGCCCGTCGGCGACGATGAGGTTCGCCCGGGTGTTCATCTCCACCACACCCTGGTCCTTCAGGCCCAGCAGCCCGGCGGGCACGGTCGTCAGCGCCGCCAGCGCCGTCTCCTCCTTCAGGCCGTGCCGGATCGCCGAGCGCAGATTGTCGCGGAACTGCCCGCGATCGCGCAGCTTCGCCGTGGTCAGCGCGAGCGTCACGCCCGCCTCGGCCAGGCGGCGGGGGTTGGTCGGGGCCTGCTCCCAGGTCATCAGTTCGCGCAGCTCGACCGACTCGCTGTCGCCGATGCTCGCCGCCGCGGGCCGCTTGGGAAACGCCAGCGGCGCGATCACCGGACGCTTGAGGGCCGCGATGGCGTCAAGGCGGCGGAACTCGAGCCCCGACCCCAGGATGATGTACGAACGCTTGAACTCCTCACCGATCTTCGCCGCGCGCAGCACGTCCAGCTCATCTTCAGCGTTGAACAGCAGCGTCGCCGCGCCGCCCGGTCTGGCCGGTTCGAGCGTCGTGAGGCACGATTCGACCCCGCTGGCCGCACTCCACTCAGCGTCGATCAGCGTCTGCCGGATCAGCGCGATGGCGCCCATCAGCGACTCGGGGTACCCGTCCCACCGTGAGGTGTCCCCCGCCCCGCCCCCAAGCTCGAAGGCCACGCTCTGGTGCACCCCCTCCGCATACAGCGGCGGGCGCGACTGCGACGCGTCGCGATCCGCCTCCGCCAGCGACACCACCGCCGTCTGCCCGCGGAAAATCCCGCCCCGCGGCGCGATCGCCGCGGCGGTGAAGCCCAGGGCCCGCAGCGCCCGGGCCGTCCCCGCGTCGACGCCGGCGCCGTCGCGCGCCCGTCGCTGCGGGGTGACCTTGGCGTTCCAGTGCACGCCCGCCTTCTCGCGGTCCGGGGCCGGAACGTCAACCTCCAGATACGGCTCGATGAACCCCGCGTAGACATGCAGCCCCGCGCAGTCCCACACCTGCGCCCCGGCCGGCGGCGCTTCGCCGTTGACATCCACCTTCTCGATGAGCCCGTCGCGGATGATCACGTTCGCCTTCTCAAAGGTCTGCGCAGGCGTCGCGTGCACCGTCGCGCCCACCAGCACGTGCCACGAGGGGTCGCCCCGGCGCGGGCTGTTGGGCGGCGGCGAGAGCGGGTCGACGGGCGGCCCGACAGCCGGCCCGGCCTGCGCCGGCGCCCCCGCCTGGCCGGCGAGCTCGAGCACAACCAGAACCGCCGCCAGAGCCGCCAGAAGCCGAACAATCGCGCGCGGGCTGACCAAACGTGAGGTGGATCGCATCGAAACAGCGTACCAGCAGCAACGCCGCCTGTCGCGGGTGCGTAAGGGATCCGGAAGGTCGGCCGACTCGGGGTTCCTCCAGAACACCAACCCTGTTCCGGGGTGGGCCGCCAGCGGACCCGGGCGGCGACCGATGAAAGAATGCCCGACGGCCCGCTCGGGTCGCGCCCACGTGGTCCGCCTCTTTCAAGGAACGCCCGTTGCCGGATCGGGACGCGATCTATGACCGGTACCTCGACGCGCTGCTGGGCGGCCATGCGGTCGCTCCCGAGGAGTTCCTCGCCGGCGAAGGCGCCTCCGACGACAGCGAACTGCTCGGTGCCCTGCGCACGATGTACCAGCACCGCGCCGCCACCCCGCCGCCGCGCCCACCCGCCCCCCCTACTCACCCCGCGCCCGCGTCCACCCGGCCCGAGGCCCGCCGCATCGGCGACTTCACCATCCTCCGCCCCATCGGGCGGGGAGGCATGGGCGAAGTGTTCCTGGCCCGCCAGGAGTCGCTCGGGCGCGAAGTCGCCCTGAAACTCATCCGCACCGACGCCGCCCACTCCCCCGGCGCCGCGGCCCGGTTCGATCGCGAGGCCCGGGCCGCCGCGCGCCTCCGCCACCCGGGGATCGTTCAGGTCCACGCCATCGGCGAAGATCGCGGGGTCCGGTTCATCGCCATGGAGCTCATCGACGGCCGCCCGCTCGATGCGCTGCTCGAAGACGCCGCCGGGCGGCCCCACCGCCCGCCGGTCGAGCGTGCGATCCGCTGGGTCATCGGCGTCGCGCGGGCGCTCGATTACGCCCACCAGCACGGCATCATCCACCGCGATGTCAAGCCCTCCAACATCCTCATCACGCCCGATGACCGCCCGCTGCTGGTCGACTTCGGCCTTGCCCGCGAGCTCGACGGACCCTCGGTCACCCTCAGCGAGGGCTTCGCGGGTTCACCCTTCTACGCCGCGCCGGAGCAGATCGGCCGGGCCGGCGGCCTCACCGATGGCCGGACCGATGTCTATTCCCTCGGGGTGGTGCTGTACCAGTGCCTCACCGGTTCGCTCACCGTCGCCCCGGGCACGCTGGAGCAGGTCTTCCAGTCGATCCTCACCGACGACGCACCCTCGCCCCGCCTCCGCAACCCCGGCGTGTCGCGGGACCTGGAACTGGTCACCCTCAAGGCCATGGAGAAGGACCCCGCCCGCCGCTACGCCACCGCGGGCGCCTTCGCGAGCGACCTGCAGGCGATACTCGACCACAGGCCCGTCTCCGTCCGCCCCGCGGGGCGATTGGAGCGCCTGGCCAAATGGTCGCGCCGCAACCCCGGGGTCGCCGCCGTGGTCGGCGCCGGCGGCGCCGCCCTGGCGCTGATCGCCCTCATCCTCATCGGCCAGAAGGTGGCCCAGAGCCGGGAGCGGGCGCACCAGGCCGAGGCGGCCCTCACCCAGGCCCAGGCCCTCGTCAGCGAGTTCCGCTCCGCCTTCGATCGCTCACGTGAGCTGGAGCGGCGCCACGCCGACGCGGCGCTCTATCGCGGCGCCAGCTACTTCACCGCGGAGCGCGACCGCGCCGTGGATGACATCGAAGACCAGGTGATGGCCGCGCGCAAGCAACGCGAGCACGCCCAGATCCGCGTCCTCGAGCTCTGCGATCGCGCCGAGCGCCTCGGGGCCGACCCCGCCCGGGCATCGGGCGTGCGGGGCGAGTTGTACTTCCATCAGGTCCTCGCGGCGGAGATCTCAGGCGACGCCCCGGGTAAGGCCCTCTACCGGGCCCTCACCCTCGCCAACGACCCCACCGGCGACCTCGCCCGCCGCCTGCGGGGCGAAACCCGCCTCACCGTCGTCTGTGACCCGCCCGGTGCCCGGCTCGATCTGTTCCGGCGCACGCCCGAGACCAACCTCTTCGATGGCGGCGAGCCGCGGATCGTCAACGCCCCTTGGCGACGCGTCGACGACCCCGCCCTTCCCGGAACCTGGTGCCTGCGCGTCACCAAGGCCGCGCCCGGCGACTCCGGCTCGGGCCCGCAGCCGGGAGACCACATCCTGCAGCTCGCTCGCCGCCCCATCCGCGGGACGGTCTTTGTCGCCGATCTTGCGCCGGACGGGCTCGCCGCCCGCGCGGGCGTAGCCCGCCTCGCCCGCGCGGTCCAGGTCGATGACCAGCCCATGGTCGATGAATGGTTCGTCGACGCATATGCCGACGATCCCGCCCCGCACACATTCATCTTCGAATCCGACGGCCGCCTTCTCTCCGTCGGCCCCGCCCCGCTCCGCGACCTGGGGGTCGCCCTCCTCGGCCCGGTCGCCCTCGCCCAGCGCGGCGGCGTCCCCGCACGGCTCTGGCGCGACGGCCGCCTCGTCGACCTCGACCTTCCCCCCGGCGCCCAGTATCAGGCCACCGCCGCGCCGCTGCTGTGCGGGCCGGCGAGCCTGCTCGCTCCGGGCTCGCTGACGGAGGCGCCAGTCCACACCGCCCCAGTCAACACCGCCCCCCTCCACACTGCCCCCCTCCACACTGCTCTTGACGCCGGCGACTACATCCTGGTGGCCTCGGCGCCCGGGCGCGAGACGGTTCGTCGGCCATTCCAGGCGACGCGCGACGAGGGGGCCGCCCTGCACATCTCGCTCCAGCCGATCGGCGCCACGCCCGATGGGTGGGTCAGACTGCCCGCCCCGGGTCCCGGTCAGCCGGGCTCCTTCTATATGATGGAACGCGAAGTAACCGTCGAGGAGTACTTCGAGTTCCTCGCCGACCCCGCCACCGCCGCCGAGATCGCCGCGTCGCCCACGCCCATCCGCTTCCCGCGCGACGGCGAAACCGCCCGGGGCGAGCGCGGGCCCGACGGCCGGTTCCTGCTGCCCCAGGGGTGGCGCTGGCGCTGGCCGGTGGTCTTCGTGTCGTGGGAGGACGCCAAGGCCTACGCCGCGTGGAGGACCCGTCGCGCCCGTGACGAGGGGCGCCATGAGGTCTACGACCTTCCCACCGCCGGCGAATGGCAGCTCGTCTCAGCCCCGGCCGAAGGCTGCGCATACGTCTTCGGCGACCGCTTCCGGCCCAAGTGGGTCAGCTCCTGCTTCGCCCGGCCCCGCCCCGACCCCGAGCCCGTGCTCCGCTTTCCCATCGACGAATCGGCCTTCGGCGTGTTCGACATGGCCGGGAGCGCCTCGGAGTGGACCCTCACCCGCTGGCGGCCCGACCAGCCGCACATGCACTTTGTCAGCGGCAACTGGGGCACCGGCGAGGCCCGCGAGTTCACGCCCTACGGTGGAAACGGGCTCCTCCCCGACCGCGTCTCGGGCTCCATCGGCTTCCGCCTGGTCATGTTTCGCGGGCCCGACGCCGAGGCCCGCGTCAAGGCGCGGGCCGCCCAGGGGCGCGTCCAGTGAGCACCCAGCCCTTCGACATCCCGTCGCTGCTGCTGCGGCATGAGGGCGCACTCTGGGCTCTCGTGCGCCGCGAGGCCGGCGTGGCCCTGCTGCGCTTCGAAACCGTCGAAGACCTGGTCCAGGGCGCCCGCCACGAGGCCCTGCGAGCCAGCGGCAGCTTCAGTTGGCAGGGTGAGGCCGCGTTCGTCGGCTGGCTCCACCAGGTCGCTCGCCGCCACCTCAGCGCCCGGCGCGACTACTGGTTCGCCTGCAAGCGCCACCCCGGCGCCCTGCTCCGACTCACCCTCAGCGGCGAGCACGGGCGCGGCCTCGACCGGCCCGAACTCGCCGACTCCGCCACCGGCCCCGCCACCTTCGCCCATCGGCGCGAGCTGCTCGTCCAGGCGACCCGGGCCATGGCCCTCCTCCTCCCCCGTGATCGCGACATCATCACCTGGGTCCTCGACGGCGCCGGCGCCCCCGAGATCGCCTCGCGCCTGAGCCTGGGCGACGACGCCGCGGAAAAGGCCCGCACCCGGGCCCTGGAACGCCTGCGCAAAGCCTTCTCGCTCGTCGCCCGCGCCGACGCCCCTCAGAATCCCCCCCCGCCCCCCCCATCGCCCCCCGGGCCCCCCTCGCCCCATCCGGGCTGATAGCATGGCGCACCCTATCCGAGGTGTCCCCTATGAACGGCAAGCTCATCGACGGCGCGGCGATCATCGGTCAATCCGGCGGCCCCACCGCGGTCATCAACCAGTCCCTCGTCGGCGTCGTCGAAGGCCTGCGCGGCCTCCGCTCCATCAAGAAGATCTGGGGCATGCGGCACGGCGTCGACGGCCTCGTCAAGGGCCTCCCCCTCGTCGAGCTCTCCGCCACCCCCAGCGAAATCCTCGACCGTGTCGCCAAGACCCCCTCCTCGGCCCTGGGCTCCAGCCGCGCCAAGCCCAACGACGCCGACTGCCAGAAGATCTTCGAGTCCTGCAAGCAGCACGACATCCGCTACTTCTTCTACATCGGCGGCAACGACTCCTCCGACACCTGCCGCTTGGTCAGCGAGTCGGCCAAGAAGGGCGGCTACGACCTGCGCTGCTTCCACGTCCCTAAGACCGTCGACAACGACCTCGTCGGCAACGACCACACCCCCGGCTACGGCTCCGCCGCCCGCTACGTCGCCATGGCCTTCATGGCCGATGACCGCGACAACGCCTCGCTCCCGGGGATCAAGATCAACGTCGTCATGGGCCGCAACGCCGGGTTCCTCACCGCCGCGTCGGCCCTCGCCCGCCAGCACGAAGGCGACGGCCCCCACCTCATCTACCTGCCCGAGACGCCCTTCGACGCCGACCGCTTCATCGAAGACGTCAAGGCCGTTGTCACCAAGCACAACCGCTGCCAGATCGCCGTCTCCGAAGGCATCCGCGACAAGGACGGCGTCGAGATGGGCGCCAAGCTCATCGCCGGGGCCCAGACCGACTCGCACGGCAACGTCCAGCTCTCCGGCTCCGGCGCCCTGGGCGACGCCCTGGCCAACCTGATCAAGGAAAAGTTCAAGAGCCCCAGCGGCAAGCCGCCGCGCGTCCGGGCCGACACGCTGGGCTACATGCAGCGCTGCTGGCCCCAGCCCTCCACTGTCGACGCCGACGAGGCCCGGGCCGTGGGCGTCTACGCCGCGCAGTGCGCCGCCCGGGGCGAGACCGAAGGCTCCGTCGCCATCGTCCGCCTCAGCAACCACCCCTACCGCATCGAGAAGCGCCTTCTGCAGCTCAAGGACGTCGCCGCCAAGACCAAGGTCATGCCCCCCGAGTTCATCAAGGGCTCCCACGACGTGGCCAAGGAGTTCGTCGACTACGTCAGGCCGCTCGTCGGCGAGCTGCCGGTGATGGGCCGCCTGTAGACTCGCCAGCCCGGTCGGTGGGTCCAGAGGGGCAGGGCCCGGGCCAGCGCGTGACGCCCGCTAAACTCCCCGCCCATGCCCGAACCCAGCAGCTTCGATCCCGTCCAGATCCTGCACGATCGCTTCTCGAGCGCGATCGCCTCGGCCTACCCCGACCTCGCCGGGGCCGACCCCGCCATCACCCCGGGCAAGAACCCCAAGTTCGGCGACTTCCAGTGCAACGCCGCCATGGCCCTGGGCAAGCAGCTGGCCCTCCCGCCGCGCGATGTCGCCGCCGCCCTCGTCGCCAAAGTCGATCTTGCTGACCTCGCCGAGCCCCTCACCCCCGCCAGCATCGCCGGGCCCGGGTTCATCAACATCACCCTCCGCCCCGCCTCGATCGCCCAGCTCCTCGACCGGCTCGATTCTCCCGATCTCGGCCTCCCGCCCGCTCAGCCGTCCCCCGCCGGCGAGCGCCAGACCATCGTCGTCGACCTCTGCGGCGTCAACCTGGCCAAGCAGATGCACGTCGGCCACCTCCGGGCCACCGTGATCGGCGACACCCTCGCCCGCGTCTTCACCCGCCTGGGCCACGACGTCCGCCGCCAGAACCACGTCGGCGACTGGGGCCTCAACATCGCCATGGTCACCGCCCGCGTCCGCCGCCTCGCCGCGGCGGGGCTCATCGACCTCGCCAAGCTCACCCTCGACGACCTCGACCTCGCGTACAAGGCCGCGCAGCGTGAGTGCGACGCCGACGAAAAGGGCCTCGCCTTCGCCCGCGCCTGGGGCATGGGCCCCAAGGTCATCAGCGAGCTCGAGGCTCAGGTCGCCGGCGCCCTGGAGGCCGAGAGCGAGGCCAAGGCCACGCTCGTCAGGCTCCAGGCCCACGACCCCGATGTCTTCGCCGTCTGGCAGCGCATCAGCGACCTCACCATGGAGGCCTGCCTCGACCTCTGCGCCCGCCTCAACGCCCTCGTCCTGCCCGAGCACTCCGCCGGCGAATCCAGCTATTCCACCGAGCTGGCGCCGATGGTTGACGACCTCGTCAAACGCGCCGTCGCCGAGGAGAGCGACGGCGCCCTCGTCATCCGCGTCCCCGAAATCGACGAGCCCACCCTTATCCGCAAGTCCGACGGCGGCTTCATCTACGCCACCACCGATGTCGCCGCCGTCCGCCGGCGCGTGCAGCAGCTCGGGGCCGATCGCGTCGTCTACGCCGTCGACGCCCGCCAGGCCCTCCACTTCCGCCAGGTTTTCGCCGCCGCCGCCAAGGCGGGCTTCACCCTCCGCCCCCACGGGCCGCACCAGGGCCAGCCCGCGAGCCTCGAGCACGCCGCGTTCGGCATGATGCTCGGGAGCGACGGCAAGCCCTTCAAGACCCGCGCCGGCGCCAGCGCCAAGCTCGCCGACCTCATCGAAGACGCCGAGGAAAAGGCCTTCAGCGAAGTGTCGACCCTCAGCCCCGAGCTCCCCGACGGCGAGCGCCGCAGCATCGCCCGCGCCGTCGCCACCGCCGCGATCCGCTATGCCGACCTCTCCAGCGAGCGCACCAAGGACTATGTCTTCTCCCTCGAGCGCATGATCGCCTTCCAGGGCAACACCGGGCCCTACCTGCTCTACGCCCTGGTTCGCATCCGCAGCATCTTCCGCAAGGCCGCCGAGCAGGGCCTTCTACCCGCCCCCCTGCCCGCCGCTCCGCCCGCCGCCGGATCCGCCCCAGGCGACGACGGCCTGCGGGCCCACGCCTTCGCCATCCCCCACGCCGCCGAGAAGGCCCTCGCCCTCAGCCTGCTCCGCTACCCGGGGGTCACCCGCCAGGTCGCCCAGACCCTGCTCCCCCACCGCCTGTGCCAGTACCTCTACGAGCTCGCCGGCGCCTTCGCGGCGTTCTTCGAGGCCTGCCCCGTCCTCAAGGCGCCCGACGAACCCACCCGATTCGCCCGCCTCCGCCTCTGCGCCCTCACCGAGCGCGTGCTCGCCGACGGCCTCCAGATGCTGGGGATCCCGCTGGTTGATCGCATGTAAATCCTGCCCCGCACGCCGCGTCAGCGGTCCTCCGGCCCCAGCTCCAGCCCGTCATGGGCCAGGGCCATCCCCTCCGGCAGCTCGGCGTTGGTCTCCGCATGCCCCAGGTCGTGCGACATGTGCGTGAAGAACGTCCGCCGCGCGCCGATCCGCTCGCTGATGTCCACCGCGCTGGCCAGCGTCAGATGGGTGGGGTGGTGTCGCTTCCGCAGCGCATCGAGCACCAGCGTCTCCAGCCCCCGCATCAACGGGTACGTCTCGGGAGGGATCCCCGAGACATCCGTGCAGTACGCCAGCGGAAAGGGCCCGGCCGCCCTTCCGCCCGCTGAGCCGCCGGCGCGCAGCCCGCCCGGCTCGATGCGGAAGCCCAGGATCGGCAGCCGCCCGTGCAGCAGCCGGATGGGCGTAAACCGCATCCCGAACAGGTCGATCCCCACCCCGTTCACCATCGCCGGCTCGATCCGCCGCGGAATCAGCGTCGCCACGAACGAGTCGTTCACGTTGGCGTGCTTCTCGAAGATGTGCTGGTACACCCGTCGCAGGTGGTCCATCGTGTGATCCTCGGCCCACACCTCGATGGGCGTCTCCTGGAGCACGTTGAACCGCCGCACCTCGTCGAGCCCAAAGGTATGGTCGACGTGGTTGTGCGTGAACACGATCGCATCGCACCGCTTCACCCCGAAGCGGATCGCCTGCTGCCGCAGGTCCGGCGTCGCGTCGATCAGCACCGTCCGATCGCGCCCCTGCGGGTCGACGAACGAAACCGCCGCGCCGGCGCGCAGACGGTTGTCGCGCGGGTCGGCCGATGTGCACACCAGACAACCGCAGCCGATCGCCGGGACGCCCGACGAGGTGCCCGTGCCGAGAAAGGTGAACCGCATGGATTCAGCCTAGGCGGCGCGGGACCCCGCCGGCGCGTCGCTCGCCGGTCGCCGCCAACGTCAGCGATCGTTGCTCAGCTCCCGCCGCCGCTGGCGTTCTCATACGCGCTGCGGATGTCCGAGAGCGGGTCGTACCACGCCCCCGTCGGGTCCGCCGCCTGCATCGCCTGGTAGTTGGCCAGCGTCAGCAGAAAGAGCGGCTTGAGCGATTCATCCCCCACCACCGCGCTCGGGCCGCTGACCGAAGTCGCATACACCCGCAGCTGCTGCCCGGGCGTGAGCGTAAAGGTCGCGTTCGACCCGCTCCCGCCAGGGGCCGCCGTCACCTCCAGCTCCGACTCGCTGTCGCCCCCAGTGAAGATCACCAGGTCGTACGTTGGGTACCGGGCCACCAGCACCGTCGCCGCCGACGCCCCCGCGTTGATCGCCGGCACGGCGGTCGGCAATTTCGGAGACCGCACAACCGGCCTGTTCCCGCGCGCCGACGCATAGCCGTCGGCCGTCTCCAGGAACAGGTCCGACGAGAGCATCAGCGAGTTTGAGCCCGCCCCCGCCGCCGTGGCGTGAACCTGCACAACCTGCTCCTCGCTCCCGCCCGGATCCTGAAGCTCGTACTTCACTGACAACGCCGAACCGCCCGAGCCGCTCGCGATGATCCGTCCAGACTGCATGGTCCGCTCCTTTCACTCATGGAAGAACAGGGAGAACACAACGCGCTCACACAACGTGACCAAGCCCCCGCGCCCAAGCCGGCGCCCAGACCAGCGCCCAGACCAGCGCCCAGACCAGCCCGCCGCCCGCGCCCCCCCCCCCCCCCCCCCCCGCCGCCCCGCCCCCCGCGCCCCCCCGCGCCCCCCCCCCGCCCCCCCGCCGCCCCCCCCCCCCTGCCCCCCGCCCCCCCCCCCCCCCCCCCGCCGCGACCTCAAGGTCGCTCGTCGAGCAGCTCCTGGGCCCGCCAGCGCGAGAGCAGCGCCGCGCCGGCGAACCCAATCCCCGCCGCCAGCACCATCGCCGCGGCGCTCCACAGGATTCCCCAGTAATGCAGACCCGCCAGCACCCCGATCGGGATCAGCAGCGCCCCGCCCGCCCCCACCAGCCACCCGAACCTCCGCAGCCGACCCGCCCCGATGCCGCACCCCGCCATCACCACCGCCCCGCAGGCGGTCATCAGCGGGCCCGCATCGAAGAACAGCCGCTCCCGCAGCATCGACTCCAGCGGCACGGCTTGGCACATCACCCCGGCGATCGTCCCGCCGTCAGGGTGCCGGTGGCGATCCATGCCGGCAACGTCGCCCCCCACCAGCACCATTTGGCCGGCAAACCGCTCCCGCAGCTCCTGGGGCGAGAGCTGAAAGAGCACCCCGACCTCCGTCGTCGCCGCCGCCATCGCCGCCCGGCTCGGAAAGTCATACCCCACCGGCGCCGTGAAGTCCCCTGCCTGCTGCCCATAGGTGTTGTCCTCGATCGGTGGCGAGCCGTCGGCGGGCGGCGCCTCCGGGCTGAACGGGATCACCAGCGGGCTCCGCCCAGACCACTTGGGAAACGTCAGCACCGCATGGTGCGCGGCCCGGTGCAGCTCGATCCGCGGATGGCTGCGATAGTCCGGCTCCGCCGCGCCGATCAGCCCCGCCAGCGCCAGCCCGGGCATCCACGATCCATCCGCCCGCACGATGAACGCCTCGACGTACCGGGAGTCTTCATGCGACGGATCAGCCGAGAACGCACCCGCCACCGGCGCCAGCGAGGCCAGCGACCGCTGGATCCCCGGCGGAAGCCGCTGCAGGGTCACCCCCCAGTCGGTCCACGCGAACACCACCGGCGTGCCCGCCGCCCGAAGATCCTCCACGCCACCGTGCAGCCACCCCGGGTCGTCGATCTCCGACACGGCGAAGTCCACCATCACCCCCGCCGCCCGCGCCCCCGCAAGACGGGTCAATACCGCAGAGATCAACCGCCGCTCCAGCTCGGCAGGCGACGCGCCAGACCCGACGCCGATCGCCCGCCGCAGGTGCTCTCGGTCCGTGGCGTCGGTGAACAGCACGAGCGCGGTCCGCTCCAGCGTCTCGACCGTGTGACCCCAGTCGAACCACCAGATCGCCGCCCGCTGCGCCGCCACCGCCTGCACATGGCTCAGCGGCGTGATGGCGCTCACCGCGAGCGTCCCCAGGACCGCCGCGAGGACCGCCGCGCCCTGGGCCGGGGCGGGGTTCCGCAGCGCCGCGCGGCGCAGGCGCGACCACCCGCGCCGCCACGCCGGGTCGCGCCGGGCCGAGACCGTCCGCCCGCCCAGGATCGCTTCGAGGTCCGCCTGCAGCTCCCCCGCGTCGCGATACCGGCCCCCCCGGTCCTTGTGCAGCGCCTTCATCATCACGTTCCACAGCCCCGCCGGCAGCCGCGGATCGCCGGGCCGGCGCGCCAGCGGCGCCGCCTCCCGGATCGTCTCCAGCACCTCCTCGATCCCCTTGTCCATCAGCACGTACGGCAGCCGCTCCAGCACCAGCTCGTACAGCACCACCCCAAGCGAGTACACATCGCTCTCAGGACCCAGCCGGTCCGGCTGCGCCCGCGTCTGCTCTGGCGACATGTACCAGGGCGTCCCCACCAGCTGCCCGACTTCCGTCTGCATCGTCGCCAGCGACCGCCGCGGATCGGTGGCCACACACACCCCGAAATCAATCAGTTTCACCCGCAATGGCGGCGGCGCCCCCCCGCCTCCACCCTCATCCCCACCCGCGCCCGCCCGCTCCTCAGGCGCCCCCTCCCCGCCGCTGATCAGGATGTTCGCCGGCTTGATGTCGCGGTGCACGATCGTCCGCGCATGCGCGTGCCGCACCGCGTCGCACACTTCCACCATCAGCTCGAGCCGCCGCCGCAGCGGCAGCTTCCGCCGCATCGCTCCCAGCACCAGCGGCTCGGCGTCGGGCACATGCTCCATCGCGATGTACGGCCGGGCCGCGTCGCCCAGCCCGTCGATCTGCGCATCAAACACCGTCGCCACATTGGGGTGGTTCAGGCTCGCCAGCGCCTGCGCCTCCTGTCGGAAGCGCCGCACCGCCCGATCCGATGTCGCCTCCGGCTTGATGACCTTGAGCGCCACCTCGCGCCGCGGCTCATCCTGCCGGGCCAGGTACACATCCGCGCACGCCCCGCCCCCCAGCCGCCGAACCACCACAAACCGACCGAAACGCCGCCCCGCCATACCGGAGCCAACCTCGCCCAACTCTCCCGGCACACCATCGCGGGCGCGACCCGCCAGCCGGGGAAACCCCTCCGGTTCGTCAGGCGCAGGTTGAAAAGAGGGCGGATTCATCAGGCACGATCCGTGGTGCGACGATCAGCCTATCACAACAGCCACGCACCTCAAGGGGCGAAGCCATGATTTCACATTGGGTAGACTCGCCGGCCATGTCGGCTGTGTCGGCCAAGTCGGCCAGCCGACCACCAACCCTCACGGCGCCGCGGGCTCGTCCCCGAAGTCCGGCCCATCCGGGCCCGGCGCCGGCGGACCAGCCTGCGGAATCTCCGCATGGAAGACCACCCGATCAGGACTCGGGAGCACCGAGCCGCCCTGCGGCTCACGCGTAATCGCAAACCCCACCGGTGACTTCACCGGAAGTTGCGTCCGCGCCGGGATCACCACCTTCGCCCCCGCCAGGGTCGGCGTGATCTCGAACGTCCCCGCCGCGACCGGGTACGGCTCGCTCCGGCTGTGATCGATGATCCACAGCTGGTACTTCTCGCCCTGCCGCTCGCTGACATCCAGCCCCGCCACGGCCACATAGCCCTCGTGGCTGCGCGTGTCATACAGCAGCTCGCCCTCAACCGGGCCCTGCCCCGGCTGCGACGCCACCGCCACCACATCGTCACTCCGCCCCGAGGCCCCCTTGGCCCGCAGGTTGTCCCAGCGCGTCACCAGCGGAAGCGCCGGCGTCATTGCGGGCTCCAGCGGCAGACCCGGCGTCCGCGTTGAATACAACGCCGCCACCGCCAATGAGGCCGCCGCGGCCAGCCACCCACCCCATGCCCCCACCCGCGCCAGCACCATCGGCCGGGCCCGCTCGCCTCGCCCGACCGGCCCGACGCGCTCGACGCGCGTGACCCGCTCCATCCCCTCGGCCTCCGCCGGCGCCAGCCGCAGCGGGCCAGCCAACCTCAGCGGGCTCGCCATCGCGGCCTCCGCAGGGGCCGATTCCTCCGCCAACTCGCCCGCCCTGGCTTTGCTCGCCCACACCCGCCCCATCTCCAGCAGCCGGGCCCGGACCTCCGCCGGCATCTCCGCCGGGAGCCGTCCGGCGCTCATCGCCAGATCCGCCGCGGCGGCCGCTCGCTCCAGACCATGATCCAGCGGCGCCTCCGAGCGCGCCAGCAAGCCCTCCAGCTCAATGTCCTCAGCCGGCGACAACCCCTGGACCGCCCGATCCGCCAGCAGCTCGTCCATCCGCTCGCGCCACGACGCGTCACCGCCCGCAGCCGCACGGTGGTGGGGGTTGCGTCGATCAGGATCCGGGATGGGCGGGTTCGGGTTCACAGGTTCAGGTTCAGGTTCACGTTCGGCGAGCTTCACACAGACGGGTCGCAGGCGGGTTCACAGGCCTCGTCGATCGATCGGAGGCGGCTTCTACGGTGACTTCGTCTCAGCAGGCCGCGCTGGATTCTTTTCCAGCGCTTCCCGCAGCGCCATCAATCCTCTTCGGACGTGCGTTTTGACCGTTCCCAGAGGAATCCCCGTCGACTGGGCGATCTCCTCGTGCGATAACCCGTGATAGATCGACAGACGCAGGCAGCGCTGCTGGTCGGGCCGAAGGGCCGATAATGCCTCCTGGGCCCGCTGCGCCTCGTCGGAAAGCTCGACGCCCGCGTCCTCCGGCGGGTCATCCGACGCGGCCAGCGACACATCCGCCTCGCCGGTGTGGGCCGCCCGACGCTGCGACCGCCGCCGCCGGTCAATCAGGCGCCGACGGGTCACCGTCGCGACGAAGGTCTCCTCCGACCCCAGGGCCGGATCGAACCTCGCGGCGCTGCGCCACAGCGCCACGAACACCTCCTGCACCGCGTCGTCGACGTCGGCCGGGGCATAGCAAAATCGGCGGGCCAGCGAGTAAACCAGCCCGCCGTATCGATCAAGCAACTCGCCGACGGCTTGGGGATCGCCCCGGGCGACAAGATGCAGCAGAGGTTCCGCCACGTGCTATTGGTGTCCGGGAAAGGAGCCCAATGCTAGACGCGGCGGCCGCTGCGCACAGGCGGCCAGGGCGGCCGAGCGGCCGGGCGAGAGCCCAGAAGGCTTAGCTGCCCTTCTTGGACTCTTCCTTCTTGCCCTCTTCCTTCTTCGCGGCGGGCATCAGGACGCTGTCGATGACGTGGATCACGCCGTTCGAACAGGCCACATCAGCCTTGACGACCGTCGCCGAGCCGTTGAGCATGACCTTGTTGTCCTTGACCGCGATGGTGATCTTGGAGCCCTGGAGGGTGTCCTTCGACTCCTTCATGGTCATGACTTCCTTCGCCATCACCGCCGCGCCCTGGATGACGTGGTACTTCAGGATGTTGGCGAGCTTGTCCTTGTTCTCGGGCTTGAGGAGCTTGTCGAGCTCGCCGGCGGGGAGCTTCTTGAAAGCCTCGTCGGTGGGGGCGAAGACGGTGAAGGGGCCCTTGCCCTTGAGGGGCTCAACCCAGCCCGCGGCCTTCAGCGCGGCGCAGAGGGTGCCGTGCATGCCGGTGCCCATCGCGGTGTCCACGATGTCCTTGCCCTCGGCCTTCTTCTCGTCTTTCTTCATCTCCTCCTTCTTGGGCTCGGGCTTGGGGGCATCCTTCTTCTCCTGAGCAAGGGCCGAACCGCTGATGGCCAGAGCGCCGGCGAGGACGAGCAGAGACTTGATGTTCACGATTCCAACTCCTTGAGCCGCGAGGGCTCACTCGAAACAATGCGGGTCGCAGGGCCGCGCACGCGACGCCTTCCCGCTGGCAACCTGATTTCGCCCCCCAACTGGGCACGGATTCATGGCCGGTGGATTCCCTATTTCAAGCATCCGGCCCCGGACGCCCGCCGTTTGGACTCCGTGTCGGCCAGCATACAGACTCCCGTCGCCACCCCACGCACCCACCCGGCCGACCCAGCCCATGCCCGCCCCCTCCAGAGCCCGCGCCCGTAAAAGTCCCCTCTATTGGGCGTTTTATGCCGCTGCTGGGCTGGCTGGGCTCTACATTGCGTGGGCAATGGTGCTCTTCTTCGCCCAGCCGTCGATGGTCTTCCCGCGCGACATCCCCCGCGCAGCCGCCGGCCTCACCACGCCCCCCAACGTCACCGAACTCCGCCTGGGCGTTGGCGCAGGCGAGGCCGTCGCCTGGCTCCTCCCCCCCACCTCACGCCCGGCAGCCTCCCCGGAATCGGCTGGTTCGCCGCGGACCCCGCTGGCCGTCTGGTTCCACGGCAACGCCGAGGTCATCGACCAACTGCTGCTGGCTGACGAGATCCGCCATCTGCAGGCCCTCGGCTTCGCGGTGCTCCTCCCCGAGTACCGCGGCTACGGACGTGCCG
Source organism: uncultured Phycisphaeraceae bacterium (assembly GCA_964611125.1). Classification (GTDB taxonomy): domain Bacteria; phylum Planctomycetota; class Phycisphaerae; order Phycisphaerales; family UBA1924; genus JAEUIX01. The sequence goes on along the minus strand of CAZSZO010000008.1, from coordinate 63,060 downwards.
GCCGGCTTGGCGAGAGCCCCTCCCAGGAGGGCATCGCCAGCGATTGCGACGCCCTGATCGCCCTCGCCCTCGCCCGCCCGGAGCTCGATGGCCGTCTGCTGTACCTGGGTCGCTCGCTGGGCGGCGGCGTAGCCTGCGCCGTCGCAGAGCGCCGACCCCCGGACGGGCTGGTCCTGATCTCAACCTTTACGTCGATCGCCTCGTTCGCCGGGGGCTACGGCCTCCCGCAATGGCTCGTCCGCTACCCCTTCCGCAGCGACCAGACGCTGGCGAAGCTCGACCGCCCCGTCCTCATCCTGCACGGCGACGCCGACACCATCGTTCCCGTCGAGCACGGCCGGGCCCTCGCCCGCATCGCCAAACGCGCCACCTACGTCGAACAGGCCGGGGCCGGACACCTGGACTTTCCCACCAATCCCGCCCAGTACCGCAAGGCCGTCGAGGCCCTGGCCCGCGCCGCCGGCCTGCTGGACCCGATTCCCCCGCCCGCACCCCCACGCTCACCCTGACCGGACCGTCGGGCCGGCCGCTACCCTGATGACGCCTGAGGAGCCCATGGGCGTGCAGCAAGCCGACCGCGATCCTGACGCACCCCCGAGCCCGCCCTTCGCGGCTCGCCTGTCCGTCGCCGGGACGTCGCCGCTGGAGGTCGCGCAGCAGCAGCGCCAGGCCCTGGTGCGGATCGTCCGCATGGCCTTCGTGGTCATGATGGTGACCGTCACGATCCTCTACGTGCTCAACACCCAGGGCGCCGGGGCTGGCGGCGACTTCCTCTTCGGCATCAGCGTGGGCATCGGTTGGCACATCCCCATGACCGCGGGGATCGTTCTCTGCCTGCTGGTGCTGGCCATCGACATGCTCACGCCCCGCAAGAAGATCGCCACGATCTCGGGCGTGTTCTTCGGCCTGCTCGTCGGGCTGATCGCGGCGTACGCGCTCAACTTCGTCCTCGACCTGCTGGTGCAGGCCTACGACATCCGCTCCAAGGAAATGATCGCCGCGATCAAGGTGCTGCTGGGGATCAGCCTCTGCTACCTGGGGATGTCCAGCGTCCTGCAGACCCAGGACGACTTCCGCCTGGTGATCCCCTATGTCGAGTTCGCCAAGCAGCTCCGCGGCGTCCGCCCGCTCCTGCTCGACTCCTCCGCCCTCATCGACGCCCGCATCGCCGACCTGGCCGTCACGGGCATCCTCTCGGCGCCGCTGGTGGTCCCCCGCTTCGTCATCGAAGAGCTGCAGCGCCTCGCCGACAGCGGCGAGCGCATGAAGCGGGCCCGCGGCCGGCGCGGCCTCGAGGTGATCGCCCGCCTGCAGCGCAACCCGCAGCTTGACCTCACGCTCGATGAAACGCCGATCCCCGGCAAGGCCGTCGACCAGATGCTCGTCGAGCTCGCCCGCATCATGTCGGCCTCGATCGTGACCGCCGACGCCGGGCTCAATCGCGTCGCCGGGCTCCAGAAGATCGGCGTCCTGAACCTCAACGACGTCGCCAACGCGCTTAAGCCGTCGCTGATCCCCGGGAGCCGCGTGCGGCTCGAGCTCGTCAAGCCCGGCGAGCAGCCCGGGCAGGCCGTGGGTTATCTTGATGACGGCACCATGCTCGTCGTCGAGCACGCCGCGGGCCGGGTCGGCGGCGAGGCCGAAGTTGAGGTCACCAGCGCCCTGACCACCTCAGCGGGCCGCCTGATCTTCGCCCGCCTGGCCGAAGGTCCGCGCGAGGGCGAACCGCCCGGGCCGCCGGAGGCCGCAAGGCCCGCCGAGCTGGATGCCAGGGCGGCCGCGGCGTTCCTCGACGCCGGGCTGCCTGAATCGCTGCCCACCGATGCGCTGCCGACCACCGCCGCGACTGGCGAGCCGCCCGAATCACCGCCGCTGACGGACAGCCCCGCCTCCGGGGCGCACGGCTCGCCGCCGGTCCCCGCACCCCACGCTCCCGCGTCAGCCGCCGGCGCCGCGCCCGCCGGGCCGAGCAAGACGGGACCGCTGGGCCCCCGCACGGGCCGGCCCAACCCGCTGCGCAACCCGCGCCGCTGATGCTGGGCGATGGGGCCGGGCAAGCAGCCCTCAAAAAAGCAGCAACCCCGGCCAAGACCGGGGCTGCTGGTGAGTGCATTTGAACCGGCCCAGGCCCGCGAGGCCCAGAAAGCGGCTTGTTGAGCGGCTTAGAGGGCCGCGCGGCGGCGACGCAGGCCGACCAGCCCGACGCCGGCGAGGCTCAGCACGCTGGCGGTGGGGAGCGGAACGAGCTGGACGGCGTTGCCGAGCTGAACCTCGAACTTGGGGATTTCCTGGCCACCGTTGCCGACGAGATCGAAGCTGCCGCTGGCGGTGATATCGCCGAACGCGCCACCGCCGCTGGTGGCGAACTGCTGCACGAACGAAGTCGTCGAGGGGTTGCCGAGATCAGTGCTGAACGAGCCGAAGTTCTGGCCGTTGAGCGTGAAATCGTTGATGCTCACGTCGGTGACCGGGTTGCTGCCACCCTGCAGATACAGGCGGACATTGAGGAACGACAGACCGACCAGGCCGGCCGAAGTCCGCGAAACCGTCTCGCTGGCAGCGCCCGCGCCATCGGCATAGTCGCCGTCGCGGTTGAAGTCGATCTGGAGCGTCGACGTTCCGGTCGCGGCGACATAGCTGTACACAAAGGTGAAGAACAGGCTCTCGTTGCCCACGGGGTTCGACCAGACGGGCGCCCCGGAGGCGTTGAAGTCGTACCGGGCGTTGCCGTTGGTGAAGAGGTACGCCTCGCCACCGGTGTTGCCGCGGCGGATGCGCATGAACGTGTCGGAAGCGGGGTTGGTGTCAGCGACGGTGATGACCGTGGCCATCGCGGTCGAAGCGGTGAGGCTGGCGAGGGCCGCGCAGATCAGGAGGTTCTTCATGGGCGATTCTCTCTTTCTTCCAAGGCGAAGGCGGTGGACGGACCGCTTCGTCGCACGAACATCAGCTGTGGGCCGCAAGTTCGAGCCGACCGACTGCCCGCGCAACACAATCTGCGCGTGCAGCCGCCTTGGTGACCCTGAATGTACACCCCGCAATCGACCTTGACCACCCCAAGAAGGTCATTTTTGTGCGGCGCTATGGTCTCACCAGAACCCCCAAAATGCCTATCTTTCACGGTTCCCCCGGCGGGCTCCGCAGCCGATGAAAAAAACCGCGCCGATGCTGGCATCGGCGCGGTTCTGCGCACACCAGGTAAACTGGGCTGTTCTACCACGACCGCGCGATGGTTCACTTCTTACGCGTGTACGTGATCTTCATCATCAGCTCTTCCTTCGCGCCCGGGGCCTCCGCGCCGTACATGTCCAGCACGTGCGTGTCGGCGTCCTTCACCGTGATCGTCTGGCGGAAGCGCTCTTCGACGCCCATCGGGTTGGTCATGCCGCCCGTCATCGTCCACACCTTCTTACCGGCGTCGTAATCCCCCTCCATCACCATCGCGCCTGTGCCCATGGTGTCCATCCACGTGCCGATCCATTTCTTCTTGGCGCGATCAAAGCCCCAGTAGCCCAGGCCTTCGAAGGGCTGCTTCATGAACTCGCCCTTCCACTCCTGCCGCAGGAACCGCCCGCCCAGGACCCAGGAGTTCTTCATCACGCCATCGCTCGGCGGCGCGGCCATCTGGCCGAACGTCTCGACCTTCCCGTTCCATTGACCGTCGAAGGCCTTGAGGATCGCGTGCTCGGGTCCCGGCGCGGCCATCGCCTGGAACATCTTCATCATCTCGTCCATGTTCGGCTGGCCCGCCGGCGCCGCGGGCGCCTTGCCCTCGGGCTTCTTCTCCGGCTGAGTCGCCCCGGCGCCGCCGAGCAGCAGACTCGCCCCGATCGCACCCGCCGCGCACACCGACAGCCAACACGCGCCTTCACACAGCTTCATGACCGACTCCTTTGTTTCCAAGTGACGTGTTCACAACCAGACAAAGACCGATCGCGAGTTTACCGAGTGTTTTCGGTCTCTGCAAGGGTATTCAGGCCCGAGAAGCACGAATTTCGGCCGTTTTCTTATTTGTAGGGGCTATGAGCGAAAAAAGGGCCGGGGACTGATCCCCGGCCCTGTGGCTGTCTCGAATCTCGGGGCCGGATCTACTGCCGGCCGCTCTTGCCGCCGCCGCGGCTGCCGCCGCCGCCCCCCCCGCCGCCACCGCCCTGCTGCTGCTGGGGGCCGATGGCCCGCTGCGAACCGGCGCTGGGCTTGCCACCCATCGCCGGGGACGCGGGGCCCGCGGAGCGGAACGGGCCGCCGCTGACGCCGGGGCTGGCCTGCCGGGCGGGTGCGTACTGGCGAGCGGGCTGGGAGAAGCTCTGGTTCGGGAGCTTCTGGGCCGCTGCGGACTGAGCGGGCGACGCCAGGTTGGTGCGCGGCGCGTCAAACCGAGGGACCCGGGCCTGTGGCTGTGACAAAGGCTGCGGCTGTGAGAAGGACTGCGGCTTTGAGTACGACTGCTGCTGAGGAGAGACCTGCGGACGGGTGTATGCAGAGGGTTTGGAGAAAGAGCCAGGGTTGCCCGCCCGCGCCGACTGCGGAGCGGGCATCGCCTGCTGAGGGGTTCCGGTCGCGGGCGCCTTCGACGGCACGGCCTGAACTGGGCCTTGGACTGGGCCCTGAACTGGCCCCTGAACTGGCCCCTGAATTGGCCCCTGAATTGGCCCCTGAATTGGCCCCTGCGTCTGATACCGCGCACTCGAACCGGCCTGCCCCGGCTTCACGAACGGCCCGGCCGGCTGGCCGAATGACTGGCGCTGCTGTTGGGGCTGAGCCTGCTGCTGAGGCTGGGGTTGGGGCTGCTTGACCGCCTGCTGCACGGGCTGCTGCTGGGCAGGTTGGAACTGGCCGACCTGGAGAGGCTGGACGGGCTTGGCGCCTGGCGACTGGACCTGCTGAGCCGGCTGCTGCTGGACTGGCTGAAACTGGGCGGGCTTCACCGACTGCACCGGCGCGGGCTTGCCGCTCGGCGCCCCCACTTGGACAGGTGCTGAGACCGGTGCCTGGGCAGGCGCCTGCACCAATTGCTGGGCCGGCTGCTGAACCGGCTTGGACGCGATCGGCTGCGGCTGGGGCGCGGCCGGGGACGCAACGCTCGTGGGCTTGCCAAAGCCCGATGTCGGCTGAGGCGCCTGAGTGATCGTCGCCGGGACCGGCTTGGCGCCGACGGCCTGCGGATTCCGGATGGGGCCCTGTGAGCTCACGACCTGGGGCTTGAGGGCCCCGTTGGCCGGAGCCCCGATGGCCGGAGCGCCGCCAGCCGGCTTGCTCTGGAGCGGGCTCTGCGGCGAGCCCTGCTGCGTGCTCTGGAGCGGGCCGACGTATGACGACGGGTCCTTAACCGCCGGGCTGCCCGCAGCGGGCTTCACGAACGCCGAGCCGCTCGCGATCTGCTGCGGCGCCGGCTTGGTGGCGATGCCGCTCTGGGCCAGTGCGCTCGGCGCCGCCCCGGTAACAGGCTTGGCGTTCGCGCCGCTGGCGACGGCCGGGAGCGGAATCTTGGCGGGCTGGGTCGCGGCCATCTGCTGCTGGGGGGCGCCCCGGCCGGGCTTGCCGGCGAAACCGGCCTGGGGGTTGCCAGGGAACGAAGCCGGTGCGCCCGACGCGGCGATGCCCGCGGAAGCTGGGGCGCCGGCGCCGGGCTTGGAGCCGGTGCCGATGAGGCCGCGGTCGCCCGAGGCGAGCACGCCCTGGAACGCCGGCGAGGGGCTCGGGGGCGGGACGTTGTTGTTGTTGATGATAGTGGTGTTGTTGATCACCAGCGGGCGGCCGTACCCGTAGCCGCCCCGGTATCCGTGGCGGTAGCCGTAATCGGGCCCGCAGTAGCGGGGATGGACAAAGTCGCAGTCGCGCCAGGAGCGGCGGCTGCCGAAGGAGAACGAGAGGGAGAGCGACGGGCCGTGGAAGTACGGATCGCTGAAGCGGACCGGCGCGTACACGGGCGCGTACAACGGGGCGTAGTAATAGACCGGGGTATAGACGGGCGCGACATACACCGGCGCGCAGGGGGCGGTGTAGATCACATCGTCAAAGGGATCGCAGACAGGGGCCACGATGACCGGCGCGCAATAGCTGTACCGGTAGCTCGGGTAGCAATCGAAGAACCGGTAGGGCCGGTTGAAGCTGGCGAAGCCGAACGACGAGTACCCGCGGCTGTAGCTGAAGCCGAAGGAGCTGTAGTCGTACCCCCAGTCGCCATCGTTCGTGGAGAACGACAGCGCGAAGCTGTCGAGCCCGGGCGCCGCGTGAACCTGCGGGCCAGCGGCGAGGACGCCGCCCAGCGCCGCGGCGGCGACGAGCATGGATGTGAGCTTGAGAGATGCGGGGCGATGGAACATGGGGACGCCTCCTGCCGGGCTGCGGGAAGGCCGCGCATCATCTCCAATCCGGGGTGCTCCGACCGGATAACGGATCGGGACGATGGGGAAACGCGGTCTCTAAAAGAAGGTTACGTTCGCCGCGCGCCCGTGGATTCACCGGCAAGGGGGCCCCATCTTGACATTTTCGGCGCCCTGGAACGGTGCCGTGGAATCGGCCTCGCGACCGACTGTGAGCGTTCAAAACGCCCTAATCACGGGAACGAGCAACAGACAGCGGCGGCGATACCTCGATCAGGTGGTAATTCTCGCGGGGGGAAGAGTCCCCGAACGGGGTTACAGGTCACCGAGAGGCGGGCAGGGAGACATCTTTAAGCGGCTCGCTTGCGAAGGCGTCTTGGCTCGCGCAGCGATCGGCAACGATCTCGGCGGCCCAGGCGACGTATCCCATTGATCCAAGCGGAGCTGCCTCATGATCCACCCCCGTCGTCAAGTTGGACGTCTCTGTATGCGGCTCCTCGGGCTCGGCGCCGCGCTGCTGGGCGTGGCTGGGGCGGCCCAGGCTCAGGGCGATGGGCAGGGCGTGCTCGCCACGTTTGGACCCGCGCCGGCGACGGAGGCCAAAGCGCCGCCGCGGCCGCCGTCGGAGGACCTGGGCATCGCGCTTGATCGTGGCGCGGGCCTCGTGGTGCTCAACCGCCTGAACAACGACGCCCTCATCGACGACGACGCGGCGAACCGGCGTGACGAGAAAGTGCTGCGCTACGGCGTCGGGCAGGATGTCCCGTGGAACGACGCGGCGGGCGTCTGGTATCGGGTTCCTGAGGGTGCGGGCGGCGGCTGGCTGTGGGTGTGCGATTTTACCTCGCCCGCGGCGCTGGGCATGCGGCTGCACCTGAGCGATATGAACCTGCCCGCAGGGGCGTCGGTGGTCTGCTACGACCCCGGCGCGCCGCAGGGCTCGCTGGTGGGGCCATATAGCGGACGCGGGCTGCACGACTCGGGCGCGATGTGGGCGGGGTCGGTCTTCAACGAGATGGTGCGGGTCGAAGTCCGGCTGCCGGGCGGCAAGGGCGTTCAGGACGCAGTCCAGCCCGCTGCACTGCCGCTACGGATCGACGCGGCCCAGCACTTCTACCGCGACCTGGCCCAGCGGCGCGGCCCGCTCGAGGTGGGCGCCTGCTACAACGATGTGACCTGTTTCCCCGCGTGGGCCAACACCGCCCGGGCCGCCGCGGGCATCGGCTTCATTGCGAACAACGTTTCGCTCTATTGCTCGGGGACCCTGCTGAGCTCCATCGGCGCCGATCAGACGCCCATCTGGCTGACGGCCAACCACTGCCTGAGCACGAACGCCGACGCCCAGAGCAGCGAGATCTTCTGGCTCTTCCAGAGTTCCGCCTGCAATGCCGGGGCGCCGGCCCTCGCCAGCGTTCCGCGGTCGGCGGTGTGCACGCTGCTCTCCACCAGCGCCGCCTCCGACCACACGCTGCTCATGATTGAGGGCACGATCCCCGGGGGCCTGATCTTCGCCGGCTGGAACCCGAGCCTTCCGCCCGACGGCGCGGCGCTCACGGGCATCCACCACCCTGACGGGTCATTCAAGCGCATCAGCTTCGGCGCCAAGCAGACGGTCGGCACGTGCTCGAGCTTCGGCCCCAATCACATCCGCGTCAACTGGGCCGGCCCCAGCGTCACCGAGGGCGGCTCGAGCGGCTCGGGCATCTTCCGCAACGACACGCAGCAGCTCATCGGCCAGCTCCACGGCGGCCCTTCCGCCTGCGGCAACGCCCCCGCCAATCAGTTTGACTGCTATGGGGACTTCGCCGTGACCCATCAGGCGATCGCCCCGCTGCTGGCGGGCGGGTCCGACGACGCCCTGGAGCCCAACAACGCCTGCGCCGCCGCCCTCAATCTTGGCGGCGTCGGCCAGCAGGCCTTCAGCAACCTGATCGTCAAGTCGACGAGCGAAGACTGGTACCGCTTTGCCGTGCCCGGTAGCGGCGGCCGGGTGGTGATCGACCTGGACTTCCGGCACGCCTTCGGCGATGTCGACGCGCAGCTCCTCGACGGCTGCGGGGCCGTCGTCGCCGCCAGCACCGGCAGCTCGGACTCTGAGCGCATCGACTACACCAACACCGGTCCAGCCCGCAGCTTCACCCTGCGGGTATTCCTCTTCACCGATTCGCGCAACACCTACAGCCTCAACACCATCGTCGCCGCCTCGGCGCCCGCCAACGACACCTGCCCGAACGCGGCGCCCATCGGCGTCGGCAGCGTCTTCGGCGTCAGCAGCGCGGCGACGACCGACGGCTCGGACTCCTGCAACCCGACCTCCGGCGGCGACGTGTGGTACGCCTTCACCGCCCCCGCCAGCGGGACCCTGTTCGTGAACACCTGCGGGTCCGCCTACGACACGGTCCTGTCCGTCCACTCCGGCTGCCCTGGAACCGCCGCCAACCAGCTCGCCTGCGATGACGACAGCGGCAACTGCGGCGCCGTCCCGCGTCGCCAGTCGTCCACGTCCCTCCTCGTGGATGGCGGACAGACCTACCTCATCCGCGTCGCCGGGTTCGGCGGCGCGGTGGGATCGTTCCAGCTCAACCTCGGCTTCACCTCCGCGCCGGGCGCCGACGCCTGCGCCTCGGCCCCGAGCATCGCCGCCGGGAGCTACATCGACACCACTGTGGGCGCGACGACCGACGGCGCCGCTGGCTGCGTCGACGGCACTGGGGCCGACAAGTGGTACGCGTTCACGGCGCCCGCCACCGGGACGATGTTCGTCGACACGTGCGGGTCCGCCTTCGACACCGTCATCTCGGTCCACGCCGGGTGCCCGGGCAACGCCGCCAACCAGCTCGCGTGCGATGACGACGGCGGCAACTGCGGCGCGACGCCGCGCCGTCAGTCGAGCACCAGCGCCGCGGTGGTGGGCGGCCAGACCTACCTCATCCGCGTCGCCGGGTTCAGCGGCGCGGCGGGAGCTTACCAGTTCAACATCGGCTTCTCGCCCGTCGCCCCCAGCGACAACTGCTCCGCGGCGCCGGTGATCACCGCGGGGCTTTACAGCGGAACCACCGTCGGGGCCACCGGCGACGGCCTGGCCGATTGCGGCGCTTCCTCCGGCTCACCCGATGTGTGGTACGCCTTCCCCGTGGGCCCCGTGAACGGGACGCTGCTCGTCGATCTGTGCGGGTCAGCTTACGACACGGTCGTTTCGCTCCATCGCGAGTGCGACACCGGTGCGCCGGGCTACCTGGTGGCCTGTAACGACGACTCTGACGCGTGCGAACGCCAGTCGCAGATCGATGCGCCGGTCGCCGCCGGCGAAACGTACCTGTTCCGCGTCAGCGGCTATGCAGGGTCCGCCGGGGCCTTCACCATGCAGGTCTCGTTTGCGCCGGCGACCGGCGCCGACGACTGCGGCTCGGCCCCCTTGGTGGTCCCGGGCACGATCGTTGGCGACACCACCGGCGCCACGCAGGATGGCGCCGCGAGTTGCACCAACGGCGCGACCAGGGACGTCTGGTTCGTCTACGCCGCGCCCGCCCGCGGCTCGCTGGTCATCGACACCTGCGGGTCGAGCTTCGACACCGTGGTCTCGGTGCATTCGGGCTGCCCGGGCAACGCGGCCAACCAGATCGGGTGCAACGATGACGACTTCACCATTTGTCCCGGCACGCCGAACCACTCGCTGCTGACCGCCCCGGTCGAGGCCGGCGGCACGTATCGCATCCGCCTCGCGGGGTTCGCCGGGAGCGCCGGGGCCTACGTCATGCACATGGCCTTCCAGCCCGCATGCGCGACCGACTTCAACGGGGATGGCCTCACCGACCCCGATGACCTCTCGGACGTCATCACGTGTTTCTTCAGCGCGCCGCCCTGCCCGGGCGCGGACATCAACGGCGACGGCAACATCGACCCAGACGACCTGTCGGACTACATCACGCGGTACTTCGGCGGGTGCTAGCTGGTTTCCGCGAGTCGGGAGCAGGCCGCGAGGGCTGACGGGGGCCGGGGCAGGGGCCCCTACCCCCTTTCGCTGGCGGCTGGCCGCGGTCCCACCCGAGACGTCTGAGAGCTCGGTCCCCTGCCCGTCCCCACCCCCCGCACCCCCCCCCACCCGGCCGTATCCTGTCGCCATGGCTTACACCGTTCTCGCACGCCGCTATCGCTCGCGCGACTTCGGCTCGGTTGTCGGGCAGAAGGCGATCGCCGACACCCTCCAGAACGCCATCAAGGAGGGGCGGGTCGCCCACGCCTATCTCTTCTGCGGGACGCGCGGCGTCGGCAAGACGTCGACGGCCCGCCTCTTCGCCAAGGCCCTCAACGCCGTGGGTGAAGGCGGCAAGGAGATCGCCGACGTCGCCGACGCGATCATGAAGGGGCAGGACACCGACGTCATCGAGATCGACGCGGCGTCGAACAACTCCGTCGAGAACGCCCGCGAGATGATCGCCAACTGCGTCTACCGGCCCATGCGGGGGCGGTACAAGGTCTACATCATTGACGAAGTGCACATGCTCTCGACCGCGGCGTTCAACGCGCTGCTCAAGACCATGGAGGAGCCGCCCAGCCACGTCGTCTTCATCCTCTGCACCACCGAGACCCACAAGGTCCCCGCGACGATCCAGAGCCGCTGCCAGCGGTTCGACTTCCGCAACATCCCCACGCGCGACATCGCCCGCCACCTGGCCTTCATCCTGAAGGAAGAAGGCATGGAGGCCGACGAAGAGCTCGTGCACATGGTCGCCCGCCTCGGCGCCGGGTCGATGCGCGACGCCCTGTCATTGACCGACCGCCTGCTCGCCGCGGCGGGGAAGAACCGCCTCACCCCCGAACTGCTGGAGAACCTGCTGGGCCTGCCCGACCGCACGCTGGTCAGCGAGCTGATCGACGCCCTGGCCGATGGCGCGCCCGGCCCGGCCCTGGAGCGGGCGGATCAACTGCTGGCCCGCGGGATCTCGATCGATCAGCTGCTCACGTCGCTTGCCGAGCGGCTGCGCGACCTGATGCTGCTGGCCGCGTGCGGCCCCGCGACACCGCTGGTGGAGCTCTCCGACGAGGCCCGCTCGGTCGCCAGCGAGCAGGCGAAGCGGTTCGACCCGGCGGGGCTCGTGCACATGATCGCGCTGTGCGAGAGCGTGGCCCGCTCGGCCAAAAGCAGCTCGTTCCCGCGGGCGATCGTCGATGCCCTGGTCGTCCGCCTGGCCCAGACCGAGAAACTCGCGGACATCACGGCGGTGCTGACCGGCTCGATGGCGACGGGCAACGGGGCCGGCGCCAACGCCGGGGCCCCGGCCCGAGCCGCCGCCGGGGGGGGTGGGGCCGGGGGGGGTGGGGGAGGCTCCCCGGTAAAAAAACGCTGACGCCGGTGGAGCCAGCCCCCACTACCACGGGGCCGAAACAGCCTCCCCCGGCGGACCACGGTTCGATCCACCCGCCAAGCCGCGCTGTCCCCGCGCCGACGGTGTCGGACGCCGGCGCCAGCGGGCCACTGGCCCCGGCGGAGTTCTGGTCGCGCGTCACGGCGTACGTGGCGGACAAACCAGCCCGGCGGGCGATGGTGTCGCAACTCACGGCCCTGGAGTTCGACGGGCTGCGGGCGGTGCTGGGGTGCCCAGAGTTTGCGCTCGAGGCCACGCGGGCCCAGCAGCGGGCCCTCGCTGAGCTGGTGCAGGGGGCGCTGCAGCGGCCGGTGCAGGTGCACATCCAGGGGCTTGCCGGATCTGGCGCGGGAGCGGGGTCGGGCGGGATGGGCGGCGTTGACCCCGCGGCCCCTGCCGCGGCCCGTACGGGCGGTTCAGGGCCGATGAACCGGTTCGCGGGGGGCGGGGGGGGCGAGGCGCCGAGCGCCGCGGCATTACGGAGCCATCCGCTCGTGCAGAAGGCCATTGACCTATTCTCTGCTCGGGTCGTCGAGGTCCGCGAGGGATCCGACGACGACGCCCGGCGACCCGGGGCGAGCACGCCCTGAGCCTTCGAGGCCTGTACCCAAAGGATGGAACCGGACCATGCTGGAAGCATTCAAGGCGGCGGGTGCGTTTGCGAACCTCATGCGGAACCGGGAAACGGTGGTGCAGGCGGTCAGCCGCGTGAAGACCACACTCGACAACAAGAAGATCACCGCCGAGGGTGGCGGCGGCGCGGTGAAGGTGACGATGACCGGGCGCATGCGGATCCTGGATCTGGAGGTTGACGCCAAGATGCTGGCGCCCTCCGACGAAGAGGGGCTGAAGTTCACGCGCCAGATCATCACCGATGCGGTGAACAAGGCCATCGCCAAGGCCCAGGAGCAGGCGGGCAAGGAAATCGCCCAGGAGATGTCGACGCTGGGCCTGCCGTCGATCCCCGGGCTTGAGAACCTCAAGGGCATCTGACCGTCGCGGCGGAAACTCGGAGCGCCCGGCATGCCTGCCAGCGATGCAGCAGCGCGGAAAAGTGAGCGGTCCCGCCCGGCGCCGGTGTTGCCGCCTGCGCCGCCGCGGCTGGCGTGGCCGGACATCCCGCGGAACAGTTTTCTGCCGCTGGCGCCGGGCGGCGCAGTGCGGATTTGCATCGACGAGCTGGTCGCGCCGGGCGAGCTGACGCCGGGCGGGGAAGCAGCGTGGGCCGGGCTCTGCGCCGCCAACCCGCGCTTCCACGACGGGGCGATCCTGGGGGTGGTGGAGACGACGATCAAGAGCGGGGTGGGGGGGGCGGGGGGGGCGGGGGGGGTAACGGAGGTGCGGTTCCGCTGCGGGCACGACCGCTTCAAACGGCTGGCGGTGCAGAGCGAGGCGCTCGACCTGGGCGTCCGGCTGCTGAGCGTGAAGGGGCTGATCCTGGGGCGCGACCGGCGCGGGTGCGAGCACCTGCTGATGGCCCGGCGCGGCCCGCAGACGCGGGTCTATCAGTTGATGTGGGAGCTGGCGCCCGCCGGGGGAATCGAGCCGCCGAGCACCGCGCAGCCAGGCGGCGGCCCGCGCGAGCTGGGGCGGGCCGAGCTGGCCCGCACGCTGATCGAGGAGGGGCGCGAGGAACTGGGGCTGGAGCTCGACGGCGACGCGGCCCGGGTGGTGGGCGTGGTCTTCGATGAGATCGCCTGCAGCTACGACATGGTGATGCGGGTCGAGTGGCCGGGCGTGGTCGACCCCACGCGTGGGCTGTGCGCTGGTGGGGCTGGCGGTGGCGCCGGGGGTGGGGCCGGCGGTGGAGGCTGGGAGTGCGTGGATCTGGCCTGGCTGTCGCGCGACGACGCCAGGGCGTTCGACGCCCGCGCGGGGAAGGAGATCATCCCGCCGATGCGGGTGCTGCTCCGCTGGATGGGGTGGATTTGACGCAGGAGTGGCGCTGAGGGCCCGGATCCGGTACCATCGGCCATGCGAGATGAGACCAACCTGACGGGCGCCTCCGGCGGGAAGCGAAAGCGTCCGGTGTCCAGGCGAGCGGAATCGGCGGGGCGGATTGAAGCCAAGCCCAGTCCGGGGGCCGGGGCCGGCGCGGGAGCAGGCGCGGGAGGAGGCGCGGGCGCCGACACCAGGGAGAAGACCGGCGCCGAGTTCACCCTTACCGATCCGGAGACCCGCCTGTACGTGGGCGACTGCCGCGAGCTGCTGCCGCGGATCCCTGAGGTGCGGGCGGGGGTGGTGGACCTGGTCTTCGCGGATCCGCCGTTCAACTGGAACCGCGCCTACGACCAGTGGCACGACGCGATGCCCGAGCGCGAGTATCTGGACTTCACCTACGCGTGGATCGACCTGTGCATCGGCGCCTTGCGGCCCGGCGGCTCGCTGTGGATCAACATTCCAGACGACTGGGCGGCGGAGATCGTGGTGCACCTGAAGCGGCGCGGGCTGGCGATGGTGAACTGGTGCGTCTGGCACTACCGCTTCGGCCAGAACACCAAGGGGCGGTTCATCAACTCCAAGGTGCACGCGCTGTACTTCCTGAAGCCCGAGGCGCCCGAGCAGGGCAAGCTGCGGACGTGGAACCCCGACCCGGTCCTGGAGCTGTCGGACCGGGCGACGACGTACTTCGACCCGCGCACGCTGAGCAAGCGCGATGGGATGCCGGCGGGGCTTCGGCTGCCGATGGACGTGTGGTACGGCAAGTACTGGGGCCGGATCCAGGGCAACAACATCGAGCGGCGGCAGAACCACGACAACCAGCTTCCCGAGGTGTACCTGGAACGCGTGGTGCTGTGCTCGAGCAACGCGGGCGACCTGGTGCTCGACCCGTTCAGCGGTTCAGGGACCACCGGGGTGGTGGCGCGGGCCCTGGGACGGCGGTTCATCGGCACGGAGTTCTCCGCCGCCAACGCGCGCAGCGCGTTCGAACGCATCAAGGCGGGGCCGGCCCGCCCCCTGGGTGAATCGGCGCCGCAGTCGTCAGCGATCTTCGCGCCGCGCAAGGCGGGGCGCGTGGCCCGCGAACGCACGGCGGCGCTCAAATCGATGCACGCGGCGCGAAGACCGATTTGAGGCGGGCGAATCGGCCGCGAGACGCGGCGGCCGATGCGACGCACGCGCGGGGGCGCGCCTAGCGTGTCCCTTCACTTTTGGTTCCTGAGAACACCACCCCGCGTGACCCGCGGCCTGCGCCTGCGCGGGGCCCGATGTGGCCGCTGCTGCTCCTGATCATCCTCATCGGCGTGGGCTTCTCCGCAACGCCGGTGATCAAGACCTTCACCAAGCCCGACAACAACAAGGACTACAGCCGCTGGTGGCGCGCGGCGGAGGACGTCCGCCGCGGCAATCCGCTGCTGGCGCCCGCCGAGCAGTCGTTCATCTATCCCCCCGCGAGCGCGGTGGTCTTCTACGCACCGCTGAGCTTCCTCGGCCGCACCGGGATGGCGACGGCCCTGTGCGTGATCAACATCGGCGCCCACATCGCGGTGCTCCTGCTCTCGGCGGGCTACGCCACGCAGCGGGAGAGGAACCCGCACCCGCTGGTTTATCTCGTCCCGCTGGTGGTCGCGCTGCCGTACGTGTGGGATACCTACTTCCTGGGGCAACCCAATCTTGTGTTGCTCGCGGCGATGCTGGCGGGCTTCCGGCTGCTCGACCGCGCCGGCTGGGGGCCGGTGCTCGCGGGCGGCGTCTTCGGCGCCGCGGCGGTGGCCAAGGCCTTCCCGGCGACGGTCATCGGCTACCTGGTGTGGCGGCGCCTGTGGACGGCCGCCGCGGCGATGGTGCTCGCCACGCTGCTGGTGCTGCTGGTGGCCCCGGGCTTTGTGCGCGGCTTCGAGGCCAACGCCCGCGAAACCTGGACGTGGGTCGACCGCATGATCCTGTCGACCTCGGGCGAGAAGCTCGCCAACCAGTCGTCGCGCGCGTTCCGGCCGGGGAACCAGTCGATGATGTCGGTGGTGCACCGCCTGACCCGCGATGTCGAGGATGGGCCCGGCGGCCAGCCGGAGTTCAGGGTCAACGTGCTCGCGCTCAGCCCTGCTGGGTCCTTTTTGGTTTTCGCGGGCTTCGCCGGTGGCCTGTGCCTCGCCTTCGCCAGCGCGCTGCCCGCGCGGGCCCGCCGCACCGCCCGCACCACCGCCGTGGAGTACGCCATCCTGCTGGTGCTGATCACCCTCTTCTCGCCCAAGGCGGGCTCGTACTACTACTGCTGGAGCATGCCGGGGCTGGCGGTGATCACGGCGGAGTGGCTCAGGGCGCCAGCGGGGTCCTGGCTGCGGCGGCTCCTGCTGGGCGGGCTGATCCTGACCGTGGGCGTGATGGCTTCGGCCCTGTCGCAGCTGTTCGACGCCGATCTGCCCCAACTCCTGGGCGCGACGTTCTGGGGCTCGTTCCTGATGGTTTTGATGCTGCTGGGGCTGCTGCACCACCTCAAGCGTCTGCCCGCTGGGCCTGCGAGCGAGCGCCCGCAGACGGGCACGACCTCCGCAACGGCCGAAACGCCGAAGGCGTGACCGCTTGTGCCGCCGGACCGTGGGACCGCACCGACCGCCCGGCGGTGGGAGGCGCGAATCTGCAGGGGCTTTGGATCAAGCCGGCGGCGGGGTCGCCCCCGGCGCCGGGCCCGGACCGGTCTTGAGGGCCTGCTGCATCGCGGCCTTCATTGAGTCAGCGGTCTTCACCTTGCCGAACATCCGCTTGGGCGGCAGCTTGGTGGGGATCACCCCGCCCGGGAACTTGAGCGGGTCGGCCGCCGCCGGCTGGGCAGCTCCGCCTCCTCCACCCCCGCCCCCGCCACCAACACCGGCGCCGCCCGCGATCGACCCCTGGCCGCCCGGGGCGGCCGCCGCGGGCGCGGGAATCGGCAGATCAACTGTCGCGGTGTAGCGGTTGAACTGCCCGACCTGCTGGGCCCGGATCTCGCCCTTGGCCTGCATGGCCGCGACATGCGCGGGAACCGGCCCCGGCACGAAGTCGGGGTAGTCGAGCTTGGGGATCTCGGCGTTGATCAGCGTCTCGACGGCGGTGAGCAGCTCGCCCTGCTCCGGCGTGACGAAGGCCCAGGCGACGCCGTCGCGCCCCACGCGGGCGGTGCGGCCGATGCGGTGGACATAGACCTCGGGATCCTCAGGCAGGTCGTAGTTCACCACGTGGGTGATGCCATCGATGTCGAGCCCGCGCGAGGCCAGGTCGGAGGCCACCAGCACCGAGAGGTCGCCGGCGTGCAGCTTCTCGATGACCTTGTTGCGCTTCGACTGGTACATGTCGCCGTGCATCGAGTGCGCGTCGATCCCCTTCTTGTTGAGGTACTCAGTCAGGTCGTCGACGGTGCGCTTGGTGCGGCAAAAGACCACGGTGAGCGCCGGCTCCTCGTGCGTCAGCAGGTGCATCAGCAGCTTGCGCTTGTCCCACGGCGCCACCGGCAGGTAGAACTGCCGCACCGTCGCGTTGGTCAGGGCGCCGGTGTACACCGCGATCACCTTCTCGGCGTTGTGGCTGTGCGTGCGGGCCAGCCGCTCGACCTCGGGCGCCAGCGTCGCCGACACGAAGACCGTCTGGCGGCCCGGGCCGGTCCCCTCGGTTCGCGGCGGGGGGCACATCTTGAGGATCTTGCGGATGTCGTCGCGGAAGCCGATATCCAGCATCCGATCGACCTCGTCGAGCACCGCGAAGCGGACATTGGCCAGGTGCAGATACCGCCGCTCGATCATGTCCATCAGGCGCCCGGGGGTGCTGACGATGATCTGCGGGTTGCGCTCCAGCTGATCGACCTGCATGCGGATCCGCTGCCCGCCGTACACGGCGCACGCCCGGATCGGCGTCGTCCGCCCGAACGTGTTGATGTCGTCAGCCACCTGCAGGCAGAGCTCGCGCGTCGGCACCAGCACCAGGGCCTGGAACGGCGTGTCGCGGTTGCACATGTGCAGCAGCGGCAGGCCGAACGCCGCGGTCTTGCCGGTGCCCGTGCGGGCCTGGCCCAGCACGTCCTTGCCCTGCAGCATCACGGGGATCAGCAGGGCCTGAATTTTGGTGGGACGCTGGAAACCCGCTTCGTGCAGCCCCTTGAGCACGCTGCTGCGCAGCCCCAGCGACTCGAACGACTGCTCGGCGTCGAAGATCTCGGTCGGGAAGTCCGTCCGGGCCGTCGAGCCCACCAGGCTCGCGGGGGCGTGCGCTTCCAGCCCCTCGACTTGGCCGTGCCGAGCCCCGTCATGGCGACCGCCGCCATGTCCACCGCCGTGCCCATCTTCATGCCCGCCTTCATCCCCGCCTTCATGGCGTTCATGGCGGCCTTCACCGGGGCCGCCGAGCGGCCAGCCGGGAGCGGCGCCATCCTCCGGCGCGCCGGCGGCGCTGCCGATGGGGCCAGCGGGTTGGTGCGGCTCGGCGTGGGCGGTCGAGTCGAAGGGATGGGAAGACGGCGTGTTGTGAGGATCGGTGGACATCAGGGTTTCAAGACGAACGAACCGGCAGGGCGGTCGTAATCAGGTCTGTCGCGCAGGAATGTCGCGGTTCAGGCGATACGGTGACCTTGGCTCGGTGGTCGGAGACCTCGACTGAGGAAGCCCGTCCCGAGGAAGCCCGTGCAAGCCGCCCGCGTGATTGATCGTATGGTCGGCGGTAGGTCGATACAAGGCACAGGCGGCGAGTTCCGCCGGGCCCGCGGTTGCATGCCGAGTCCGACCGCTCGGGCGAGCCGGGCTGCGGCGTGGCGTGCATTCGCCGGTTTGGACCGTTTCGCCCCGGAGCTTCCGCGTGGCCACCAGTCGGCTTGAGATCAACCTTTCCGCCATCGACCGCAACTACGGGATCCTGCGCCAGGCCCTGGACACGCCCCGGCCGCCAGCCGCTCCTGCCCCCGTTTCGGCCCCCGTTTCGGGGTCGGCCGCCGCCCCAGCCGCCGCGGCGCCTTCCGCTCTGGCGGCGGCCGAGGCTGGTCCTGCCGCTGGTCCTGTCAGTGGGCCAAAACCGGCCCGGGTGGCGATCTGCGGGGTGATCAAGCAAGGCGCCTACGGCCTGGGCGGCCCGCGCATGGCTCGGAAGCTCTCAGCGCTGGGCGCCGAGATGCTGGCGGTGTACTGCCTTGATGAAGCCCGCGAGCTGGCCGAAGCCCCGATTCAGACCCCCATTCTGGTGCTCATGCCGGTGCGGACGATCGACCGGGCGGACCCTGTCTATCGCCTGGCGGTGCGGTCGCGCCTGCATCTGGTGGTGCACGACCCCGAGCAGGCCCTGGAGCTGGCGAGCGTCGCCTCCCGGGTCGGCCTGCGGCTGCCGGTGCATGTGCAGCTCGACACGGGGCTCTCCCGGGGCGGCTCGCTGGAACCCGAGGCGACGCGGATCGTCGAGACCGTGCTGGCTTCGCCGCGCCTTCAGCTTGCGGGGCTGATGACGCACTTCTCGTCGCCCTCGACCGACGATGTGTACACCCGCGAGCAGGCCAAGCTCTTCCGGACCTGGATTGAGTCGATCAAGGCGAGGCTCGCCGGTTCGAGCGGGGTGATGATTCACGCGGCCAACACCGCCGCGGCCCTGCGGAGCAAGAGTCTGCACGCCGGGATGGTGCGGATCGGGCAAGGGCTGTACGGCTTCGGCTTCGAATCGTTCACCGATCCCCTGGCGGTGGAGCACGCGAGCTTTGGCAAGCAGCTCAAGCCGGCGGTGCGGTGGCTGTCGAAGATCGTGCACATTCACGAGGTGCCCAAAGGGAGCGCCATCGGGTACGGTCGCACCTTCAAGACGCAGCGGCCCACGCGCGTGGCCTTGGTGCCGGTCGGCTACGCCGATGGCTACCCCATCGCCCTGTCAAGCCATGCCCAGAACAACACCCCGGTGGCCAGGGTTGGCCTCACAGGCCTGATCTACGACCGTCCGCGGGGGGGCGAGCACGTCGAGGTCTTCGAGCGGCCGAGCGTCGCCCCCGTGGTGGGCCGGGTGAGCATGGACCAGATCACGATCGATGTGACGGGCCTTCCGGAAACGCTGGCCCGCGTGGGCGCCGAGGTCGAGCTGATCGGGGCCGACCCGCAGGGGCCCAACCACCTGCCGACGCTCGCGAAGGCGGCGGGAACGATCACTCACGAGCTGCTCTGCCGGGTTTGCCCGAGTATCGAGCGGGTGTACGTCTCGCCCGGGACGCGTGCGGCGGGGGAGCCGGGGCCGGGACCGGGGGGTGGGGCGGGGGGGGCGGGGGGGGGTCTGGGCCATGAGCCCGGCGGGCGCAAGGGGGCGCTGGAAGCTTCGGTAGGCTGAAACTCCAGCCGCGCGCCCGGCGTTGCCCGCGGCGGGTCGAACACGAGTCGGGCCCGCCGGTGTCTCGCTGAAGCCGGGATGGCCCAGCGGACCAATTCGGGGGGTGGGGAGTCTGGAGGGGTCTGGCGGGGGTCTGGCGGGGGTCTGGAGTCGTCCGGGCTACCGTTTCCCGCCCTGGAGCACCGCCGTGAACACCCAGCCCATGCCCCGGACGGACACGCTTCGCAACCGAGTGCTTGAATCGCCGGAGGAGCAATCCCCTGGCCGACGCGTTCCCGAGCGCCGCCACGCCTTTTCGGTGGTCCGAACGTGGCTGGTGCTGATCGGTGTGCTCGCTGCGGGCGCCCCATCACCAGCGCCGGCCGCGATCCCGCCCGAGGCCCGCGATATCGCGGGGCTGGTCGCCGAGCTGGCGGCGCAAATTCAGGACCTGGACGCCGACGACCCGACCGAGGTGTACAAGCTCGCTTCGGAGCTGGCCCGGGCCGAAGGCTCGGCGGGCTACTACGCGCTCGAAGAAAAATGGTCGACCATCACCGAGCCCTCCGTGAAGCAGCTGATCATGCAGCAGTTCACCGGGGCCCGCGTCGGCGACGGCAAGAACCGGCTGCAGAAGAAGCTCATCGAGGTGCTGAACCTGGGCGTGCACGACCCGGCGCCGATCGTGCAGGTCACCTCGCTGCGCGGGATCAAGGAGCTGGCGCTGCGCGACTTCGCCGAGGATTTCAGCGGCTACGAGGCGTGGTACAGCTCGGTGCAGGGGAAGGACGCCAACCTGGTGCTCGCCGCGGAGGCGGAGGCGTTCGTGGCCCGCGCCGCGTCGGTGAAGGGCGCCGATGTGCGCAAGATCGTGGACTTCTTCGAGGACTCGGGCCACCTGATGATGGAGATCGAACTTTCCCGCAGCGCCGCGATGAAGGCGGGGTGGGGCCGGGTCCTGACAGGGTGGCTGACCAGCGACGACCTGGCGGCCCAGGCCGCGATGCGGCTGGCGGGCAACCTGAAGTTCCGCCGCAAGGAGCTGCAGGAGGTGATCATGCCGCTGGTCAAGGGCGAGGGCGGCGCCTCGATGGCGGTGCGGGCCTGGGCGGTGGCGGTGATGGGCGACAGCAAATCGGGCTGGGCGGTGGATGAGCTGGCGGGCGTGCTGCAATCAACCTATCAGAAGCCGTCGGACCTGCGGGCCTTGCTGGCGCCGATGAGCCGCACCTTCGCCGCGATCGGCGATGCGCGGGGCATCCCCGCGCTGATCGCCGCGGCGGAGGCGGAGGGAACGCCCGCCGCAATCTACACCGTCGGCCAGAATGGGCTGAGCCCGCTCACCGGCGTGAAGCAGACCGAGGAGAAGGACGTCGCCTGGTGGCGGGCGTGGTGGGAGAAGAACCGGGCCCGGTACGGGCCGAAGTTCAAGGACCTCGAGATCCCCAGCCGGTACACGCCCGAGCAGCTCAAGGCCATGGAGGAGAAGGCCGCCAAGGAGCGGGCCGAGCGGGCCGCGGAGGCCGAGCTCAAGGACATTCCGGCGACCATGGTCGCGGCGGGCTACGACAACAACCAGCGGTACGTGCTGATCGGCCACCGCCCGGGGAAGAGCGAACCTGAAGGCGGCTTCAAGGTGCTGCTGGTGCTGCCAGGCGGCGATGGCGGGGCGGACTATAAGGCCTTCTGCCAGCGGATCTGGAAGAACTGCCTGGATGACAAGTGGGTGGTCTGCCAGCTGGTGGCGCCCAAGTGGGACAAGGAGCAGAGCGACTCAATCGTGTGGCCGACCAAGGGCTCGCCTTACAAGGCCGCGAAGTTCACAACCGAGGACTTCGCGGAGAACGTGATCGCCGATGTCAGGAAACGCTGCGAGATCAACGTGAAGCAGGTGTACGTGCTGGGCTGGTCGAGCGGCGGCCCACCGGCCTACGCCCTCATGCTCCGCAAGAAGCCCGACACGAACCTCGCGGGGGCGCTCATCGCCATGAGCGTCTTCAAGCCCGAGCAGACCGACGGGCTCCAGCACGCCAAGGGGCGGCGGTTCTTCCTGCTGCACTCACCCGAAGACAAGACCGTGCCGCTCAGGTTCGCCGAGGAGGCGAAGCTGGGCCTCTCCAAGAGCGGCGGCGCGGCGGAGCTGAAGACCTACGAGGGCGGGCACGGCTGGCTCGGCGACCCGTTTGCGAACATCAAGGCTGGCGTGGAATGGCTGGCGAAGTGATGCGCGAACCCGCCCCCGGACGTGGGATAGTCTGAGCGACCGGAGGTGCGCAAGCCGCGCCCACCTCGCTTGGGCGCAGAGTTCCCGCCCAGCCGCCGCCGCCTCACCCCAGCCGCTCGCGCACAAACCGGCGGGCCGCAGCGTCCGCTTCGAGAATGTCCGACAGGTCCCGCGCCGGGGCGGGGCCGAGGGCGTCCATGGCGGCCTGCGCCAGCTCGGGGATCTGGCCGAAGGCCACCCGTTTGCCCGCCGTGCGCACCCCCGCGCCGCTGCGCCCTGGCCCGACGTCGCCGGCTGGCTCGGGCCGCAGGAAGGCATACGTCGCCTCTTCGCTCGCAGCGTTGAAGATCGCGCCGCTGGCCCCGCGCTGATTGATCACGCGGTACGCCAGCCCCAGCGCGGGGAACCGCTCAAGACTGGGGCGCTCGAAGTCGAGCCTGGTGAGAGCCTGCAGGTCGAGCTTGCGCGACCGGCCATCGGGGCGCTGCGGAAAGGTCAGCGCGTACTGGATCGGCGCCCGCATGTCGGGCGGGCCAAGCTGGGCGATGACGTTGCCGTCGGCGTACTCCACCAGCGAGTGAACGATCGACTGCGGATGGATCAGCACATCGATCCGCTCCGCGGGCAGTCCGAAAAGCCAGTGCGCCTCGATGACCTCGAACGCCTTGTTGATGAGGCTCGCTGAGTCGAGGGTGACCTTGGCGCCCATGTTCCAGGTGGGGTGGGCCAGGGCCTGCTCGGGCGTGGCGTCATACGCGCGCTCGCGCGTCCACGTGCGGAAGGGCCCGCCCGACGCGGTCAGGATGATGCGGCTGACGGCCGGGGAGCAGGCCATCGGCGGGCAGGCCATGGGCAGGGTGGCGGCCGGCGGCACGGATGGGCCGGCGGGCCCGCCCGCCGGCCGACCGGAAGCACGGTCATGCCCATGGGGCGAGTGGTCATGCGCCCCCTGCAGGCACTGCCACAGGGCCGAGTGCTCGCTGTCGACCGGCAGCAGGCGGGCCCCGCTGGTCCTCGCGGCGGGCACCATCAGCGCCCCCGCGGCGACGAGCGTTTCTTTGTTGGCCAGGGCCACGTCGCGCCCCATCTCGACCGCCGCGAGCGTGGCGGGCAGGCCCGAGGCCCCGACCATCGCGGCGACGACAATGTCGCACTCCACCTCGCGGACCATGCGCTCAGCGGCGTCAGGGCCATCGCCGGCGCGGGGCTCGATGCGGCCCAGAGCGGTCCGCTCAACACCGAAGCGCCGGGCCTGCTCGGCCAGCAGTTCGCCATTGCTCCCGGCCACCAGCCCCACCACGCGAAAGGCCTCGGGGTGGGCCGCGCGGGCGTGCAGGGCGTTGAGGTGCTCGATCACGTCGAGCGTCTGCACGCCGATCGAGCCGGTGGAGCCGAGGATGATCACCCGGCGCGGCGCGGCGCCGTCGGCGGAACGGTGGGCGTCCGGTTGAGTCGAGGAGGGCATGCGGTCAGAGGGTAGCGGACCCCGGAACGAAAACCGCCCGCAGATCGCGGGCGGTTTGAGGTCATCGAGCCGGGGGTACTGGATCAGCGGAATACTGGCTCAGCGGCCAATGAGGAAGCCCACCACGCCGCCCACCACGGGCAGCGCCGCCATGATGCCGACCCACATCCACAGATTCTCGGCGAACAAGGCCATGATGGGGCTGCCGCCAGTCAGGGCCCCGAGCACGCCCGCCAGCATCACCGCCAGCACCGCGACCATGCCGAAGGCCAGCCCGCCGACCAGGCCCGAGCCCGGACCGTCGTACGGCTCGGCCATGACCAACACGCCGCCGCCGCCCATGCCGCCCGAAACATCGCTGGCGACGCCCGCGGGCTCGAACAGGGCCCCGCCCTGACCGCCCTCGCCGCCGCCGCCACCACCGCCGCCGTAGGCGTCGTCGAGCAGGTTGCCGCCGAGGGACGTGTCATCCGCTTCCTGAGCCAGGCCCATGAGGCCCGAGCCGGACGCGTTGGGATCGCCGAGGGTGCCGCCGAGGCCGCTGGGGGTGACCTGCGTCTGGGCCGAGGGGTCGACATCTTCGCCCTCTTCGGGCTCGAAGATGGAGATGCCCGAGCGCTCCTTGGTGCTGCCGACCGTGCCGCCCGAAACGCTGCCGGCCGAGGAGCCGGCCTTGGACTCATCCATGGCGAGGGGCAACTCGCCCGAGTCGGCCAGGGGGATGGTGGCGTCGGGCTCATCGCCGCCGCCCAGGAGGTCGACCTGCTCGCGCTTGAACACGAGCTTGTCGCGATCGCGGAACTCCTGAAGCTGACCCGAGGAAGCCATCTCGCGGACCTTTTCGGCGGACACGCCGAGCTTCTTGGCGGCTTCCTCGAGCGTGTAAAACATCTTGGCCATGGCGGGAATCTCCGGTCGGCCGGCGCGCTGGTTACTGCGCGGGCCGGGGAGAAGCATATACGCCTTTGAGGCCCAAGCGGGTGCAGGCGTGGGCATCTGGACGGGGTGTTGGCGGCCCCGGCCCCGGCCCCGGCCTCGGCCCCGGCGCCGGGTGGCGGGGGGCTGCGGGCGGGCGGGGAGGCAAGCGGAGGTACCATCCGCAGGCCGTGACCTCACCAGCACCCCACCTCGCCGCCCTGCCCAGCGCGAAGCCGTTCGACCGCGCCTCCGGGCACGGGCAGCGGGTGGCCCTGCTGGGGCTGTCCATCAACCTGCTGCTGGCCCTCGCCAAGCTGCTGGCCGGGGTCATCGGGCATTCCTACGCCCTGATTGCCGACGCGGTTGAATCCCTCACCGACATCCTCGGCTCGCTGATCGTGGTCGGCGGCCTGCGCTACGCCGAGCGCCCGGCCGATGACGACCACCCCTACGGCCACGGCAAGGCCGAGGCCCTCTCGGCCCTGGCGGTCGGAGGCATCCTGCTGATTGCGGGGCTGGGGATCGGCGTACAGGCGATCCGGGAAGCGATGGTCACCCATCCCCCGCCCGCGGCCTTCACGCTGTGGGTCTTGCTGGGGGTGATTGCGATAAAGGAGACGCTGTTCCGGATCGCCCGGGCTTCGGCCCGCAAATCGGGGAGCTCGGCGGTGCTGGCCGACGCCTGGCACCACCGCTCCGACGCCATCACCTCGCTGGCCGCCCTGACCGGCATCATCCTGGCCCTGTGGGGCGGACCGGCGTGGGCGGTGGCTGACAAGATCGCCGCGGCCGTCGCGGCCCTCATCATCGTCGTCAACGCCGTGCTGATCGCGCGGGGCCCGCTTGGGGAGCTGCTCGACACCGCCCCCAGCAGCCTGATCGAAGAAGTCCGGCGCGTGGCCCAGGGGGTGCCCGGGGTGCGCGCCGTCGAGAAAGTGCTGGCCCGCAAAAGCGGCCCGTGGCACCTGGTCGACATGCACCTGCACGTCGATCCCGAGATGCCGGTGCGCGACGCCCACGCCCTCGGGGGACGGGTGAAGGCGACGATCCGGGCCCACGCGCCGACGGTGCGTGATGTGCTCATCCACGTTGAGCCGGCTGAGAACGGGCCGGGGGGCCCGCCCGCTACGCTCTGAGGCGTGGTGGCCGGCGCACTCATCATCGTGGCGTTTTTTCTGGGGTCGATCCCGTTCGGGCTGCTCATCGGGCTGGCCCAGGGCGTCGACGTGCGCCAGCACGGCAGCAGGAACATCGGGGCGACCAACATCGGGCGGGTGCTGGGGCGGGGGTGGGGGTTCGCGTGCTTCGGGCTCGACTTTCTGAAGGGGCTGGCGCCGACGCTCGCCGCGGGCGTGCTGCTGGGGCCCGAGGGTCGTCCCGGCGGGCTGGGCCTGCTGGGACGGCTGGATACCCCCGCTCCCCTGGCCTGGTGCTGGCTGGCGGTGGTCGCCGGGGCGGTGCTGGGGCACATGTATTCGCCCTGGCTCGGCTTCCGCGGCGGGAAGGGTGTGGCCACCGGCTTCGGAGCGCTGCTGGGCGTGTGGCCGGCGCTGGGGGCCCCCGCCCTGCTGGCCCTGCTCGTGTGGGCGGTGGTGCTCAAGACGACCCGGTACATGGGCCTGGCGTCGTGCCTCGCGGCGGCGAGCCTCCCGATTTCGGCGGCTCTGGTCGGACCGCTCTGGCTGGTTCTCGGCCTTCTTGGGCAGGCGCCGGAGGGGGTCCCCCCTACTCCAGTGGATTCGCCGGTGCAGGTGGTGAGCTGGCCGTATGTGGCGATGTCGGCAGTTCTTGCCGCGCTGGTGGTGTACAAGCACCGGGGGAACATCGCGCGGATGCTGGCGGGCACGGAATTGCGCATTGGCGGTCCGAAGGGGCCTTCGGGGCCTGTCAGCGAGGCTGGCGGGCGGGGCGGGCCGACCACCTGAGCGCGGGCGGCGTGCGGCGCAACGCGCAAAGGCGGCCTGAACTGCCCGGATCGCCGACCCGGCCCGGCCCGCCCGGACGGCCCCGATTGGGCTGCGGGCGCACCCTGTGACGGCTGGCGCGGCGCCCCCCACCGCCCTGGTCCGCCTGTCGCGAGCGTTCAGATTTGGCTTGATTTCAAGGCCTTTTGGGCCCTCACTGAAGACGCTTCATCCCTGCGCCGATCAGTTCAACGTCTGCGGCACACGGAGGTCCACATGCGGCTTCGCGACGACGGCAACAACAGTCGGGGCGGGCGAGGACGGAGCGGCGACGGCGACGACCATCGCCTGATTTTCCCGCGCCACGCGCTGGACCTGGCCCGGCGGCGGGCCGTCGAGACGGTCCGCCCCTCCACCAAGGGCGATGTGGTCCAGCGCATCGAGCGCCTCCTCGATGACATGCAGGACAAGGTCGACCAGCTCAAGGACGACGTCGACAACTACAAGTTCCCGACCGTCGGCGGCGACGACGACGGCCCGCCCGGCTACGCGGCGTAAGCGACGAAATCAGGACGGTCAAGGAAGCCACGGATCGCGGCTGACAAGCATGAGGGGTGAGGACCGGCGCACGGACGCGCAGCTCCTCACCCCTCATTGCTTTTTGGGCGCGCTGGGCTACTTCTCCGGTCGCATCAGCGGAAAGAGCACCACATCGCGGATCGTCCGCTGGTTGGTCAGCAGCATCACCAGCCGATCGACCCCCAGCCCCATGCCGCCTGCGGGGGGCATGCCCACCTTCAGGGCGTTGACGAAGTCATGATCGAACGTGCGGAACGTCGACTCCTCGGCGTTTTTCTCCGCGTCGCCGGTGGCGAGTTGCTCGCGGAACTTGGCGGCCTGCACATCGGGGTCGTTGAGCTCGGTGTAGTGCGGGGCGATCTCCATGCCGCCGATGAACAGGTCGGCCCGGTCGGCCAGCGCCGGATTGGCGGGCTTGGGGCGCGTCAGCGGGCTGATGGCCGAGGGGTAGTCTGTGATGAAGGTCGGCCGGGCGGGGTCGAGCTTGCCCTCGGCGAAATCCTCGAAGAGCTCGTTGACGACGAAGACCGGGTCGGCGCCCTGGGTCTTGATGTGGTGCTCGCCGGCGAACTTCATGACGCGGTCAACATCCGTCATCTTGAAGCCCAGGTGCTGCTCGAAGAGATCGCCATAGGCCACCCGCCGGAACGGCGAGGCATAGTCGATCTGGAGCTCGCCAAAGGGCAGCACGCCTGCGGGGCCGGTGCGCTCAGGGGGGTTGGAGGGGTTGAGGTGGGCGGCGGGCATGGCCAGGGCGCACTCGCGAATCAGCGACTCGGTGAGCTCCATGACCGTCTCGACATCGCCGAAGGCGTGGTACGCCTCGAGCATCGTGAACTCGGGGTTGTGCTGCTTGTCGAGACCCTCGTTGCGGAAGTTGCGGTTGATCTCGTAAACCCGGGGCAGGCCGCCCACCAGCAGCCGCTTGAGGTACAGCTCCGGGGCGATGCGCAGATAGAGCGGGATCCCCAGCGCGTTCATCTGGGTGATGAACGGGCGGGCCGCGGCGCCGCCGGCCAGGATCTGGAGCATCGGCGTCTCGACCTCAAGGTAGCCGCGGGCCCCCAGCAGCTCGCGCAGGCGCGCGACGATCAGCGAACGGGCCTGGAAGACGCGGATGGTCTCCGGGCTCGCCCACATGTCGATATAGCGCTGGCGGTAGCGCAGCTCGACATCGTGCAGCCCGGCGTGCTTCTCAGGAGGCGGAACCAGGCACTTCGCCGCGGGCTCGATGGCCTCGGCCCACACCGTGACCTCGCCGGTGCGGGTTTTCATGACGCGCCCCCGGACCACGACCACGTCGCCCATGTCGGTGGCCTTGGCGAACTTGAACGAGGTCTCGTCAACGTCCTTCTGGCTCACCGCGACCTGAAGGGTGTCGGAGTGGTCGCGCAGTTGCAGCCAGAGCAGCTTGCCGCCATCGCGCAGCAGCACCACCCGCCCCGCGATCGCGACGCGGGCCCGCGGGTCGACAAATTCCGGAGGGGGCGCCTTGCCCGCCGCGGCGAGCGCGTCGTCGGCGGCCTGGCTGTGCAGGGCCCGGGCCTCGGCGAGGGTGATCAACCCATCCACCCGCTCGCCATAGGGCTTGAGGCCCAGGGCCGACACGGCGTCGCGGTTGGCGCGGCGCTGCTGCTCGAGGTGGTGGGCCGATTCGGGCTGCGACGACGACGGAACGGGCGAGGGAGTATCGGACATGGGGCGGATGGTAGTGCCAGGCGGCGCGGGCGAACCGACCGGCACGCTCGCCCGCCCGCCCCAGCCATAACCTCCCCCATGCCCGAACTCAGCAAGCCCATCATCACCGAGATCCTCGCACGCATCCCCCATCCCGCCACGGGGCAGAATCTCGTCGCCTCGAGGGCCGTCACCCGCATCGCGGCGTGCGACGGCATCGTCGCGGTCGGGCTCGCGCTCGATGATGTGCCGCCCGCCCAGCATCAGCCGCTGCTGGCGATGGTCGACGGGGCGATCCGCCATGAGGCCGCCCGACTGGGGGCCGAGCTCAAGTCGCTCACGGTCGAGGGGGGTCACATGCGGGGCGCCCACACGCACGCGCCGGGCCCGGGCGCCGGGTCGAACCCCCCGAACCCCCCGAACCCCCCGAGCCCCGCGGGCCAAGCCGCCGCGGCGCCCTCGGCGCAATCGAGCGCCAGCGGCATTCCGGGCGTCAAGACGGTGATCGCCGTGGGCGCCGGCAAGGGCGGCGTGGGCAAGAGCACCATCGCGGTGAACCTCGCGGTGGGTCTGGCCCGGCGCGGGTACGCCGTGGGCGTGCTCGATGGCGACATCTACGGCCCTTCGCTCCCCACGCTGCTGGGCCTGCACAGCATGCAGACCAACATCCTCGGGAACATGCTCCAGCCGTTCCTGGTCCATGGCGTGAAGGCCATGACCATCGGCAAGCTCGTTGACCCCGAGAAGGCCCTCATCTGGCGCGGCCCGATGGCCCACGGCGCCTTCAAGCAGCTCGTCGAGCAGACCCAGTGGGGCGAGCTCGATTACATGGTGATCGACCTCCCCCCCGGAACCGGTGATGTCGCCCTCACCCTGGCTCAGACACTCAAGCTGGCCGGGGCGGTGGTGGTCTGCACCCCGCAGCGGGTGGCACAGGATGACGCGGTGCGGGCGGTGCGGATGTTCCAGCAACTGGGGATCGACGTGCTGGGTGTGGTTGAGAATATGAGCTACTTCATCGGGGATGACGGCAAGGAATACGACATCTTCGGGCGGGGGGGCGCCGCGGGCATGGCTCAGCGGCTGGGCGTGCCGTACTTGGGGGCGGTGCCGATCAACATGGCCCTGCGCACGCACAGCGACTCAGGCGACCCCACCGCCAACTTCACCTCGGGCGGCGGCCAACTCGGTCGCGAGCTCGATGCGGTGGTGCAGCAGGTAGAGGCCCAGGTGGCCCTGGCCAACCTTCGGCTTGGCGCCAACACCCCGGTGCTCACGATCAGTTGAATGGCCAGCGCGCCAGCGCGTGGTCGGCGTGGCGGCGTGGTCGGCAGCAAACTCACGCCGAGGCGCGATGCACCGGCTCGCCCGCCCGCTCCGCAGCGGGGTGGCGGATGGTCCGCCCGATGGGGGCTCGGGCCGGCGCCGAAGCAGCCTGCAAGGCCGCTTCTAACGCGATGGTGGTGAGGGCGTCGGGGATCAGCGCGGCTGGAACCGGCTCGCTGGCGTCGACCGATGCGACCCGAGGCGCCGCGGGACGACTGGCGGCCGCGCTGAGACCCACGGGCCCCGCGTTGACGTTGACAAGGTGAACCGCGCTGGCCAGTTGCGGCCCGGAGGCGTGCTGGTGGATGTGGGCGTGATCCGCGGCCCAGCGGCGCTCCAAGGCGAGGGCCCAGACCGCCGCGCCAGGCAGAGCCATCAGGCTGAGCACCACGGCGAGGTCGAGGGTGTTGAGCGATCGGAACGCGCTGGGCGCGAAGAGCCAGACGCAACCGAAGCCGATCAGCAGGGAGGCGGGCATGGCGACCGCCGTGAGGCCCCGACGGATTCGAGACAGCAGGGCGCGAAACGACCAGGCGTTTGAAGGGGGCATCAACTGTCCTTGGAATCCGAACGCGCGGCTGGGCGCGCGAAAGAGAGCGGGGAAAGACGATCGACGAACACCGAAGCAGGCGGCAGGACCGGGGTCCGATCCTTAGGGCACTGCCCTACGCAGGGGAGCAGTTGTCTCATGGATCGGCTCAACTGTCCAGCGAAGGTCTCTTGAACCGATGGAAATACGCTGCAACCCCTAGGTACCGCTCCCTAGAAGCCCGGGGCGCCCGAATCGGTTTGTGTGAGGAGCTGGAAGTGGCTATTGTCCGCCCTCTGGTGAGCCGGCCATCCCCCCACTTCAGCCTGACGAATCCGTCGCCGCGCAGTGCGAGCCTGCTGGCGATGATTGCCGGGTCGCTGCTGGCCGGCCAGCCCGCGCCGGGCCAACCGCCGGCCCCGACGCCAGCGCCCGCGCCTGGCGCCGCGCCGCCGCCGGCGATTGAGCGTCTGCCCTCGGCGATCCCCGCCCTCGATCCGTTTGAGAACCGCGTCATCCGTGAAGTCCGCATGCAAGGCTTGAAAGCCGTGGATGAGCAGTTGCTGCGCAACCAATTGCGCTCGCAGCAGGGTCGCCCGCTGAAGCAGGCCACGGTGCAGACGGATGTGCAGAACTTCACTCGGCTGGGCAAGTTCAAGGAAATCACAGCGCGGGTCCAGCCCTTTGAAGACTCGACGGTGCTGCTGATCTTTGAGTTTCTGGAGACGCCGATCATCCGCGATGTGCAGGTGACCGGCAACCGCCAGATCTCAGACCAGGAACTGCGCAGCGAGGTGACCCTGCTGGCCAACACGCCCGTGGACCGGTTCCAGCTCGACCGGACGCAGCGCCGCATCGAGGATCTGTACCGCAAGAAGGGGTACTACCAGGCGGCGGTGACGGTCGAGCAGAAGGAGCTCGACGAGAACGGCATCGTGCTGTTCCGCATTCGCGAGGGCGACCGGGTGAAGATCACCGACATCCGCTTTGACGGCAACGCCTCGCAGCCGGCCCGCCTGCTGCGGTCGCAGATCAAGACCGAGGAAGCCGGGATCCTGACCTCGGGCACGCTCGACGACACCGTGCTCGACCAGGACGTCTCGAACCTGATCAAGTTCTACCGCGATCGCGGGTATCTGGACGTGCGTGCCGACCGCACCATCCGCCCGGCGCCCAACGGCCGCGAGGCGATCCTGACCTTTCTGGTCGAGGAAGGGGCGCTGTACACGCTCCGCTCGATCCGCGTGACCGCGACCCCCGCCAAGGGCGAGCCGGGGCCCGGCGCCGGCGGCAAGGAGCGTCCGCTGACGGTGATGAGCCAGGAGCAGCTTGCGGGGCTCCTGCCAATCAAGGTTGGCGACGCGTACAGCGTTGACAAGGTCGGCAAGGCGGTGGAGATCGTCCGCAACGCGTACGGGCAGATGGGCTTTGTCGATGTGTCGGTGGCCCGGGCCGAGCTGCGCGACCCCGCCAGCCCGCAGGTCGACCTGCTGCTGACCATCCGCGAGGGCAAGCCCAGCAAAACCGGGCTGGTCGCCATCAGCGGAAACGATCTCACGCAGGACAAGGTCATCCGGCGGCAGGTGCAGGTGCAGCCCGAGCGCCCGCTGGACTCGACGGCGGTGAAGGACACCGAAGCGCTGCTGACCTTCACGAACCTGTTCGCCGGGCCGCGCGAACGCCGGCCTGAGCCGCGCGCAACGATCCAGCCGGCCGATGACGAAAACCCCGGCCATCGCGACGTGCTGATCGAGGTCGAAGAGAAGAACACCGGCGCGGTGACATTCGGCGCGGCGGTGACCTCGGACGCCGGTCTGCTGGGCCAGATCTCGCTTTCGCAGCGAAACTTCGACATCGCCGACGTGCCCGAGTCGTTCAGCGAGTTCATCACGGGGCGGGCGTTCCGCGGGGCGGGGCAGACGTTCAACATCGCGGTGCAGCCGGGCACCGAGTCATCCAACTACTCGGTGTCGTTCGCTGAGCCGTCGCTGCTGGGGACCGAGTACACGTTCGGGGTGGCGGGCTATTTCCGGCAGCGCGACTTCACGCAGTACGACGACGACCGCTTCGGCGGCCGCCTCAACTTCGGTCGGCAGTTCGGGCAGCGGTGGCAGGGCGAAGTGTTCATGCGGGCCGAGAGCATCGACATCAACAACATCGACGCCAACTCGGCGACGGACATCTTCGATGTCGAGGGGCGGAGCACGCTCACGGGCTTCGGGGCCCGCCTGGTGCGGAACACGCTGGACAGCCGGCTCCGCCCGAGCAAGGGCACCCGCCTGGAGCTCTCGGTGGAGCGCGTCGGCGCGTTCGGCGGCGATTACGACTTCACCAAGATCGCCGGGGAGCACCAGCTCTTCCTGACCGTCGGCGAGGATTTCCTGGGCCGCAAGCAGATCCTGCAGTTCAAGACGCTGGCCCAGTACATCCCCGAGGGGCGGGGCGAGGCCCCGATCTTCGAGCGCTACTTCCTGGGCGGCCGCAGCTTCCGCGGCTACCGCTTCCGGGGCGTGTCGCCGCGCGGCGTCCGCCGCAACCCCGTGGTCGGCCAGCCGGATATTCCGAGCGCCGACCCTGTCGGCGGCACGTGGGCGTTCTTCTTCGGCCCGGAGTTCGAGCAGCCGCTGATCGAGAAGACCATCTCGGGTGTGGTGTTCATCGATTCAGGCACGGTTTCAAACGATGTGAGCTTCGGCGAGTACCGGGCGGCGTTCGGCGCCGGGATCCGGCTCTACCTGCCGCAGCTGGGACCGGCGCCGCTGGCCTTCGATTTCGCGTTCCCCTTCCTGAAGCAGGAAGAGGACGGCGAGCGGGTCTTCTCCTTCGCGGTTGACATCCCGTTCTGAACGGCCGCCGGCCGGGGCCGCCCGTCCGGGGGCGTCGGTTCGGGGCGTCGGTCCGCCGCCGCAGAAGCGCCTCTCCGCATATCATGGCTCCCGTCTTCCTTTTCAACGAGGATCCGCCATCATGACCCACACCCGTTCCCCTCGCTCGCTCGCCCTTGTCCTGGCCGGTTCGATCGTCGCCATCGCGGCGGTGACCTCGGTCGGCGTTCCTGTGGCGCTGCGCTTCGCCCCGCCCACGGCGGTGGTGGTGACGGTCGACCTGGCTAAGACGCTCGACCAGCTCAAGGAGCGGGCCGACGCCGAGGCGGCCTTGAAGGCCTACGGCGACAGCCTGCAGGGGGAGCTCAACAAGATCGCCGAAGAGATCAAGAACCAGGACAGCAAGATCCAGGCGGCCCCCGATATCGCCGCCCGCAAGGCCGCGGCGGCCAGGCTGATCGAGATGCGGGCCAACGCCAAGGTGAAGAAGGAGCTGTTCGAGGCCCTGATCGACCAGCGTCGCGGCGAGGTGTACAAGGCGATCTACGACAAGATGACCGCCGGGGCTCAGCAGCTGGCCAAGCAGAGCGGCTACACGATGGTGATCGTCAGCGACGAGGGCGTGAAGGTGCCCGAGGGGCCCAGCCAGGAGATCGAGCGGACCATCTCCCTCAAGCGGTTCATGTACATCGACCCGCGCCACGACATCACCGCCGAGCTGGTCACGCTGATGAACAACGAATACAAGGCGGCCCCTGCGCCCGCCGCCGGCCCGAACAAGTGACCCGCCAGCGCCCCGCTCGCCGCCCGCGGCGTCGACACGCATGACCAGCCCGCAGGCCACGACCAACCCTGCATTGCCGTCGAACCCGGCGCACACCAGCGGGAGCATCGCCGCCGCGCTGGGCGCCGAGCTGCGCGGCCCGGCCGATGTACCCCTGCGCGGGCTGAACTCGGTCGAAGGGGCCGGGCCCGACGAGATGACCTTCATCCGCTCGGCCAAGTACGCCCAGTTGTGGCCCGCCTCTCGGGCGGGGGCCTGCCTGGTCTCGCGGTCGATCGATCTGCCGCCCGCAGGCCCCGCCACGGGCCCCGCCTCGGGCCAGGCGCCCCGCGCGGTGCTGGTGGTGCCCGACGCCGATCTGGCGCTGATCGCGGCGATCAAGATCTTCCGCCCGCCCGACCCGCCCGCCCCGGCGGGCGTGCACGCCAGCGCCATCGTGGGCCCCGGGGCCGACATCGATCCCACCGCCCACGTGGGCCCGCTGTGCGTCGTCGGCGCCGGGTGTTGGGTGGGCCCCGGGTGCCAGGTGCAATCCCGGGTGACGCTGGGCGACCACGTGCGCATCGGACCCGGAACGGTGATCGAATCCGGGGCCGTGGTGCACCACCGCTGCGTGATCGGGGCCAAATGCCTGGTGCACTCCAACGCCGTGATCGGCGCCGACGGCTTCGGCTTCCGCCCCAGCCCCGACGGGCGCGGCGTCGTGAAGATCCCCCACGCCGGGAACGTCGAGCTCCACGACGGCGTCGAGATCGGCTCCGGCAGCTGCGTCGACCGCGGGAAGTTCGGCCCCACCGTGATCGGCGCGGGGACCAAGATCGACAACCTGGTGCAGATCGGCCACAACACCCGCATCGGCCGCTCTTGCCTGATCGCCGGGAGCGTGGGGATCAGCGGCAGCGTGGTCATCGAAGACGGCGTGATGATCGGCGGGCACGCGGGGATCGGCGACAACCTGCGGGTCGGCGCCGGGGCCCGCATCGCGGCGTTCTCGGCAATCATGAACGATGTCCCCGCGGGGGCGACCTTTGTCGGCGCCCCGGCCATGCCGCGAATCGCCTTTTTCCGCCAGCTCGCGGCCCTCGCCCGCCTCGCGGGGGTCAGCCCGGGCGAGCGCCGCGGGAAGGACCGACGGGGCCGCTGAGGAGGCCGCTGACTGGGCCGCTGACTGGGGCGCCCGGAGCCGCCCCACCGCTGAGCCGCCTACGAGTCTTGCCGAACATGCCGCATCGGTCGCCCATCTCGAGCGTGACGCCCTTCAGGACCGTCGCCCGTCCGGTCGCCATCGAGGGTGTCGGACTGTTCTGCGCCTGCCGGTGCGCCGTCACCATCCGGCCGGCTGGGGCAGGGCAGGGCGTCCGCCTCAGCCGGGTGGACCTGCCCGGAGCGCCTGGCGTGCTCGCCACCGCCGCCAGCGTGCTCGCCCGCCCCCGCCAGACCGTCCTGCGCCTGACTGGTGAACCGGGGGAGACGATCCAGACCGTTGAACACCTGCTCTCGGCCCTGGTCGGCGTGGGGATCACCGATGCACTCATCGAGGTGCATGGGCCGGAGATCCCGCTCGCCGACGGCTCCGCGAAGCCCTTTGTCGACGCCATCCTGGCGGCCGGGGTGGTCGATTCGCCCGCAGGGCCGGGCCCGGCGCTCGCGAGCCGACCCATCGTGGTCGCCACGCCGCTGGAAGTCGGCGAGGGCGACGCTCGGCTGGTCGCGCTCCCCGCAAATGGGCCGTTTCTGGATATCACCTACGACCTTGATTACGGCCCCGGGGCCCCCATGAGCCCGCAATCGGCGTACTACCGCCACAACTACGACCAGCCCGATGCGCAGGCCTACGCCCGCGACATCGCCCCGGCGCGGACCTTCACCACCGCCGCGGAGGCCCAGCAGTTGCGCGCGGCGGGGCTTTTCGCCCATCTTGCCCCGGGCGATGTGGTGGTGCTGGGGCCCGACGGGCCGGTCGGGTGCGAATTGCGGTTCGCCAACGAACCGGCCCGGCACAAGCTGCTGGATGTCATGGGCGATCTGGCCCTGGCGGGACGGCCGATCCACGCGCGGGTGAACGCCGCGCGCTCGGGGCACGCCTTGAACCAGCGGATGGCCCTGGCGTTGGCCAGCCTGCCGTGAAGGCCGACTGAGCCCACCGCGGGAGCGGTGGGGAATGTCGTTCGCGCGGGGCGACGTCGGGAGTGGGCGCCGTGACCTCGGCGCGAGGGCCCTTCCCCCCCGCTGCCGCGGCGGACTCCGTAGGCAAGCGTCGGGTTCTCGGACGATCTGGCCGCAACCGTGGCGCGGGCGCCGGCATAGAACACGGGGCTGGCGTCCCCGTGTTTACGGGATTGGTCAGCCGCCCGAACCTTGTACCGACGTGCGGATACGGACGCCGACAGAGGCCGACAGAGGACGATTGACCATGGCCCGCAGGCGGGAGCGCGGATTCACGCTGATCGAGCTGCTCGTGGTGATCTCCATCATCGCGCTGCTGGTGGGGATCACCTTGCCCCAGCTCGCCTCGGCCCGGTCGACGGCCCGCCGCATCAAGTGCCTGACCAACCTCAAGGGCTTCGGCACCGCGTTCGAACTCTACATGAAGGACTCCAAGGGCCTGCTGCCCAAGGTGCAGCCGTTCTATGAAGCCAGCCGCCCGCGCAACCCCGAAGACCCGCAGCTGCTCGATCTGCTCGAGTCGTACATGGACGTCAAGGCGCCCTACTACGACGCCGATGGCAAGCTCATCGTCACCGAGCCCTTCCTGTGCCCGGAGGACAAGGGCGAGGACGTCGGCCGCTCGACGGGCTTTTCGTACGAGTATTGGCCGGGCGTGCTGATGCTGGTCCGGGAGATCTTCCGGGCCGATACGCGCCAGGAGTTCAACGTCACCAAGTTCTACGAAGATGTCCGCAACCGCGATTTCCCGGTGCTGGCCGACTCCAAGGACTGGCACACCGGCAACCCGCTGACCAAGAAGAACGCCCTCTACTACGGCGACTGGCGCGTCGACTGGCAGATCCTCGACCCGGCGAGCTCGAACTCAACCCCCACCCCCGCGCCGCCGACGCTCCCGCCGCCCTGAACCCACTCTGAACCCAGACCCCCCATCCCCTCGCCCCTCGTCCCCGCCCCCCGCCCCGCCCCCTCCCCCCGGCCGACAAGGACCACCGCCCATGGCCCCACTGCCCGATCATTCCGACCCTCGCGGCGGCGACCAGCCGTCGCCGCTGGCCAGCTTGCTCGGCCCCGATGACCTGGCGATGCCGGGCCATCAGGATCGGGCTGCGGGCGGGTCGCGCGGCTCGGAAGCGATCCAGGCGTACGCCGCGGGGCTGCGCCGCGCGGCGGACAGCCAGGCGGCTCGCCGCTTCGGGCTCTTCGTGGGGGTGCTGCTGTCGCTGGGGGTGCTGGTGTGGGCGTACCTGGAGTTCCGCACCCGCCCGATCCCCGACTACGCCGAGGGCGAGATCGAGGACGTGCTGGATTACACGCTGCTGTCAGAGGACTTCAACCGCCTGCCGATCGACAAGCGGCTGGCCCTGATCAAGGACCTGGTGGCCCGCCTGAAGGGGATGTCGGCGGGCGACTCGGAGCTGATGGCCTCGTTCGCGGCGGGCATCTCCGGCAAGGCCCGCGAGCAGCTGCAGCGGAACATCGAGAAAATGGGGGTGGACCTGCTCGACTCGTTCGCCGACCGCTACGCCACGGTGGCCGAGGAGCAGCGCGAGGGCTTCCTCGATGACTCGTTCAACGAGTTCACGCGGATGCTGGAGGACGTCAGCGGCTTTCAGAACAACAAGACCGACAAGGAGCGGCTGACCGACGCCCGCAGCCAGGCCAAACGCGACATGGAGAACGCCCGCAAGAACGACACGGGCATGGATCGCGGGCGGGTGACGAACTTCATGAAGACGGTCCAGGACCGCGGCGGCAAGCTCGCCGAGCCCAAGCAGAAGGCCCGGATGGCCCGATTCACGCGCGACATGGTGCGGCACATGCGAGGCCAGGACCTGGACTCGGGAAAACCCAAGGACGGCGGAACGGCGGGCGGGGAGTGATTGGCCGAAGGCCTGATTCACCAGGCTGAAGGCCTGATTCGTGAATAGCCGGGGGCGGAGCGCAGCGACACCGCCGGAGCACGCGCCGATGACGGGCTGCAGGCCGATGGCCTGCTCGTGACGCCTTCACCCCCACGTCGACCCCTTCGGGGTCGAACACCATCGGCACGCCTCAACCGGGGGTCGCGCTCGCGGATTCGCTTGACCCCCGGCTACGAACGTCGACGCCTCCGGCGTCGCGGAGGGGTCGATCCCGGCCGGAGGCTTGGATCGTTGGCTCACGCCAACCGGGCTTCAGTGCTCGGTGCTCTCCCGCGCATCCGAGCGGGCGACGAGATCCTCGAGGTCGACGAACTCGAGCGCCGCGATGTGGGTTGAGGCCAGCACCACCGGCGGGGCGAACCCGGCGATGAAAGCCTCCTGCCAGCGCGGGGCGCACAGGCACCAGCGGTCACCCGGCTTCAGACCCGGAAAGCCCATGTCGGGGTTCGGCGTTGACAGGTCGTTCCCGCGCGACTTGCTGAACTGCAGGAACTCCGCCGTCATCACGGCGCACACGCAGTGCACGCCGCGATCGCCCAGACCGGTGTTGCAGCAGCCGTCCCGGTAGAACCCGGTCAGCGGGTCCATCGAGCAGGGCTGCAGCGGACCACCAAGGACGTTTTTGGCCTGGGGCATAGACATGTGCTCCGCGCCGCCGAAGACGGATCGGTCAGTTTCAGTCAGCACCCGCTGAAGTACCGGGTGATGTAGTCGGAGAGGTCATCGGGGTCGACGTTGCCGTCGCCGCTGAAGTCGGCACGCGGGTCGGCGGGGATGGCGAAGAACGCGCTGATGAAGTCGGAGAGATCGTCGGGGTCGACGCGGAGGTCGCCGTTGAAGTCGACGCTGCCGCGCGAGCCGGGGAAGTTGTTCTTGTCGGCGGGGTTGCTGCAGACGTCGAGCTCGTCGCGGTCGAAGAAGCCGTCGCTGTCGCGGTCGGCGCCGATGCGCTGCTGGTTGGCGGTGGGGACGACGGTGAAGGTGATGGGGGTCTCGGGGCCGGCGAGGGCGAGGAGCTGGGCCTGGGTGAGGATCTCAGCCCGCCGGTCGGTCTGGAAGTTCCCGCCGCCGGCGTAGAAGGCCCCGCGCGGGAGCACGGGGCCGCCCGGGGCGGCCCAGCGGCCCTTGGCGACGAGGGCGAGGCGCCCGGCGTTGGCTTCGGCGACCATCTGGCCCAGCAGCGTGATCGCCGGGGCGTCGCCGGTGGAATCGATGGTGACCTGCACGCCGACGCCGGCGCGGCTGTCCTTGCTGAGGGGGCCGGGGGGAATGAAGACGTTGGTGGGCGAGCCCAGCGGCATATCCGACCCTGAGAAGGCCAGCAGCAGCGCGACCATGTCGGCCACTTCCTGATCCGAGGCGAGGGTGAAGACCGGCTCGGCGACGAACCGCTCGATGGAATCGACCGAGCCGTCGTGCAGCACGCCAAAGCCCGAGGTGTTGATGAGCTGCGTGGTATTGAACCCGACCTTCTTATAGAGCTGACGGGTCTGGGGGATCTTGATCGAGGTGTTGGTTGAGCCGTCAACGCTGACCAGGCCCAGGTGCCGCTCGCCCCTGGGACCGGCGGGGATGGGGATCCACTGGGCGCCGCTGAAGGTCATGTCAGGCCCCGCGCCGGTGGGCAGCGTGTGGCAGGTGACGCAGGCGAAGGCGTTGGAGTCGAGCCGGCGGTTCGTGCTGCGGTACAGGGCCAGACCGTTCTGGGCGTTGCCGTTGGGAAGAGGACGCCCGGCGGGGCCGAAGCGGCCGGTGGTGAAGTGCCCGGGCAGGGGGAGGCTCGTGGGGAGGGTGTTGTTGAAGTTGCGGAAGGGGTTGGGCGGGAAGGTGATGCTGGCCAAGAAGTCTTCGAACTGCTGCATCTCGGCCGGGGTGAGGACGACGTCATTGGCCTGGAGGCCGACGAACGCGCCGTTGAACTCCTCGATCCCCAGGCGGTCGCCGCGCCAGTGGTGGGGCTCCTTGCCGATGATGTCCTGCATGGTCTGCGTGGTCATCGGGCCCTTCATGGGGTGGAAGGGCTGGAAGGCCACGTTCGTGGTCGCGGGGGCGAGTCCCGGGAAGCCCATGCCCAGGTTGCGGTTGGCCAGCGAGCCGGAGGCGCCGGTGGGGTCGCCCAGGTCCCACGCCAGGCGGTCGTTGCGGGCGTCGACATGGCAGGAGCCGCACGACGCCTGACCCAGGCCGGAGTTCTTCTGCGTGTCGTAGAGGTGCTTGCGGCCGACTTTGATGGCCGTGGGCGTGGAGTCGTGGAGCGGCACACGGACGGCCTCGCTCCACGCGGCGGTGTCGATCACCGAGATCGATGCGCCGAACTTGTTCATGACAAAGAGTGTGCCGCTCGCCTCGTGCAGGGCCAAGCCCGTTGGGCCCTCGCCGACGGCCAGCGGGGCCAGGGCGCCGAAGCGCTGGCCGCCCTGATCGATGGTGATGATGTTGTTCGAGCCCATGCCCGCGATATAGCCGCGCAGACCGGTGGAATCCCAGATGATCGCGCGGGGGTCGCCGATGGATTCGCCCCGCTGGGCCAGAGGCAGCGTGCGCACGGCGTAGCTCAGGTGGGGGTTGAGGTCGATCACGGGGCCGCCGAGCGGCGCCGCGGGGCTGAAGGAGCCCATCTTGACGCGCACGAAGACGCCGTTGACGTTGGGCTCGAAGCGGACCTCGTTGGTCGCCTCGGTGCCGATCACCGTCACCACGCCGGTGACGGGGTTGACGCCCACCGACATGCAGATGTTCATCAGCCCGCGGCTGTAGGACACGCTGAGCGATGATGCATCGATGATCGCGCAGTCGTGGTCGGCCAGATCCCAGCCGACGGGACGGCCGGAGCGCGCGGCGTTCGCACCCGAAACCAGGCTGGTCCAGTCGCGGTTGTTGTCGTCGAACCACCGCCCGGCTGAGTCCTTGCGGACGATCAGGCCCACGGGCAGGTTGGTCGACGCGGCGGCGCTGCGAGCCGGGCTGAAGCCGGTCCCGGCGTTGGGCGGCGGATTGACGCCGGCGTAGGGCCCGACGGGGTCGCTGACGGCGTTGGGGGGGAAGGCGAGATTGCCGGCCCCGAGGTTCAGCGAGCCGCCGCCCAGGATCGTGGTGTTGTTGCCCGAATCAAAGATGGCGCAATAGACCTGGGCGCCATCGGGGCTCACCGCCAGGGAGCGAGGGCTCTCGCCGATGATTGAAATCGTTGAAACCGGCAGGGCGGGCGCCGAGGCGCTGAAGACCTGCACGACGTGCGGCGCCTGGCAGGAGACAAAGGCCTGCGTGGCGTCGCCGCCCGGACCGGCGAAGACCACATCGCAAGGCTCATCCTGGGTCTTGATCGTCCGCCGCACGGTCATCAGGTTGAGGTCGACAATGCTGATCGAGTCGGAGATGTGGTTGACCACCCAGGCCTCACCGCTGGTGCGGGCCCGCACGGTGACTGGATCGAGCCCGACGGGGATCGACGCCAGCGGCGTCAGCACCCGCACACCCCCACCCCCACCAGAAACCGCGTACACCTCCAGCCGGTTGTCGGCCGTGTTCACCGCCAGCAGCTTGGTTCCGTCCGGGGTGAGCTCGATGGGGTGGACGTGCGGCGTCTCCCAGTTTGTGAACGCGTTGCTCGGGGCCTGGGCCGCGGCGGAACCCGCCCCCACCCCCAACACCCCCACAGTCGAGGCCAAGGCCCAGACCCAGGCCGAAGCCCCGGACGAGACCCCGGTCAAAACCACCGGACGGGGCCCGAATGCTCTCCGAAGACGGGCGGAAGCGGCGGAGGTCATGCACTGCTCCTGAGCAAAACCCGAGCGAAGACTGGGCGCACAAGCGGCGCCAGCCGGGGCGGGTGGGAGGAATTTACCGCTTTCCCACCCGAGGGAAGCGGGTATCCCGGACAGTTTAAGTCAAAGTTGGGATTCCTGGGCCGCGATTTTCCTGATTTCGCACCAATCGCCTGGGTCGACCCCCGCGCGGCCTCGCGTCGGGAGACACACGAAGACGGCCAAGTCGCCCCGGCTTGGCCACGGAGGGGAACGGGGATGAGCGGGGGTGGGGCGGCCGGGGGGCCGGGGGGGCCGGAGTGGTCAGGGCCCGATGGCGCTGGGGCCAGACTCGCCCGTGCGGATTCGGATGCAGTCGTCCAGCGGCATGACGAAGATCTTGCCGTCGCCGACGTCGCCGGTCTCACCCGTGCGGGCCCCGCTGACGATCGCCTCGATGGTGGCGCCGACGAATGCGTCATTCACGGCGAGCTCGATCTTGAGCTTGGGCAGGAAGCGCTCCTCGAGCTCCTGCCCGCGATAGACCTCGACTACGCCGCGCTGCCGCCCGAAGCCCTGAACCTCGGTGATCGTCATCAGGTAGACGTCGGACTCGGCAAGGGCGCGCCGGACGCTTTCGAGCTTTTCAGGCCGGATGACGGCCGTGACGAGTTTCATGGCGGGCTCCCGGAAGAGGAACGCGGAAAGGAAGAGGGGACAGCGACCGAGCCAACGCGGCGGTCAGGCGTGATCCTGAATCGTGGCCCGCACGCCCGGGGCCATGTCGGCGAAGAGCTTCTCGATGCCGGCGCGGGTCTGCTCCGGATCTCCGCCGCGGAAGTGGAAGCGGTTATCGCGCATGGTGGTGAGCGACGCGTAGACGCTCTTGAACGAAGCGCTCGGGACCTGCCCGCGCGACTGGCACAAGGACCGCCAGCGCTCCACCACCGCCGCCTCGGGCAGCCCCTCCAGGGCGATCGTGAACCGGTGGGTGGCGCGGGGCGGGCTCTGCGCGGCCTTGGGGTCGGAAGCGACGGCCGCCGCGGCGGCCGAAACAGCCTCGCCGCCGCCCAGGGCATAGGCCCGCTCGCGGTGCTGGGAGAGGTCCATGCCGATGAGTTCCTCATCGCGGTCGGCCCGCACAGGGGTCAGCAGGTTGACCGCCATGAGCAGGATCCAGGTGCCGGCGCCGCAGTAGATGATCGTCGCGATGACCGCGATGGCCTGCTTGAAGACCAGTTCCGGATGCCCGCTGAGCAGCCCGGCGGGCAGCACGCCGAAGATCGCCTTGCCGTCGGCCCCGCCGGTGAGGGAAGCGATGCCCGGGTTGATCGCGGCGGAGGCGAAGACGCCGGTGAGCAGAGCCCCCAGCACCCCGCCGACGAAGTGGACGCCCACGACGTCGAGGGCATCGTCGTAGCCCAGACGCGACTTGAGGCTCACCCCCGCGTAGCACGCCACGCCCCCGAGACCGCCCATCGCCATGGCCGCCATCGGCGACACGAAGCCCGCGGCCGGAGTGATGACCACCAGCCCGGCCACGGCGCCCGACGCCGCGCCCAGCAGTGTTGCGTGCCGGCTGTTGATGGACTCCATCACCAGCCAGGCGAGGGCCGCCGCGGCGGCGGCGGTGTTGGTGTTGACCAGGGCCGTGCCGGCGAGCTCGCCGCTGGAGAGGGCGCTCCCGGCGTTGAAGCCGAACCAGCCCACCCAGAGGAGACCCGCGCCCATGACGGTGAAGGGCAGGTTGTGCGGGGGCATGGCGTCAACGCCGTGTCCGGCCCGCTTGCCCAGGAACATGGCGCACACGAGCGCCGAGACGCCGCTGGAGACGTGCACGACGGTGCCGCCGGCGAAATCGAGGGCGCCGATGCGCGTCGCGATCCAGCCGCCGCCCCACACCCAGTGGGCCAGCGGGGCGTAGATCAGCAGGCTCCACAGACCGGTGAAGATGGCGAAGGCGGGGAAGCGCATCCGCTCCGCGAAGGCGCCGCTGATGAGGGCGGGGGTGATGATGGCGAAGGTGAGCTGATACGCGGCGAAGACGCTGTGTGGAATCGTCGGAGCGAGCGGATGAGGCTTGGCGCCTTCGCCGATGACCCCGGCGAAGCCGATGAACGCCGCGCCGCCGCACCAATCGCTGGTGAGGGGCCCGAAGGCGATGGAGTACCCCACGCCGACCCAGAGCAGGCTGACGAGCGCTGCGCAGAAGAGCGAGTGCATGAGGGTGCTGAGGACGTTCTTGCTCCGCACCAGGCCGCCGTAGAAGAGGGCCAGGCCGGGGATGGTCATCATGAGCACCAGCGTGGTGGCCACGAGCATCCACGCCGTGTCGCCGCTGTCGATCTTGGGGGGTACGAAGGGGATCAGGATGTTCGGCGATGTCGGGCCGCCAGCCGTCGGACCCCCCAATACCGGGTCCTTTGGTGCCTCTTGGCCGATGGGCGCGGCGCCCGGGGCCTGCGCGAGGGCCGCTCCGCTCGCAAGCCAGCACCCCAGCAGCACCAGCAGGCACAGCAGAGGCATGCGGATGCGAACCCGAACACAATCCAGCTTGGCGAGCATGACTCAGCCCCGTGAAGAGCAGACCCGGCATCGAATCCCCGGGCCCAATTCGGTCACCCGCATCGGCCGGGGATGCGGCTTCGCGGGACGAATCATCATCCCGTAACAGTTGCGGAACGTCAAATCGGTCATCGCGGGGTATTGGGTGGCCAGGTCTGGTCGTCGCCAGGCGCCCGGCGGCCTTCCTCAAGCGCCCCGGGGCCCGCGGAACACGATCATCGTGGAACATTGGCCCCACCGGTGCGGATCAGGATTGGAAGGCGGCCAGCGGGCGGGA
This sequence comes from uncultured Phycisphaeraceae bacterium, assembly GCA_964611125.1. Lineage (GTDB taxonomy): Bacteria > Planctomycetota > Phycisphaerae > Phycisphaerales > UBA1924 > JAEUIX01. Next base: position 18,226 of record CAZSZO010000008.1, on the reverse strand, counting down.
CATACTTGAGCTTGGTCAGGGCCGCGGGTGGGCTGGGCCGGTGGCGGGGAGTGAAAGGGTGCACATGAGCAGCCGACTGAACGGGGTGAAGGTTGTGCTCGTCGATGACGACGCCGACGTGCTGGAGGCGATGGAGACGGCGATGAAGGCTGAGGGCGCCGAAACTCATCCCGTGGCCGACGGTAACGAGGCGGTGCGGGTCTGCCAGGAGCAGACGCCCGACCTGGTGGTGCTCGACATGATGCTGCCCAAGCGGTCGGGCTTTCTGGTGCTTGAGAAGATCAAGGGCTACGACAACTGCCCGGCGGTGATCATGCTCACGGCCAACGAGGGCAAGCGGCACCAGGCGTACGCCGAGTCGCTGGGCGTCGATCGCTACCTCCTCAAGCCCGTGCCGCTCGAGAAGCTGCTGAGCGTGTCGGTTGAGCTGGTGGCCCGGCGGAAGTCAGGCGAAGGCGCGGTGGCGCCCGCCCCGGCGGCGGTGCAGAGCCAGGCCCAGGATGACGGCGATCACGAGGCCGACAAGCCCGCGAAGGCCCGCAAGGTCAAGAAGTAGAGGCGCCGGGGTTGACCGTGCGGCAGGCCGACGGGACCCATCGGCTCTGCCAATAATGACGCCCCGTGGCCCGATCCTCGCGTCAACTCGTGCTGCAGCAGGCTGTTGATCCCCGTGGGGGCGATGGCGAGGGTCTGCCCGCGCTCGGGACGATCGCCGAGGTCACGGCGGCGCTGAGCCGGTACAACACGGCGCCCGACGGATCCCCCCCCAAGGGCGGGATGGGCGGCCTGGTCATGTACGGCCCGGGCCTGTACATGGAGATGGCGCCGGTCGACGGCGAGGTCCGTCAGGTGATGGTCACGATGACCGACGATGACTTCGCCTTCCCGGTGCTGCTGCGGCTGTGCCGCGAGCAGCGCTGGACGATGCTCGACCCGGACACGGGGCGGCGCTTCGGGCCGTAGCTCGCGCAAGCGCGGTAAAGGCGCCCGCGACTCAGGCCCCGGCGTCGGCGACGGCTTCAGCCTCGGCCCGCTCGGCCTCGCGCCGGCGTGAGCCGCCACCGGCGGTGAGGATCAGGATGGCCCCCGCGACGCCGACCAGCCCGCAGGCCCACTGGCGGCTGTTGAGCTGCTCGCCGAAGAGCACCATCGACGCCGCGCCGGTCAACACGGGCTGGAGTTGGATAATGCCCATGGACACGGCGACGCCCAGGCGGGCGAGCGCGGCGTAATAGAGGACATGGCTGATGGCGATCCCGATCATCGCCGACGAAACGAGCATGAACCACTGAAAGCCGCTGAAGCCCAGCACGGTGGCGCCGTGCGTCTGGCCCAGGAGCAGCATGAGGGTCACCGTGCCCGCGGCGGTGTACTGGCAGATGACGCCGAACGCCAGCACCGGCGAGTAGCCGTGCATGAACTTGCGAACACTGAGGGCGTACCCGGCGAACAGCGCGCCCGAAGCGATGGCCAGCGGAATGGCGAACCAGGGCGTCTCGCGAACCAGCCCGCCGCCAGCGTGGAGCGCGGCCGGGGCTGAGTCGTGGACTGGCGGGGGCGGCGCGACCGCGGTCTTGAAGACGATCAACCCCACGCTGCCGCAGACCACCAGCGCCACCCCGACCCAGAATCGCGGCGACCGGAGGGTGTGCCGCTCGCTGGGGAAAAGCAGCCACGCCCCCAGCGTGACGAAGACGATCTGCACGCGAAAGACGAAGGTGAAGAACCCAGGGTCCATGAAGTATGGACACCAGGCGAAGCAGGTCTGGCCCACCAGGTTGAATGCCGCGGGCACCGCGGCGGCGGCGAAAATGGCGCCCGGCAGATGCCCGCGCGCGCGCGCGTGGGCGAGGAGCGGCAGCCAGAACAGGGCCGACAGGCCGTAGCGCCAGCCGTTGGCCTCCCAGCCATCGAGGCTGGTGACGAACCACTTGAGAAACAGCGGGATGGCCGCCCATGAGAACAGGGTCGCCAGGATCAGCGGAATGCCCGCGCCCGCAGGGCGGCCGGAGGTGATTGGGGCGGTGGGCATCGGCGGCGACTGTAGAGGCGCCGGGCGGGACAGGGGCGGGGGCCTAGGGGCCCGGGGGGGAGGGGGCAGGGGGCGGGGGGCAGGGGGCGGGCCGGGGCCCGGGCGGCCGAGCGATCCGCATTTCTTCCTAACCTGTGCGGCCGATCGCAACCCGCTGGCCCGCGCACGCCGGTGAGGTATGGTTACAAGCCCACGACGACGCCCAGCCCTCCCTCCCCCCCTCCGGAAACCAGCGATGCCCATGCGCGCGATCCGCCCGTTCCCCCTCCGCCTCCTTCCCACCGTCGCGCCCGCGCTGATGCTGGCCGCCGGTCTGGCGGCGCCAGCGCACGGACAGACGTACGCGATCACACTGAACCAGGCGGCCTCGTCGGCGACGTACACACTCAGCGTGAACGCGCCGGTGGCCGTGTCGCCGGCGCTGCCGCAGAACGCGCCGATCCCGACCAACACGTCGTACCTGATCGGCGGCGCCGCGGCGACCCCGCCCACCACCCCGGCGACGATCACGCGCCCGAGCACGTCGTTCCTCAACGGCAACTTCTCGACCAATCAACCCGTCGGCATCACCGGCGGCAGCATCGCCGCCAGCGGGAACAACGGCGCCAATCCGCTCCGTCCGCGCGGCGGGCTGACGCTCGCGCTCAACCCCGGCGCGTCAAGCGTGCTGGTCTCGGGCGTGAACCTCGACCTGCTGGGAGGCGCGACGACCTCCATCGCGGTGAACGTCTCGATCGGGTTCCAGAGCTTCCACACGCGCAACCCCAACAGCCTGTTCCTGATCCCCTCGGCCACAGTGCCCGTCACGCTGCAGGCGAGCGTGACCAACCTGGCCGCCGCGCAGGCCGCGGGAACCAGCGCCGCCGGCACGCTCACGCCCGTGGCGGGTTCACCCGGTGTGTACACCTTCTCGGCGCCGGTGCAGGTGGTGGTGAGCGTGACGGCTTCGCTCAGCGGGAGCGCCGTGCCGGTGGATCCGCAGCCGGTCGATATCACCCTGGCCGGAACGATCGACACCCGCACCACGCCCGCGACGGTCGCCAGCACGATCGCCATCACCAACGACACGACGCAGCCCGGTCCCACCCCGCTTGGCGCCCAGGTCTTTGATGAACCGATCTACGGCGGCAAGCTGCTTGCGACCATCGTGCTGGCCAGCACCACCGTGAACCTCTCGGCGAACGCAACGATCGCCGCCACCGGCGTGCTAACGGGCGACCCCGCGGACTTCAACGGCGACGGCGTCGTGGACCCCGACGATCTGTCGGATTTCATCACGGCGTTCTTCGGCCAGCCGGCCGACCCGCGGGCGGACTTCAATGGTGACGGCGCGACCGACCCCGATGACCTGTCGGACTTCATCACGGCGTTCTTCTCGTAAGTCCGAGCGCGCCGGCTTGGAAAGGGGCGGCCCGCGCCGAGCCGGCGTGGTCAGATAACCCGCGCCGGCGCGCGCGCCCTGTAACCGCTCCCAGCACATCGGCCCCGCATCCGCGGGCCAAGCCATCCGTACAGACACGCGGCGTCATCACGCCCCGGGGGCTCGCACATTCCACGCGACGACCCGGACCCGCCCGCCCACGGCCTGAGTTCCTGATGTTCGCCCGGTCGCTCGGCTGGGCTGCGGATGCTGCGTGTTCGTTTGTGGTTGCGGTCGTTTCTGCACGTTCCAGGCTGATCCGAGGGTGTCGCCCGCGAGAGATCCGGGCGGATCAGTTGTCGGAGGCCTGCCCGCGGCGCGGCGCTCGCGTCTCCATAACTCCAGTTCCCCGGCGCGTCGCGTGCAGGTTCTCCATTCTCCGCCCCGGCCGCTCAGCGGCGGCTTGACGGGCGTTTCCTGAATCGCATAGTTCGGTCGGAGTCAGCGCCCCTCGGCGCTGGCGCCGGCGTCGCGCCGATTTGGCGCGGGCGTGGTGGGTGACTGGTCAGTGATCGGCCGGTTTGGAGAACTGAAGACATGGACAGGCTCCGCACCATTTGCGGGCCGGCGGGCGTTCTCTGCGCCGCCGCGCTCGCCGCGATATCGCCGCGCGTTGCGATCGGGGCGCCCTTCGCCGGGGGCGGCCCGGGAAGCTACATCTCGTCATTTGACGAGCCCGAGTCGGCGCGGGCCCACGGGGAGCCCAGCCCGTCGGCGGGGCCCGAGTGGTCCACCTTCCGCACAAACTTTTCGCCAAGCGGCGAACGGTTCCTGGGCGTCTTCGGCAACGAAACGGTGTCGCTCTCGCTGAGCGACCTGCCGGCGCACACCCATGTGATCATCAGCGTCGATCTCTATGTCATCGGCCCGTGGGGCGGCAGTTTCGGCAGCGCCCTCACGCCCGGGCTGCCCTGCGAATGGACGATGACCGTCGATCGCTTCACCGAGGTCGTGCGGGCCACCTTCTCCAATGACGACACATTCAGCGGACGGCCGCAGTCCTATCCGGAAGGCGGCGACTTCGCCAACCCGCCCCGTCGCGGCGCCTTCAAGGTGAACGCCCTGGGCTATGTCGACGCCACCAGCGCCGCGCGGCGCGACTCGGTGTATCGCTTCTACTTCACCATCAAGCACAGCGGGCCGCGGCTGAAGATCGACTTCGCCGGGTCGGGTCTGAGCGACCCCGGCGCCCAGGCCTGGGGGCTGGACAACATCTCGGTTGAGAACTACGACACCGGCCAATCGAGCCTCGATGACGAAATGCTCCGCTCCGTAACCAGCGGCGCCTTCGAAGCCAGCGGAGGCGGACGTGGCGGCCCAGGCGGGTTCCCCCTGCTCACGGGCGTGGGCGCCGGAGGAGGCGGAGGTGGTGGAGGTGGTGGAGGGGGCGGAGGGGGTCCGCCGCCGCTGATCCCACCCGGAACCGGTCCGCCCGTGCGGCCCGCCGCGGTGCCTTCACCCGGCGGGGCCGGCGTGCTGGGGCTGGGCCTGGCGCAGTTGCTGCGGCGACGTCGACGGGCCCCATGGCCCGGGCCGGCGTCATGACCTGGCCCGGCCGCCTGAGCTTCCAGCCCGCATCGGCATGTCCTCACAGAGATGAGCGCCCCGCTGCGGGAGAGAGGGGACAGATGCGGGCTGGAAACCCGGGCGGCAGGTCAGGTCAGAGCAGACGGGGAGTTCGGGCCTCCGCCCGCGCGAGCGGCACTAGACTCGGCCATGAATCAGCCGGCCCTGGCCTCGCTCCCGTTCGCGGACCTGCTCAAGACCATCGCCGCCAAGACTCCGACGCCCGGCGGCGGGGCCGTGGCCTGCGCCGCGGGGGCCCTGAGCGCCGCCACCGCCGGGATGGTCGTCGCGTATTCACTGGGCAAAAAGGACCTCGCGCCGCATCAGGAGGCGCTCAAGGCCGCTGAGACGTACCTGGCGCGGGCCCGGGCGTTGTTCCTGCGCCTGGCCGACGAAGACGGCGCGGCATACGGCCTGCTCAACGAGCTCCAGCGCCTCCCTGAAACCGACCCGCGCCGCCAGAGCGAGCTGCCGGGCGCCGCGCTCGCGAGCGTGCAGGTCCCCCTGGCGTCGGTCGCGGCGTGCGCCGACATGCTGGCCCTGCTGGCCTCGCTGGTGGGCGCCTCGAATCGTCACCTGCGGAGCGATCTGGAGGTCGCGGCGATCCTCGCCGAGGCCGCGGCGCGGTCGGGCGCCTGCAACGTCCGCATCAATCTGCCGTCGCTGCCCGAGGGTGAGCGCGGGCCCAAGGAAGGCGAAGTGGCCGCGCTGCTGGAGCGGTGCGCCGGGCTGATGGCCCGGGTGCTGGCGGGCTGAGCCGGCCGGGCTTGGCCGAGAGGAAGGGGCGTCGAAGCCCACCAGGGATTTCCGAGCGTCGCGAATGGTCGGGGGTCAGTATCCTCGGCCCATCGCCCGCGCGGGCATGCCTGACGCCCCGCCTCCCCGCCCCCCGGAGCCCCCCGATGGATCGCTTTGTTGGTCTTCTCGGCGTCGCCGTGATGGTGCTGCTGGCCGTGGCCCTCTCCACCAACCGGGCCCGCATCTCCTGGCGGCTGGTGGGCGTCGGCCTGGCGGTGCAGACGGCCCTGGCCGCGCTGATCCTGCGGGCCCCGCTGGTGAAGGACATCTTCGAGCTGCTGGGCTGGTTCGTCAACCAGGTGATCAGCCGCTCGGCTCAGGGGACGCAGTTCGTCTTCGGCAGCGCGCTGCTGGATGACCGCGGGCCATGGGGCTTCATCTTCGCGGTCAAGGTGCTGCCGATCGTGATCTTCTTCTCCGCGCTCATGAGCGTGCTCTATCACCTGGGGGTGATGCAGCGGATCGTCTCGGCCCTGGCGTGGGTGCTCCGCCGCACCTTGGGCGTGACCGGCGCCGAGGCGATGTGCATGGCCGCCAACGTTTTCATCGGCCAGACCGAGGCGCCGCTGACGATCCGGCCGCTGATCGCGGGGATGACGCAGGCGCAGCTGATGCTGATCATGCTGGGCGGCTTTGCGCACATCGCGGGGTCGGTGCTCGGGGCCTATGTGCTGATGCTGGGCGGGACCGACGAAGCCGCGCGCACGCTGTTCGCCAAGCACCTGATCGCCGCGAGCGTGATGAGCGCCCCCGCGGCGTTCGTCATCGCCCGCATCATCCTGCCCGAGACCGAGGCGCCGCCCCCTGAGGACCCTGAGGCCCTCAAGGGCGCCAGCGCCGAGGACCACGCCAATGTCTTCGACGCCGCGGCGAGCGGGGCGAGCACGGGTCTGCGTCTCGCGGCCAACATCGCCGCGATGCTGATCGCGTTCATTTCGCTGCTGGCGCTGCTCGACTGGCCGCTGGCGGCCCTTGGCGAAGTGGAGCCGGTGAAGGCGTGGATGGTCGAGCGGGGCATGACGCACGGCCTGTCGCTCCAGGTGATCCTGGGGCAGGTGCTCGCGCCGCTGGCGTGGACGATGGGCGTCCCGTGGCGGGACGCGACCTTCATCGGCGGGCTCATGGGCGAGAAGCTCGTGCTGACCGAGTTCGTCGCCTACCTGCACCTGTCCGAGGCCCTGCAGGCGGCCCGCGACGGGGCGCCGGGGGCGATCTCCGACCGGGCCGGGCAGATCGGGGCGTATGCGCTCTGCGGCTTCGCCAACTTCGCGTCGATCGCGATCCAGATCGGCGGGCTCTCGGTGCTGGCGCCAGCCCGGCGCAAGGACATCGCCCGCCTGGCCCTGCGGGCCATGCTCGGGGGCGCCTTGGCGACGCAACTGACCGCGAGCGTCGCGGGGCTGTTCATCTGAGGCGGCCGCCCCCCCCGGAACCTGCGCGACCCCACCTCACCCCGGCAACGTACAATGCCGATAGTCCGCGATTGGGGAGCCCGCTATGCCGCGCCAGCACGCTTTGAGTTCAAACCTCCGTCCCGCCCGGCGTCTTCCTGCTGTCGTGCTGGCGGCCGTGGCCGGTCAGGCGCTGCTCACCGGCGCCGCGCTGGGCCAGAACGCCCTGGGCGACGGGCGGGCCCTTGACAAGAACCTCTCCACTCAGGGCCGCGTTAACACCCAGGTGAAGGATCTCGAGTCGCAGATCCGCTTCAACAACCAGATCATCGAAGGGCGGGCCGGCGGGGGCCGGTCGTTCCGCGGCTCCGTTGGGTATCGCTCCACCGACGATTTTGGCGGCAGCCTGGGCGGCACCAACACGCTGTTTTCTTTCCGGCGCGACGCCCTCGGCTCGGCGCTGGCCTCGACGCCCGGCATCCGCTCATCGGACGCCCTGCAGTTCCAGGCCGGGCTCTCTGGTGGAGGGGGCGGAGGGGGGCGGATCTCCGCCGCGAGCGTGAACTCGCTGTTCATTGATCGCCCGGGCGCGATCGCGACGGGCAACACTGCGCTGCAACCGCTCCCCGAGGCCCGCGGGCTGGGGAGCGCGACGGTCTCGAGCCTGCGCTCGATCTCACAGTATCAATCCAACGCCGCGCTGCTGCCCACGATTCTGGGCTACGCCGGCGACCAGCAGGGCGGGCGGGTGGCGGTGACGGCCTCACCCCTGCTGGGGATCACGAGCACACCGCTCTCGAGCGGCGTCGACACGCGCGCCGGCGGTAGCGGCGCCGGTCCGAGCGGCGGGCCCGGGAACAACCCCAACGCCTCGAGCCTGACGGGCCTGGAGCGCCGCGCCTTCGGCGTGCTGCCCCCCTCGGCCGTCGCCCCGCGCGAAGGTGCGCCCCTCGAGCCCTCGGCGAGCCTGGCGCGCCCCATCGACCAGCGGCTGCAGCCGAGCAACCCGTCGTACCAGATCGTCGTCGAGGGCCTGAATCGCGCCATCGACCAGCGGGCCCCCGCGGCCCCCGGCGCAGCGGGCTCCTCGTCCCCTCCCCCGCCCAGCCCCGGCGCGGCGCCCACCTCAGCCCCCAAGACCGGGCCCGATGGCAAGCCCCTTCCGCCCGGCGCCGCAGGCGCCAAGGCCCCCGCGCCACGCCCCGAGTGGCTGACGCAGCTCGACCAGTTGCGGGCCCGCCTCAAGGGTGACAACTCCGATGGCGCCTCCACCGCCACTCCCCCCGCCCCTACCGCCCCTACCGCCCCCACCGCTGCCAACGACCCCACCGCCCCCGCCGCTGCCAACGACCCCAAAGACAGGCCCGCAGCCACCCCCACCCCGCCGGGCGCTGGGCCCGCAAAGGCGCCCGGCGCCGATGAATCGGTCCTCGACCTGCTCAACCGCCTCGAGGCCCGGATCTCGACCTTCAAGGTCAACCCCGAGAACCTCAACGACGCCTACGCCCGCAATATGGGCGAGGGCGAAGCCCGCATGGCCGCCGGTGAGTTCTTCAACGCCGAGGGCGCCTTCGCCCTGGCCCTGATCGTGAAGCCTGAGGACCTGATGGCCCAGGTCGGGCGCACCCACGCCCAGCTGGGCGCGGGCCTGCTGGTCTCGTCGGCCTCCGGGCTGCGGACCATTCTCGCTGAGCACCCCGAGCTCATCCCCGTCAAATACGGGCCCAACCTGCTGCCTCCGCGCGCACGGGCTGAGGAGATCGTCTCGCGCATCCGCGCCGAGCTCCAGAAGCCCGATACCGGCCTGGGGGCTGATGGGCCCCTGCTGGTCGCCTATCTGGGCCGCCAGCACGATCGCGGCGACTGGATCCGCGAGGGCATCGAGGGCATGACCCGCCTCACCAAGCCTGATGACGCCCGCGGCCGCGAGCTGCTCGCGGTGCTGCGCGAGCTTTGGCTGGTGCGCCCCGCGCCCGCCGCGGCGCCGCCGGCCGCGCCGGCCGACCCGGCGAAGTGACCGCCGCGCCGGCCATCAACGGCCTTCACCCTTCAGCGGCGGAGGTCCCGGGCCGATTATCATCCGCCCCTTGCCGCTCGAAGCCTCCATCCTGATCACCACAAAGAACCGGCGCGAGGACCTCCGCCGGGCCGTCGCCTCCTGCCTGCTGCAGGAGGGCGCGATCGAGGTCCTGGTGATCGACGACGGCTCCGACGACGGAACCTCAGACATGGTCCGGGCGGAGTTCCCCTCGGTTCGGGTGGTTCGGCACGAGCAGTCCATGGGGTACATCCACCGGCGCAACGAGGGCGCGGCCCTGGCCTTGGCGCCGGTGCTGTTCTCGATCGATGATGACGGCGCGTACACCGATCCGCGGACGATCCGCCACACGCTGGCCGAGATGGGCGCGCACCCGCGGATCGGGGCGGTGGCCATGCCGCACATTGACGTGCAGTTTTCGCAGAAAGTCATCCAGCAGGCGCCAGATGGCGAGCACATCTGGTGCGCCGCCCACTATCGTGGAACCGCCCACGCCCTCAGGCGCGACCTTTTTCTGGCCCTGGGCGGCTACAAGCGGCAACTGGTGCACCAGAACGAGGAGCCCGAGTACTGCATGCGCATGCTCGCGGCGGGCTCGTTCACCCGCCTCGGGACCGCTCCTCCGCTGCATCACTTTGAGTCCCCCAAGCGCAGCTACGCACGCCAGTACCGCTTTAACGCCCGCAATCACGTCCTGCTGCCCTGGTTCAACTGCCCGCTGTGGTTCCTGCCCGTGCAATGGGCGGCGTCGAGCGCCCTGCAGCTCCGCAATGCCCTCGCCCGCGGGTATCTGTGGCCGGCGATCTCGGGCCTCGCGGCGGGGTATGCCGCGATCCCGGGGCAATGGTCGGCCCGCCGCCCCGCACCGTGGCCGGTCTACAAGCTCTTCCGCGCGATGCGGGCCCGCGGCGGCAGCCGCCTGTCTGAAATCGAGTCGCTGCTGCCCCCGCTGAAACCCGCCGGGCCCCCCTCACCGGCCCTGATGCGGGAGCTCGCGGCGGAACTGAAGGCCGGGTCGATCTGAATCGTTCCTCGGCCCGGGCGGGCGCTCGCCCGTGGTTATCGTGGTTATCGGGGCCCCGCGGGATTTCCCAGTTCGCCCGGGCCGCGAGCGCGGTTCAGCGGGCGCGTCGCTGGGCGCGAATGGTCCATCGGGCCCGACCGCCGCCCATGCGGCGCGTAGACTCCATCTCAGGGCCGCGCCCCACGGCCCGCGCGACGCGCCGGGCCGACCGCCGAGCCGATCGCAGGAGCCTCGGTTTTGTCGTCGCAGGCCGTCACGCCAACCAGTGCGGCGCTCCCCCCCGCCCCCCCCGCTCCACCCACCGCTTCGGCGGGCGGCGGGGATCCGCCCGGGCCAGCCGCGCCGGGTTCACCACCGGTCGCCGGGGCCGATGACGGCGCGCTTGCGCAGCGGGCCTCGGCGGGGATGGTCTGGCTGCTGGCTCAGTCGCTGGGCTACAAGGTCATCAGCCTTTTCGGCACGATCGCCATGACCCACCTGATCTCACCCGAGCATTCGGGGGAGGTGGCGTTGGCCCTGAGCCTCGCGGCGTTCAGTAACTTCCTGCAGCAGCCGGGGCTGCGCGAGGTGCTCATTCAGCGGCGCACCCGCCAGCAGGCGTGGGATCTGCCGGCGTTCTGGCTCTCGGTGGGGCTGGGCGTGCTGGCGATGAGCATCACCGCCGCCGCGGCGCCGCTGGCGGGGTGGTGGTGGCGCAGCGACGAGATGGTGAACCTGCTGCTGATCCTGGCGCTGGCGGCGCTGCCGCTGGGGCTGGCAATCGTGCCCGAGGCCCGCCTGCAGAGCCAGTTGCGCTTCAAGGCCCTGGCGGTGATCGAGTTCACCCGGGCCACCGGTCTTTTGCTGACGCAACTGGGCGTGGCGCTGGCGATCAAGCACGCCGGGCATGCGGAGTGGGGCGCGTACGCCCTCACGGCGCCGATCCCGGTCTATGCCGCGTACCGCTGCGTGTGCATGTGGTGGCTGGCGGGCTCGGTGTTTCCCCCACGCCCGCGGCTGCGGCTGTGGGGCCACCTGTGGCCCAACTCGGCCAAGCTGTTCTCCTCGCACATGGTGGGGCAGTTCATCACGCAGGGGCCGCTGTGGATCATGGGCTGGCGCTTCGACAAGGAGTCGGTCGGGCTCTATTCCTTCGCGTTCAATCTGTCGCTGATGACCGCCGTGCTGCTCACGCAGAACATCGCCTCGGTCATCTTCCCGGTGCTGAGCAACCTGCAGGACTCACCGCTGCGGCTGCGCTCGGCGTTTCTGTCGTCGGCCCGCCTGCTCAACATGCTGGCGGTCCCGGCGTGCTTCCTGCAGGCGGTGCTCGCCGAGCCGGCGGTGCGGACGGTCTGCAGCCCCAAGTGGGCGGGCTCGGTGGGGGTCATGCAGGTGCTGTCGGTGGCGATGGCCTTCGTGGTGGTGTGGCCTTCGAGCAAGAGCCTGATGCAGGCCCAGGGGCGCTACACGCTGGCGCTGTTCATGCACGTGGTGCACACGGTCATCGTGCTCACTTCGGTGGGGATCGCGGCGAGCGTGGGGCAATCCGGGGTGGCCGTGGCGATCGCGGTGACCGTGGCGTACGCGATCATCGGCGTGCTCGACCCCTACATGGCCGTGCGGCCGCTGGGGGGCACGCTGCGCGATGTGCTTGGGCTGCTCGCGGCGCCGGTGCTCGTGGGGCTGGTGGGCGTCGTGGGCGTGTACGCCGGCGTCGCCTGGCTGCTGCCGGCCGATCGCGAGTACCTGCCGTTCATGACCCGCTGGCTCACCTCGGCGTACATCCCGCAGGCGGTGGTGGGCTCGCTGCTGAGCATGGTGGCGTGCGCGGCCCTGTACCGGATCCTGGCGCCGCAGGACTCGCGCGTGCTGCTCAGCTACGGGCGGAAGATGCTGCAGAAGGTGCTCCGCAGGGGATGATGGCGAGGGCCCGGGGCCGCGGGGTCCGGCGTGGGTCGGCGTGGGTCGCGTCGAGCGGCCTCGCGGCGGGCGCCTGCAGAAACCTCGCCAAAAGCAAAACCGCCCGGCTCCGATGGAAGCCGGGCGGTCGGGTCATGCAAGGTCAGGCTCTGGACCGGTCGATCGGGCGAACCCGGATCGATCAGAACATGAGCTGGAACTGGAAGCGGACGGTGACCTGATCATCCTCGGCAGAGGACAGCAGCGCGGTGCTGTTGCCGTTGAAGCTGCGGCCGAGGCCGACGGGGATGCCGGGGGTGATGGGGATCTGGTTGGTGGCCTCGAACGCCCACACGGCGTCGACGGTGAACTTCGCAGCCGGACCGGCGAAGTAGTAGTTCACGCCGAAGGTCAGGAAGTTGAGGTCCTGATCACCAGCGGCCACGCCGGTGCGGCCGGTCTCGACGTCGTCATCGAGGAAGATGCCATCGTAGCGGGCGAAGGGCTCGAACTTGTCGAAGCGGTAGCCAGCCTGGACAACGACGCCGAAGTCATTGGCCTCGCGGTCCTCAGAGGGGGTCACGTTGTCGGGGCGCTCGCGGACGTTGGTGCCCACGAACGCGGCAAAGGCGTTGAAGCCGCCCGACTCGAACTGGAAGTCGACGGTGTAGCTGAGGTAGTTGGTGTCAACGTCGGTGTTGAGCTGGGTGTTGGGGCTCTGCTGGAAGTGCACCGCGGCGCCGATCATCGCGGCCGTCTCGCCGTCGGGGTTGCTGGTGAAGTCCTGCAGGGTCTTGACCGAACCGGCGAAGTTGTACTCAGCGCGGAAGGTCAGGCCGTAGTCGGCCTCGCCGCTGTTGCCGATGCCGCCGCCGTTGAACGGGGAGTTGTCGCTGTCGAGGCCGTCGCTGAATGCGAAGATGGCCCGGAACTGCTCATCGCGGTAGCCCACCTCGACGCCCTGGCTGCGGTCCTGGGTGAAGAGCGAGTTGACCTGCGAACGCTCAACCGAGAGCTGGTTGACGTCGCTGATCGTCTCCTCGCGGAGGAACGGCAGCTTGAACTGGCCGCCCTTCACGTAGATGCCGCCGCCGAAGGAGTAGTCGAACCAGGCGTCCTTGAGGCCCGAGGTGCCATCGCGGCTGTTCGAGAAGTCGTTGGTCACCGCGAACTTCAGGTCCGGGGTGATCACGTGGCCCTTGAACTCAAGGCGGACGCGGTTGAACTGGAAGCCGGGCTCGAACTCGTTGGGGTTGCCGGTGCCGGGGTTGCCGTCGGCGCCCTCGTCATCACGGAAGTTCAGGATGTACCGGAACTGCGTGAAGCCGCCCACGTTCAGGCGGTAGTTGCCGTCGCTGCTGGCGAGGAAGAAGCCCTTGTCGTCGCGACCGGCGGTGCCGCCGCCCTGCAGCAGGCTGCTGCGGGACTCAGCATCGGCCATCATCTCGGCGACAATCGCGCGGACCTCGTCCCGGCTGACCGCATTCTGGTCGGCCATGGCGGGCGCGGCGAGGCTGAAGATGCCCCCAGCCAGCACGAACAAAGCCTTGGTCTTGCTCATTCTGAGACTCCTTGCATGTTGAGACGAATGACTTGCTGTCGGAACGCCCGTCTCGTCGCGTCCCACCCGTTGCTGTTGCTCCGCCGGCGCCCCACCTGGGCCCACCATCCGGAGTCTCTTCTGCCCGGGCGTGACCCACACGCCCGAACCGGAAAGCTAGCTAGCTCTTGCAAACCTTCGACCCGGAGCCGCGGCCTCCGGTACTTTTCGGACCATTTTCCGCACGCGGGCTGCACTCTTCTGCAATTCTGGGAGGCTTGAACGGACATGCCCGGAATTCGGGCGGGGGCAATCATAGCAACCCGATTAGCAAACGCAAACCCAGCCTGTCGATTCATCGGCCGCGATCCCACCCCTCCCCCATCTTTTCACGCTGCCGCCCCGAAGGAAACAGCGTTCACGAGAGTTTTGCGCCAGTCGCTCCCGGTCCGTCCACACCTCATGCTACCCTCTTAACAATTGGAATTGGCCTCCCTGCCCCGCGCCGCTCCAACCGCCCACGGTCGTTCACAAACCCTGTTGTGTCAAGCCTTTACGGACCAGCACATGCCTGTCGCCAAACGCATCCTGATCGTCGAAGACGAACGCGATCTGGCCGATATCATGGGGATCAACCTCCGAAAGGCCGGTTACGACGTCGAACTCGTCCACGATGGACGAGCAGCGCTGTCCATGATCTCGCAAAACCCACCAGATGTGGTGGTTTTGGATCTGATGCTACCGGGTCTCACAGGTGAAGACCTGATTCGAGCGGTCCGCACTGAGCCCGCCACCGCCTCGCTTCCTGTCTTGATGGTCACGGCGAAGGCCACCGAAGAGAATCAGGTCGCCGGGCTCACCTTGGGCGCCGACGACTACATCACCAAGCCGTTTTCGATGAAGGTCCTGCTGGCTCGCGTCGAGGCGCTGATGCGGCGCACCGCGACGGCGGCCCCGCGCGAGACGGATCAGGTCCTGGTCGGGCCGGTCGGGGCCGATCTGGCCGCCCACCGCATCACGGTGGATGGGCAGGAGATCAAGCTCACGCTCACCGAGTTCAAGCTGCTGGTGGCGCTGCTGCAGTTCCCCGGGCGGGTGCTGTCGCGCAATGACCTCATTTCCCGCGTCATGGGCCCGGGGATCGTGATCACGACCCGCACCATCGATGTGCACATCGCCGCGATTCGCAAGAAGCTCGGTCACGCCGGCGGCATGATCCGCACGATCCGCGGCGTGGGCTACCAGCTCACCGAGACCGCCGAGTCGCCCCAGCCGATGGCCTGAGCACGATATCGCCCGACGCCGGCCGCCCCCACTTCAGAGGCCCGGTCTCCATACGCTCACAAACGATGCTCCGGCGAGACCTTCCCGTGCTGGTCCTCGCGCCCTGGGTGGTGGTCCCCGGCGCGGTGGTGGTCGCCTGGCTCACCGCCGATCTGCGCTGGGTCGCGGCGGGCGCCGTGGTGGGCGCCTGCGCGGGCTCGATGCTGACGCTCCTGGTCGCCCGGGCGCGGGCCCGCCAGGTGGCGGGGCTCGAGCAACTGGCCCGCACGCTGCTGAGCGAGGGGCCCGAGGATTCGGCCCGCGTCCGCGAGGTGGTGGCCGACGAGCTGGACTCGCTCGAACTGGCGGTGAGGGAGCTTGGGCGCCTGCAGGCGGCCCAGCTCAAGGAGCTGGCCAAGAAGACGCGCAATCTCGAGTCGCTGATCGACAGCCTCGCCGAGCCCGTGCTGGTGACTGACGATCGCGACGATGTGCTGCTGTGCAACCGCGCGGCGGAGCGGATGCTGGGCATTCCGCATGGAACCCTGCTGGGGCGGAACGTGCGCGAGCTCTTCACGCGTCAGGAGGTGCTGCGGATGCACGCCGCGGCGCACGCAGGGCAGCCGGGCTTCGGGCAGGTGCCGATGATGACGCTGACAGGTCCGCGGACCTTCCAGGTGAGCGCGGCGCCGCTCCCGCCGGCGTGGGGCGAGGGCGTCTTCGGCGTGGTGCTGGTGCTGCGCGATGTGACGGAGCTGGCCCAGGCGGTGCAGTTCCGCACCGACTTTGTCGCCAACGCCAGCCACGAGCTGCGCACGCCGGTGGCGGCGATCAAGGCGGCGACCGAGACGCTGATCGACGGCGGCAAGGACGAACCGGCCCTGCGCGACCGGCTGCTGACGATGATCACCAACCACTGCCAGCGGCTGGAGGACATGACGCGCGACCTGATGGACCTGTCGCGGCTGGAGACGCCCGATATGCCCGTCCGCCCCGCACGGGTCGACTGGGAGGAGATGGAGGCGGTGCTGCACGAGAGCTTCGAGCAGATCCTGGCGCAGCGGAGCCTGCGGCTGGAGATCTCGTGGGCGAGCGAGCTCATGACCCGGGCCTGCTTGAGCGACCCCAAGTTGCTGCTGCTGATTGTGCGGAACCTGGTGGACAACGCGACCAAGTTTGGCCGCGAGGGGACGACCATCCAGGTGCGGGGGCGACTCCTCTCACACCCGCCGGGCGGGGCTGAGAGCGCGGGAGAGGGCGAACCGGCGGGAGCGGCCAACGGCGCGGCGGACCCCAAGCGGCGGGCGACGGGGTTGGCGGCAAGTGAGACCCACTGGCTGCGGCTTGACGTGAGCGACGAGGGGATCGGCATCCCCATCGAGCAGCAGGAGCGGGTCTTCGAGCGGTTCTATCAGGTTGACGGGGCCCGCACCGGAACGGGGGGATCGACGGCGCCCGGTCGGCCGCAGCGGCGCGGCACCGGGCTCGGGCTGGCGATCGTCAAGCACGCTGTGAAGGCCCTGGAAGGACGCGTGGGCATCGAATCGGTCTGGCAGAAGGGGACGACGGTGTGGTTCGAGATCCCGCTGCTGCCGGAGCCGGCGCCGGAGGCCGAACCGGCGGGCGAACCGGAAGGCGAACCGGCGGTTTGACCACGGCCGTCCGCATCGGGATGAACAGCCGCGACGTCGAGGGCTCGCCGCCCCACCACCAAAGACCCGGAGGGTCAGAGCCATCGATCGGGTCACCTCCACCATACTGGTGAAGGTTTATCCCCCCCGCGAAGCCGATACCAGGTCACTTCCTCAACTGCGATTTCCTGCCACTTCTTGCCCCCGCACAGTCCTGTTGGCGTCCTCATCAGCCGCGACGGATCGGTGGGTTAACGGGATGGGGGCGAAGGGCGACGATTCCAGCCCGGGCTCAAACGGGGACACACAAGTCTCCGAGCCGCCTGGTGTGGCACGAATTGTGCGACATCCCGCCCTACGTCAGAAAGTCGGGAAAATCCTCGCGCTTAAAGATCGCATCAATGTCCCGATTGGTCTTGTAGCCAAACAACAATCCGAGCTCAAGCAATGCTAATGCAACAGCCCCAGAAAACACAAACCCGCCGCCTTCTATAGAATATATTATCACGTCGTAAGCCAGTGCTGGCTCATTGCACGTAATCATAGATAGTAGAATTCTCAATTGTTCCTTGGCGTTCTCGTTCGTCTTGGCAAATGGCAACAACGCCTCTGGCTGTTGCTCCATTGCACGCCAAACCATCAGTAGTCTATTGGTGATTTCGGCGTCAATGTTGCTCATGGGTTCTTGGGTGTGTTTACTGGATAACTGGTCACAGTGCGAACACGCTTTGGATCGAGGCAGGGTGGCACTAAGTTGCGCGCTCGTCGTGCCACTGGTGGCACGCCCGCGCTCTGTGATACTCACGGAAATGGCCCTTCCTGTTCGGCGTTTCGCCAAATGCGTCGAAATGCTTCGCGTTCCGAGAAGGTCGGGTGGTCCAATTGCCATCTCGCTACAGATTGGACTGAATGCTCGATGGCTTCAACAACTTGGATGGCGTCCCTGATGTGTTCACTCACAACTTCGCACACGACAAGACCGGCCCTTGGTTTTCGTGTGCGACGCACGTATACGCTGACGTAAGTATCGGACGCATCGAGAATAACGATGTAAGGAGCGGATGGCTTGAATCCACACATTGCTCTTGTCGGATCTCCTTCAAAGATGCGAACCGTCGCCCTTTGCTTGAGCGACTTCATACGCTTCAATAACTGTGCCCAGATTGCATTTGGTAGGTTGTCGGTCATTAGTGGTTGCCTTGGCCTCCGCCCCTGGCGGGGTGGCACTAAGTTGCGTGCTCGTCGTGCCACTGAGGTCTCGGCTCGGCGAGACCTCAGTGTCCGGCGAACCGCGCACCTCGCCGGCAGTTCTTCATGATATACGCAGCCTTGCTCCATCACATCCCTCGCTCTCTCGAGAACGTGACGACGCGAACCTGATCCGGCGCTTCGCGTCGCTTTATCCGCTTGCGCATGGGCAGTCGTGGGGACCACGAGCTGCATTCTACGCTCAGGCACACCGGCGTGAGACTCGCCCGCCCCAGAGCACCGAGGTCTCGCCGAGCCGAGACCTAGGTGGCACGGGTGGCACGCCCGCACTTCCTTCAGCCGTCGAAGCACTCGGATCTGTCCAGAAGGCCTTTGGAGACTAGAGCCTATCCGTAAACCTGTTTGATGAGGATGATGGAGCATCCGAGGTGGA